>JBEKKL010000004.1:0-119571 GCA_050010735.1 Occallatibacter sp. | reverse complement strand
GTTCCGGATACCGCCTGCTTACTTCTGTTGCCTCTGAGTTACTGGATTCTAGCTAAAAGCTAGAAGCCGTACTTACGTAGTTGCGCCTTCCGATGCGGAGTTTACCCGATCCACATATTTGCGGAAGACGCCGCGTGCGAACCGCAGAGCCGGTGGTGTAAAACCTTTCAAACGAGCCGCCATCTCCTCATCGCTGATCTCAACGTCGAGTTTGCGGTTGGGAATATCAAAGCGAATAATGTCGCCCTCGCGCACGGCGGCGATGGGTCCACCGACAAAGGCCTCAGGAGCTACGTGGCCGGCGGTGAAGCCTCTCGTCGCGCCGCTGAAGCGGCCGTCGGTAAGCAGCGCCACGTGTGCGCTGAGTTCGGCGTTCGAACTGATGGCTGCCGTGACTTGCAGCATCTCTCTCATGCCAGGCCCGCCCTTGGGGCCTTCATAACGAATGACCAACACATCGCCGGGCTGGATCTTGCCCGTCTGCACGGCGGCGAAGCAATCTTCCTCGCAGTCGAAGACGCGCGCCGGGCCGCGATGCTCGTAGCGGTTGGCCGCGGCGATCTTCATCACCGAGCCCTCGGGCGCGAGATTGCCTTTGAGAATCACCAGCCCGCCGTTCGGCTTGATTGGATTCTCAAAGGTGTGAATGACATCTTGTCCAGCCGTCTCAACGGCCAGCGCCGCCTCTTCCGCAAGGGTCTTGCCGCTGATGGTGAGCGTCGAGCCATCGGCGTAGCCCGCATCGATGAGCCGCTGCGCAAGCAGGCGCGAGCCGCCCGCCGCCTGATAATCCGAGGCCACATACTTTCCTGCGGGAGTCAGCGAACAAATATAAGGCGTGCGCGCGCTGATGAGGTCGAAATCGTCGATTGAAAGTGGAATGCCCATCTCTCTGGCGATAGCCAGCAGATGCAGCACCGCATTCGTCGAACCCCCGCTGGCAGCCACGCTGGCGATGGTGTTCTCGAGCGACTTGCGGGTGATGATCTGCGAGGGCCGGCGATTGGCGCGAACGGCATCCATCAGGATGCGGCCGGCCTCGCGAGTAGCCGCATGCTTGCTCGCTGCAGTCGCCGGAACGCCAGAAAGCTGAATCGGCGAAATCCCGAGGATCTCGCCGCTCATGGCCATCGTGTTGGCGGTAAACTGGCCGCCGCATGCGCCCGCGCCTGGACAGGCGTTGGCTTCCAACGCTTCGAGTCCGGCGTCGTCGATCTTTCCAGCAGCGTGCGAACCGATGCCTTCGAAAACATCCTGAATCGTGATGTCCCGTCCGTTCAGCTTGCCCGGCGCAATCGAACCGCCGTAGAGCATCATGCCTGGAATGTCGAGACGGCAGAGAGCCATGATGATTCCAGGCATATTCTTGTCGCAGCCGCCGATGCCGGCCAGTCCGTCGAAGAGATTGCCGCGCGCCACCAGTTCAATAGAGTCGGCGATAATCTCGCGCGAGACCAGCGAGGCCTTCATGCCCTGAGTGCCCATCGTGATGCCATCTGAGATCGTGACGGTGTTGAACTCCATCGGCGTGCCGCCCGCCTCGCGAATGCCCTCCTTGAGAGCCTCGGCGATCTTGCGCAGATGCACATTGCAGGTGCCGATCTCGGTCCAGGTATTCGCAATGCCAATGATGGGCTTGCGCAACTCTTCCTTGCTGAATCCGACGCCGCGCAGATAAGAGCGAGCGGCCGCGCGGCTCGGGCCTTCAGTCAATGGAACGCTTTGTCGCTTGCCCTCGATGGCCATTTGCTCTCTTAGAAACAGCTTTCAGCTCTTAGCTTTTAGCTGTTAGCTTGCTCAGGTTGCAGTTAACGTTTGTGCCTCTGGCAGTTCTTTCGGCCTTGATACGTTTCGCGGTCCGCCAATGCCGCCTTAATGTTCCATGAAGGGCTAACAGCTAAAAGCTTAGAGCTGCATTTAGCTTTTCGCCTTCAGCCAGCCGGCTGCTTCGTGCTTTTTCTCGAATGCGTCGAGCGCCGCCGCGTGGCGCAGCGTGAGGCCGATGTCGTCGAGCCCTTCGATGAGGCAGAACTTGCGGAATGGGTCCACATCAAAACTCGCTTTGAATCCCTCGCTGTCGGTTACGGTCTGCTCTTGAAGCGAGACGGTCAGTTTGTAATTCGGAATCGTCTTGGCGTTCGTGAGCAGTTGGGCCACTTCATCTTCGCTCAACCGCGCCAGCACAATGCCATTCTTGCCGGCGTTTGAAAAGAAGATGTCGGCGAAGCTGGGCGCGATCACGACGCGGAAACCGTAATTCTCCAGCGCCCATGCCGCGTGTTCGCGGCTCGATCCACAAGCAAAGTTCTTGCCTGCGATGAGAATCTGTGCGCCCCTGTAACGCGGATCGTTGAGGACAAAATCTGCCACAGGCTCGCCCGTCGGCTTCTGCCGCCAGTCGAAGAAGAGAAAGTCGCCGTAGCCGGTGCGCTCGATGCGCTTCAAAAACTGCTTGGGAATGATCTGGTCCGTGTCAACATTCGTCCGGTCAAGAGGCGCGGCCAGAGAGGTCAGTGTGCGAAAGGGTTCCATTAAGCCTTGCCTCCTTGCAACGCGGGCTCATGCACTGCCCATTTGCGAATATCGACGAAGTGCCCGGCAATGGCGGCTGCCGCGGCCATCTCCGGCGAGACGAGATGCGTGCGTCCGCCGCGCCCCTGGCGGCCTTCAAAGTTCCGATTGCTCGTCGAGGCGCATCGTTCGCCGGGTTCGAGAATGTCGGGGTTCATCGCCAGGCACATCGAGCAGCCGGGCTCGCGCCACTCAAAGCCTGCCTCGATGAAGATGCGGTCGAGGCCTTCTTTCTCTGCCTGCGCCTTCACAGCCTGCGAGCCGGGAACCACCATAGCGCCCACATGCGGTGACACCTTGTAACCGGCGGCGATCCGAGCCGCCGCCCGCAGATCTTCCAGGCGTCCGTTGGTGCAGGAGCCGATGAAGACACGGTCGATCGCGACCTCTTCCATCGGCGTGCCGGCCTTCAGGTCCATGTATTCGAGGGCGCGTTCAAAGCCCTTGCGCTCGATTTCACTTTTGGCCGTCGACGGATCGGGCACCGCCGCCGTGACCGGCGCGACCATGCCGGGGCTCGTGCCCCAACTTACGAATGGCACAAGCTCGGAGGCATCAATCGTGAGTTCGCGGTCAAACTTCGCGCCAGCGTCACTGGGCAGCGTGCTCCACTCGCGGACTGCCTCGTCCCATGCTGCGCCTTGCGGCGAAAAACGACGGCCCTTGAGATAAGCAAAGGTCTTCTCGTCGGGAGCGACCATGCCTGCCCGCGCGCCGGCCTCGATGCTCATATTGCAGACCGTCATGCGGCCTTCCATCGAAAGAGCGCGAATGGCCGAGCCTGCATACTCGATCACGCAACCGGTCGCACCATCGGTTCCAATTTGCCCGATGATGGCGAGAATGATGTCCTTGGCCGTGACGCCGCGCGGCAGTTCGCCCTCGACCGTGATGCGGAAGGTCTTGGGCTTGGATTGCGGCAGCGTCTGCGTGGCCAGCACGTGCTCCACTTCGCTGGTGCCGATGCCAAAGGCCAACGCGCCAAACGCGCCATGGGTCGCCGTGTGCGAGTCGCCGCAAACGATCGTCATGCCCGGCTTGGTAATGCCAAGCTCCGGTCCAATGATGTGAACGACGCCTTGATCTGGCGACTCCACGCCATACAGCTCGATACCAAAGTCGGCGCAATTCTTGTTCAATGTGGCAATCTGCTTGGCGGCGATCTCATCGACGATATTGAGCCGGCCCGCCTTGGTGGTTGGCACATTGTGGTCCACAGTAGCGATGCTGCGGTCTGGACGGCGCACCTTGCGGCCTGCCAGCCGCAGCCCTTCAAAGGCTTGCGGCGAGGTGACCTCGTGGAGCAACTGCAGGTCGATGTAGAGCACGGTGGGTTCGCCCTTGGGCTCGACCACCACGTGCTGATCCCAGACCTTTTCAAATAATGTCTTCGGTTCGGTACTCATCGGACTCCTTAAGCCGCCAGCTTCTAGCTTTCTTCTTGTTGCGACAGGTGCTGCACTTCCCCCTGCCAAGTTCTTTTCTGTTTAGCGACTAGGTATCCAGCGGCGATAAACGGCTAGAGGCTAGCAGCTAACAGCTAGGGGCTGTTCTTATGCGTGCACCAGCAGCGTCTTCACCGTCTCGCGCACCTTTGCGCCCATCTCCTTGGTCGAGAGCACGGTGAATCCCTGCATATTGCCGCGCGCCAGATCCGGCGTGCGGAAGCCCTGCTCCAGCACTTTGCGCACGGCCGTTTCAATTGCTACGGCCTCTTCTTCCAATCCGGCAGAGTGGCGCAGAATAAGCGCGCCGGTCAAAATCGCGCCGAACGGATTCGCAAGTCCCTTGCCGGCGATGTCGGGCGCGGAGCCATGGATCGGCTCATACAAGTTGACCTTGCCGCCAAGGGTTGCCGAGGGCAGCATCCCAAGGGAGCCGGTAATGACGCCGGACTCGTCGGTGAGGATGTCGCCAAAGAGATTCTCGGTCAGAACCACATCGAAGTCGCGCGGCCGGTTCATGATGTGCATCGCCATGGCGTCGACATATTGATGCTCCAGCGCCACATCCGGGAACTCCGCCGCCACCTCGATCACCGTGGCGCGCCAGAGTTGCGAAACTTCGAGCACGTTAGCCTTGTCGACACTCGTGAGCTTCTTGCGGCGCTTTTGCGCAAGCTGGAAGGCGACGCGGGCCACACGCACCACCTCGCCCTTTGTGTAGCGCATGGTGTTCCACGCTTCGCCTGTCTCGCGATTCCACTCGCGGGGCTGGCCAAAGTAGAGTCCGCCCAGCAGTTCGCGAACAAAAAGAATGTCGGCGCCGTCGATGATCTCCGCGCGCAGAGGGCTGTTGCCCGCAAGTTCCTTCAGAGCAAAGGCCGGACGCAGATTGGCAAAGCCACCCAATGCAGCGCGCAGGCCAAGCAGGCCGGCCTCGGGACGCTTGTTGGGGGGCAGGGCATTGAACTCGTTGCCGCCCACCGCGCCGAGAAAAACGGCGTCGGAGTTGAGCGCCGCGGCGACCGTGTCGGCAGGTAACGGCGTGCCGTCCTGCACGATGGCCACCCCACCCAGGCGGCGCGCGTCGAATTCAAAGCTATGGCCGCCGAGCGACGCGATCTCCTTCAGCACCGCAACGGCCTCGTTGGTGACTTCGGGGCCGATGCCGTCGCCGGCAGTGACTAAAATCTTCAGCTTCATGCAAACTCTCTTCTGCGAGTCAGGGATTTGGCTGCCATTTCGGCATCCGCGCTTTGCGCAATCAATATAAGTTTACCAATGTCAGGCTCAATCGAGCTCAGAGACCGGTTGGCGGCGTTTCTCGCGAATCTGATCGGGCAACAGACCGACCAGGTCCTGGTCGTAAATATTCTTCTTGCGGTCGGCCAGGGCGACAAATCGGTAGTAGGCCTGCTGCAACTCCTCGCGTGTAAGTGTGAAGCCAAGCTGCTCAAGGCGATTGCGCAGCGCGGCACGGCCGGAGTGCTTGCCCAGCACAAGATGGTTCTTCGCCACGCCCACCAGCGTGGGAGTCATGATCTCGTAGCAGAGCGGGTTGGCCAGCATGCCGTGCTGATGAATGCCGGACTCGTGCGCAAAGGCGTTGTCTCCCACGATGGCCTTGTTTGGCGACGGCCGGAAGGTGATCAGCTGGCCCAGCACCTGGCTGGTTGGATAGAGGTTATCGAGCTTGATGCTGGTCGAGACGCCATAGCGGTCGCCGCGAACGTAGAGAGCCGCTGCGATCTCTTCCAGAGCCGCGTTGCCGGCGCGTTCGCCGATTCCGTTGATGGTGCATTCGACCTGCCGCGCGCCGTTTTGGATGGCCGCCAAAGAGTTAGCGACGGCCAATCCGAGGTCGTCGTGGCAGTGCGATGAAAGAATAATGCCCTCGGCGTCGATTGCGGGGACACGCTCGCGCACCTCGGCAAACATGCGGCCATACTCTTCGGGCGTGGTGTAGCCCACCGTGTCGGGCATGTTGATCGTCGTGGCGCCGGCTTCGACGGCGATGCGGACCATCTCAACTAAAAAGTCGCGATCCGAGCGCGTGGCGTCCTCGGGCGAAAACTCGACGTCATCGACCAGCGAGCGGGCCATGCGCACCGATTCGCCGGCCAGTTCCAGCGCTTCGGCTCGGCCAATCTTGAGTTTGTATTCCAGATGCAGGTCGCTCGACGCGAGAAAGACGTGTATCCGAGCCCGGTCGGCAAACTGAAGTGCGCGGGCGGCCATCTCGATATCTTCAGTCTTCGCGCGAGCCAGCGATGCGATGCGCGGCTTCCGGATGGCCTGCGTGATGGTGGCGATGGCCGCAAAATCGCCCTCCGAGGCCATGGCAAAGCCTGCCTCGATGATGTCCACGCCCAGATCTTCGAGGGCATGGGCCATCGTCAGCTTTTCCTGCGTGGTCATGCTGCAGCCTGGGGATTGCTCGCCGTCGCGCAGCGTGGTGTCGAAAAAGAATACGTGATTTGCGCTCATGTCCATAGCTCTTGGCGAATTCCTTGTGCGATTCCTCCATTGTCGAGCACCGGACGATATAAGGCAAAGTTATAATTGTTTGCCTATCGATTAGGAATTGTTATGATCGACCAGAGCAGAGATCAGAGAACAGAGGTCAGAGAACAGGGAACAGCAGTCTGCTCCCGGATTTTGAGGGCTACCTTCCAATTTCGCATGAAGACCCGGGAAGAACCGCGGTTATTTTCTGTGGGACTTGGAATTCTGATCTCTGATCTCTGGTCTCTGGTCTCCGTCTCTCGGAGGATTCCATGGAGCTTCATCAGCTCGAAACCTTTCTTGCCGTGGCCGAGGAGCGCAGCTTCTCGCGCGCGGCTCAGCGCCTGCATCGCACCCAGCCGGCCGTCAGCCAGGTCATCCGCAAGCTGGAGGCAGCCGTCGGCGAAACGCTCTTCGATCGCGCGGCTCGCGACGGCTCGCTAACCGCCTCGGGCGTGCTGCTGCGAGACTACGCGCTGCGTCTGTTGGCCCTGCGCCGCGAGGCAGCCAGTGCCCTGGGTGAACTGAAGAGCCTGGAGCGAGGCCGCCTGCAATTGGCCGCCAACGAGTACACCTGCATGTATCTACTGCAGGCCATCGACCGCTACCGCCGGGAGTTTCCTCACATCACCGTCGCCGTGCATCGTATGCTGGCCTCGCACATCCCCGACGAACTGAACCTGCGCACCTTCGAGCTGGGCATGCTCTCCTTTCGCCCCGACCCGGCCGAGTTCCGCTCGATCGCTGTCTACGCAGACAGCCTGGACCTCATCGTCAGTCCCAGCCATTCCCTGGCGGGCGCGCGGCGTGTCTCAATCAGTGAGTTGGGCGATGAGCTCTTCGTAGCCCACAATGTGGCCTCGCCATTGAGGCGCAAAGTCATTGAGGCATTTCAGAAGTACCGGACGCCGCTGAATATGGAAATCGAACTACCCACCATCGAGGCCATCAAGCGTTTTGTGGCGATGGGCAATGGGGTCGCATTGGTTCCTCATCTGACGGTGGCGAGAGAGCTGGAAGCCGGTGACCTCGTTCGAGTGCCGGTCGATGAGCTTGAGATGAAGCGCGTGCTGCGGCTGGTTCACCGGCGGCAAGTCACTCTCTCTTACGCCGCTCGATCCTTTTTGGCAACCGTAAAGGCGCTCGCTCAGGAAAACGGGCCGCCCTTCTACTATCAGGTGGAGCGCGCAGGCTGAAGACGCCGGCCGTCGTGCTCCGCGCAGCCCCTGCCGGATTGCACACCGCAAATTCCTCCTGCAGTTTTCTTGTGCAGAACTCCCCTTTGGCTCGGTCCGCGTCTAAGGTTTCAGACACTTCCGGATGAACCGTTTCCGCCCTGGGCCGCCTCGGCCATTTACAATGCTGAGAGTGGGGCCCGGCTCGAACCGGAGCACCGGAACAGACAAGCTCGTTGCCAGCCGGACGGTTGAGCAGTCGTGAGGTTCAGGAACCGAATGAAGAAGATCGCAATTATTGTATTTCTGCTGGCCGTGTGCGTGGCAGCAGGCCGCGCCCAGGAAAGCCGCCAGGACATCAGCTTGAGCGGAACAGGGCTCATCGAGCCGTTCGTCGCCTCGTCGACGGACGTATACGTTCACTCCACCCCCGCCTACGGCGCCTTGCTCAGCTATCGCTTCATGCTCACGCCCTCAAGCGCCCTCGAAGCCAACTATGGCATCACCTACCAGAACAAGATTCACTTCATTACCAACCCCCTTACACCCCAGGTGCTGACCCGCACGCAGGAGATGTCGGCCGCCTACGTTCGCAGCTTCAACTTCAGGAAGTTCAATCCCTTTCTCGAGGCGGGTGCGGCAGGGGTGATCTTTCTGCCGATCTTGAACTCCGGCACAACGACACTGGATGCCCACCAGCAGACTGAAGTTGCCGGTCTCTACGGTGGCGGCATCGCTTACGAGATCAGCCCCAGCTTCGACATCCGCGCCGAATACCGCGGCCTGGTCACGAGAGTTCCGACCTTCAATGTTCCCGGACCCTCCGGTTCCCCCGGCCTGACAACCACGAATCGGTGGTACAACATCTATGAGCCGACTATCGGCGTGGCTTATCACTTCTGATTCAGGCAGTACGGTGCAATTCAAAGGGATGGCGATGCGCCATCCCTTTGTCGTTTCAGAACGCGGGTTGTGCCCTTTGCCCGGCGGCTTGATTGGAGTCGTGTATCCAGATCTGGGCGCAGATGTATCCTTAGCCCATGCATGAGGACGCTTCCCCAACGCCCGCCGCCTCCGCCCACGTGAACCTGCTCGAGGATTCAGCCAGCTCCTATCTGCGCTCGGCCCGCCATCAGCCTGTCCGCTGGCATCCCTGGAGCGAAGCGGCATTTGCACGCGCTCAGGCCGAAGACAAGCCCGTCCTGCTCGACATTGGCGCCGTCTGGTGCCACTGGTGTCATGTGATGGACCGCGAGTCCTACGAGAATCCGCAACTCGCCGCGCTGATCAACGAACATTTTGTCGCAGTGAAGGTCGATCGCGACGAACGCCCCGATGTGGATGCCCGTTATCAGGCCGCGGTCTCGGCAATCACCGGCCAGGGCGGCTGGCCGCTGACGGTTTTTCTCACTCCCGACGGCCGGCCTTATTTCGGCGGCACCTACCTTCCACCCGACGATCGCTATGGGCGCCCGGGCTTTGGGCGGGTGCTCACCACGCTGGCGCAGGTTTGGCATGAGCGGCGCGATGAGGCGTTAGAGACCGCCGCAAGCGCGATGGCTGCCATCGAGCACAACGAGTCTTTCTCCGGGCGGGGCGGGGCGCTGACATTGTCGCTGGTGGACAAGATTGCCGCTTCTATCCTTAAATTATTTGACCCGCGCAATGGCGGCTTCGGTTCGCAACCCAAGTTTCCTCATCCCGCCGCACTCGACCTGTTGCTGGAGGTGGCCCTGAACCGCCGCAACGAACTGGCCGGTCAGGCCTTCGCCAACACGCTCGAAAAGATGGCGCGGGGCGGCGTCTACGACCAACTGGCCGGCGGTTTTCACCGCTATAGCGTCGATGAGCACTGGGGCGTTCCGCACTTCGAAAAGATGCTCTACGACAACACCGAGCTGCTGCGCAACTACCTGCACGGCTTTCAGAGCTTTGCTCGCGAAGACTTTCAACTCACGGCTCATGAGATTGTCGGCTGGCTTGACGAGACCATGACGGACCGCGAGCGTGGCGGCTTCTATGCCTCGCAAGATGCCGATATCAACCTCGACGACGATGGCGACTACTTCACCTGGACGCAAGCCGAGGCGCGCGAAGCATTGCATGCGGCGGAGTTTTCCGAGAGCGATGTCGAGATTGCGCTGCGTTATTGGGATATTCGCGAATTGGGCGACATGCACCACAACCCGGCCAAGAATGTTCTTCACACAAATCAGACATTGGAAGAACTAGCATCTGAAACCGGAGAGAGCCCGGAGCATCTTGGTACGCTGCTGGCGCGTGCCCGTCGCGCGATGCTCGCGGCTCGTACCAAGCGGCCGACGCCTTTCATCGACCGCACCGTCTACACTGGCTGGAACGCAATGGGAGTGTCGGCGTATTGCGAGGCGGCACGTGTTCTGCGCATGGGCTCAGCGCGAGAGTTTGCGCTCCTGACACTCGACCGGCTGCTCCGCGAGGCCTGGGACGGCGAAGCAGTTCTCGGCCACGTCATCGCTTATGGCGACGACAAAGGATCGCCCGAGAGAGTTCCCGGCACGCTCGACGACTACGCATTTACCGTTCACGCCTGCATAGATGCGTGGTTCGCGGGCGGCGAAATGCGCTACTACAGCGCGGCGATCAAGGTGGCTGATGCCATGATCGCGCGTTTCTATGATGGAACTGCCGGGGCCTTCTTTGACGCTGCTGTGCCTGGCAAAGGCGCTCAGCTGCTCGGGGCTCTCGCGGCAAGACGCAAGCCATTGCAGGACTCACCCACTCCCGCCGGCAACCCAACCGCTGCCTCGGCGCTCCTGCGCCTTGAGTCGCTCAGCGGGCGCCGAGAGTATCGCGAGCACGGTGAAGATACGCTAGCCTCCTTCGCCGGCATTGTGGAGCACTTCGGCCTCTACGCCGGCTCCTATGCTCTGGCCGTCGAGCGGCTCCTACTCGACCCTCTGCAAGTCGTCGTTGTCGGCTCCGGACCCGAGGCCGATGAGATGGAGGCACTGGCTGTCGCCCGTTTTGCCGTCAACAAATCGGTGATGCGTATTGCACCGGAACAGCTTGTCGAAGGAGGCCTTCCTGATGCTCTGGCAGAGACGCTCCTACAGCTTCCGAAGCTAGCCGGTGCGCAAGCCTGGGCGCTGATTTGCAGGGGAAGAACCTGCCTGCCGCCGATTACAGGTGCCGAGGCACTGCTCGAAGCCCTTTCAGCCTCCGGCTGACCCGCCGGCCCGCCTATTCGCCGCCGAAGAGATTCGCCTCATGCGGCTTGAGCGTGGTGGGATCGTGTTGAGGTGCGGACTCCGCGGGTGGTCTGGTGCGTCCGTCGGGGGTGTGGTCAGAGGCATCTTCAGAAAATGTGCGAAAGACGCGGTTGGGATCGCCAGGCAGCAGGCCCTGCTCCTCAAGCGCCAGCCGCACGCGGCGGCGAAACTCTCGCACCGGTTCGTATTGCTTGGTAGCCAGCGTCTTGAAGATCACCGGAAAGATCAGCTCCGAACCTTTGATCGCATCCACGCCCAGGATTTGCGGATCTTCCACAAACAGCCCCCGGAACTGCTCGCTCTGGCGAATCTCCATCGCGATGCCCTTGAGCAACTCCAGCACCTTGTCGGGATTGGCTGAGAAGTCCACACTCACGTTGACGGTGGCCACCGAGTAGCCCACGCTCAGGTTGGCGACGGTCGTGATCTGCGAGTTCGGAATGACGTAGAGTGTGCCATCGGCGTCGCGGACCGTGGTCTTGCGCAGCGTCATCGCCTCGACGGTTCCCGCCATGCCGGCGACGCGGACGGTGTCTCCCACGCCGAACTGGCCTTCGATCAGAATCAGCACCCCGTTGAGCATGTCGCGGACGATATTCTGGGCCGCCAGTCCGAGCGCGATTCCAGCTACGCCGGCTGAGGCCAAAAGCGGTGCAAGGTTGATTCCGACGGCGGCGAGGAACTGGAGACCGACGATGGCGCCGATGATCGCCAGACCGGTGGTGCGAGTTACGCCTGCCAGTGTCCTGACCTGCGAGACACGTCCAGGCCCGGCAGCGTGCTGCTCTGCAATGCGGATCATTCTGGCCGTAGTCACACGCAGCAAGCGGCTGAGAACAAAGCCGATCAGTGCAACTATGACCAGATGGGGCAGCCGGTTGCGAGTAAATCCCTCAGCATCGGCAGCCCATCCGTCAATCAAGCGGCCCAGGAAGCGCTCTTCGGCGAAGATCCCGGTCCTGGCTGCAAGCAGACATGCGATTAAATGCATCCCAAAACTCCTCAAGTTCCTCTCTTTAGACTAGACTGTCGGCAGGAAGATCCGGCGAGCTTTTCGTCGTGCAACCAGAGGTCCGAGCCGGAGGTCCCGGTTCGGACGATAATGATGCAAAGGAGGTTGTCCATGAATTCGAAGCTTGAAAGCAAATCGAGGATTCGGCAGCTGCCGCGGGCAAAGACGGTCTGGATCGGCCTCCTTGCGGGCCTGACCACAGCTGCGATCGTAATGCTGATTGGCCAGGGATCTCTGCGAGCGCAATTCCCCCACGTCCCCCCCGAGATCACTCGCACCCCAGATATCAATGAGCAAAATGATATCAACCAAAACAAGGTCGATAAGCAAAATGTTGATGCGATCAACGCCGTTCGCAAAAAACAGATCGCTGACGAGAGCGCGCAACTGCTCAAACTGGCCACTGACCTCAAGACTGAAGTCGACAAGACGAACAAAGACACGCTCTCGATCATGGTGATTCGCAAGGCCGATGCCATCGAGAAGCTGGCCCACGACGTGAAAGAGAAGATGAAACTTTCGGTTGGAGCAAGCTAAGGAGCTCTACCGTGCTCGCAGCGCAAAGCAAGTCTCAAGCGCTTGAAAAGTCTATTATGAGTCGGATTCCACGCGATTCCGGCCAAGCGGGAAGCCTCGCGCTCCGGTCAATCTGGAGGACCGTCAACGCAGCCCGTGGCATCCTGCTCGCGGCGCTTCTGCTCTCGCTGCCGAGCGGCGCTCAATACAGTCCTGCGATTACTCAGCTTCAGCAGATTCCGCCCCGTCAAATGGGCGGAATGCCTGACGACGCGCCTCAGACAGACCCCATCCAGGACGAGAAGCGTTTGAACGCCCTCAATGCCCAGCGCCATAAGTCGCTCGTCTCTGACACAGACAAGCTGCTCAGACTCGCTCAGGAGTTAAACGATGAGGTCGGCAGCCCAGGAACGGGAGCTGTCACCTCGTCCGAATACAACAAAGTTGGGGAGATCGAAAAGCTCGCTCACAGAATCAAGGACAAGATGGGCACTTCGGTCCGCGCAATTCCCGAGTCCCAACCCTTCGGTCCTCTTTCTCCTCGGTACTGATATGCGCCAGAGTTCCTTCTTGATCTAATGCAAATCGAGGTGCTTTCGTTCTGCTTCCGGCCCTTGCATGTTGTTACAATCAGGGTTGGAACTTGAAAGATCCCCACAAGCAAGAAGACAGTTTTTCGAGGAGTCAAGGGAATGGAACTGGCAGCTTCCAGCGCTCGTGAATCCGTGTCTGCCACAACAGACACAGGCCGCCTCAGTCCTCGGCAATTGGTTGAGGTCTACCGGATGATGGTGCTTTCTCGCCGCATCGACGACCGCGAAATTCTACTCAAGCGGCAGCAGAAGATCTTCTTCCAAGTCTCCGCGGCCGGGCACGAGGCGTTGCAGGTAGGTGCGGCGCTGGCCCTGCGTCCGGGCTACGACTGGATCTTCCCGTACTATCGCGATCGCGCGCTCTGCCTCGCTCTGGGCGTCACGCCGGATGAGATGCTGCTGCAGGCTGTGGGCGCTGCCACCGATCCCGCCAGCGGCGGACGCCAGATGCCCACGCACTGGAGCAGCCGCGCGCTCAACATTGTCAGCTCTTCCTCCGCGACCGCATCGCAGGTGCTCCACGCCGTAGGATGCGCCGAAGCGGGCCGCTACTTCAGCCGCCACCCCGAGGCCGCCGAACGAGTGGAAGGCGATTATCGTGCTTTTCGCGACGTGAAGTTCCATGGCGGCGAGGTCGTCCTCACGCTGCTAGGCGAGGGTTCCACCTCCCAGGGCGAGTTCTGGGAGGCGCTCAACACCGCCGCCAATCGCAAGCTGCCGGTCATCTTTTGTGTGGAAGACAACGGCTATGCCATCAGCACTCCCGTCGAGGTGAGCATGCCCGGCGGCAATATCTCGCGCCTCGTGGCCAACTTCCCCAACTTCCACTTTGCCGAGATCGACGGCACCGATCCGGAGGCCAGCTTCTACGCCTTCCAATCCGCCGTCGCTCATTGCCGCGCTGGTAATGGCCCTGCCTTTGTCCACGGCCACTGCATTCGGTGCTACTCCCACTCGCTCTCCGACGACGACCGCCTCTACCGTACCCAGGCCGAGCGCGAGGCCGACGCCCTGCGCGATCCCATTGCCAAGCTGCAGATGCGCCTCTTGCGCGAAGGCATCCTGACCGCCGAAGAAATCACGGCTCTCGAACACGAGTTGGATCACGAAGTCGCCGCAGCCGCCGAGCGTGCTCTCAAAGCGCCGCTGCCCACGGTCGAGTCAATTACCCGCCACGTCTACTCCGAAGATCTCGACCCCACCAGCGCCAACTTTGCCACCGAGCAAAAGGAAGAGGCTGCGGAGGGCGCGAAGCCCCGTACCATGGCCGACCTCATCAACGCCTGCCTGCATGACGAGATGCGCCGAGACACACGCATCGTCGTCTTCGGCGAAGACGTGGCCGACGCCAGCCGCGAAGAAGCGCTCGCCGAGGTCAAGGGCAAGGGCGGCGTCTTCAAGCTCACCGCCGGCCTGCAAACCGAATTCGGCTCCGAGCGCGTCTTCAACTCGCCCCTTGCCGAGGCCAATATCGTCGGCCGCGCCGTGGGTTACGCGGTGCGCGGCATGAAGCCGGTCGTCGAGATTCAGTTCTTCGATTACATCTGGCCGGCAATGCACCAGATCCACAACGAACTCTCCGTGCTGCGCTGGCGTTCCAACGGCGAGTGGGGTTCCCCGGTCGTGATTCGGGTGCCCATTGGTGGCTACCTCACAGGCGGCTCTATCTATCACTCGCAATCCGGCGAAAGCATCTTCACCCACATCCCCGGCCTGCGCGTCGTATTCCCCTCCAACGCATTAGATGCCAATGGTCTCTTGCGCACGGCCATTCGTTGCGACGACCCGGTTCTGTTTTTGGAACATAAGCGTCTCTACCGCGAGACGCACGACCGCGCGCCCTATCCCGGCCCGGAGTTCGCCATCCCCTTCGGCAAAGCCCGCACGGTCCGCACCGGCGCCGATCTCACAATCGTGACTTACGGGGCCTTAGTCCCGCGTTCATTGCAAGCCGCAGAACGCGCCCGCCGCGAACACAACATCGACGTCGAAATCCTCGACCTGCGCACGCTCAATCCATACGACTGGGAGGCCATCGCCACCTCGGTCAAAAAGACCAATCGAGTAATCATGGCTCACGAAGACCGGCTAAGTTGGGGCTACGGCGCAGAGATCGCCGCCCGCATCGGCGATGAGTTATTCGATTCGCTGGACGCCCCAGTCCGCCGCATAGGCGCCATGGACACCTTCGTAGCCTACCAGCCGATCCTGGAAGACGCCATCCTGCCTCAGCCCGAAACGATCCTAAAAGCGATTGTCGATTTGAAGGCGTATTAGCCGGAACCGCGGTCGATCTATGGGTGCCCCAGGTCCGGATTCTCGGACCTGGGAATCCAAGAATCCAAGTCTCGAAAAACGAGAATACGTGGGCTGGGGTTAATCGCTCGCCGCATCTCAGAATCGAGATGTGGGGCACCCGAAGCTTATTGGTCTGAAATGGGCCATCCGTCAACTGACGCTGCTGTTTTTTGATAACAATGGATCAGACGACAGAGACGATCAAGAATCTATCGATGGAGGGCTGAGCTCGGTTTATGGGGAATCAACTTAGGCTTTGACTCACACCACTTCACAACCATCTCAGCAAGGCGATGGAAAGATGTTTCTGGTCCGTATATATCTGGGTGTTCTGCGTCGAGAACTCGTTCAATACTTTTGTTGATCTCTTCGATTTCGTCTGCGCTGAATACAGCGAGATCGTTTAGATTCGCACGAAGGAATTCGCAAAATATTTTATGCCCCTTGTCAAAATTGGCATTTCCGTTTCGATAGGCTTCATCAGTTAACCTACCTACAGCCCGGACCAATTCCCCCTGGACTGTCCCGGCTTGCCCTGAATCCGGAACCAACTCCTTCCACATACGCCTGTATTCCGTTCGCCAAACCTGTTGTTTCATTGATCCTCCAGTCGATTTCGAACAATTGCTTCATCTCATTGTTCTTATCAGGCGGGTGGCCTCGATTTAGACGGGGACTCTATCCAGATCAGGGTGCCCCGGTGCCTCGCCCTTGGGGACCGGGGAGGGTCAGCGGGTGCCCCTTTCCGATTCTTCCGTGGAAAGGGTGGGAAACCACGAACCTCAAGCGAGCGGAGAGCGAGCAGATGGCCCCACCGCAGGTGCCAGGTGGATCAATGTTCTCCCGGCGGCATCTTGCAGCAATCCCCGGCGGCTACCGGCTCATTCGCACCAGCGTCCAGCACCACCTTCCACCCGCCATCCGCGCCTTTGCGCCAGATCGTCATATAACGACCGGTCGTCGTCACGGGGTTGCCGTTCGCATCCTTGCTATGTCCCTCGAAGTGGCCCCAGGTGTAGCCCATATCGCCCGAAGGCCCCATCATCGCGTCGGTCGGCGTCCAGGTCAGTTGATAGACCTTGGGGTCCCAAGCGGCAGACTTCGCGATGGCAACCTTGCCCACTAGCGGAGCCGCGCCATTACCCAAAGCAACGCCATCCTCGGCAAACCAATCGGCGAAGCCCGCACCGCCCCGCGCCAGCACGTCCTTGGCAAAGCGCGCCTCCAGGTCGTAAAGAAGCACCTTGCCCGGCTTGACCGTCGTGTCGGTCAGCGGATTGGGCGCAGGCTGCGCGCTCGCATCGGGAATCGTCAACTGCGCCTGAGCCAACTGCGGAGCCAACCCCGCCGACATCACCGCCGTGCAAAGAAAAACTCTCCAGCTTCCAGCCACGTTCAAAGCCCTCCAGCCAAGGAAAAGTCTGTTTAGCCCATCCTACAACGAGCAGTCGCGGCAAAGGAGACAGCTTCGATTCGTTTCAGTAGGAAGTGTTAACTCTTAGGCGCGGCGGCGGCAGCGGCAACCTTGTTCGTGTCTAATGTGAGCGGGCTCTGCAAGACCATCTGGAACTGCCAGCCGTTGTCAAACAGAAGATAATCGGCTTTTTTCGCACCGTGATGAGCCAAGGCGATCATAAGCACCGTCAAAACGGCAAACCCGCCGCCAATAGCGCCGCCGATCACTGCGGGGTTTGGACCGACGCTCGGCAATGGCGGCGGTTCAGGAGTTGTTTGTGCCGGGGAGGCAAAGCCGTTGCCCAAAAAAGGAGTCCCGTTTCTGGCGTCAGCGATCTCGTAATTGATTTGCGAGCCTTCATCAGGCAAGGTCGCCATTGCTTCGGTACTGGCCGCATCAAGCGCCACCGTGTATCCATTGGCAAAGAGCATCCGAGTGAAGTGAATCTGAACGCCCGGCATATGCGTCTGTTTTGCCTTAACCGTGACTGAGTTTACGATGCCTTCTACATACGTTCCGGCGGGAATTGCAAGTTGCGTGCCGACCGTTACCGGGAAGGCCACGACCGCGCGAACGCTATCGCCCGGCTTGGTTGACTTGCTCTTGACGGGACTCAAAAGAGTCAGAGGAACCACAGTTCCCGGCGCGACAGTGACCGAGTCAGATCGCATGGAAGGCGCAGCGGGCTCCTGCGCTTGATAAACCGCTGTGTTGGTGGGAGCCGCCATAGGAGCCTGTGCACCAAAAACTGAAAAGATCAGAGACACGGCAGTCAATCGGTATAGCATTCGTTCATCTTCCTTTCTCTTGCTCTTTCGAGTGGTCCGAAACAATTTCAATGAGTCATCTGCGGAACGGAGCCTTCATTCTTGGCTGGCGTCGGTGCAACAGGAACACTGGAGATCACAATTGGCGCTGCCGGGCAGACTATCCCCGGCGTTCCAGGGGTGCCAGGCGTTCCTGGCGATCCCGGAATCACGGTATCCGGCGTCGCAGGTGTTCCGGGGATCACGGTATCGGGCATCCCGGGTCCTCCTGGAATCGTAATGCTGGGCGTTCCGGGCGAACCGGGGATCACTGTGTCTGGCGAGCCCGGAGTGCCTGGAGTGCCGGGTTCACCCGGTGTTGGACGGCAAAGCGTAGCGGATTTGAACTTCCCTGGTTCGGGAGGATGTGAGAGTGGAAGTGCATTTGCAACTTTCGTCGCATCCAGAACGAGCGGCGCGGCGAGTGTTATTTCGACTTGCGCTCCATTGTCCAATAGAAGGTCGTTAGCGGGGCTCGCCTCGACGGTCACATCGGTGACAATTGCCGTGGACGCAGCATTTGACATGGCAGAAGAGGGCACGGCTGTTTGAGCGGATTGACTGGCGGGCGCAATGTCGGGCAGCGCAATGCTGTATCCGTTGGCAAAGATGATCTTTTGAAAGAGAATCTGTAACTCAGCGCGGCTTGATTTTCTTGTGGGCTTGGTCACTGACTCAATCTTGCCCTGCACCCAGGTGCCGGCCGGAATTGCGATGCCCGGATTGCCTACTACAGGGAAGTTGGTTTGGGTGTAGATCGGATCGCCGGGCTTTGCTGCCTTAGCCCAGACCGGAACGATGAGAGCTAACTCAATCTTTGTTCCGGATTCCAAGGTTATGATCGCTGGTACATCGGCGGAGCCGGTTTCAGCGGAACTGGACTGCGACGACGTAGCCCATCCAATTTCATTCGCACAGAAACAAAGAGGAACCAGCAGAACTCTGAGATCGAGGCATCTTCCGCGCATTCGCCTATCTCCTTACATGTAAGGTGACGTGGCGCTCTGCTAAAAGTTGCAGCAGATGCGGCGATTTATCGTCTTTCTTTGCGATGCTCGAAGCCAATTCCCAAATATTGGGCAGGTCAGCGTGGTGGTGCGGCAAGTTATCCTCGAACTCAGGAGCAAGAATGGCCAGAATAGCAATCGTCGGAGTCGGAGCAATCGGAGGCGCATTGGCGGCCCTGCTCGATGTCGCAGGGCATCATGAGATTACGCTTTGCACTCGCCGTCCGCTGGAACGCTTGCTGGTGAAAACCCCAGAGGGAGATGTGAATGTCAAGGCGGTCAATGTGACCGACCCGACGCATGCGCAGCCCGCGGATTGGGTGCTGGTCGCAACCAAGACCTACGACGCGCACTCGGCTGCAGCCTGGTTTCCCTCGCTCTGTCGCGAAGACACGCCCGTCGCAGTCATTCAAAACGGCGTCGAGCATCGCGAACGCTTTGCTCCCTACATGAAACCGGAGCTGATGCTGCCCGTCATCATCGATTGTCCCGTCGAACGCCAGGAAGATGGTAGTGTTCACCGGCGCGGCTTGGCCCAGATGAAGGTTGAAACCGGAGTCCTCGGGGGCGAGTTCGCGCATTTATTCGCCGGCAGCGGTGCCCAGATTGAACTGACCGGCGACTTCCTCACAGCGGCATGGCGCAAGTTGTGCATCAACTCGGTTGGAGTCCTCAATGCACTGACCATGAAGCCCGCTGGTGTGCTGCGCGATCAGGCGATGGGTAACCTGGCTCTGGAACTCGCTGCCGAATGTGTTGCCGTCGGCCGCCTCGAAGGCGCTCAACTTCAAGACGCCATCTGTCAGCAGGTGCTCGATGGCTATCGCGCCCAGCCGCCAGATTCCATCAATTCGATACTCGCAGATCGGCTGGCCGGGCGCCGGACCGAGATCGACGCGCGTAACGGAATCATCGTGCGCAAAGGACAGATGCACGGAATCCCCACGCCATTGAATCGAATGGCCGTAGCTCTCATCGAATCGCTCGGTAGCACTTCGATCTAAATGGCCACGGATGCGTCTAATCTTCAACGGGTAAATTGCCGGATTGGTATACTAACGAGTAGCAACACTGCTTTTGAAGTCCCCGGCAACCGGAGCCTTTGCTGGACTGCCCGGCCCCTCTCCGGGAAAAGGATGACAATGGGGACACTTCTGGAATCCATCCACTCGCCGGCCGACTTGAAACTGCTAAGCTTCGCGCAGATGAGCCAGTTGGCCGAGGAGATCCGCGAACTCCTTATCCAGACGCTCTCCAAAACCGGCGGCCACCTTGGCCCCAACCTCGGCGTGGTCGAACTCACCCTCGCCATCCACAGCGTCTTCAATACCCCTGACGACAAATTGCTCTTCGACGTCAGCCATCAGGCTTACATCCATAAGCTCATCACCGGCCGCGTCGAACGATTCCAAACCCTTCGCCAGCCTGGCGGCATCAACGGCTTCATGCTGCGCACCGAGAGCGAACACGACTGCTACGGCGCAGGCCACGCCGGCACTGCTCTATCCGCCGCGCTTGGCATGGCCGTTGCGCGCGATTTGGCCGGCGGCAAAGAGCACGTCATCGCCGTCGCCGGCGACGCCGCCTTCACCAATGGCGTTACCTTCGAGGCTCTCAACAACATCGCGGAACAGACTAAGCGAATGATCGTCGTGCTCAACGACAACGAGTGGTCCATCGACCGCAACGTAGGCGCAATCGCGCGCTACTTTCACAAGATCGTCACCAACGAGCGCTACAAGCATTGGCACGACTCGGCCCACCGCATCATCGAACGGCTCGGCGGCAAAACCGCTGCTGAAGTTGCCCGCCGCGCTGAAGAGGCCGCCAAGAGCATGTTGTGGCCCTCCATCCTCTTTGAGGAGTTCGGCCTCGAATACTTCGGTCCCATCGATGGCCACAACATTCCGCTTCTGGTCGAGAGCTTCAAATTCCTCAAGTCAGAGAATCATCCGGTTCTGCTCCACGTGCTCACGCAAAAGGGTCGCGGCTACCAGCCCGCGCTCGACGGACAGAAGAAATTCCACGGCCTCGGCCCCTACAACGCCGACACCGGCGAGACCAAGATCGTCGGCCAACTCACCTGGGCTGAGGTCTTCGCCAATACACTCACGGCCTTGGCAGACAAGAACGATCGCATCGTAGCTATTACCGCCGCCATGCCCAACGGCACCGGCCTCGACCTCTTCCGGCCTCATCATCCCAAGCGTTACTTCGATGTTGGCATCGCTGAGGAGCACGCCGTCGTCTTTGCTGCCGGAATGGCTACGCGCGGCTTCCGCCCGGTCTGCGCGATCTACTCGACATTTTTGCAACGCGCGTTTGACCCTATCGTTCACGACGTAGCTCTGCAAAAACTTCCAGTGCTCTTCTGCATGGACCGCGCCGGTCTCTCCGGCGACGACGGCCCCACGCACCACGGTCTCTTCGATATCGCCTATCTGCGCGGCATCCCTGAGATGGTCTTGATGGCTCCCAAAGACGAGGATGAGCTCGCCGATATGATGGCCACAGCCGTTCAGCTCCCCGGCCCGAGCGCCATTCGCTATCCGCGCGGCGCGGTGGTCGGAGTAGCTCGCAAACCCGAGCCGCAGATCATCCCAGTCGGCAAGGCCGAAGTCATCAGAGAAGGTTCCGATGTTGCCATTCTCGGCCTCGGCCCCATGACCGCTTACGCGCGAGAACTGGCCGCGCGCCTCGATCGCGAAGGCTTCTCCGCCGCGGTCATCAATCCCCGCTTCATCAAGCCTTTCGACCGCGAGATGCTCGCCAAGTACTCCAGCCGCGTCGCCGCCTTTGTTACCTTCGAAGACCACGTCAAGATGGGCGGCTTCGGCTCCGTCGTTCTCGAAGCCCTGCAGGAATTGGGTAGCTTGGTTCCGGTGGTTCGCATCGGCTGGCCCGATCAGTTCATCGAGCACGGCAAGGTCGACGACCTGCGCGCCAAATACGGGCTGACCGTCGATGCGGCCCTGACTCAGGTGCTGCCGTTGCTCGCGCATCGCGCGCGCCCGACGCTGATTGCCAGTTAGAAACAGAGCGGCCTCTCCAATCAGGAGAGGCCGCCTGTCCCTCGGCAACTCAGCGCTTACCACCGGCGGAAATGATCGTAATGCCGGCCGTCGAAGCGGCCACGCCCGCCGCGGAACTCCCAACGCCCCGGATACCAATAGCCGCGAGCCCGATAGCCGCCTACCCAGAAGTATCCCGGTCCGGGACAGGGCGCAACATAAGCCACTGAGGCCACCGGACCGCGCACGTAAACTCCAAACTCGGCCGCCTGGGCGGTTGTCGCTCCCGCGCCCAATCCGGCGGCCACCATTGCTGCTCCAAGCATCCAATTTCTCATGCTGCCCATAACTCCTCCGTCCCCGCCGGTGTTGATTTGTAACTCCGGCCCGGCTTCTCTCCGCTTGAGGCTTGTCTCTTTCTGCCTCCGCGGCGTGCCGGTTATGTCTCGATTCAACGGAGAATCAAATCAAAGGTTGCGCACTTGAAGAAAAATAAACGCTGCAACTTTTTCGAGTTCTTGGGTTGACAACCCGGCTCTTTGAAAAAAAGCACACACCGTCGCCGCGAGTTATCGTATTCTCAACTTCTATGCTGCGCCTCGCTACTACTGCTCTTGCCTTCGCGTTGCTCTTACCGCTCTCGGCCGCTCAACCAAAGGAGACTCCGATGACCCACCATGCACGCGGCACATTCACAGTGAACGTGAAGCCGCTCACGCCGCCGCCTGCCGAGGGGCTTGGCCGTTTCTCCATCGACAAGGAGATCCACGGCGATCTGGAAGCGACGACCAAAGGCGAGATGTTCTCCGCGGGCGATCCCAAACAAGGAGCGGCCGGCTACGTGGCCATTGAAGTCGTCACCGGCACGTTGGCGGGCAAGCACGGCAGCTTTGCGCTGCAACACACGGCGACGATGGACAAAAGCGGTCTCAAGATGACAGTGATTGTTGTGCCCGGCTCAGGCGCTGGAGAACTGAAAGGCATCGAAGGTACCTTCACGATTCAGATCGAAAACGGCCAGCACTCCTACGATCTTGAGTACTCCCTTCCCGAATAACCCAGGGTGCCCCATTTATTCCGCAGCCTTATCGCGGAATGGTTGGGATGCCACGAACGTCATGCGAGCGGATAGCGAGCGGCTGCCCCGTCGCAGGTGGTGTTAAAGTTGAATTTCAACCTCAATGTTCGCCACCTCACAGCACGCGCACTTCATCGGCATCGGCGGAATCGGCATGAGCGGCATCGCCGAGATTCTGCTCAACCTCGGTTTCAAGGTCTCAGGCTCCGATCTGCGCCGTGGGCCGGTCACCGACCGCCTCGCCCAGATGGGCGCTACCGTCTATGAGGGTCACGACTCCGCCAACATCGCCGGAGCCACCGTCGTCGTAACCAGTTCCGCTGTTTCGGCCACCAATCCCGAGGTAGTCGAGGCCCGCGCCCGCAAGATTCCCGTCATTCAGCGCGCCGAGATGCTGGCCGAGTTGATGCGCCTCAAATACGGCATCGCCATTGCAGGCATGCACGGCAAGACCACCACCACATCAATGGTGGCAAGCGTCCTCGCCGCCGGCGGCCTCGATCCCACAGTGGTTGTCGGCGGCCGCGTTGACGCGCTTGGCTCCAACGCAAAGCTGGGCAGTTCGCAATATCTCGTCGCCGAGGCCGACGAGAGCGACCGCTCCTTCCTCAAGCTCTCGCCGATCCTCGCGGTCGTCACCAATCTCGATCGCGAACACATGGACTGCTACCGCGACATGGCCGATGTCGAGCAGGCCTTCCTCACCTTCATCGACAAGCTGCCGTTTTACGGCGCGGTCACGGCCTGCGTGGACAATCCACTGCTCGCCGCCATCCTGCCCCGCGCCCATCGCCGCGTCTTCACGTACGGAGTCGCCGCCGAGGCTGATTTCCGTCTGGAGTTTGTGCAAGCAGGGCAGGGAAGCTTCGCCCGCTTTCAGGTCGTCACCGCCGCCGGTCCGCTGGGGCCTTTTGAATTGAACGTTCCCGGCCGCCACAACATCCTCAACGCAACAGCCGCCGTCGCCATCGCCCATCAACTCGGAGTCACAGCCGACAAGATCGCTGAGGGCCTGACCCATTTTCGCGGCGTGGACCGGCGCTTTCAGTTGCGCGGCAAGGCTCGCGGCGTCACCGTAGTCGACGATTATGGCCACCACCCCACAGAGATTCGCGCCACCCTGGCCGCCGCCCGCGAGTGCGGCCACCAACACATCCATGTCGTCTTTCAGCCGCATCGATACACGCGCACTCTCGATCTCATGGATCAGTTCACCGGCGCATTCACCGATGCTGACACCGTTGCGGTGCTGCCGATCTATGCGGCGAGTGAGGAGCCCATCCCCGGCGTGACGGCCGAGACACTGGCCGCAAAGATTCGAGGCCCACAAGTTCAATTCGCAGCCGACTTTGCTTCCGCTGTCGCAGCCGTCGCCGCGCAGGCTCGCGAAGGCGATCTGATCATGACCCTCGGCGCAGGCAGCGTAAGCCAGTTGGCCCCGCAGATTCTCGCCGTGATCGAGACGGCCGCGCTGCGCACCGCTTAGACTCCGCTTCGCTCCCGCTGCTATCATTTGACCCGCAATCATCCGCGCAACCATGGGAGCTTCGAATGGCGCAAAACTCACGCAGAAGATTCTTGCAGGCAGCCTCGGCAACAGCCGCGGCGTGGGCAGTTTCGCATCGTATCCCAGCCTTGGCGGCGACCGGCTCATCCGCTTCAGTCAGCGTCTGGACCACCTATCGCGACCGGCGTCATGCGCAAGGCGAGCCTCTTGCCTGGAAGCCTGCAACCGAGATTGCAGCCGATGCCATCGCGCTCGATCCCACCGTAACCCGGCAGGAGGTGCTCGGCTTTGGCGCCGCTCTCACCGATGCGGCCTGCTATGTGTTGAGCCAGATGTCCGATGCTCCTCGCGAAGAGATCATGCACGAGCTCTTCGCGCCCGGCGAGATGGCCCTGAATGTCTGCCGCACCTGCATCGGTTCCAGCGATTATTCGCGCAGCGTCTACAGCTTCGACGAGAGCGCCGAGCCTGACCCTGAGCTGAAAAAGTTTTCCATCGACCACGACAAGGCCTACATTCTGCCAGTGCTGCGCGAGGCGCGCAAGCAGAATCCGGAGCTATTCCTCTTCTCCTCGCCGTGGTCGCCTCCGGGATGGATGAAGGCCAACGGCTCGATGCTCGGCGGCGCGATGCGCAGCCACAACTTCGATCCCTATTCGCGCTACTTCCTCAAATTCCTCGACGCTTACAAGGCAGAGGGCGTTGCCATTGACGCCGTCACCGTGCAGAACGAAACCGACGCCGAGCAGGATGGCAAAATGCCCGCCTGCCTGTGGGCGCAGGAGCACGAGATCGAGTTTGTCGAAAAGTTTCTCGGCCCCGCCCTGCGCAAGGCCGGCAGCTCCACAAAAATCTGGGTCCTCGACCACAACTACAACCTGTGGGGCCGGGCCATCGACGAGCTCAGCAACCCCGGCGCAGCCGAGTACATCGACGGCATAGCCTGGCACGGCTATGTCGGCGAACCGTCGGCGATGACTCGCGTCCACGAAGCCTTCCCGCAGAAGAATGCTTACTGGACCGAGGGTGGCCCCGACATCACCGCTCCCGACTACCAGACCGACTTCACCAAGTGGGCTGCGACCTACAACGGCATCCTCAATAACTGGGCGCGGTCGATCACGGCATGGAATGTGGCTCTCGACGAGAAGGGCAAGCCGAATATAGGCCCCTTCCCTTGCGGCGGCGTTGTCACCGTCGATAACGCAACCAAAAAAGTGATACGCAGCGGCCAATACTGGGCCTTCGCGCACTACTCCCGGCACGTGCGCCGCGGAGCGCAGGTCTTTGCGATAAATGGCATCGGCGAAAACTCGACCGAAGCAGCCGCGGACCCGATCTCGCACACCGGCTTCCGCAATCCCGATGGCAGCCTCATTGTAGTCGTGGCCAACAGCGGCCCGGAGAAGCGCGTTCAATTGCTGCTCGGCTCACTGGCTCTCGATCTCGATCTGCCAGCCGACTCTGTGCACACGCTGCGGTGGTCGTAGAGAGCCCCTGGGTTCCGTCGGCTCCAGCAGCCCGTAACCCTGCGGATTCCCCCTTGCAGCCCTGCGGAAAAAAGCCCACGCCACCAGGGTTATAGTGAAAGCTGGCGACTCTCACGACCTTGCTCGGGCGTGACAATCGAAAGCAACACCAGAAACCGTCCCCCCGCGTGGGAAGACGAAGCGCCTTCGGAGCCTCGACTCCGGCGCGTGCAGCAGGGCGTGCCTCCAACTGGGCGCGCGCTACCCGGCATGCCGTTGGAGATGACGGATCCCGAGGACGACGATCCCTCGCGCCTTGGCGGACGGCGCCTTGGCCGTTTAAATCAGGACCGGTCCAATCACCCTTGGTGGCGTCCCGCGAGCAAGACGGGGCGTATCCTCCTCGCGTTGGGTGGGCTGACTCTGCTGGTCGGGCTCTCAGCCTCTGCCTATCTTCTAAAGAGCTGTCTGGGCCGCGACGGGCGCTTTCGCATCGCCGGTGCAGAGAACATCGAAGCCACCGGCCTTACCGAGGTCAGTCGCTCTCAGATGCTGCCAGTCTTTGGGGAAGACATCGGGCGCAACATCTTTTTTGTTCCGCTTAACGAGCGTCGCAAGCAGCTTGAGGAGATTCCCTGGATCGAGCGCGCCACGGTGATGCGCCTGCTTCCCGACCGCATCAGCGTCTCGGTGGTCGAGCGGCAGCCGGTGGCCTTTGTGCGCCAGGGCCAGCAAATCGGCCTGGTGGATGCCAACGGCGTTCTGCTCACGATGCCCGCGGCCCTGATGGCCCAGCACAACTACTCATTCCCGGTCGTCACAGGAATCAACGCCAGTGATCCGCCCCTCGGGCGTAAGGCGCGCATGGCCGTCTATCAGCGCCTCCTCTCCGAATTGGACTCGAACGGCCAGCGCATCTCCGAGCAGATCTCAGAGATTGACCTCACCGATACCGAGGATGCGCAAGTGCTGATGCCCGAGCAGGGAGGCGACGTCCTGGTGCACTTCGGCGAAGACCGCTTCCTCGATCGGTATCAACGCTACAAGGCTCACATCGCCGAGTGGCGGCAGCAGTATCCCAAGCTTGTTGGTGTGGATCTGCGTTATGACCAGAAGGTTGTGCTCCAGATGGCCACCGGCACCGATGTAGCGCAGTCTGCAGCCAATGGCGGCGACAATAAGCCGGCAGATGGGCAGGCTGGGAGCAACGCGCAGGCTGATGATGTGCCAACAGAGACGAATCCCACAGCCGCCAAACCCTCTCCCGAACGAGCCCAATCCACTGCCAACGCCAAGCCCTCAGAGCCGGGCGCAGCTTCGGCGGTCGGAACTTCGTCAGGATCCAAGAGTGCTGCGGTGCTAAAGAGGGCAAAAGCTCTGAAAGCAGCCGCCAAGGCCCGAGCCCAAAAGAACGCCAAAAAGCGCGCGGAGGCAAAACGCGCCGCGCTCAACCTCAACAGGCAGAAGACCACAGCAGCACCCCATCCGGCCATCTCAGCCGGCCAGAGCCAGTGAGCGCGATGAGCCAGAATCTCGACAATTTGATTGTGGTACTGGACATCGGGAGCGCGTTTACCCGTGTCCTGGCAGCGGAGCAGAATGAAGGCGCCCTGCGTTATTGCGGACACGGCATCATTGAGTCGGCGGGAATGCGCAAGGGACTGATCGCCGAGCTTGCCCCGGCAGCTAAAGCCGTCAAAGCCGCCAGCGAACAGGCCGAGCGCGTGGCCCGCGCCAACATCGACCAATGCACAGTCGGCGTCGGAGGACCCCACATCCGCGGCCTCAACACCAACGGCGGAATCGAGCTCGGCGGCCGCATGCGCGAGATCGATAAAGAAGACGTCCGCAGCGCCGTCGAACGAGCGCGCGCCGTCGAGCGCCCTCCGGATCGCGAGATTCTGCATCTGCTGCGCCGTCAGTTCATCCTCGACGACCAGCCCGGCATCTTCGATCCCGTCGGCATGGTGGGCAAAAAGCTTGAGGTCGATCTGCACATCGCTACCTGCTCCGGCAGTGCGCTTCAAAGCACTGTCACCTGTGCCAACCGCGCCGGACTCGAAGTTAGCGAGGCAGTCCTCGAATCGATCGCCTCGGCCGAAGCCACGCTCTCTGCCGACGAGCGCGAGCTTGGCGTCTGCCTGATCGACATTGGCGCCCACTCCACCGATCTGGTGGTCTTCTTTGAGGGAGCTGTCGTGCACACGGCCTCCGTTCCCATCGGCGGGCAGCACTTTACCAACGATCTCGCCGTTGGCCTGCAGATGCCTGTGGCCCAGGCCGAAGAGCTGAAGCGCCAATATGGCCACGCCGTTGTCACGGCTGTGCCACAGCTCGCCGAGATCGAGATCGCCAATCCGCAGCCGCAGATGCTGCGCCTGCGCACCATTGCCGAAATCCTAGAGCCGCGCGCCCGCGAGCTTCTTTATTATGTGAAGGAGAGCCTGCGGCAGGGCGGTGTGATCGAGGCTCTGGGAGCCGGTTGCGTGCTCACCGGCGGCGGCGCCATGCTCCCCGGCATGCTCGACGTCGCCGAGAGCCAATTGCGAGTCCCGGCCAGAACAGGATTGCCGGTGCGTCTGTCAGGCATGCCCGGCGAATTGGTCCATTCCAGCTTTTCGACGGCTATCGGCTTGCTCTTGTATGCTCACCGTACCAGGGTCAACCGCGCTGCCGAGAGCAATAACCTGCGCTCCAAACTGCGCGCCATCTTTGCCGGCAGCCTCGAAGCGTGGACGTGATCGAAGATGAATCAGGAGAGCGGTACCGAGATGGAACAGCAAAAAAACGAAACCGGGGAGATGCGCATTCAGTACCACGAAGAGAACCCGCGTGGTGCGCGCATTAAGGTCATCGGCGTCGGCGGTGGCGGGGGCAATGCCGTCAATCGCATGATTCAGGCCAAGATGGAAGGGGTCGAGTTTATCGCCGCCAATACCGATGTGCAAGCGCTCAAGGTCTCGCATGCGCCGGTAAAACTCCAGCTCGGAGTTCGGCTCACCTCCGGCCTTGGCGCAGGCGCCAACCCCGATGTCGGACGCCGTGCTGCCCTGGAAGATTCCGAAAAAATCATTGAGGCTCTCGAAGGCGCCGACATGGTCTTCGTCACCGCCGGCCTCGGCGGAGGCACGGGCACCGGCGCGGCCCCAGTGATCGCCTCGCTGGCCAGCGAAATGGGCATCCTGACCGTCGCCGTCATCACCTGCCCCTTCAGCTTTGAGGGCAAGCGCCGCCAGCAGCAGGCCGAGCGTGGCCTCAAAGAGCTTCTCGAGAGCGTCGACACCATGATCGTCATCCCCAATGAGAAGCTCCTCGCCGTCGCCAAAGATGCCGGATTCTTCGAGAGCTTCCGCATCGCCGACGACGTCTTGCGTCAGGGCGTGCAGGGCATCTCCGATATCATCACCATTCCCGGCATCATCAATCGCGACTTCGCCGACGTAAAGACCACCATGGCCGGCATGGGCCACGCCGTCATGGGCACGGCCGTCCGTTCCGGCGAGAATCGCGCCAAAGAGGCCGCTCAGGCAGCCATGGCCTCGCCTCTGCTTGAGGCCGGCGCCATCGACGGCGCGCGCGGCATCCTCATCAATATCACCGGCTCCAGTTCGCTCAAGCTCTCCGAGGTCAACGATGCCTCCTCGCTCATTCAAGCCGCGGCTCATGAAGACGCCAATATCATCTTCGGCGCGGTGCTCGACGAAAAGATGGGAGAAGAGGTAAAGATCACCGTCATCGCCACCGGCTTCCGCGATCAGATGCCCGAGCGCCGCGCCCGAATGTTGAGTGTGGATGAGGCGCCAGTGCTCTCGACTCCTGAGGCCTCCGACCCGGTGGTTTCGGTGCCGCTGATCGCTCCCGACAACTGGCTGCACGAGGCCAAGCCCGCGCCCGCGCGCTTCCTATCGCAGGAGGAAGACACCGAACAGGCGGGCGAGAGCCCAAAGGAATCAGCCTTAGCGGAGAAGCGAGCGGAGCCGGAGGCGAAGGCCAAGGCAAGCAATCCTTCCGCTTCGGCGTCAGCGGCTGCTACGCAAGATGTTGCGACCGCACCCGCGAAGCCAGAGGCGGCCCCGCATCAGGAGGAACTGGAACTGGTCTCCGCGCCGGCCCGTCCCAAGTTCGCCGAACTCTCAGAGCAGTCGCCCTATACACCGCTCTCCAGAGACTACGGCGCAGAGGTCCTCAGCGGCGCGCGTGTGCCGGCCTCGCCCGACGACTATCGTCCGCAGCAGGAGCCAACGCTCTCTCCCGCGACCGGCGAAGATGCCCAGCGGGATCTCGACAAGCCGGCATTTCTTCGCAGATTGAAATTTTAAGATTGGGTAGAAGCTTCTAACTCCTTCTAAACCGGCAACTTGAGATCTAAAAACTACGCAGTTCGGCTCATAAATCGTCGGTTGGCGCCAAAAATACTAAGTTTCTTGAGCCAACGCAATGCAATTTGGCGGTAGAGTGGGTTTACTGAAGTAATCTGTTGGCGCTGGAAAGTGACCTCGGTCACAGGTTCGGTCGCAGTCGAGGGGTATGGTAAAGGTCTGTCACCGGAGGGCGCGTCGCCTGCCGGCAGCCGATAGGCGACATGTGTGGCATCACGGGGCACACGAACGACACGAAATTCCATGGTTGAGAGGTCGTGGGCGGGGATGAAGTTGTCACGCATATCGGGTCTCGCATTGGCTCTGCTTATTCCCGGCTTTGCCGCTATGGCAGCGGCTGCGCTTGACGCGCCGCATACGCTGCGCCACGCCAGGTCCGCTGAATCTCACTCTGGATCTGCTCATCATACCGGCCATCGTTCGGCGGCACGTGCCGCCAGCCCCATCACCCACAGCTCCTTAACCGCTCACTCTGCCGCAAGCCACACATCATCCGGAGTCGGAACACATCGGGCGGCCCTCACCACCCGCCGCCGCCACCACTACTACGAGCGCTTCACCGCCAGCTCCTTCGCCGCGGACGGCATGTTGGCCGGCGATCTGACGGCCGGTGAAGATCCAGTCGTTCGCCAGGCCGCTATCGACGCTCTAGGCGACATGAACGGCACCGCGGTCGTCATCGACCCCTCCAATGGCCGCATTCTGGCCATGGTCAACCAGAAGCTGGCGCTCTCGCCAGGCGCCGAGCCCTGCTCTACCATCAAGCTCACGGTCGCGATGGCCGCGCTCTCCGAGGGCCTGGTCACGCGCGACACCCCAGTCAAGCTCCCTGGCTTCCACATGAACATGACCCAGGCGCTGGCCAAGAGCAACAACCTCTACTTCGAGGAGTTGGGCCGCGAACTGGGCTTCGAACGCGTTCGCCACTACGCAAACCAGTTTGGCCTCGGCGAGCTGGCCGGTTACAACATTGAGGGCGAGCAGTTGGGAGCCTATCCCGATGAGGAGCTTCCTGCTTCTGAGGGTGGCGTGGGCCGCATGTGCAGCTTCGGTCAGGGCGTCTCGCTCACTCCGCTGCAACTGGGCGCATTCGTAGCCGCTCTCGCCAACGGGGGAACGCTCTACTACCTCCAGCATCCAACCACGGTGGAAGAGGCCGCCAGCTTCGCACCCAAAGTCAAGCGCACCCTAGACATCGCCCGCTTTGTCCCCGACATTGAAGACGGCATGGCTGGCGCGGTCGAGTACGGCACTGCCCGACGCCTGCGTGCCAACTTCCACGAACTACCTGTCTTCGGTAAGACCGGAACCTGCTCCGACAAAGGCACCCGCTTCGGCTGGTTCGCCTCTTTCTCCGATTCGCCCCAAGGCAGCCTTGTCACGGTCTTCTTCCTTGAGGGCGGACGCCCCACCTTCGGCCCGCGTGCCGCTGAACTCACCGGCGAGTTCTACAAAAACCTTTGGGACCGCAACTGGTTTGCTCCCAAGGGCGGGCAGGACGCAGCTTCTGTCCCAGTAATCTCAGTGGCGCCAGACCAGCCATAGCACGCTATCTCCTTTGATCATCTCGAAACCATTCAGAAGGCGGCCTCAGGGCGGCCTGCTTCGCTTCAGAGCATTTCGCATGTTGACACTGAGTGGACCGTCTGCTCGGCTTCCAGTTGCCGATCGCTGCAACAGGAGTAGCGCTGGCCTCCAGGCCGGCTGTAGCGCGGACCTCCGGTCCACGCCCGCTCTCGATCTTCAGGAGACTAGCTCGAACCCCGCCGCGACTCGCCGCCTGAAGCCAATCTCCCCTCACGATCATCGGATAGTGAGAGCGCAGCCGCACGTCGGCGCTGGCAGGCCGCCGGGGAGCGGCGCGTAGCGCTCTCATTCCCCGCAAGCGAAAGCTGGGCCCCTTTACATGGCGCTACCGGAACACATTCTTCTCAGCTACGGCTACCTGCTGCTCTATCTCTGGATTTTGGTGGAGCAGTTCGGAGTTCCACTGCCCGCGACGCCAATTCTATTGACAGCCGGAGCGCTGGCGGCCGAGCACCAACTCAACTTTTCTCTCGCGTTGCTCGCCGCACTGGCCGCAGTACTCATGGCTGACAGCGCCTGGTTTTTCATCGGCCGCCGTTATGGCCATCACGTGCTTCGCATCCTCTGCAAGCTCTCGCTGGAGCCCACCGTCTGCGTCCGGCGCACGCAGAACTCCTTTGGCCGCCACCGCGAGGCTACGCTGCTGATTGCCAAATTCGTGCCCGGAGTGGCTACCTTGGCAGCCCCCGTCGCCGGACAAAATGGAATGTCGTACGCCCGTTTTTTGGTCTTTGACGCCATCGGATCGACATTCTGGGTGGGGACGCTGCTGACCATCGGCCTCTTCTCTGGCGACCTGCTCCGGCGCGATCCAAGCCTGCTCAACTGGGCGGGCCGCTTCTCCGGCGTCCTGCTGCTCCTGGCGATAGTCGCTTTTTTCGTGGCCCGCGTTCTACGCCGTCGTGCGGTGATCAGGCAGCTTGTCGCCTCCCGCCTCGAGCCCCAAGAGCTCAAGCGCCAGCTCGACGCGGGCGAGCCTGTCTATATCGTCGACCTGCGCCACCCCCTCGAGCTGCTGCCCGATCCCTTCACACTTCCCGGCGCTCTGCACTTCTCGCCCGAGTCGCTCGCCGCGCGCCATCTTGAGATTCCCCGCGACCGCGATATAGTCCTCTATTGCAGTTGCCCCAGCGAAGCCACCGCCGCCAAAACAGCCATGACCCTCCACAAGCTCGGCATCGAGCGCGTCCGCCCGCTGCGCGGCGGCTTCGACGAGTGGAAGCGCCTCGGCTTCCCGGTGGATGCGGTCGCGCCGGCCATGGCAGCCGGCAAGTAACCGCTCAGGACGTCGTCACGAACAACGCCGCGATCTTCGTTCCAATCGGCGATCCGATTCCGCTGCATGGATCGGGCCCCGGTCCTGCGTCATAAAAGCCATTGCTGCCGACCGTGATGTCGTTGAAGGCCTTCTGATTCAACCACAGCTTCGGCGTCACGAATCCGAGCTTCGTTCCAAACGACGCAAATAGCCCCGCATAGAGCGGCGCAACTGCGCTTGTCCCGCCGACAACCTCCGACTGGCCGTGCACGATGATCTCGTATCCCGTGTCGGGATCTCCATCGCCGGTGACATCGGGCACCATCCGTCCCTTGCCCGCGGTCGAGCCCTTCGGCGGCGCCGGCGCGCCGATCTGAAAGGCCTGCGCGGGAAAGATCGTCGAGTAGCCGCCTCCTGTTCCAGAGCCGTCGGTCTCACCGGGGTTATTGTTCCAAACCGTCTCCGCTGTCGCCGTCTTGTGCGTCCCTCCGCAGCCCACCACATGCGGGCACGACGAGGGAACATCCACATTGGCCGGCGTCTGCCCGCCGTCGCTCGAGTCGTTGTCTCCCGCCGCGCCAAAGATCGCCATGCCGGCCTCCGTCGCTGCCTGGGCCGTCGCCTCCATCTGGTCCGCGGCCGTATTGCCCCAGTTGGCCTCGTCAGCGCCCCACGAGATCGAACACACATCGCAGCCGTCGTCGCTCGCCTTCTGAACCGCCGCGCCAATATCCTGCGACCAATAGACGCGAATCGCCGCCCGCTTGCCGGTGGCCGCGTAGTAGGACGCGCCGGCGACCTCAATGTCCAAAGCAACCTCGAAGTCCGGGTCGTCCGGCGAGCCGACGCTCTGGTTGGGACTGTTCATCGTGCCATCCACCGAGACGTCGGTGATCTGCGGCGAGGGCTGGCCGATGGACTTGAAAAATGCGTCCATATCCGACTGCACCCATCCGCCGCCCAACTCGACAATGGCAATCACTCCGCCACCGGCGAGCTTGGTTGGCCAGTCGTAGGCCGAGCAGAGATTGGGCAGCGTCCACGGCCCCGCACCCGGAGCAGCGGCCTCAACGCCGCCAGGCTTATGCTTCCGCACCCTGAAATAGGGCACACACTTGTAGGTGGTGGAGTAACTCGACGGGGAATGGCTCATGGAACTCCTTTGCGACACGAGCGTCGTGCGCGCAGTATGCCACACGCGCCCGTTGCGAGGCAAAGCCTTTTAGCGTCGCCTCCAAGCCTTACTATGAATGGGGAAGAAACTTCGCAAGGGAGCCACCATGGCTTACGACGATCTGCGCGACTGGATCAAAAGCCTCGAAAAGCACGGCGAGCTGAAGCGCATCCGCGAAGAAGTCTCGCCTGAGCTTGAGATCACCGAGATCACCGACCGCGTCTCCAAAAGCGGCGGCCCGGCGCTGCTCTTCGAAAACGTAAAAGGCCATCCCGGCCACAAGGTCTTCATCAACCAATTTGGCAGCGAACGCCGCATGGCTCTGGCCTTGGGCGTCAACAAGCTCGATGAGATCGCCGAACGCATCACCGGCTTGATGAACATCAAAGCCCCCGAGGGCTTTTTAGACAAACTAAAAATGCTGCCCCAACTGGGCGCGCTCTCGAGCGCCTTCCCGAAGACCGTCGCCGCTAAAGACGCCCCCTGCAAAGAGATCATTCGCCATTCCGATGATGCCAACCTCGATCTCAACCAGTTCCCCATCCTCAAGTGCTGGCCGCACGACGGAGGCCGCTTCATCACGCTGCCATGCGTAGTCACTCGCGACCCGCGTACCGGCAAGCGCAATGTGGGCATGTACAGGATGCAGGTCTATGACGGCAAGACAACCGGCATGCATTGGCAGCGCCAAAAAGTCGCCGCCGAGCACTATCGCGAAGCACTGCGTGCGGCAGCCGCGCGTTCCGCGCAAGAACACGACTCATTCTCCGAAAAGGCAGCAAGCGTAGCCATCATGGCCGAGTCCGACGGCGGAGCCTGCGCCATCCCCGACGGCCCCGGCAAAACAGGAGGCCTGCCCCAGGTGGCGCTCGGCAATCTCAAAGGCTCGCGTCTCGAAGTCGCCGTAGCCATCGGCACCGATCCCGCCACCACCTTCGCCGCCATCGTCCCCGCACCCCCCGAGGTCGAGGAGTATCTCATCGCCGGTTTCCTGCGCGGCTCCCCCGTCGAAATCGTCCAATGCGAGAGCGTCGATCTCCAGGTCCCCGCCCACGCCGAGATCGTTCTTGAGGGCTACGTCGAGCTCGGCGAACTGCGCGACGAAGGCCCCTTCGGCGACCACACCGGCTTCTACACCCTCACCGACCAGTACCCGGTCTTCCACCTCACCGCGATCACCCACCGCCGCGACCCCATCTACGCCGCGACCATCGTCGGCAAGCCGCCCATGGAGGACGCCTATATGGGCAAGGCCGTCGAGCGCATCTTCCTGCCCGCCATGCGTATGCAGATTCCAGAACTTGTCGACATTCATCTCCCCGTCGAGGCCGTCTTCCACAACCTGATGCTCGTGTCGATCAGGAAGAGTTACCCCGGCCAGGCGCGTAAGGTCATGAACGCCATCTGGTCCCTCGGCCAGGCCATGTTCACCAAGTGCATCGTCGTGGTCGATGAAGACTGCGACGTGCAAAACACAGCCGAAGTCATCCTGCGCGTAGCCAACAACATCGATCCCGAGCGCGACATCCAGTTCATGCTCGGCCCCGTCGATTCGCTGGATCACTCCAGCCGCCTGCCCAACTACGGCTCGAAGATGGGCATAGACGCCACCAGAAAATGGAAAGCCGAAGGCTTCACCCGCCCCTGGCCCGCCATGATCGAAATGGACCGCGCCACCAAAGCCAAAGTAGATGCAATCTGGGCCAAGCTCGGTTTCTGAAAAAGGATAGAGCGATGCCTCGAAAGTATGAGGATTGCCGGCTTGGGTAGTCGCGCAGTTTCCTGTTAGCCGGTGATATGGGGAAGTGCTTTTCCTGCAGCGACACAAAGGGCGTGAAATGCCTTACTGAGGTTACCTGTGCGCCAAAACCTAAGTTCATTTACCCAGGTCCATTTTGAATCCGGATAAGATGATATAGGCAGCAAAACCGGGTGGGGGACAGGATGGACTGGAGCAGGATCCCGAACATAGTGCTGATTGCACTCATGCTCTGCGCCTTCGCCTCCCTGCAACGTCACAGTCCTACCTCCTCATCCCGGCTATGGCTCTTGGGCTGGATGTTGGTTCTGCTGCATTTTGTAGCCTCAATCTTCGAGCACCTCCCCGGAATCGTCGGTGCAGTGGCGTTTATCCTGCAATCGGGTTTCACTGTCGGAGCCGGATTTCTGTTTCTGTCCGCGGCGATTCCCGACCGAACGCGGGCCTCCTGCCGCTGGATGCTCGGTTCGCTGGCGGCGGCAAGCACTATTTACGTGGCCATTGCGCGCCTGGCTCCGGGTGTCAGCTGGATGCTGACTGTGACGGCAGTCCTGCTGGGCCTGTGCCCGCTGACGTTCATGCTCATATCGCTCCGCCGTGGCGGTCACCCGCTGCGCTGGGTTCTCGTGGTGATTTACGGCGCATTTTCGATCTACCTGCTGAGTGTTCAGAACCGGCCGGGAATCGGTCCAGGAAATGACCCCTACGTTGCCCGGCATCTCACCTCGCTCGCAGTCTTCTTGAGTTGTTTTGTTGTCCTCTCTTCTGCTTATCGCCGCGCGACTGCCGGAGCTTTTATCACCTTAACCGGATTCTTCTGTTGGTCGGCTAGTTTCATCGTGATGCCGCTCGTTCATATCGATAGAAGTATCGGAGATATGCCGAAATTCGTGGTCGGTCTGGGCATGCTGCTGATCTTGCTCGAAGATCAGATCGAGCACAACAAGCATCTGGCCATGCACGACGATTTGACTGGATTGGCAAATCGCCGGCTCTTCCAGGACAGCTTGACCGGGGCGCTGGAGCGTGCACGCCGCTCGAATTCCCAGGCGGCTCTGCTCGTGGTGGATCTGGACGACTTCAAGCAGGTGAATGACACGTTTGGCCATCACGTCGGCGATCAGTTGCTACAGCAGATTGGAGCGATTCTGTCCAAGCGTGTCCGGCGCTCCGACACTGTGGCAAGAACTGGCGGAGATGAGTTTTCGGTCATTCTGGAAGCGCCCACCAGCCGCGAAGATGCGGCACATGTCGACCAGGCTTTGAGGCAACTCCTCAAAGAACCTCTGCATTTGGACGATCAAACCGTGCGGATCGGCGCCAGCGTCGGCATTGCGATCTTCCCTGATGACGCATCGGAAGCGGAGCCTCTCTGCATCGCCGCCGACTTGCGCATGTATGCTGCCAAGCACGCGTTGGCAACCCCGAACAGCGATACGGCCTCTCAATTCTCGGTTGACCCAATCTAAATCGATCCCGGTCTAAAACCGGCGTTGCGGCAGCTGAGCCGCAGAACCCGGCGGCTGGCCACAAGCGCCAACCGGTGGCCGTCTGACCACCGTCCGCTGCCCCAGCGAACCATTGCAGATTATCTCCATCTACCGGTGCACAATGGAAGTGGATGTCGGATATCCGCCCGGTTTATATCTCTGCACCCCCACCCCTCCCCCTGTGGAAATCGCTCTTCGGTATTTCAATCTTCAAATAAGATTATATTAATCAATAGTTTACAGAAACATCCTATTAACCGATCGGTAACGATTAACCGCCCGTTTTGCCCCGTTTCTTGCCGAAAAATCCCACATTTTCGAGCGTTTTGAGGGCCAGTTGGAAAGGCCGCGCATCCCCGATCACTGATCCTTTGCTCCCTTAGTCCCTATTCCCTCGCCTCTCTGCGATACCCTGAACTCATGCGGGCAGTCTCCTCCTGGCTTCTTCTTTTCATCGCGGCAAGGCTCACCTTTTCAGCGCCTTTGTCAGCCCAACAAGTCCCGGAGACCTTCCGCTGGGTCGACTTCCACTCGTCGAAAGAGGCTGATACCATCGCCTGGGTCGAGCGCTCCCTCGCGCCGGAGAAGTGGACGGCGATTCGCGAGATCGGCGTCGAGTACGACGCGGCGCTGGTCATCACAACTCAGCGCTCCGCACCTCAATCCGACCCTGCGACCGACACCTTCACCGTCTGGAGCCTCTCCCTCACCAGCCACCTCGTAGCGCCTCTCATCAAAGGCGTCAACCTGCGCCTGCTCGACTGGATGCTTCTCTCCGACGGCCATCCCCGCGAACTCGGCGCTCTCTATGACGACTGCCACGAGTGCGCCGCAACGACATTCATCACTGCTTTCTACTACGACATTCCGCATCACATGTGGGGTGCGCGCTGGATGCGCGGCACGCAGGCCGCACCCATATGGACAGCCACTCCACCTGCAGGCGTAGAACTCGGCCAGATCTACGGCGTCCTCGCCGAACCCAACGGACGCCAGCTCATCGGCACATGGAGCCACTTCGACTACGGTAAAGACAAGGATCCCGTCGACACCGTCTACCGCTACGATCTGGACCCCTTCAGCAGCCTGGAGCGCATGCAACTCCTCGTCGGCAAAGAGGCCGAGGCCATAAAACAGCGCCTCTGCACTGTACAGAGCGAGGGGCCGAGCCTGGCGCGCGGCCAGGACTCGCCGCTCTGCCAGCAGGCCAGTGTCAAGCCCCGCCCCGAGCGCAAGCCCGTCACCACTCCGCCGGGCAACAACCACGGCCAGTCCCTGCCGCCCGGCATCCGCCGCTAGCGCATCGTGTGGTGGTCAATAGAGGGCTGTCCGGCTCCATTCGCCTCCGCTAGCATTCAGGTGAACTGGAGCGTGAAATGAGCTATCTATCGAGATCTGGAGCGTTGCTGCTCACCCTGGCGGCAGCTCTCTGCCTCACCGGATGTCCAAAGAGTCAAGACCAGGTGGCCGCCTCTGACAACCAGGCCGCCCCGCAAGATCAGCCTTCGGACCCGGCATCGGCGAACCTGGCCCCAGCCAATTCAAGCGCCGCAGCGCCCTCGTCGAACAGTGCAGCCAACTCAGGCTCGGCACAACCAAATTATTCCGCCCAGCAGAGCGGTTCAAATCCCGACTTGCGCCGCTACTATGGCCAGCCCCAGGATCAAGGCTCCGACCAAAGCTACGACCAAGGTTCCGACGATCCCGGCTACGGCGCTCAGCCGGTTGAATACGCCGATCAGCCCCCGCCGCCGCTGCCCGACTACGAACAGCCGCCCGCCCCCGGCGACGACTATCTCTGGACCCCCGGCTACTGGGCCTGGGGATCGGGCGGCTACTACTGGGTGCCTGGCGTATGGGTTGAGGCCCCCTATGAGGGAGCTCTCTGGACCCCCGGCTACTGGGGCTACTACCATCACCGCTACGGCTTTTATCGCGGCTATTGGGGTCCCCACATCGGCTACTATGGCGGGGTCGACTACGGCTTTGGCTACGTCGGTTTCGGATACCAGGGCGGCTACTGGGGAGGCGGCCATTTCAACTACAACCGCTCGGTCAATAACATCAACGTCTCAATTGTTCACAACATCTACAGCCGCCCGATCAACGAAAATCGAGGCGGCGCTCGTGTGAGTTTCAACGGCGGACCGGGTGGATTGCAGGTGCGCCCCAGGCCAGCGGAACTGGCGGCTCGCCATGAACAGCATGCTCCGCCCATGAGGGCGCAGTTACAGAATGAGCATCTTGCCAGCTCCAACCGGGCGCAGTTTGCCAACGTCAACCACGGCCGCCCGGCCAGTTTGGCTGTCAACCAACCGCTGGCCGCTGATCGCAATATCCACCCGCCGGCGGCTATGCAGGCGCGCAATCAGGCTCCGGCGCAGCAGCAACAACATCCGATCGCTCCGCCTCAGCGACAGAATCAAACGCCCGCGATGCAACAACAGCAGCAGCACCAGGCATCTCCGGCACAGCAACAGCGCCATGGTCCGCAACTGCAACAACCGCATCAGGCACCTCCAATGCAGCCGCAGCACCAGGCGCCCTCGCAACAGCAGCAGCGTCAGGTACCCCCGATGCAACAGCACCAGGCCGCTCCGGAACATCGACAGGCCCCGCCGCAACCGCAGCGCCAAGCTGCTCCAGAACAGCGCCAAGCGCCTCAGCAGCAGCAACGTCAAGCGCCACCCCAACAACAACGTCAGGCTCCGCCCCAGCAACAGCATCAAGCGGCTCCCCAACAGCAACAGCATCAAGCGGCTCCCCAACAGCAACAGCATCAGGCAGCTCCGCAGGAACACAAGGCGCCTCCTGAGCATAAAGACGACCATCCCAAAGGGTAGCGTCGTCGAGAGCGCCCGCATTGGACCGTGCGGGTGTTAAAGCCTAAGGGTATGCGACCTTAAAGCCATCCAAACCAGGGGCTGAAAGGTTGCGCACCCGGCAGGCTGAACCCAAATCGGAATTCATCGTATACTGACCGCATGGGGATCGTGCGCAATCTCGCCGGCATCGCCAAGGGAATGAGCATCACCTTTGGGGAGATCTTCGAACCGACGCAGGTTGAGAACTACCCCGACGGTCAAGGCCCCCTGCGCGGAGCAGTCCTCGAGCAGCGCTACCGCGGCGCTCACGTTCTCCAACGCGACGAAAACGGCCTCGAGAAGTGTGTGGCCTGTTTCCTGTGCGCCGCCGCCTGCCCCTCCAATTGCATCTTCATCGAGGCCGCCGAGAACACCGCCGAGAAGCGTATCTCCTCTTCGGAGCGCTACGCCAAGGTCTACAACATCGACTACAACCGCTGCATCTTCTGCGGTTATTGTGTCGAGGCCTGCCCCACTGACGCTATCACGCACGGCCACGGCTTTGAGCTAGCCACGCTGAACGCCACCAACCTGGTCATGCGCAAGGAAGACATGCTGGTGCCGGTGAGCGCGCTGACAGCAGGGAAGTAGCGTTAGCGAATGACCACTACCATCAAACGACCTGAACTGGGATGGAGCCTTCATATGACGGGAGGCTGGAGAACCCATTTCGATCAGATGGCGCGTTGGCATACGCGATTGATGAAAGCAACTGAGCCATTGGATAGATTAGATTTTCTGTATGCCTTTTTTGAGAGTTCGCATGCATTGAATGATTGGTTGCAGAATTCGGGGGCAACTACACAAAATAGCTTGATGCAACTGTCTAAACAGAATGAGGAACTTCGTATTAATCGCGACTTCGCAAATTCGTTAAAGCGCTACGTGCTGACAAGGAAAACAAGTCAGCCCAATCCTCCATCGTTGGATCGCGAATACAATGATCCAGGGTATAGCAACTTTGAGCCAGATTCGGACCTTGTACTACTCTCAAACGGCAAGAAATACAATGTGTTTGATCTAGCAAGTCGTCTCATGAAGATCTGGTCTGCGTATGTCGCGACACTGACATCCGACCTCAATTCCGAGCCTACCGCGCTCTTCGCGCCAGATGCTGCTGATCCAGCGCCTGCCGCAGCAGAGTCTTAATCACCGCCTGACGGCTGATATTCAGTTGTCGGGCTTCCTCATCAAGTTCATGCAGCATGGGCTGAGCAAAGTCCACATTCACACGCTGAATCGGCGGCATCTCCCTTCCCGAGTTGGTGAAGAAATGGGAGATGCTCTCGCCTTTGTCGGCAAGTACGGCGATCTCGTCGGCAGTCAGAGTCTTCCGGGATTCAGGTACTTTCGGCATAAAGCTCCTCTTCTTCATGGGTCGATTTCCAGAGCGTAACCAAGTGGTAAAACTCGCCTTCGTCGTCCTCCCGCATCTCAAAGACAAGCGAATAGAAATGTTGCCCGACCCACCCGATCGCGCGATATAGTTCCGGAACGTCTGACCGCTGATCGAAATAATATGGACGAGCAAAAATCTCCTGCACCTCTTCAAAGCCGATGCCACGGTGCGGATTTGCTCTCAGCCGCTGGCTCTTGCGCGGATCGATGTGAAAACGCATTCGTATAACAGTTATACCATTTTGCGTAAAAGTGCAAGAGGAAACTGCGCGGCGATCGGAGCGCTGGAAAACCAAATTCTTGAACAATATATGCTAGAAGTATCGGCTGTATTGCCATACTTAGGACCATCGGAGTGAAATGACCACAACTCGCCAGCATCCTCTTCAAAAGATCATGCAGAGTCGAATCGCCATCATCGACGGTGCGATGGGTACCACGATCCGCACCTACGGCATGACGGAGGCGGATATTCGCGGCGAGCGCTTCAAAAACTCCACGAAGGATCTCAAGAACAACGGCGACCTCTTCTCCCTGACGCAGCCGCAGATGATCCGCGATATCCATCGCCGGTTTTTAGAGGCCGGCGCGGACATCATCGAGACCAATACCTTCGGCGCGACGAGCATCACTCAGAGCGAATTCTTCGTGAACGATCCGCGCGAGCACGGTGGCCGCAAAGATCCCGAGTTTTACCAGAAGATCGTCGACGATCCATTCCTCAATGGCCTGGCCTGGGAGATCAATGAGCAGTCGGCGCGGCAATGCCGTGAGGAGGCCGATCGTGCCGCGAATGTGACCTCGCGTCAACGCTTCGTCGCAGGTGCGATCGGGCCATTGACTGTTTCTCTCTCCAACTCGCCCGATGCCGACGACGCAGGTTTCCGGATGGTCACCTTCGATCAGGTCAAAACCGCCTATACCCAGCAGGTGCGCGCGCTCATCGCCGGCGGCGTCGATCTGCTGCTGGTGGAGACGATCTTTGACTCTCTGAACGCCAAAGCTGCGCTAGTCGCCATCCGTGAGGTCTTCGATCGGGAAGGCCTGACTGCGAGGAATAGGGAGTTGCCGGTGATGATCTCGGCAGCCGTTGGCCGCGGCGGCGAAACAATGATCTCGGCGCAGACGATTGAGGCTTTCTGGAATGCGGTGAAGCATGTGAAGCCTCTATCGGTCGGGCTCAACTGCTCGCTTGGCCCCGATCTGATGTATCCCTTCTTGGCTGAACTCTCAGAAAAGTCGAATGCGGCGATCTCGTGCTACCCGAATGCCGGATTGCCCAATCCACTCTCGCCGACCGGCTTCGATCTTGGACCCGCCGACATGGCCCGTTATCTGGGCGAATTTGCACGGGGAGGGCTGATCAACATCGCCGGCGGCTGTTGCGGCAACACGCCCGAACACATCGCGGCGATCGCCAAAGCGCTCGATGGCAAGCCACCGCGGAGGCTGTGGTCTGAGTCCTCAGTGGAACAGTCCACGGAACAACTTGAGACGGAGGGAGGCGGGGGTTTCAACCCACGCATTGAGCCAACAGAATCAACTCGGGCTTTAGCCCCGGCAACTGAGACCAGGCCCCTCCGTCTCTCCGGCTCGCAGCCATTCACTCAGCAGCCCGGCGTCTACATCATGATCGGCGAGCGCACCAACGTGGCCGGTTCACCGAAATTCGCGAAACTCGTCAAGGAAGGCAAGTACGAAGAAGCGGTCAGCATTGCCCGGCAGCAGGTCGACAACGGGGCCAATGTGATCGACATCTGCATGGACGAGGGCATGATCGACGGTGTTGCGGCCATCTCGCGCTACCTGGATTTGCTGGCAAGCGAGCCCGAGATCGCCAAGGTTCCCTTCATGGTGGACTCCTCGAAATGGGAGGTCATCGAGGCAGGCCTCAAGCGCCTTCAGGGCAAGGGAATCGTCAACTCGATTTCGCTGAAGGAAGGCGAAGCAAAGTTCCGCCAGAATGCCGCGACCGTGTTGAAGTATGGCGCAGCCGCTGTGGTTATGGCCTTCGACGAGCAAGGCCAGGCCGCCACCTACGAGGACAAGATTCGCGTCTGCGAGCGTGCTTACAAGATTCTCGTCGACGAGGTCGGCTTCGCGCCTGAAGACATCGTCTTCGACCCCAATATCCTCACCGTAGCGACGGGGATGGAAGAGCACAACAACTACGCCGTCGACTTCATCAACGCGACGCGCTGGATCAAGGCCAACCTGCCGCACGCTAAGGTCTCGGGCGGCGTCTCGAACATCTCGTTCAGCTTTCGCGGCAACAACAAAGTGCGCGAGGCCATGCACTCGGCCTTTCTCTATCATGCTATCGCGGCTGGCATGGATATGGGCATCGTGAATGCCGGAATGCTCGAGGTCTACGAAGAGATCGAGCCGGAATTGAAGCTTCTTGTCGAGGACGTACTGCTCAATCGTCGTCCCGATGCAACGGAGCGGCTGGTCGAGTTTGGCGAGAAGCTGAAGGCCGAGGGAACTGGCCAAGTCGCAGATGAGAAGAAGACCGAAGAATGGCGCAACGGCTCCGTTGAGGAGCGCCTCTCTCACGCACTGGTCAAGGGAATCGACTCTTATATCGAGATCGACGCCGAGGAGGCGCGCGTCAAGCTGGGCCGTCCCCTGGCGGTGATTGAAGGCCCGCTCATGGCAGGCATGAGCGTGGTCGGCGATCTCTTCGGAGCCGGCAAGATGTTCCTGCCCCAGGTGGTCAAGTCCGCGCGCGTGATGAAGAAGGCGGTGGCTCACCTGACGCCGTTCATGGAAGCCGAAAAATCCGCGATGGCTGCGGCTGGTGAGGTAGTCAAGGCGCAGGGAAAGATCCTGCTCGCAACGGTCAAAGGCGACGTTCACGACATTGGCAAGAATATCGTTGGCGTCGTCCTGGCCTGCAACAACTACGATGTCATCGACTTGGGGGTGATGGTCCCGTGCGAAAAAATCCTCGAACGAGCCAAGGCAGAGAAGGCTGATCTGATCGGCCTCAGCGGCCTGATTACGCCGTCTCTCGACGAGATGGTGCATGTGGCCCGCGAGATGGAGCGCCAGGGCTTCGAACTGCCGCTGCTCATTGGCGGGGCAACCACCAGCCGGGCGCATACCGCTGTTAAAATCGCTCCGCACTACAGCAAGCCCGTGGTCCATGTGCTCGATGCCAGCCGCGCGGTGCCTGTCACCAGCAGCCTTCTGAGCGAAGACCGCAAGGCGGAGTTCGAGACGCAGCATCGGGCCGACTACGACGCGCTCCGCAAGCTCCATTCCGCGCCGCCTCAAAAGCTTGTCTCGCTTGAGGCCGCCCGCAAGCGACGGGCTCCCATCGAATGGCGTGCGGAGGACCTGCCCAAGCCTGAGTTCATCGGAGTGCGCGCGTTGGATGACTTTCCCCTCGCCACGCTGCGCGAATTCATCGACTGGACGCCCTTCTTCCATACCTGGGAGCTCAAAGGCGTTTACCCCCGCATTCTCGGCGATCCGAAGCATGGTGAGCAGGCGCGCCAGATTTTTGCTGAAGCCAACGCTCTGCTCGACACGATCATTGAAAAGAATCTCCTCACCGCACGCGGTGTCTACGGCATCTTTCCTGCCGGCGCGGTGGGCGACGACGTCGTGCTGTACACCAACGATGCTCGCGAAAACTTGCTCGAGAAGTTTCACTTCCTTCGCCAGCAAGAGAACCGAGAAGGCAAAGAGCCCTGCCGCTCGCTCTCCGACTTTGTCGCGCCGAGGGAAACCGGATTGCAAGATCACATCGGCGCCTTCGCGGTCACCAGCGGCATCGGACTCAAGGAACTCTGCGACCGCTTCCGCGCCGAGAACGACGACTACAACGCGATCATGGCGGAGGCCGTCGCCGATCGCCTGGCTGAAGCCTTCGCCGAATGCCTGCACAAACGCGTGCGCGATGAATGGGGCTATGGCCGCAATGAAAACCTGAGAACCGCGGATCTCATCCAGGAGAAGTATCGCGGTATTCGTCCCGCCGCGGGTTACCCGGCCTGCCCGGATCACACGGAGAAGGGCACGCTGTGGCGTTTGCTCGATGTGCAGGCGAATACAGGCATGCTGATTACCGAGTCGTTTGCCATGTGGCCTGGTTCGAGCGTCAGTGGCCTCTACTTCGCCCACCCTGAGTCGCGATACTTTTCGCTCGGCAAGATCGAACGCGATCAGGTTGCCGACTATGCGGCACGCAAAGGAATGAGCATCGCAGAAGTCGAGCGGTGGCTCGGCCCAAACCTGAACTACGATCCGATGCAATAGCATACTCGCGGCTCGCCCGGTTGCGTTCGCTTCGAAGAGATTGAGGTCCTACGGCGGCGCCTCGCTTCATTCCAGAAATGAAACCGCCTTAAATGCTGTTGCCTGGAATGGAACTTCCACAGGCAGATTTGCATAGAATTACCGCGGTTTGTGCGAGAGTGGAATCAAGACAAACAGAAACGCGGTCATGTGATATCTCCTCGAACGGTCAGGGCGCAACTCTGAAGCTGCTCCGCACTCCTGGCCGTTCGTCTTTCTTTATCTGCCTGAGCGGTCCAGCGAAACTCTAGCGCTCGGCCTCACGATACCGGCCAAGCTCTTTGACCATATCGCAGTGGGGCATCAGCGCCTCAATGGCTCGCGAGCCCTCCTCTGCCGCCTTCATCTGGCAGTCCACATAAAACATGTACTCCCATGGCTTGCCGTGTACCGGGCGCGACTCGATCTTGGTCATATTCGCGCCGATCTCGGCCAGCCCATTCAGCGCCGCAACCAGCGACCCCGGACGATTCTGCACAGAAAAGGCCAGGCTGATCTTGTTCGACTTTGGATCGGTCACTGCCTCCGCGGCACGCTTTACGAGGAAGAACCGCGTGTAGTTCTCCGGGTTGTCCTCGATGCCGGCTTTCAATATCTCCGCGCCATAGTGTTGCGCCGCCGCCGCGCTTGCAATGCCCGCGACGTGCCGGTCGCCCGACTCTACAAGTTGCTTCACGCTGCCCGCCGTGTCGTAGGCGGCCACTGCCCGCATCGCTGAATGCGCGGCCAGAAACCGCCTGCACTGCGCCAAAGCCACCGGGTGCGATGAGACGCCCTCGATCTCCTCGATCTTCACGCCGGGCAGAGCGATCAGATTGTGCCGTATGCGCACCATCGTCTCCTGCTCCACCCGCACATCGTGAGTCAGCAGCAGGTCAAAGTGCTCCAGCACCGACCCGGCCAGGCTGTTCTCAATGGGAATCACAGCCACATCCACCGCGCCGCCGCTCAGCGCCGCAAAAACCTCCGCCGAGACTGAACAGGGCACGATCTTTCCGTCGGGTATCAGCTTCATCGCCGCTTCGTGGCTGAACGATCCCGGCTCTCCTTGAATTGCAATCTTCATCTGCCTTCGATTCTCCGTTCGCTGGTCATCTTCCACTCCGCAACCAAAGATCCCCGGCCACAAATCCAAGAAAGACCATGGCAATCACGCCGTTCATCGTGAAGAAAGCCGCATTGAGCCGCCGCAGGTCACTGGGGGAAACGAGAGAGTGCTCGTAGGCCAGCAGCATTCCTACCGCGCCGATGCCCAGCCAGCCGGCCGTCCGAAACTGAAAAAGCATCCCAAACCAGACTAACAACGCGAGCATCGCCAGGTGCATCGCCCGCGCCGTCCAGAAGGCTACCGGAATCCCCGACGCCTGGGGCAGGCTGTGCAATCCCACTGCACGGTCGTGCTCGCAGTCCTGGCAGGCATAGAGCACGTCAAATCCCCCGGCCCACAGCGTCACCGCGGCCGTCAGTACCAGAATCCTCAAGTCCAGAGAGCCTCGCACCGCAATCCACGCGGCTGTCGGAGCCAGCCCCAGTGCTAGACCGAGCCCGAGATGCGACCATCGCGTCACGCGCTTCAGATAGCTGTAGCCCAGCAGCACGATCAGCGCAACCGGGGCAAGCCCGAGCGTGAGCCGGTTCAGCTCTGCGCAGGCTAGCAGAAAGACCGTGACCGTCAGCGCGGTAAAACCCAGGACAAACTCCCTCGTTAGCAAGCCGGCGGGGATGGCGCGTGTCTTAGTCCGCGGATTGACCGCATCCAATTCCGCATCGGCCCAGCGGTTAAAGGCCATAGCCGCCGAGCGTGCCGAGACCATCGCGATCAGAATCCACGCCAGCGTCCGCCATCCGGGCAGACCGTTGGCTGCCAGCAGCACCGCCGTCAGCGCAAACGGCAACGCGAAGATCGAGTGCTCCCACTTGATCATCTCCAGTGTCGTCCGCGTTCTGGCCCACAAGCGCTGCACAGTTTTCTCCAAACCCAGTTTACTTGAGGAAAAGAAAGGCGGTTCATCGACGGTTGGGTTCCTTGCAAATCGTACCCGGCGATTCTGCGATCTGCCACCCTCTTGTACGAAAATACTCACATGGATTCGATTCGCATCGACAAGTGGCTCTGGGCGGCGCGCTTCTTCAAGACGCGGGCGCAAGCTTCGAAGGCCTGCGATCTGGGACGCATTGCCTCCAACGGAAATGTCGCCAAGCCCGCCCGCGAAGTCCGTATTGGCGACCGGTTGGAAGTAAGAAATGAAGGCGGCGACTTTCAGATCGAAGTCCTCGCCCTGAGCCAGATGCGCGGCCCCGCAGCGGTGGCGCAAACGCTCTATCGCGAATCCGAAGAGAGCAAGGCGGCGAGAGCTCAACTCGCAACCGAGCGCAAGGCAATGAGCGAATATGCGCCTTTGCCCGAGCACCGTCCCTCCAAGCGCGACCGCCGCAGGATCATTCAATTCCGCGGCAGAGGCTAGCTCAACGGCTCTTCGTTGATCTCTCTTCTCCGATCTCTGTCACTCACGCTTCATGCGCCGTAGCCAGGTGTGGCTGGGGCATCAGCTCCGTCATAGCGATTCCCGCCAAAATCAGCATCGCGCCGGTGGCTTGAAAGAGCCCGAGGCGTTCGCCCATGACCAGAAATGAAGTGATCCAGGCAAAGACCGGCTCCAGCGTCAGCAGCAGAGCGGTATGCGTGGGCGGCAGCACCGACTGTGCCCAGCTTTGGATGGAGAAGGCAACCGCGGTAGCGAATACGGCAGCGACGCCCAGCGCAACGGCAACGCGAGGCGTTTTGGCAATGTGCGGATGCTCGATCAGCGGCAGGCTCAGCGCCATGAAGAGCGCACAGAAGCCCACTTGAAGCAGCGCGAGTGGTTGAAAGCCGATCCGCGGCGAGAAATGGCTAAGGGCAAGGCAGTGAAAGGCAAAGCCGGTAGCGCAGCCAAGTGTGAGCATGTCTCCGAGATTGATCGAAGTCAAGTCGGGCAGCAGGTGTGCTGAGGGAGCTGTGAGCAGCACAATACCGAGGAAGGCCAGTGCGGCGCCCATAAAGGCATTCCACCGGGGCCGCCTGCTTCCCGGTGGGCGCAGCCCGGGGACGGTCGAGAGCAGCGGCACGATCACGACCATCAACCCGGTGATGAACGCCGACTTGGAAGGCGTCGTGCGTGCCAGCCCTGTGGTCTGGAACTGATATCCGACCGCAAGGCACAACCCAACCAGAGCACCGGCTGCTACCTGCCATCTGCGAATCTCGCGCCAATAGCGGTGATAGGCCACTCCTAAGACCGCAAATGCCAGCGTCATTCTCGCCAGGTTGAAGGCCGCCGGAGTGGCATCGGCGAGCGCGCCTTTCACGACTACAAAGGTCGATCCCCAGATGGCAACCACGAATAGCATTAACAGGTAGGCGCGCAGCTTCATCTCTTTCGATTATGTCAGCCGGACCTGGGCGTGGGCGTTCCTGTGAATCGTTACTGCTCCGCGGCCCACTCGGTCATGGCCAGAGCGAGCAGCAGTATCCGTTTCAATCCCATCTCGCGATCCTTGGCCGAGTACCATTCGGCCAGCGTATGTGCGCCTCCGCCATCGCCACCCGCGCCCATCGACAATGCCGGAACTCCGAGCGAAAGCGGAATGTTCGCGTCGGTTGAACCCAGCCGCAAATCGGTGCGAAGGGCGAGATGGCGATCCACTGCGCTGAGCGCCTCCAACATCGGCGAGGTGGCGGGCAGTTGCGCGGCGGGCCGGTCGCCAATTCTTTCGATCCGGAAGGCAAGCAGGCCCCGGCCGTTTTTACGGGCTACGGTTGCTTGGGCATTCCAGTGATCGGCTGCATCCTCGACGGCGCGATGCAGGGCTACCTCGAGAAGCATAAGCTGCTCTGGACTCGTCGAGCGGAAGTCGATTGCGGCCTGGGCGCTCTCAGGAATGGAGTTGACGCTGGTGCCGCCTTGAATTGTGCCCAGATTCAACGTCGTTCGAGGTTCCGCAGGCAATGGCGTTGCGGCGACGGTCGCCAGTGCCGAGGCCAGAGCAGCGATTGGGTTCGGTGTTCCCGCATCGGTAAAACTGTGGCCTCCGGGGCCGGTAATGATCGCGCGATAGCGGCGGCTGCCCAGAGCCTGGGTCACGACCGAATCCGCGCCTGCGCCATCCAGAACAATGTGCGCTGCGACGCGGCTGGCCAGAGTGCTCTGGTTGTAGAAGTGACGCACTCCGCGCAGGTCACCCTCACCCTCTTCGCCTACATTGCCCATGAAGAGCAGCGGAGTCGCCAACTCCACTCCGCTCTCAACGAGCGCGTGGGCAACCGCGAGCATCCCTGCCACTCCAGCGCCGTTATCGCAGGCGCCGGGAGCTGCGAGACGATCGCCGTTCACGACAGGATTCAACGGTGTGCCGACTGGGAAGACAGTGTCAAGGTGCGCCGAGACTACGACCACTGGACCGGTGCTCTCTCTTGGTAGCGAGGCGGCGGTCAGCCGGCCGAAGACGTTGCCGATGCCATCAGTCTCCACTCCGTCGAGACCGGTCTCGGCGAAGCGCGCAGCCAACCACTCACACCGTGCCTGCTCGCCAAAGGGCGGAGCGGGGATCGCCACCATCTCGGCCTGCCAGTCCATGATCGTCTTGGGATTCCCGTGGAGCCAGGCAAAGGCCGCATGGACCGGCCTCTGCGCCGCGAGCGCGGTGACTCGTGAGAAGGCCGAGTTGTGGGAGGTGGAAGCCATGCTGCTGGCTTCAGGGTAACAGGGGAGTCGGCGCACAACGGTATGGTTTCGATTGCTGGCGGCATTCGAGATTATCCCATCGGCTCGTCGTACTCGACCGAATGCAGAAAGAGTCCCCGCGCCGGAGCAGTTGGTCCAGCGGCTGCGCGGCTGCGGGCAGCCAGGATTTGAGGAATCTGGTAGGAGCGAAGGCGTCCGCGTCCGATGTCGAGCATCGTTCCAACCAGGTTGCGAACCATGTGATGAAGAAAGCCATTTCCCCGAACACGATAGACCAACAACTTTCCTGCCTCGGTCGTCTTCTCTTCCCATGTGGAGGCGAATATCTTCCGCACCGTCGGCGCCGTTGGCGGCTCGATTTGAAATCCCTCGCGCGGAATCGGCCGTGGATCTGGCTCCGTGCTCAGTTTGAGGTCGAGGTTGGCCAATTCAGGATCGGTTGCTGCAAAGCTCAGAAAATCGTGTTCGCCCTCGAAGAGCCGAGCACAGGTTTGCATTGCCTCGAGGTCAAGTGGCCATGAGCAAGCGTAGACATAGCGGACGAGAAATGGAGGGCAGATCGCCTCGCGAAATACACGGTATTCGTAGGTTTTTGCGGTGGCCGAGTGCCGCGCATGAAAGGCACTTCGTACCGTTCTCGCCTCAAGGATTCGGATCGACGGCGGAAGAGTCCGGTTGAGGGCGCGCCGCAGGTTCTCAGCAGGGATTGGCGCGGCGAGCGCGAAGCTCGCCACCTGGCCAAGCGCATGAACGCCGGCATCGGTGCGCCCAGACCCTTGAGGCAGAGCCGACTCGCCGGTGATTCGGCCCAGGGCAGCCTGCAACTCGCCCTGGATGGTGCGCTCGGCCGGTTGGACCTGCCAGCCGTGGAACTCCGTGCCGTCGTACGCGAGGGTCAACTTCCAGGTTTGGAGTTGGGATGCGGACTGGAGGTCTTCTATCACGGAAAGAGTCTTGAGACCAGTGTACCGAGGGACGGTGGGTGGATCGTGAACAGAACGCCGCTGGTTGGGGTTCGCGGTTTCCGAGGCCCGCAGAATGCGCGGGACCTGGGGCACCCAAACTTAGCTTGGTCGGCCACCTGCCCTCGATGAACCTCTTCGATCGCGGTTCTCGGGAGCATGATCCCCTGCTTGATATACTCAGCTTTCGCAGCCCGTGCGGGTTGCCGGTTGCTGGGAACTGCTTTCTGGAACGAATTCAGGACCGCGCGCGTATTGACAAATAACCCTAGGGTTTTGTGCTGGCCAGCGGTCGAGGGTTGTCCTGAAGAATCACAAATTTGCGTCCGGAGAGGCTCTCCGGGCGTCTTTGAGAATGGCGCCCAACATGCCTCAGTTTTCCTACGAGAATTCCTGTTGTGGAGAGGAACCATGCAATTGTCCGGAAATAGTGTGTTTGAGCAGCATGAGAAGAACGCGAGGGTCAGATTTGCAACCGGACCCGGCGGCCAGGCAGGTAATCGGCTGCGCTCGGTAGCTGCGGTGATGCTGACGTTAGCGGCAGGATTGCCTTCTGGATTTGCTCAGCAGGTGACGGGAGCGGGGGCAACGGGCCCTGAAAAAGAAGCCTCGGCGTTGCCCAGTGCACCAGCGCCTGTACTTACAGAGCCATTGAAGCTGCGTCCGGCAGCGCGGGATTTTTCAAAGCCTGCGGGCAGACTGTTGGGCAATCCGATCAACATGTACCGCCCCACTACGATTGGCAAGGCCAGCTTTCAGAACTCTGTGCGCCTCACCGACCTGGTAAAGGATGGCAAGATCTACTTGAGCCTCTCAGACGCCATTGCGCTGGCTCTTGAGAATAACTACGATCTCGCGATCGCCCGCTACGATCTGGACATTGCCGATACGGATATCCTGCGCACGCGCACCGGTGCATCGCCTTTGGGTGCGCCCTCCGGACTAATTACCGGCACGCTAGGCGGCTCGGCTTCGACTTTAACCACAGGCGGAGGTCCCGGTGGCACAACGGTTGGCGCGGGCGGCGCGGGTTCTGGAGCCGCGGGATTGACTCTGACTACGGCTGGCGCAGGCCCCGCGCCGGAGTCGCTGGAGCCCAGGGTGACTAGCGCGATTCAGTTGGAGAGGGCCGAGTCGCCGCAGACCAGCGCTTTCGCGCCGCGCTCCTTTCAAAACACAGATTCTTACAACTTCACTTACGATCAGGGGTTTGTCACCGGCACTTCGCTGGATGTCGGCTTCAACAACTCTCGCGTAACCAGCACCAGCCCGTTCAATCTGTACAGTCCCCAACTTGATTCGAGCTTCAAAGCCACGGTGACGCAGCATCTGTTACAGGGCGGAGGAATCTGGGTAAACAAACGCTTCATCTACCAGGCGCTCAACGACCGGCGCATTGCCGATTCGGGCTTCCGTCAGCAGATTCTCTTTACGGTCAATCAGGTTGAGAGCATCTACTGGGGGCTGGTGCAGGCCTATGAGGATGTCCAAGCAAAGCAGCGCGCGCTCGAACAGAGCACCAAACTCTCAGGCGACGACCGCAAGCAGCTGGAGATCGGCACCGTGGCTCCGCTGCAAGTGGTGCAGGACGACTCGGCTGTCGCCAGCGATAAACAGGCACTGATCAGTTCGCAGAGCTCATTGAACTATCAGCAGCAGATCATCAAGCAAGCCATTGCCCGCAACCTGAACGATCCTGCGCTTTCGATAGCTCCGGTGATTCCCACCGACCGCGTGACCGTCGAAGAGATCCCCGAGGAAAAGGCAACGGTCGAGGATCTGGTGCAACAAGCTTTCAAGCAGCGGCCAGAGTTGGAGCAGGCCGCGCTGACGCTCCGCAATGACGAAATTACGCTGAAAGGCGCGCGCAATGCTCTGCTGCCGGTTGTGGACGTTTACGGCTTCTATGGCGCCACTGGTGTCGGCGGCTCTGAAAACCCGAATTGCGTCAACTTCTTTAACAACTTCTCTGCGTGCAGTCCGACCCCTCCAGTTGGTTATGGAAGCGTTCTGCAGAATTTGGTCAATAGCAGTTCTCCCGACAAGGGGGTCGGCTTCAATGTAACGATTCCCATCGGCAACAAGCTTGCGCAGTCTCAACAGGCGCGTTCCCTGATGGAGTATCGCCAGGCCGAATTGCGCCTTGAACAGTTGTACACGCAGATCCGCATGCAGGTGGTTAATGCGCAGTTTGCCCTGATCAACGATCGAGCGCAGGTGCAGGCCTCGACCGCATCCAGGGACTTTCAGCAACAGAGCGTCGATGCCGAAGTCAAGAAACTGCATCTGGGCGCTTCCACTTCGGCCAATGTCCTGCTTCAGCAACGCAATCTCGCGACGTCAGAGAACAACCTGATAGCTGCCAACGCACAGTATGCCAAGGACCGCGCCGGCCTCTACCAGATCCTGGCCTCTACGTTGCAACACTATGGAATTAATCTAAATGAGGCGGCGACCGGGCAGGTGACTACCACTCCGGTCATTTCTGGAGTAGCACCGGCCAAGGACACGAGCGAGCCAGTCATGACTCCTCCTAGCGCGCAGTAGCTGATCCGCAGATCAAATGAAACGGCCCGGTGAATGCCGGGCCGTTTTTCGCAATTGGTGGATTTCTTCTTCGTTGTTGCGACCGAAGGAAAGAAGGGGTACGGGCCGGGAGGCCCGCGCAACAGCCGACCAGGAGGTCGGCGCTGCACGAGCGGCCGGACTATCGCTCTGCCACCAGATCCAGCAAGTCAAAGAACTCGGGGAAGCTGATCGCGGCCGATTCGGCGCCTTGAATCAGCGTCGGGCCTTCGGCGCGCAGCGCGGCTACGCTGAAGGCCATGGCGATGCGGTGGTCATCTCCTGAATCGATGGCCGCACCGTGCAGGCGTTGACCGCCGGGCACGTCGAGGCCGTCCTCAAACTCGGTGACCTCGGCACCCATGGAGCGCAGATTCCTCGCCACCAGCGCGATGCGATCGGACTCCTTGACGCGAAGCTCTTTGGCGTCGCGAATGCGAATGCCGCCGCTGGTGAAGGGACCGATAGCGGCGAGCACGGGCAGTTCGTCGATCAGTTGTGCAGCAAGAGCTCCGGAGATCTCGGTTGTGCCGAGCCCTTCCGCGGGCGCTGTGACCTGTACTGTGCCCACCAGCTCGGCGTTCTTCTCTTCGAGATTCAGAACGTTGATTCGCGCACCGAGCGCGGTCAGTGTGTCGAGCAGCGAGGCGCGCGTGGGATTCAGGCCGAGCCCATCGAGCACAAGGCTGGAGCCGGGAAAGAGCGCGGCTGCGCAGAGAAAAAATGCTGCCGAAGAGATGTCGCCGGGGACCGCGGCCTCAATGGCGTGCAGCGTCTGTGGACCGGAGATCGAGACCGAGTCCGCAGTGCGGGTCAGGGTTGCGCCGAAGGCTCTGAGTGCCAGTTCGCTGTGATCGCGGGTGCGGACAGCTTCGTGGACCGCGGTGGTTCCGGCTGTCTGCAAGCCGGCGAGCAGAATGCAGGCCTTGACTTGTGCGCTGGGGACCGGCGTGGTGTAGTCGACGGAGTTGAGTGGGCAGCCTTGGATGGTCAAGGGCGCGTGGCCTTCGGTGAGCGATATCCGCGCGCCCATCGATTCGAGCGGTCTGCGGATCCTCTCCATGGGACGGCGTGAGAGCGATGCGTCGCCGACGAGGGTAAAGCTGCCTTTTTGAGGTGCGAGAAGTCCGCTCATCATGCGCATGGTCGAGCCGGAGTTGCCGCAATCGAGAGCTGATAGGGCAGGTGTCACGCGACCGCCTACGCCAGTCACCTCGACCGAACCATTGCCGAGCCGGTTAACCTTGGCTCCGAGTGCCTGCATGCACGCGAGCGTCGAGGCGCAGTCAGCTCCAGTGGAGAAATTGGTGAAGCGGGAGGTGCCTTGCGCGAATGCGGCGAGCATTCCATAGCGGTGGCTGATCGATTTGTCGCCCGGCAGACGCAGGCTGCCATAGATGTTCTTTGCCGGGTGGATGATTCGTTCTTGTGTCATAGGATGCTGGACGAGGTTGAGGACCGGACCCACCTAAGTCTAACAGTCGAGCGTCTGGAGGCCGATTTCTAGCGGACCTTTAAAACGATGATGGTCTCATCGTCGAAGCGGTCCTGGTCACCTAAAAAGCGGGTAACGTCGGCCAAAATGGCGTCGGCAATCGCTTGCGCGGAGTTTTCCCGTTGATTGCAGAGCAGGTTGAAGAGACGCTCCTGGCCGTACATCTCAGAGCTGGCATTCTCCGCATCGAGGATTCCGTCGGAGACGAAGATAGCGACATCGCCCAGCGCCACCTCGATGGTGATTTCATCGTATGTCACGTTGGCGAACATTCCGAGCGGAAAGCCTTCAGCGCGCACGGTCTCGGAGGAGCCGGCGCGGCATACGACCGGCTGCACCGCGCCGGAGTTGGAGACCCTCAGCGTGCGACTGTCGCCGTTCCACAAGGCAAAGACCATGGTGACGTATTGCGACTCAAGCTTGCGTTCCTGAATTGCGTCGTTTAACAGCGCCAGCATCTCGGCCGGTTGAGGTTGCTGCTGTGCGGCCGAGCGCATGATGCCGCTGACTAGCGCGGCAAAGAGGGCGGCGGGCGCGGCCTTGCCGCTCACGTCGCCGAGCACAATGGCGGTCTGGCCGGGGCCGTAGTCGAGGAAGTCGTAGAGGTCGCCGCCGATGGCTCGCGCGGGAAGGAAGCGCACAGCCATCTCAGCGTTGGTCATCTCTGGAGCGGCAGGGGGCAGCAGGCGCAGTTGCACCTCGCGCGCCATGGCGATGTCCCGCTCCAGTTGCCGCTCCTGACGACGGACCGCCTGATAGAGCCTGGCATTTTCGATGGCGATGGCTACCTGAGCGGCGAGCGTGGTCAACATGCGAGCGTGCTCTTCATTGAAAAAGCCGATGCGCGTATGTTCCAGATCGAGCACGCCGATGATGTGCCCCTTGTGGAAGAGGGGCACGATCAGTTCCGAGCGGGTCTCGGGGTTCATTGGCAGATAGCGCGGATCCTTGGAGACATCGGGCACATTGACCAGCCGCCACTCGCGCACCGCGGCACCCACGAGGCCAGTTGTGATCGGGAGCCTGCGCAACGGCGCGTGCGCGTAACCGAAGCGCCAGGCATAGCGCGTGATGAGAGTTTCGCCCTTCTCGTCGAGCAGCATGATGGTGAACATCTGGTAGTCGATCAGCCGACGGAGCAGTTGCCCGATGCGCTCCAGCAGGGGGTCCAGGTCGAGGATCGAAGTCAGCTCAGCGGCGATCTCGTTCATCACGGTCAGCGTCTGCGCCTGGCGGGAGACGCGCGCATAGAGTCGGGCGTTTTCGATTGCCTGGGCGATGCGCGAGGCAGTCAGGGTGAGCAGGCGCATGTGCTCAGGACGAAAATAGCCAGTCTCCTCGCTCTCGATGTCCATTACCCCGATCAGGCGGTTCTTCACGATGAGCGGCACCGCCAGCTCGGAGCGCACCTGGGGGTTGACCTCAAAGTAAAACTCCGACGTGGTCACGTCGTTGACGAGCACCGGCTGGCGGGTGAGCGCTACGTGACCCACTACGCCCCTGCCGCGCGGAATGTGCATGCGTTCCACCTGCATGGTGTGGCCGATCTGGAAGCGCACTCGCAATTCGTGGGTGCGGTCGTTCTCGAGAAGGATGGCGAAGATGCTGTATGGAATGACGGCCCGGACCAGATCGGCGGTGCGGCGAAGCAGGGTTTCCAGGTCGAGCGTCGTATTCAGCGCATCGGTAAGCTGCATCAGGTAGGCAACATCCACCTGTTCCACTCGGATGTTTTCGGGGTCAAGATGCGCGCCTCCGGCCTCCGGATTGGCTGGACGGTAGTCGCCCTCAAGTTCGGGTTCTTCACGCGGGGATGGGGGATTGTCGGGCATTTTGTATTGAAGAGAATCATAGCAGTGCAGGGACGGGGAACAGGCACAACGGGACCAAGGGACTGAGGGACTAAGGGACTCAGGCATAGCGAAGCGACACTTCGCCGGCCTGCGACTCTGAGGGTGGTGCCTCTGGGCGTCCCCGTTTCTTCAGTCTGCTCCAAGCTCGCGCACGATTGACACCGAGGCCGAGGCGCCGATGCGGTTCGCGCCGGCCTCGAGCAGCGCTTTTACATCTGCCAAGGTGCGAATGCCGCCTGAGGCCTTCACTCCGCATCGGCTGCCCGCTATGCCGCGCATCAATGCCACGTCGGCTGCGGTGGCGCCGCCGGAGGCAAAGCCTGTGGAGGTTTTGATAAAGTCTGCCCCGGCCTGAATGGCGATCTCCGAGGCGCGCAGCTTCTCTGCGACACTCAGCAGCGCAGTCTCAAGAATGACCTTGAGCAGCGCGCCGTGGCCGTGCGCTACCTTGGCGACAGCCTGGATCGTGTGCAGGGCTGCGATGTGGTCGCCGGTTTTTAGCGGGCCGATGGGGATCACCATATCTAACTCGCGAACACCGAGACGGATCAACGAGGCAGCCTCATGGCGCAGCGTCGAAACCAGCGATGCCCCCAGCGGAAAGCCGATCACCGCACCTACCGGAACCCCTGTGCCTGAGAGAAGCTTGACAGCGGTAGAAGCCCAAACCGGGTTCACCATGGCGCAGGCAAAGCGATACCGGAGCGCTTCTTCGCATAGCGTCTCCACCTGGGCGCGTGTTGCCTCCGGCTTCAGCAGCGTGTGGTCAATGACAGATGCTAAAGCTCGACAATTCGCAAGGGCTTCGGCCGCGAATACGGCTGAATTAAAGCTTCCGTGATCAAACTCCAAATCGACTTCCGGAATTGTGGGAGATGCAGTCATGCGATGATGCTCCTGGTTGCACCGATGCGGTCCTGCTGCACGGCTCATCGGGCTTCCTTCCGCAGACGAGTATAGTGCCTTTGGTAGCTCAGGCCAAAATCGATCACCTTCCCGTGCCGGCTCGAACACCGCCATATCGCCGTTCTGGCTGCGAGTTCCGAACCACTGCTGTCAGGCGCCGCGTATGGCTTTACTGGCCGCAACGGCTGCCGGGCGGTTTTTCCTCTTAACGAGAGACAGCGGGACTCTTCCAACGATTAATCTACCTATCTCATTAATCTGCCTATAGTACCAATCTATCTATGTCTTGGATCGGTTGTGTCACTAACTCGTTAAGCATTCAAAAAAAGATCAGTTTGTAAAAGATCTATGAGTCGAGTATCTTTAATTAAAGCAAGCCGCTAACATCGTTGTCTCTTGTGACTTAGCACCGCAAACGTTGGCCGGTTTGCAAGAATCCAACAGGGGGGACGAATGGGAGTATCGGAAATCCTTGCAGCGATCGATCGGGAGATTGCCCAGTTGCAGAACGCGCGTGCGTTGCTGAGTGGGGGCGCAGCACCGGTAACGAAGAGGAAGGCCGGCAGGCCCAGAAAGAACGCGGCGGTTGCAGTTCCTGCCGCAAAGCCCGCGAGAAGGAAGAAGAGAAATCTTACTCCCGAGGGACGCAAGCGCATCGCTGAGGCCGTGAAGAAGCGCTGGGCTGCCCAGAAGGCCGCGGAAGCCAAGTAACCAGGATCAACCACAGAGACCAAGGCTGGTGAGGTTCCCCCGGCCGCGCCAGCCGAACTCTCTTCTGCTCACTCAAGAAAGAGATCGAAAACTACTCGGGATGATCTGCCGTCATGAGGCAGATGTCAGGCAGATTTCGGTAGCGCTCAGCGTAATCCATTCCGTACCCGATAACAAAGAGATTGGGAATCGAGAAGCCAACGTAGTCGGCTTGAATCTTCTCGATTCGCCGCGACGGCTTGTCGAGCAGCGTGGCGATGCGCAGCGTTTTGGGGCGCTGCTGCAGGAATAGCTTACGCAGATAGCTGAGGGTAAGCCCGGTGTCGAGGATGTCCTCGACGAGCAGCACGTTTTTGCCCTCGATCGGCTCATCGAGATCCTTGATCAGCTTGACCGCGCCTGAAGACCGGAGCCCCTTGCCATAACTCGATGTAGCCACGAAGTCAAAGGTTGCGTCCACCTGCACGGCCCGCGCAAGATCAGCCAGGAATGGCGCGGCGCCCTTGAGCACGCCTACCATCACCAGCCTTTCGCTGCCTAGGTCACGCGTGATCTCGGCGCCCATCTCGGCGACGCGCTGGGCAATTTGTTGGCGGGTATAGAGAACTTCAAGGGCTTGATAGTGGACGGTATCCATGTTGACAGTATCGCCTGCAGCCGGGGCGGGTGTGCAAGCACGGCTGTGAAAAAGCGGCCCTCCACCCCGGTTTCGCAGCTTGCGCCTGGCGGCTTGCGAAGCCATTCGATCGGCCTGCCCGTCTATACTTAAGGAGCGATGATACCGTATTTGCACCTTTGGCACCTGAACGTACCGACCTTTGGGCTTATGCTCTGGGTGGCTGCGATGGCGGCCGGTTTTGTGATGGATCGCAGCTTTCACCGCGCCCGCATCACTGCCGATGCGGTGGGAATGGTGGCCATTGCCGTAGTGGCGGGAATCATTGGAGCCAAGGTGTGGCATGTTCTTGACACGCCTATCGAGTTTCACCAGTCTGGCTGGAGCGTTCTGTGGGATACGGCAGGATTTGCCTGGTTCGGTGGACTTGTCTTTGGGATCTCGGCGCTGTTGGCGCAGGGGTGGATGGCCAAGATTGGCGGGCTGCGGACGCTCGATCTGGCTGCTCCCGCGGCGGCGATCGGCTATGGCATCGGACGGATCGGCTGCTTTCTCTCCGGCGACGGCTGCTACGGCATCCCGATCCAGCCGGTGCATCTGCTCTCGTTTACGTTCAGGCCCTGGGGAATCGCGTTTCCCAATGGCATCGAGCCGGTCTACGTGCCCGTCTACCCTACACCTTTGTACGAGCTAGCTGCCGGTTTGCTCATTGGCGGCTGGTTATGGTGGAGGCTCGGCAGGCCGCACGCCAACGGAGCTATCCTTGGCCAATATCTGCTGCTTAGCGGAACGGCTCGCTTCTTGGTCGAGTTCATTCGTCGCAACCCCAGAGTTTTGTGGGGCTGCTCGAATGCGCAACTGGCCGCCGCAGGTTCTGCGATCGTTGGCATCGCGCTGATCGCGTGGACGGCTACTCTGCCAGTCACCGCTCCCGATGAGGTCGCCGAAGTTGTCGAGAAGACGGCCTAAAAGCGCGAGCGCCACCGCTCCTGAGCAAAAGTAGGCGCGGAATCTGCGAGGCGGCGGGATTCTGTCTTTTTACATCCGCTTGATAAAGGCCAGCGCCTCTTTGAGTTGTGGGTAGAGCGCTTCCTCGGCTTTGAATTCGCGGGAATGAACGCAGCGGCGCAGGCCACGCATCCTAACCGGATGCTTGAGGTGGAGCATCTCGTGGTAGAGCAGGTATTCGATGGCATAACGGGGACTCGATGGCCGGTCGAAGACGCGGCTGACCACGATTGTGTTGTGGGCGGCGTCGTAGTGACCCAATGATCGCTTGGCCATGCCTTCGCTCCAGGTGAGTTCGGGCCGACCCAACAGGCCGCCGAAGAAGCGCGCATTGAGCGAGTCAAATATCTCTTCGAGGTGATAAAAACGCCCTTCCGGGCCGAAGTAGCGCTTGTTGCCGCGGGCTCCCCGAATAAGTTCGGTCTGCCTGGTGACGGCTGCGCTCGACGAAAAGCGCTTATAGCGGAGGTTGTGCGCGGGATCGATGGGCTTTTTGTAGAGCTTGGCCAGCAGAATATGCGCGATGGCCCGGATCACGGAGTCTGGCGCGCCTTCGAGAAGATCGGAGAGACTGACCAGAAGCTGGCCGTCACGTAAGCGAATCCTGGTGTTGAGGGAAGTGAACCGCCTGAAACGAACTGCGATGGGAGGCATCGGCGCTCGAGGGCGCAGGACCCGGTACTCCTCTTGAAATATCCAAACGAAATCAGCGGCCACTGCATACAGCTTACAAGAGTCGGGACTGAGGACTTGTCGCTATTTCGGCTCGGCGCGGTCCTGCCCCTGTTCGTCCTTGTGCAGTTTGAAGTACTCGATCTGTTCATCCTCCATGCGTCTGGAATCCGCAGCCAGATCTTCGGCGCTTTCGATGGCTTCTTTGCGGGAGAGGTCGAAGATCGGCTCTCCAGCAAGCGCGCGAAGCAGACCTAGCCAGCGTTGGGTGGTCTCGTTGAGCGGCTTCAGTGCTTTGCGGATGTCCGCCTTTCTTTCCGAATAGACGTCGAGATTCGCGCCCAGTTCGTCCATCAGCGCAGTGAAATCCTGCAACTCATTGTCGAGCCGGCGCGCTCGTGCGTCAGACCGCACACGGCTGGTGAGCCCTTTGATGGTTTCTGCATGCTGGTCAAGGTATTTGGTATAGAGGGAGATCCGCTTGTTCGGATCGATCCCGGATTCGCGAATCTCTTCGATCTGGGGTCCAGTTAGCGGTTCGCGTTTTTCCTTTTGCGAATGGCCTGGCGCGGCCAAGAGGAGGCAGAATAGAATAGCGGCGGCAGAGCGGATCGAACTTCCTCTCATTTGCGAAAGACCTGCATCATGGCCTCGTTCTGGACCTGGTTAACATCTGCGAGTGTCTCGGCAACCAGCGACCGATCTTCAAAGCTGCTGGAGTGCAGCAGCCCGCTCAGGCGGAAAGCGGTGTGGCGCAGGAGAATCTCGGTGTTGCGCATCCGTTTGTCATTCTCCGACACGGAGAGATGAATCTTGCGGGTCAGTTCCTGGATCTGCTTGAGCAGTTCGGCGGCCTTCTCCACGTCACCGGCGGCGTATTGCCTGACGCTCAGCTCGGTCATCTCGTGGACCAGTTGGGCATAGAGGAAGCACTGCTCGCGGGGGTGCGCCTGGCTGGCCCGGGCTGCCAGTGCATCAATGCTCTGCTGATCGGGGATCTTGTCGTCGAGGCCGGAGGGACGCATGGGGGCCGTGGCGCTCAAAAGGAAGACCAGGACAGCCGGAATCGCGAACCGCATGAGGACCCTCCCCCTCTACTGCGGAAAACCCCAGGCCGTGACTATAGGAGCATTCGATGAGAAAAAGCAAGCGGAAACATATTCTCATGAACTCAAAAGTGCGGGCACTGCTCGGGGAAGCACCGCTTTCAATATCGCATAATCGCACGTCCTACTTTTTGTTTTCGATCAATATGAGACGTTGGCGGGCTTGCCACTCCTGATTCGGGAACTTTCCTCCTGAGGAATCAAGAAAGTGATGGTAGTAAACCGCGGCCGCGGCTTTGTCGTGGAGCGTATCGTAGGCCGTCGCCCAGAGGAAGTAGGTCGATGGCACCTCGGGGAGATACTTTGATCGCTGGGTGAGAGCGTGGAGGGTGACCGAGGGCTGCCCGGTTCTGGAGGCGGCGAAGGCCAGTCCGCTCCACCCGTCCCCGTTGGCCGGGTCGAGGCGAGTTGCCCTATCGAAGGCTGCAAAGGCATCGGCGTACCTGAGTTGGCGAATCAGGTTCTGCCCATGCGCCACGAGCAGATCGGAATCCTCGGGGCTGGCCGCCAACAGCTTCGTGTACAGCTGGTCCGATCCGGCAGCATCTCCGGCGTCGGCCAGGACTTGGGCCAACATGCGGGTGATTGCCGCGTCAGATGGATGGTCGGTGTGCAGCTTCTGAAACAGGGGCAGCGCCTCGGCCTTGTCTTGCGCGGCCAGCACGGTCGCCAGTTGAGCTGTCAGCGCCGTATCGTCGGGCGATCTCTCAAGCGCGGCGCGGAGGAAGGTCTCAGCCTCGGGATATTGCCTGCGTGCAATCAAGAGATGCGCCAGTCCAGCATTTGCCGGCGCCGACTTCGGGTCTATAACCAGGACTCGCCGGTAGGCTTTCTCGGCAGCTTCAATCTGGCCGGTCAGGTCTGCCAGGCTGGCTGCAAGCAGAGTGTCGTCTATGGACTCAGGCGAGAGTTTCAATGCCTCCGTCAGATCGCTCGCCGCTTTAGCTGGATCGTCGGCACGATCGATCTGAGCCAATGCGCGCCACGCGCGGGCCTTGACGTCGGACCCGGCGATGCCAGGATCGAGTTCGGTGGCGCGGGCCAGCTCAGAGCGCGCATCCGCTGTTTTGTTTTGGCGCGCGAGCAGCATCCCCAGCTCGATATGCGCTTCAAAGGATTGTGGATTCGCTTCTGTTGCCCGCCTGTAAAGACCAGCAGCATCGTCGAGCCGGTTCTGCGCGTCTGCCACATAGCCCGCGTCAAAGAGCGCTTGCGCATCATTGGGGTGAGCGGCGAGCCAGGGCGCCAGCGTCGACTCCGCAGTTTTCCAATCCGATTTTGCAATGGCCGCCTCGGCAGCCACCACCTCTTCGGAGACGGCTTCAGGCACGGCAGTTGCGTGCGTGGGTGGTGAGGTTTGCCGATCGATATCCTGCGCGGAAGCCTGGGCGATCGCGCCGACCGAGATCGAAATGGTGAGCAGAAGGAATAGGAACGTACGAGACAAGATGTACCTCACTCATTAGTTTATCGGGCCGCTTGTAATTGGACGCAACAGACGAGTGACCCGTGGAAGCGAGAGGGGTAATTTATCTCTCATGGCTATATGAGGGCGTGAGTTATCCTCCTAGAATTAAAGCGTTTATCGAAACATCGAGGAAGAGCGCAACAGTGTCTTCCAGCGGGCTAAAAACATCTGAAACGAGCTGGCCTGCATCTAACACTATAGGTAGACATGCAAACGGTAGAACGAGGCTACGAACCGTGCGCCCGAAACACGACATCCGGAGGTCAATCCATGCCACTTGCTTCAATGCAGCACATTCCCCTTGCCTCGGCTTATCTCTGTCAAGACTGTAGCTGTGTCGGGAACAGCGCAAAGCAGTGTCCCGCATGTGCTTCTGGAGTCCTGATGGCTCTTGCCCGCGTGCTTGATAGGGATGAGGTGGAAGAAGCGCAAATGCCTGTCCTGGCATTTCGCAGCGCAATGGCGGCGTAAGGCATAGCAGCTCTTCTAAAATAGCCCACCCGGTTACGGCTGGGCAAATCCACAGGCTAGCTTGGGCTTGTTACGAGGGGTGTCGCTTCGAATCGGGCCCGTCGCTGCAGCCCACGATACCGAGGCGTTCGTCGCCTAATCATCGCGCCCTATAATGAAGAATGGACGTCTGCACCCTAAGCTTCGCAGAGGCGATAGAGGTTCGGCCGGCCGACTTCTCGCTCGGTGCTTCCCTTTGAATGACGCCATCATCATCCGCGGCGCGCGGACGCATAATCTGAAGAACGTGACTTGCGAGATACCGCACGGGAAGCTGACGGTTGTCAGCGGGGTTTCCGGTTCGGGCAAGTCATCGCTGGCCTTCGACACCATCTATGCTGAGGGGCAGCGGCGCTATGTCGAGTCGCTTTCAGCATATGCGCGGCAGTTTCTCGAACGGATTGAAAAGCCGGATGTGGATTTGATCGACGGCCTTGCGCCGGCCATTGCCATCAAGCAGAAGAACTCCACACGGAATCCGCGATCGACCGTAGCCACCGCGACCGAGATTTACGATTACCTGCGCCTGCTTTACGCTCGCTGCGGTACGGTGCACTGCATCCATTGCGATGGCCCGGTTAAACGCGATTCGATCGACGAAGTCGCCGAGGCGATTTTAGCGCTGGGTGGGGGAACGCGGCTCAACGCGCTCTTCCCAGTGCGCTACGCTGAGCCGGCGGCGCAAACCGAGACCAAACCAGTTCGTCGCGCAAGCAAATCCGCCGTCAAGACTTCTGCCAAAGCGACTGCCGAGCCGCCTCTTAACGAGGCTCTAAAAGCACGCCTTACCGAGTTGCGCGCATCGGGCTTTAACCGGCTCTACCAGGCGGGTCAGATCTTTGAGTTTTCTACACCCGAGTCGCTGCTCGATCTTGATTTCACGATGCCTGTCTTTGTTCTTCTGGATCGCATCGTCGTGAGCGCAGAGAGCCGCGCGCGTATCGTGGATGCTGCGGAGATCGCTTATCGCGAGGCGGGCGAGGTCACCTTTGAAGAGGTTCCGCGTGAGGAGAGCAGCGATCGCGTGCGCCATCGCTTCTCTGGAGCGTTTGAGTGCAGGAGTTGTCATCGACCGGGACGCGAGCCGGAGCCCCGCTTGTTCAGCTTCAATAATCCCTTCGGAGCTTGTCCGCGCTGTCAGGGCTTTGGCAACACGGTAGATTTCGACCTGAATCTCGTCATTCCCGACAAGAGCCTTACATTGAACGGCGGCGCCATCGATCCGTGGAATCGACCGAAGTGCCGACCCTGGTTTACCGATCTGCGCAAGCACGCCGCGGAGCTGGGCGTGCCTCTCGATGTGCCTTGGCGCGACTTGGCTGAAGCTGCCCGCGAAATCGTGCTACGCGGCAAGGGGAGCTTTGCAGGCGTTTACGGCTTCTTTGCGCAAATGGAGCGCAAACGCTATAAGCTGCACGTGCGCGTGATGCTCAGCAAATACCGCGGTTACGCCGAGTGCCCCGACTGCCGCGGCCAGCGCCTGCGCGCAGAGGCTCGCAGCGTGCGGCTTAACGGCCTGAACATCTGCCAAGCGACAGCGCTCACGATCGCAGCGGCCAAAGAGTTTTTCGGCGCGATTCGGCTCTCGCCCATGCTGGAGGAGATCGCCGGCCCGATCCTTGAAGAGGTTCGGCAGCGGATTGGATTCCTCGATGCGGTTGGCCTCGAATACCTCACGCTCGACCGGCTTGCCTCCACGCTTAGCGGAGGCGAGGCCCAACGCATCCAGCTTGCAACCTCTCTCGGTTCTCGGCTTGTGGGTTCGCTCTATGTCCTCGATGAACCATCGATCGGCCTGCACACACGCGATACAGCTCGACTTGTGCACATCCTGGAAGAGCTGCGCGATTTGGGCAACACCATCCTTGTGGTCGAGCACGATGCGGACATCCTGCGCTCAGCCGATCATCTGCTCGATCTGGGGCCAGGCGCAGGTGAGTTGGGCGGGCACCTGCTGGCTGAGGGAGTGCTCGCCGAGATCGAAGCCAACCCCAGTTCTCTGACGGGCCGCTATCTTTCGGGCAAACTCTCCATCCCTGTACCATCCCGGCGAAGAGTCCCAGGAAAGGAGCGTCTCGTCCTGCGCGGAGCGGCAGCTAACAACATCCGCTCACTTGACGTCGAGATTCCTCTCGGCTTGCTGGTTGCGATTACCGGGGTCTCGGGTTCGGGAAAGTCCACGCTGGTGCATCAGATCCTCTACCGCGCTGTGGCGCGCGCACTGGGGCAATCGGACGGCGCCGATCCATCGAGTGTCTATCGGTCGCTTAGTGGAGTCGAGCGTCTTAATGATGTGGTGCTTGTCGATCAGACGCCTATCGGCCGCACGCCGCGCTCGAATCCCATCACTTACATCAAGGGCTTCGATCTGATTCGCGAGCTTTTTGCCGCCCAGCCCGAGGCCAAGCGCCTCTCGCTTACCCCTGGTCACTTTTCGTTCAATGTTCCCGGCGGCCGCTGCAACACCTGCGAGGGCGACGGCACGGTCACGGTCGAGATGCAGTTCCTCGCAGACGTCGAGCTGCCCTGTGAGGAGTGCAGCGGCACTCGGTACCAGGCGAAGATCCTCAACGTGGAGTACAAGGGCAAGAACATCCACGAAGTGTTGCAAATGACCGTCAAGGAGGCTCTGCGCTTCTTTGCGGGCCAGGCTCGCCTGCTCGAAAAGCTGGCGGTGCTCGATGAGATCGGCCTCGGTTATTTGCGTCTTGGTCAGTCGGCAACGACACTCTCAGGGGGCGAAGCGCAAAGAGTCAAGCTGGCCGCGCATCTGGCTCAGGTTCGCGCCGCAAACGCCGTCGCGAAGCCCTCTCAGGCGAGCCGCGTCCTCTACATCCTCGACGAGCCAACGACCGGACTGCACTTCGACGATGTTTCGAAGCTCCTGACGGCCTTTCGCAAGCTGATCGACGGCGGCGGGTCACTGGTCGTGATCGAGCACAATCTGGATGTGATCAAATGCGCCGACTGGGTGATCGACCTGGGCCCGGAGGGCGGCGAGGGCGGCGGCAAGATCGTGGCCGAAGGAACTCCTGAGGAGATCGCGGCGAGTCTTCTCTCTCACACTGGCAAATGGCTCGCCCGCGTGCTTTAAGCACACCGAATAGCTCCAATATGTCGTTACCGGATCTCTATCGAGAGCTGTGCGCGCAAAAACAGGTTATTTATCTTATACTTCGCGGAGATAACTCAAAAGATGCTCTCTGGCCCACAAGCGATAGAGGTGTGCATGGGCCTTCCCTGTCCGGGCTATAATTTGCATATCCTTCGTCTCGTATCACCGGGTGTCACAGAGAGAGAGAAGACATGAACAAAAGATCGAATCTTTTCGGGCTCACGCTTCTTCCGCTGTTATGCGTAATGGCCGCTTTGGCGCTGGCGCAGACGGCCAAACACAGTGCCGGAACGCGGCAAAAGACGGCCGACGATGCAGCCCGCACTCAGCTTGCGGCCTATATGGCGGACTTTCAAAGAAATCCTCAGGATGCCACCCTGCGCAGCGAGATTGTTGAGTTGGCCAAGACCATAAACCCGGCGCCGGCGATTCCCGAGCTTGCGCGCGACGATTATGCTCATGCCACCGCCCAGTTGGATGCAGCGACGTCACCGGATGAGTTCAAAGCTGCGGCCAAGCTATTTGAGCAGGCTGCAGTGCAGGCCCCCTGGTATGCCGATGCCGACTTGAACGCCGCAACCGCATACGGAAAGGCCACTGATTTTGATGGAGCGAGGCGCAATCTGGCGCTCTATATGGCTGCCGTGCGCCCTGGGGTCGATACCAGAGCCGCGGAAGACCTGGGACGCGGTCTCGACCGCGAGCAAGCCGATCTGCAGTTTCAGCGGGCATTGCAGCAGTTCAGCGCCAGCCCGACCGATGCAGGACGGTTACAGATGATCAAGCTTGTCCAGTCGATGAAGACTCCGCCGGAGATCCCCGAGGAGGCGCGTGGACATTATGTGATGGCTGTCGTTCTGGTGAACTCGGCCGAGGGCGATCCCGGCGACGAAAAGCGCGCTATCGAGGAGTTCAAAGCAGCCCTGGTGGCGGCTCCGTGGTGGGGAGATGCGTATAAGAAGCTGGCCACAGCACAGACCGCGGTCGGACGGTATGACGATGCCATCGCCTCGCTGAACTTATATCTGCTCACCCAGCCCAGCGAGTCTCGAAATACCCAGGACGAGATTTACAGGCTCAAGGCGCTGGCGCAGAAGGATGCGGACGAACGGGCAAAGAAACAATTAGAGGACCAGCAGCGCAGAATTCAGGAAGAGAAGAGACAGGAAGAGCGCTCTGCCATTGCAGCCAGGAAATATACGGTCGAGGGCAGGTGGTATGAAGCCTCCACGACGAGGGACTTTTTTGTCGGGGGCCAGACGAATCCCGACTGTGACTATGTTGTCAAAGAAAATGGCGGACACTGGACGATTACGAATAATTGCTTTAAATCGTCGAAGATGGTCGATAACGTAGCGGTCCTGCCCAAACAGCTCAGTTTCAGATTGTTGGGCCACGATCCCGCTTATCCGTTTTCAGAGGTGAATGTTTCGTTCACGCTTTCTGATGATGGGATGACGCTCGAAGGGCGAGGAACCGCTTATGACAAGAAGTACCTTCCTCTCGGCGACCACCCAGTGCGTTGGATGCGCAGAGAGTAACGCGAATTGAACGGCAGGCGGCACACTGCCTGCCGACGGGACTCTCTACCAGCCTAGAACGTAGGCAAAGAGAAGCGGAGCGACGATCGAAGCATCGGACTCGATGATGAATTTGGGTGTGTTCGCGCCGAGCTTGCCCCAGGTGATCTTCTCGTTGGGTACGGCGCCGGAGTAGGAGCCATAGCTGGTCGTCGAGTCCGAGATCTGGCAGAAGTAGGCCCATAGCGGCACGTGCTCGCGCTGCAGATCCTGATGCAGCATGGGCACGACGCAGATTGGGAAATCGCCCGCGATGCCGCCGGCAATCTGGAAAAAGCCCAGCGGCGTCTTCGCAGTCATGGCCGTGTACCATTCGGCCAGCTCTATCATATATTCGATACCGGTGCGGACAGTGTGAACGTTCTTCACATCGCCGGAGATGCAGTGGCCGGCGTACATGTTGCCGAGGGTCGAGTCCTCCCAGCCGGGGACGAAGATTGGCAGATTCTTCTCCGCCGCTGCCAGCAGCCAACTGTCTTTGGGATCGATCTGGTACGACGGCTCAAGATCACCCGAGAGCAGGATCTTGTACATGAACTGATGAGGGAAAAAGCGCTCGCCTGCCTTGTCGGCGCGGACCCATTCTTTAAGCACTTCGTTCTCGATGCGGCGCATCGCCTCCATCTCGGGGATGCAGGTGTCGGTGACGCGATTCATGTGGCGCGAGAGCAGCTTGGCCTCGTCGGCAGGCGTCAGGTCGCGGTAGTGGGGCACGCGCTCGTAAAAATCGTGAGCGACTAGATTGAAGACGTCTTCTTCGAGGTTGGCGCCGGTGCACGAGATGCCGTGAATCTTGTCCTGACGAATCATCTCGGCGAGCGAGAGGCCCAGTTCGGCGGTGCTCATTGCGCCACCGATGGTGACGAACATCTTGCCGCCGGAGGCGAGCAAGGCGTTATAAGCTTCAGCGGCATCAACCAAAGCCGCGGCATTGAAATGGCGATAATGGTGCTTGATAAACTTGGTAATCTCTGACATTTGTGTTGCACGAACTCCCACTTTTAACCTAACACAGCCGGTTAAAACGCCCATGAATGCGGTGGAGTCTGCGGCGCTCGCTGTTGTAACCTGAAGCTTATGCTGGAGAGGATTACCGCTTCGATTGAGAACTTTGCAGCGAGCGCCTCGTCGCTGCGGGAGCTTGAGGAGCTTGCAGCCAGAGAGATCGCAGGCGTGCCGGGCTACGATTGGTCGGGCTTTTATTGGGTCGATCAGGGCGATGCGGAGATGTTGGTGCTGGGCGCATTTGTGGGTGCGCCGACGGAGCACGTGCGGATTCCTCTGAGCAGCGGCATCTGCGGCGCGGCTGTGGCACAGGCGAAAGCGATCGTGGTGGACGATGTCGCGAGGGATCCACGCTATCTGGCGTGTTCGCTGGAGACCAAATCGGAGATCGTCGTTCCCATTCACGCTGGCGGCCGCATTGTTGGCGAGATCGACATCGACAGCCACAGCCCTGCGCGGTTTGGCGCGGAGGATCGCGCTTTTCTGGAGCGGTGCGCAGGAGCGGTCGGTGCATTCATAGAGACAACGCTGGCGCGCGAATAGCCGCTTTTTTCGATACCGTTATCACGAAGAACTCGCGTGGGCCCCGAGGCCCACGCTACAGCCGACCGGGAGGTCGGCGCTCCAAGGCAATTCCAATCACGTCTTCGCAAAAGGAGAGCCGCATAGGAAGCGCTACTTCTTTGCTTCGAGCAGAGAGTTGACCCTGGCCATCACCGGGAAGGCGTCGGCGATGTAGACGACGTCGGCCTTGCCGCGGGTCCAGCCGCAGTTGGGGTCGAGCGAGATGGCGCGGCGATCGCCTATGAAGCGCCAGCCAACGACATGCGGTTCTTCGCCGTGGCAGCATGTGGAGAGGCCTTTAGCGTGGCGCGGCGTCGAACCGGTCTGGCCGATCTGGTTCATGTGGGTGAGGAAGGGAAGCACCGGCTCGCCTTCGCCGCCCTGGTCGACGAGCGACTTGCTACTGCCGAGCGACGCGCCGGTTGCGCGCAGGAAGCCGAGAATGAGTTCGCCAGCCTCTGCGGCGTGGATCAGACCGTCGGGTTGTTTTTTTGTCCAGCCGGCGCCAGCGACGAAGAGCATTTTAGCGTCGGGACGGATGGTTTGGGCATCCGTTGCCGGAGCGCGCAGGCCGGTGACCGTGGTGCGAATCTGAGGAAGCTGGACGGCGATTTGCTCGACCTGAGCCGCCCCGGATTCACCGGCAAATGCGGCGTGTGTGCCTGCGTCGAGGACGAGGAACCATGGACGGGCATCGCGGCTGAGAACGGCCTCAACGCGCTGGCGGTAGAACCAGCGAGTGGCTTCGATGGATTCGGTTCCGCTAAGCGCTGTGATGTGTGTATCAATGAAGCCGCCGAGACGGTGCGCTACACCAGCGGCTACGCGCGTGAAGCGCGAGGTGCCGGGTACGAGAACGATGGATGGGTTCGCGGCGCGGCAGATGGCTTCGAGAGCCGCGGCGTCGGTGGCATACCGGGCTTGTGCGAAGGCTTCGCCTGTGACGGCGAGCAGACGCACGCCGACCGAGGCCAGCGCGTTTGCCGCAGAGGCATCTACTGCGAGAACGCCGATGGTGAGCGGAGCCTTGAGGTGGGCGGACAACTCCAATCCGGCGGTGACTGCTTCAAGGGAGGCCTTGCTGAGAGCGGAGCTGGTTTCGTCTGCATGAGTTAATACAAGTATCGTTTCCATTACTCGGCTCCAATCCACTCGACCAGCTCGGCGGCGATCTCGTCAGGCGTGAGGTCTTTTACGAGGCGGGTTGTGCGCTGCTGTTTGGGCAGGCTGACTGAGACGTAACGCAGGCCGTTGGCTTCGAGCTTCGCGGCTTTGGCCTTTTGCAGCGCGGGCATAATCGTGCGCATATTGGCCATGCCGATCTGTGGATTGTTGCACGGCTCGGGAAGATTGCCGGTGGCCCAGCCGAGGACGGCCGGAGCGCCGGCGCAGACGGAGACTTGATGCTTGCCGCCTTCGACGCGATCGAGGACTTCAAAGCTGCCGTCACCGCGGAGGTCGATTTGGTCGACGCCTTGAAACTGGTCGGTGATGCCGAGGCGCTCGCCCACCAACTGAAGCGTCACGCCCGCTCCGCGCGTTGCCGACTCCCAGCCGCCAAAGAGAAGTAGCTTGGTGCGCTCGAGCCCGGGCAGAGCGGCGATGGTCTCGGCCAGCACGGCTGCCGTCGAGTGCGCGTCAGGGAATCCGCCGATAGGGCCGTCGATGGGGACCAGCTCGAAGGCGGCCTTCTGGGCGACGGTCATCATCACCTGTTGCAGCTTGGCCTTGGGACCGAGAGAGACGAGCCAGAGCTTGCTGCCGGGGTTTTTGGCGGCGAGGTTGGCCGCTTCATAGAGCGCGCTGGCGGCCCAGGGGTCGAGGACCGCGGGCAGGACCATTTCGTTTTTCAGTCCCGGCCCAGTTGGTCCCGTGATTGGCTCCAAGGTTTGCAGCGGGTCGGGAACGATGCCCGCGCAAACCACGATGTGCAGAGTATTTGCCATTCTTGTTTTCCTTCTTCACATACCTCAAAGTTATCAAGCAAACAGAATTCATTCGGGCAAGCAATAGTGTTAAGGGACTCGGGGTTGCTTCTTGCATATGGGGAGTTATTCCGAGAAGCCGGTGACGGTGCAGCGCCAAACGGTCCTGTCAGGCAAGAGGATTTCATATTTCTGGTTGATAGGAAAGCCATCGGCTTTGGTTTCGGGTTTCAAGAGTCGAGCATCATAATCTCCGGGCAGGAAACGAAGTTGATTTTTGTCCGAGGAATACCAGTTGCCCATCAATTCGAGTTTCTTGCCGCTCACGATCACATCGATGTAAGCTGCGTCTTCGCAGGAGGCTTCCCCACCGCGTGGAGTGCAATCTGAGCGGACATGCATTCCTGTAACGTGCACTTTGATCGGATAATCGACTCCAGCACTCGCCTTGGGTAATGCCTGACCGTATCGGATCTTCTGCCCATAAATCGCCGTGGAGCAGAGCGTTAAGCACATTACAACAACGATCTTTCTCATTTCACATTCCCTCAGGGGCTAAAGCCCACGCCGATTTTGCATCATGTGCGGCACGACTGAAGTCGTGCCCTGACGCTTCATGTGGCTCCGAATGAACTCTTCGCTAGCGCCATGGAGCGCATATCCTTTAAGGCCGCAACGATCAGTATAAATGGACGATGAACTCAGTTCTCCGCTGAGTGGAGGCCGCCGGAGCCGGCGCGGAACTCTACATTGGAATGCACGCCGTCGGGGGATTGGCCGCAGTTCCATAGGCATGCGCCGCAGTGTGCACACTTTTCGCGCTCGAAGGCGGGCGCGCCGTCTTCGCCGAGCGTGATGGCCTGGCCGGAGCACATGGCGATGCAGGTCTTCTCTTCGCAGCCGATGCAGAGGCCCACGTCGCGGAAGACGACGTGATCGGCGAAGCCGGGCATGGCCTGGACCTTGCCGCCGAGCAGCAGCGCATCCTGATGCGAGACGAGCAGGCGGCCATCGAGTGGAACCTCGGGCCAGCCTCTCGCCGAGAGCAGGGCATCGTGCAACGGGCGGCCATCTTCGAGGGCCAGCGCGACCGCTTCTTTAAGTTTGAGGCCGTCGAATGATTTTGGCGCGAAGGGGCGAATCTGCTTGTGGGCTGGCGGGATCTGGCCATTGAGCGAGAGCCTGCCGCCGGTTAGTCCTGCTAGGGCCATGCCGATCATGCCTTTGACCATTCCACCCTGGAAGCCGTTGCGTGCGTTTTGCGCCTCGTGTGCGCCGCGCTCGACCCAGCTTTGACGGCGGCGGGTCTCGTAAGTGGCGGCGAGGTTCTCCTGCGTAAACGGCTTGCCGGCGCGGAGCAGTTCGACGACCGCCTCGCCGAGTTGAGTGCCGGTGGCCCAGGCCTCATCGACGCCCGAGCCCGTGAGCATGTTGGTCGAGCCGGAGCCTTCGCCAATTCGTGCGAAGCCGTCGCCGCAGAGGTGCGGTTCGCCGTGGCGGCCTGACTCTTCGAGCGACTTGGCGCCCCAGGAGCGCAGGGTGCCGTCTTTGAGAACCTTCCACAGCGCGGGATGCTGGATGTAGTGCTGGAGGTAGCGGTAGGCGGTTCGGCTCGGGTCGCTCATCCAGGACGGGACGAAGATGCCTACCGAGGCCAGCCGCTCGGGATGCACGTAGAGGAAGCCGAAGATCTCCGGCTCGGGGTAGCCGAAGCTGTGCCAGACGGTGCCGGGTTCCAGCTTCGTATCCTCTGGAAGCTCGATGACGAACTTCATGCCGAGGGCCCACTCGCGGTGCGCGTGACCTTCGGGGAGGCCGAGTTTTTCATCGAGGGCCTGGCCCACCGCACCGACGGGGCCATCGCCAACGACGGTCAGCTTGGCGCGCACATCCATGCCGGCCATGTAACCTTCGGTCTGGTGGCCGTGCTGGTCGACGCCCTGATCGGCGAGGCGCAGGCCTTCGACCTTTTTGCCGTTGATGAGCGGCGCGGCGACCGGCGTGCCAGGCCAGATCTGCACCATACCGGTGGCCATCAACTGCGCGCCGACCCACTGGTTGAGCTGGCCGATCGACATGACCATGCCGGGTTGCTTGTTGAGAAATGCCGGCGTCCAGGGCAGGGTGAATGCGTAGTCTTTGACGCCGACGAGCCGCCCGAAGGCGCGAAGGAGCCTGTCGGCCAGGCGCAGGGTAAGCGAGCGCCGGCTAGCTCCGATGGGGTCGAGCAGATACATCACCCGTTCGCTCTTGACCTCGGCTGCCATAGGGATCTCGGAGAGATTCAGATTCGGAAAACTTGCACGAATGCTCTCGCCGCGGGTGACGACGCCGCTGACGCCGGCGCTGATATCGTCGGCACGCTCGTAGCAGAGGACCTGCAAGGGCATTCCCGGCGAGGCCGTGCTGACAAGGGCAGGATCGGCGGGGTCCTCGTTCCAGGCGCGCGTGAGCGTGGTGAGGAAGCCGCCCATCGCCGGACCAAAGCCGGCGCAGACGATGTCGACGTCCATCGACTGCCGCTCGACGTCGAGTGCTGCCTGTTCCTGAACGATCGGGTTTGTGGTCATGCGTGCTTTCTAATTGACGCTGCTAGTACAGGTTCGTGGTTTCCCACCCATTCACTCGACCACCCCACGGACGAAGATCTGTCCGCGGGGGCCCCGGTAAGGCGAAAGGATGGGGCACGGAGGATTTATACGCCAGTTACGCTGGATAATCCAGCGCTTCGGGAATCATTACCTTGCTGATTGTCTCGGCGGCGCGATCTTTTGCGAGCCTTGATCCGCTGAGGCAGGCGGTCAGTTTCGTTTGCAGGCGCAGGAAGTCGGTGTTGCCGGCGCAACCAGCGCAGGGGCCAGCCTTTTGCGGATGGCTCCCGTCGGCTCCCATCACGTCAATGGCGAATGCCGAGATTCCGGGCATCGTCTCTTCGAGTTGATCGAGTTCGCCGGCCAGGAAGCAACTGCGATGCTCCTCCTCGTCCCACGAGGGGTGGCAGTTGTAGCCGAAGACCAGTTCTGCGCAGATGCGGGAGACCTCGCCGGCAGCTGCTGCGGCCTGCACGTGGCAGAGGTCGGAGAGGAACTGGACGGTGCCTTCGAGGCCTTCGGAGGCGACCGGATCGCTGGGGCCCTTGGCTTCGAGTTCGAGCACATCGAGGATCTGATAGCGCGAGGCGACCAACCAGCAGAGGGCGTCGGCGAGCGCAAAGGTTACGCCCTGGCGTTGGCCGTGATAGAGCCTGCCGCCGGTGGGATCGGTGGCTTTCTGGAGATGATTGAGCGTCCAGAGCCACATCTGCATAGCGGACGCGAGGGTGCAGGCTCCAGTGCCGGGGTGGTCGCTGGCGATGCGGCGCATCTCGGAGGTCCAGGCACGGAAGTGTGCGAGGAAGACCTCAGAGGTCATAGTGACGGTCAGCTGGCGGCGCTGCACGGCCTCGGGTCCTTCGTAGGTGGCTTCAAGTTGCGCGTCCATCCACTTGTTGCCGAGGAAGCCGGGACAGTCCTCGGTGATGCCGTAGCCGCCCATGAGGCTAACGGCCTCGCGGAGCATGTTGGCGCCGTGGCCGGTGTTCCAGAGCTTGGTGGCCGGGCAGATGACGTTGGTCTCAGCGTCCATAAGAACGTATTGAACCAGAGGATCGGTTTCGAGTTCCTGGCGTCGCGGATCTTCAGGCTTGAGAGACAGCAGCTCGATTGTGTGATCGGTACTCTCTTTGAGGGCCTTCATCTCGGCTCGGCCGCCACTGATGCCACGCTCGGCGAGGATGGCGAACTTCTGCTTTTCGATGGGTTCGAGCTGGTCGAAGAGCCGCGCTGTTGCAAAGCCCAGCGATGTGGCTGCCTCTCCTGTGGCCCAGATGTCGACCAGACGGTGGAGGGCGTCTTCACGCTGCTGGATGCCTTGCTCATATCGTACGGAACCGGGCTTGGCGCCCTCGGCTCCGCGGAAGCGCTGGCGCTGATAGCGGATGACCGGCTCGACGGCGGAGAGCAGTTTGGCAGAAGACATAAGGCCTACGGCTACGCGGGTGCGCTTGAAGACTGCTTCAAGGACATCGCCGTGGTTGCAGTTGGGAACGATAACGCCGTCCTTGACGGTGTAGCCGCCGATGATGCGGCTGGCGGGGACCTTCATGGAGAAGATCGGATCGCCGGTCGACGACAGCTGATGAACGAGCTTCTTGGTCGGGGTGCCGTGGTCGAAGATGCCCTCGTCGGTCTCTTCGAGGATGACCATGCAGCTGCCTTTGATGCGAGGATCGTCGGAGCCAACGGCAGCAGTAACGAAGTTGGCGAAGGCGATGTTGGTGATGAAGCGGCCGCGCTTGTCGACCTGCAGCATCGGCTCTTCGCCGTCTTTCCACTCGGCAACGCGTACCTTGCCGCTCAACATTCCGGTATCGACGCCAACGTAGGGGATTGGTTCGGTGAGGACAAATGCACCACGCCAGGGTTTGCGATCTTCGCCGGGCTGTGGAGGAGCGGAGAGGCTCTTGTAGCGGCTGATCTGCTCCTGAGTGCCGCGCTCGTGGATGGGCGCCAGAGCGAGGAATCCGGCGAGGCTGGCCGTGGCCGCTCCGCCGTCTACCCAGGCCAGTTCGAACGCCGCCAGGGAGAGCGCCAGATTCTTGGGGCCGGAGATGAAACCGCCTTCTTCGGGTTCCATAAAGGCTGCGGTTACGCCGGCACGATCGAATGCTTCCATCATCGCGTTTTTGCCCGAGGTCCATTCGTGGGTGTTGCGCTCGCCCGCTGCCACCAACTGGGCGACGGTTCCCCGCGCCACTCCGCGCGACGACTGAACCAGCATTTGCAGGTCGAAACGGTCGGCGAAACGCCATAGGATCTGACGCACCGCGTCCCCAGGAAGGGTAAGCATCTCTCTTTTGTTGGAAATCGCAACAGTGGCCATCAATAGTGTCCTCAAGCAGCGGTCATATTGTCCTTGACCAGGCTTGTGGTCGGATGTGACATGAATCACCTTGGCTCAATTGCCGATGAGCTCAGAAGAGGCTGAAGAGCCAGAGGATTCCGAGGCGAAGCATTCGTGATTTGTTCGCTTGCCAGATGGCACGAAGTCTTGGTGCGTGATCGGCGTCACTTTCGATAGCGCAACGAAGCCGATATGACAGGAGAATTACTGGAAAACCCTAATCGACCGGTAAAGGAGCAACACAATGACTCTTGGAATCAGATCGGCGGCCGTCGTTCTGCTGGTCATTTCCATGGCGGGACCAGCATTTTCCCAGGCGCCCGGCGCAGAGGCCTACAAAGCCAAGTGCGCCATGTGCCATGGCGCCGACGGGATTGCCGCAACGCCGATCGGGAAGAGCATGAAGGTTCTGTCCTTCAAAGATCCGACGATGATCAAGGCGAGCGATGCGCAGTTCATCGCGTCCACCGAAAACGGCAAAGGCAAGATGCCTGCCTATAAGGGCAAGTTGACCGATGCGCAGATCAGCGATGTGATCAAGTACATTCGCACGCTGCAGAAGTGACGAAAGCCGGAGGAGAGCGGCGCTGGCTGCATCTCTTCCGCGTTCGCCCGGGCCGGAAGCGGACTGGGATGGATTGAGCGGAACCACCATGAAGACTGCTTTCTCTCTCGCGCTGGCCTTTACCGCGCTGGCGTTATTGGCTGGCTCGTCGCGGGGCATAGCGCAGGCGAACAGCGATTGCCTCGCCTGCCACGGCGATGCCAGTGCGCAGGATGCCGCAGGGCACAGCGTCAGCGTCGATGATCACAGATTTGGGAGTAGCCTCCACGGCAGCCTTAAGTGTGTAGATTGTCATACGGCGATCAAGGAGTATCCACACCCGGAGCAGGTCACGCCGGTCAAGTGCGAGACATGCCACAATGACCAAGCCTCAGAACTAGCCGGCAGCGTGCATTCGGCGAAGGCCGAGCATCCGTGCACGAGTTGTCATGGAGATGCGCACTCCATCTTCCCGAAGGACGATGCGAGATCGGCCGTCTATCCGCTGAACATTCCGCGGACCTGCGGCGCATGCCACGGCAACGATGCGATGGCCAAGAAGCACGGCCTGCCCAACGTCTACCCGATGTATCTGGACTCGATTCATGGCTTCGCGCTCAGCAAAGAGGGGTTGCTTGTGGCGGCAAACTGCAATAGCTGCCATGGATCACATCACATCTTGAGTCATAAGGATCCGCAGAGTCCGACTTACAAGGCGAATATCCCAAACACATGCGGCACATGCCATGCCGGGATTACCGCGAATTATATGGGCGGTGTGCACGGAAAGGCTGTTGCCCGCGGCGAGCTGAAGGCGCCGGTATGCACCGACTGCCACACGGCGCACGCGATTTTGCAGCCGACCGAGGCAGCGTTCCGCATGCAGTCCACGCCGATCTGCGGCTCGTGCCACAAGGAGAAGTTATCCACTTACAGGGACACGTTTCACTCGCAGTTGGGCTCGCTGGGAGGTTATGTTGAGACGGCGCGATGCTGGGACTGCCACGGGGCGCATGATGTGTTGCCAGCATCCGACCCGCGATCGCCGATCGCTCCGGCCAATCTAGTGGCAACCTGCGGCAAATGTCATGCGGGCGCGAATGCCAGTTTTGTGAAGTATCAGCCTCATGCGAATGCCCGCAATCGCAAACTGAATCCTGCCCTCTATTTTGTCCGCCTGTTTATGAATCTGCTGCTGGCTGGAACGCTGACTTTCTTTGTGATTCACACCATCCTGTGGCTGATCCGCTCCCGATACGACCAGATCAAGAGAAAAGCCGCAGAGGGAGGGAAACATGCCTGATCTGGAACAAACCTCAGGTGGGATCCATGAGGCAGCTAGCGTGAGAACCCGCTATTTCATCCGCTTCACGCCCGGGCAGAGATATCTTCATGCCGTCCTGTTTACGACCTTTCTCGGCTTGGCTGCGACCGGCTTACCCATGCGATTCAGCGAAAGTGTCTGGGCACGGAAGTTCGCCAGCATTGTCGGAGGCTTTGGGGCGATTATCTTCTTCCACAAGCTGTTCGCAGTAGTACTGACTCTTGCGTTTCTGATTCACGTGAAGGATGTTTTTACTCGCGCGCTGATCCACCGCGAAAAGGGAGTTTTCTGGGGACCAACCTCCATGGTTGGCAATTGGAAGGACCTAAAGGATCTTTTCGGGCACCTCCGCTGGTTCGTAGGACTGGGACCGAAGCCGCAGTTCGAGCGCTACGCCTATTGGGAGAAGTTCGATTACTGGGCGGTCTTCTGGGGCATGATCGTTATTGGTTTTTCAGGCTACGCAATGTGGTTCGCACCATTCTTCGCGAGGTTCCTTCCCGGGTGGGCGCTCAACGCCGTGTTAGTGATTCACAGCGAAGAAGGACTGCTTGCGATTCTATTTATCTTTTCTATTCATTTCGTGAATACTCATCTGCGCCCCGGAAGCTTTCCGATGGACATGGTGGTCTTTACTGGCGTGGAAAGCGAGGAAGAGTTCAAACACAAGCGCGCCGTTGAATATGAACGCCTGAAAGCCGAGGGGAGACTCGAGGCGAGAATCGGAGAGGCTCCAGGAAGTTGGCAGATCAATTTCTCAAAGGTTGTTGGATTTACGGCAATTTTCATTGGTCTTTTGCTGCTGGTGTTAACTTTGAGCGCATATCTCAGAGGGTAATGAGGCAAGAATGTTCTGGTCGTGCGTGCTACGAAAAGAAGTTAGAGTGAGAGTTCTAACCTGGATTGTTCTTCCATCCTTATTGGCCTGTGCGTGCGCGAGTCGTGCAGAGCAGAAACTGAAAGACAGCGAGTGCCTTGCATGCCACGCCGACCCGGTGTTAACTACAGAAGTTAATGGCAAGCAAGTCAGTTTGTATGTCGATGAAGGCAGGCTGAAACACTCGATTCATGGCGATCTGCTTGCCTGTGTGGATTGTCACAAAGATATCAAGGGCCTGGTACATGAGACTACGCCGAATAAGGTTCGTTGCGCCGAGTGCCATGCCGATGCTCAGGAGGCGTACTCGCATAGCCTGCATGCCAAGGACTACCGGGCGGGAGGGCCTGGCGCCAACTGCCAGGATTGTCACGGAGGCGCACACGAGGTGCTGGCCGCCGGCGATGCGAAGTCACCGGTGAGTCATGCCAACATTCCGTATACCTGCGGCAGATGTCATGGGCAGAAGTTTCTGATGGAGTCCAATGGCGAGAGCGCGCAGCCTTTCATTTCATATCAGGCCAGCGTGCACGGGCATGCTACGGAAAACGGATCGACGAAGGCCGCCGTGTGCACGGATTGTCACGGTGCGCATGAGATTCTCTCAGCCAGCGATGCCAAGTCTTCAATCTATAAGTTCAACGTTCCGGAGACATGCGGCAAGTGCCACAGCGAGGTCTCAAAGACGTTCGGGGAGAGCATTCACGGCAAGGCAATCGCCCGGGGAAATGGGCTCGCTCCTGTCTGTACCGATTGCCACGGGATTCACTCGATCAAAGCGCACATTGATCCTAACTCATCGGTTTCAGAACAGAACATCGCTCGCACTACCTGTGCTCGCTGCCATGAGGGGGTGCGGCTGTCGCAGGAGTTTGGCATAGCAGGCAACCGCGTGACGAGTTATCTGGACAGTTATCACGGATTGGCGGCAAAGGGAGGTTCGGAGGTGGTGGCTAACTGCGCAAGCTGCCACGGTGTGCATAACATCCTGCCATCAAGCGATCCGCGCTCAACGATCAACCGCGCCAACCTCAATGCGACCTGTGGCAAATGCCACACGGGAGTTACTCAGAAGTTTACTCTAACCAAGGTCCACACGGACGCTGTCAGCGACAAAGATATTGGTTCGGTTGCAGTGCGCTGGGTCAGGTGGTTCTACCTGGTGATGATCTTCGCTGTGATTGGGGCGATGTTCCTGCACAATGCCATCATCTGGCGAAGTAAAGCTCTTGCGCGGCGCACGATGCAGAATCCGATGATGACGCGGATGAGTACCAACCAACGCTGGCAGCACCTGATTCTGCTCACGAGCTTTATCGTTCTAGTGATCACCGGCTTTGCTCTCAAGTTCCCCGACTCCTGGTTGGCAGAGGTGCTGGCGATGGGCGAAAGGTTGCGCAGCATTACTCATCGCGTGGCCGGTGTCGTTCTGATCGGCGCGGGAATCTATCACGTTTTCTATCTGGCGATAACAAGAGAAGGCAGGAAGTTGATCTGGGACTTTGTTCCTCGTCCGAAGGATGCACACGACGCCTGGGGTACGATGCTTTACTACCTTGGAGTTAGAAAGGAAAAGCCCAATTTCACGCGTTTCAACTATGCGGAGAAGGCCGAGTACTGGGCGTTGGTGTGGGGCACGGCGCTGATGGGCGTGACCGGAGTGATGATGTGGGCCAAGGTCTGGGTCGGGGATATGCTGGCGCGCTGGTGGATCGATGTCGCCACTGCAATTCACTTTTATGAGGCGATTCTGGCTACGCTGGCAATCATTGTCTGGCATTTCTACCAAGTGTTCTTCGATCCCGATGTCTACCCGATGAACTGGGCATGGTGGGATGGCAAGATGCCGGTCGAGCATTATAGGGATGAGCATGGATTGGACACCGGGTCACTGGCGGCCGATACATCCGACGGGAGCAATCGAGACACTTCGCACGGTCCTGAAGAGATGTGACGGTCATCGGCGACCTTGCATTCGTTGACAGCGCCGGGGCAGCATCTTCAACGACATGCGCTTATGTTACGCTTTCTTACGACAGATGAAAGGCAAGGGAAAATGGCTCAGGCGGGTTGGTTTCGGGTGTTCGCGCCGGTTGTGGTTGCACTGATGCTAAGTGTCAGGCTGATGGCGCAAGCAGGTGATCCCGAGGCTATTGAGCAAAAGCTCCTGGCCAAGTTCAAACCGACCAGAGTTAGGGACGATCGTTCGGATATTGTCACAGCTGGAGACAGAGCCGTCATTCAAAAGTTCGGACTGACCATGTATGCCGTGGCCTCGCCGATGCCGCCTATCTATACCTATAGGAATGGAAAGATAGGGCGCGGATTGACCGGCCTGGAGAAGGATGTAGTGATCTCCATCAGGACGCCGGGCGGAACCGCGGCAGACTATCCCCATCGTTCATTCGCGCCCGGAGAGACGTGCTGGGTTACCGGAGTTCAAGTTCAAAAAGATGGCGTGGTCTTTCAACTCTACAGTGATCGATACGAGGGGACACGCTTTTACGGGAGCTTAAAGGTCGCCTTCCCAAACAAGAAGGTGACACCGTCGGTTGAGAGTGCATTGCAATTGGTCGCCGAGGTTCTGACGGTGGCTCCTCCGGAAGCGCATGTCGAAACGCCCGTCGTGGCAGCTCCCGTTGTAACCGCTGTTGCGCCAGCGCCAAAGAATCAACCGCCGAATGTCTCGGGGAGATACAGCTTCGATGAGGGGGACTCCCAGCTTAACTTCGTCTCCAGCAGCGGGTGCATTATGGTCGGGCCCGGCGGCACACAAAGTGCAGGCAAGTTCAGAGTGAATGGCGAAACATTGACGATGGACTGCACCGTAACCGGGAATTCCTTCAGCCTGAAGATTCAGGGCGACAAGCTTGTTGCCGAGGATGGGCATTACTGGCTTCGAGAGGCCGATGCTCCGCCGCTGCCGCCGAGTATCTCTGTAGGCCAGACTAAGGCTCAGGTGACCGCCGCATTCGGGCAGCCTGAGAAGATCTCTCGACAGGGAGGCAAGGAGATCTTTTATTACAAAGACATGAAGGTGACGTTCGCAAACGGAAAGGTCGTCAGCGTCGAGTAGAGAGAGTGTCGCGACCCATCATCAATACTGGGCGTGCGGCAATGGCTCAGCCTCATCGGAACGAATCGAGTCTTCAACAAATATTAATGTTTTCTGCCACAAGCGAAACGATTCGCTCGACGGCGTGTTTGCGGTGATACGTAACCGCCTGGTCATGCACCATTGTCTTGACAGTCTCAAGGGCGTGGTTTAAGTTTTAATGGCTTGCGGATGCTTCCCCCAAAACCTATGAAATGGAAGAGGTATATGGTTCAGGTGCAGCGGCTTTGCGCATTAGGTGTGCTTGCAATGGCGGTAGTATCGACGACGGAGATGAAGGCTCAGGCGGGCGATCCTGCAACATTGATCCTGGAGAAACTCGTCTCTCAGATCAAGATTACCAAGTCTACCGCCGATCGCTCGGATATTGTTACAGCCGGCGATGTGGTCGTTCTGCATAAGGACGGGCTGATGATGTGCAGCTCGTCTTCGTCCTATGCCTTCTCAAATAGTTATAGCAACGGAGTGCTGGCCGCGAACTACAAGAATCGTGCGAAAGATGCGATTAAGTCGTTTGGCTTCGGTCACGTTCCTGTTTTTGGCGGAGGGACCAGCGCAGGCGATGCCGCGAACAATGGCTGCCCGTCCCGCAAGTTCGTTGCCGGAGAGAAGTTCTGGATTACCGGGATCGTCGCGCAAAAGGACGGGATTCTGGTGAGTACGTTTAGCGATCCTTACCCTGATCCGTCGGGCAATCAAGTCCGGTATTACGGTGACCTCAAGTTTCCCTTCGCGAAGGGCTCTGTGCCGTCACCGGAGGATTTTGTGAAGACATTCTCCGAGGTCATCGCGGTTGATAGCGTGAACGCCGAGAGTGGGCAGGGCGGACAAAACGCTCAGGCTGCTCAAGCTCCTGAGCCTGCGCAAGCTGCGCCGGCCCAGGCGCCGATGCCCGACGTGGCCCCGCCTCCCCCGCCGACCGATGCCGCTCCGCCGACGATTAGTCTGGGACAGACCGAGGATCAGGTCACTGCAGCATTCGGACAGCCGGTGAAGACGGCCAAGGTTGGAGTGAAGGACATCTTCTATTACAAGGACATGAAGGTAACCTTTACCAAGGGGAAGGTGACAGACGTGGAGTAGAGAATCTGCGCGCGGGCTGGAGCGCGAGCGACCAAAAGGAACGAGGAGCCGATGAATACGCGATTTTCTCGCAAAGCAAAGCGGAATCTCTCCGCGGCAGCGATTCTTGCCGCGATTCTGGTACTGTGCAGTGTGGCAGGTGCTGAAGATAAGAAGGCGCCTCCTCCAAAGGCGGCGTCCGCGAAGCCTAGCGGAGGAGGGGCCACCGCGCACCCCGCGAATACTGGCGGTGCGCATCCGATGAACACCAGTGGCCCGCACACGACCACGACCACGACGACGACCACTACCGGCTCGCATGGGCCAACGGCCAACGGCGCAGGCAGCCGCGGGCCGACGGCCAATGGCGCAACCACCACCACGGGCACGCATGGACCAACGGCCACTGGCACGACGGCCACTGGCACACACACCGTCACCGGCGCTGGAAATACTGGATCGCACCCAGGCGTTGGCCCTGGAGCTGGCTCTAATGTGCATCCCGGCGGTGGAATGAATTCCGGCGGTCACGGGCCGGTTGGAGCGACCAATCACCCGGCCTTCAACCATCCCGCGCCGAGGGGCAGCAACGAGCACATCACAAGAAACGGCGACGCCGTGCGCATGAGGCCTGGTGGGCGGGTGAGCGACATCCACGACGTCCATCGCGGAATCGACGTTCATCACAATCTTGGCGGCGGACGGAGAGTGATCGTCGAGCGCCAGGACCACAGCCGGGTGTTTGTCGAGCGAGGCCGGCCTGGGTATGTCGAACGCGGTTATCGTTTCCACGACCACGATTTTGGACGGCGCGCTTATTTCTATCACGGCCATGAATACAACCGCTTCTATCGCGGCTATGGCTATCGCGGCGTTTATCTGAATGTCTATGCCCCGGCTTATTATTACCGTCCGGCATTTTACGGGTGGGCATACAATCCGTGGGCTGTGCCGATCGTCTTTGGCTGGGGATGGGGAGCTTATCCGTGGTATGGCTACTACGGCTACTACTTCCAGCCATATCCGGTCTACCCCTCGGCCGCGTTCTGGCTGACGGACTATATCATCTCGCAGAACCTGGAGGCCGCCTACGCCGCGCATCAGGAGGCAGCCGAGGCTGCCGGCACACCTCCCGCGGATGCGGCAAGCGCACAGCCGGTGCTGACTCCAGAGATCAAGCAAATGATTGCCGACGAGGTAAAGGCCCAGTTGGCACTGGAGAACCAGGAAGCCCAACAGAACGCGCAGCAACAGGACGCCGATCCCGCTTCCAGCGGAATCGCGCGCCTGTTAAGCGACGGCCATCCGCATGTATTCGTCGCAGGCGGCAATCTTGACGTGACGGATGTGAACGGGCAGGAGTGTTCGATCAGCGACGGCGACGCGTTGCAATTGCGGGAGCCGCCGCCAGCGGATGCAACCTCGGCTAATCTCGTTGTGCTCTCGAGCAAAGGGAAACCTGAGTGCCAGAGGTCGCTCACCGTTCAAGTGCAGTTGACCGACCTGCAGGAGATGCAGAATCACATGCGGGAGACGATCGATCAGGGACTCAAGGACTTGCAGGAAAAGCAGGGAACGGGCGGATTGCCGGCGGTCCCGCAATCCGCGCAGGGGGCTCCCACTCAAGCCCAGTATGCCTCTGCTGCTCCGCCTCCCGAGGCGAATCTGGCTGCGGATCTGCAGCAGGCCGACCAGCAGAGCGATCAGGCTGAGAAGGAGGTTACCGCTGAGCCGGCCCAGGACAGCGCCGCGACCGGCGGCACGGCTTCAGCTGCGCCCCCGGCTGCTCCGGCATCGGTCGATCTGGGCCAGACCACTGACCAAGTGCAGGCTGCTCTTGGCGCTCCGGCACGGGTGGCCAATCTCGGCTCCAAGGTCATTTACTACTACAGCGATGGAATGAAGGTTATCTTCAAAGACGGCAAAGTAAGCGACGTGCAGTAAGCTCACCACATTCAAAGCGGGAGGGAAGCGGTTGCTTCTCTCCCGCAGCCCTTTTGGCGATCACGATGGCGCAGGGCAACCTGAGCGAGTCAGATCTCAACTCTCAAAATGCGCGCAGTCTCTTGAATTATTGCGGAAATCTATGCGTAGTCGATCGGGTGCTTGCTCAGCCACTGCTCATCGCGCACCCGGCCCATATTCTTCATGGCGTTGCCGGCGACGCTGGCGCCCAGCTCACGGCTCTCCCAGGCCAGACCCGCGCCGAGACCGATGGCGCATCCCAGCAAGCCGTAGGCGAAGATCGCAGTTTTGGATTTCTGCCTGCAGAGCGGATAGCTGATCACCAGGCCCAATGCAGCTCCAATTGCGGCGGGCACGATGGCGCCCTTCGCCACTTCCTCGAGGAAGGGAGTTACAGGCTTGCCGTCGAAAAACTCTTCTTGTCCGGTACGCACCCCTTCGATTCCGGAGTCCACCAGCCGTCTGCCATAGTCGACGTTCGATTTCACCCACTCACCCAAGCTCATGGAACCTCCTCGCCTTCGCTGAAGACGTCTCAAGTCTAACAGATCGGCAATCGCTGAATGAAGGTCCAGGCTCCGGCCACTCTTTCGATTTGAAGCGGGCGGCACTGAAGAGAGCTGCCGGTTCAAATCGGGAGACTACCGCAGCCTGACCGCGCGCGTTATCATCGCTCCGTGGTGCGGCTAGACGGATTCCATGTTGTGGAAGAGCGGACGGGTGTAATGAGGATCGCGTACGTGCTCACTTCGCTCGGCGTGGGAGGAGCGGAACGCCAGGTGATTGCGCTGGCCGAGAGGATGATGGCGCGCGGACATGCGGTTTCGTTGCTCGTGTTGCTGCCCCGACAGCCCGAAGAGTGGCCGACGATTGTCCATCGGGTTCACGTCGACATGCACAAGAGTCCGGCCGGCTTCATTGCCGGTCTGGTGCGAGGCCGCCGCTTCCTGCGGGAGTTTCATCCGGAGCTGATTCATAGCCATGTCTACCCAGCCAACATAACGGCGCGGCTGCTTCGCCTCTTCGGGCCTGCTGCACTCATCTCTACCGTTCACAATGTCTACGAAGGACCATGGGTGCGGATGCTCACCTATCGGCTTACCGACTCGCTCAGTTGTCACACTACGGCTGTCAGCCAGGCCGCGGCCGAGCGTTATGTGCGGCTTAAGGCTGTGTCTTCGCGCAAGTGCTCGGTGATTACGAACGGGATCGAAACGGCGGAGTTTGCTCCCAGCGCCGAGCGTCGCGCCCGGATGAGAGAAGAGATGGGAGCGGGCGACGAGTTTATATGGTTGACGGCCGGTCGCATCGCTCCGGCCAAGGACTATCCGAATCTCTTGCGGGCTTTTGCAATCGTGGCGAAATCGTATATGCAAACACGGTTGTGGGTGGCAGGAGATGGAGATGTGGACGATCTTTCCGAGTTGATCGTCTTTGCAGACGAGTTGGGTTTGCGCGGGCGTGTTCGCTGGCTTGGCTTGCGTCGCGACATGCCAGCCATTCTTGACGCTGCCGACGGCTTTGTGCTGGCCTCAGCGTGGGAAGGAATGCCGCTAGCCCTTGGCGAGGCGATGGCAATGGAGAAGCCGGTAGTTGCAACCGACGCCGGTGGTGTGCGCGAACTGGTTGGCGATGCCGGAGTGATCGTCGCAGCGAGGGACTCCGATGGTCTTGCGCGGGCGATGCTCGACGTGATGCGGTTGAGACCGGAGGCCCGCGGTACGATGGGTCGGGCTGCGCGCCCACGCATCCAAAGCCAGTTCAGCATGGACGCCAAGGCCGATGAGTGGGAGGCGCTCTACAAAGCCGTGGCGGAGAAAAGACTGTGAGCAAAAACGCAGACGCGTGTCAAAACAGCCCGGCTTGGACCCGGCCTCTTGCAGTGCCTGTTTTTGTGGCTGCCGCGCTCCGGTTGGCGCTGCTTGCCGCAACCCTCGTTCGCACTGGAACCTATGTCATTACCAGTGGCGATACCGCGAGCTATCTCGAACCTGGACGTAATCTGCTGTTTCATGGCCGTTTTCTCACCGGATTTCTTCCGGAGATCGATCGCACACCGGGTTATCCGCTGTTTCTAGCCGTTGCCAGTCTGCCGGGAGTTGTTGCCGCTGTTCTGGCGCAGGTGATTCTTTCTGCATTTTCTGTGGTGCTAGTTTGGAGGCTGGCTAACGCTGTTTTCAGGGATGACCGCATCGCCCTCACGGCGGCGTGGCTCGTCGCATTCGAGCCGGTATCGATCATTTATTCCGTTCGCTTGATGCCCGAGACACTATTTCTCGCGCTTCTTCTGCTCAGTCTGGAACGGATAGCTGTCTTTATGCGCTGCCGGCATCTGCGCTCGCTGGCCGCATCAGGCTTGTGGCTGGCCGCGGCGACCTTTGTGCGCCCAGTCAGCTACTACCTGCCTGCCGCACTGGCACTGGGCCTGTTTGTGGCGCTGGCGCGCGTTCCCGGCCTTCGCTGGAAGGCTCCCGCCTTACTGCTGCTCAGCGTATTCCCGTGGCTGGCGGCGTGGCAGATGCGCAACTTGCTTGAGACCGGTTTTGGAGGGTTTTCCAGCATCGTGGCCAGGAATCTCTATTTCTATCAGGCGGCTGAGGTTGCCGCCCGCGTCGAGCACCGGTCCTTCACCGAGGAGCAGAGCGCCTTCGGTTATCCCGACGAACAGACCTACCTTGCGCGGCATCCGGAGCAGACGGGATGGACCCAGGCGAGCCGTGTCGCCTTCATGGGATCCGAGGCACGCCGCGTTCTGATTGCGCATCCCGGCATCTTTCTCAGAGAGCATCTGGAAGGCTCGATGGTAGTCGCGCTGACGCCTTGCGCCGCCGATCTGCTGCGCCTCGTGGACGCTTATCCCGAGGACGGACCAAAGCACGTGGTGAACGAAGGGCCGCTATCGTCCGCAGTGCGGCTCGTTCGGATGCATCCGTGGCACGCGGCTCTGATGGCAGTGCTGGAGGCCATGCTGATTTCGCTTTACCTGCTGGCTGCGCGTGGGGTTTTATCGGGCGCAGCCCACAGCCAAGTAGTATGGATGCTACTCGGAGTTTCGATTTACTTCCTCGCCGTCTCAGGAGGAGCGCAGGCGGTGGGGCGTTTCCGGCTGCCCGTATTGCCCGCCGTGTTGATTCTGGCGGCAGCGGGATTGCGACGCAATTCCGCACTGAGCAGCAAAAGCACATCACGCAAAGAAAGGCGGACGCCCGAATCGCGAGGCTCAGAAGATTCTCGCATGATAACCTCATTGGCGAATGGATTGAATCCTCTTTTTCGACCGCAAATGCGGTTCGATCGAGGGCCTCGAGGATCTTGCATGAGAGCAACGGTTGTGGGTGAGGTGATCTGCTGCGCTTTGTTGGGTGCAGTGGTTGTCGGGAGAGTTGACGCAGCGCAGGCGCAGACAAAGACACAGAATGTGGTGCTGGCGCTCGATCATGGCTGGCAGTTTCGTCAGGTCACGCCTGACGCACAGGATGAAACTGGCTGGCTCCCCGCAACGGTTCCCGGCGACGTGCATCTGGACCTGCTTGCCAATAAGAAGATCGGCGACCCCTTCTTCCGCGACAACGAGAGCAAGCTGCAATGGATCGAAAAGGAGAGCTGGGAGTATCGGCTGAACTTCACGGTTACTCCGGCCATAATGGCGCGTTCCAATGTGGACTTGGTCTTCGACGGGCTCGATGCGGCCGCTCAAGCTTACCTGAATGGCGACCAGGTGCTCTCGGCGGACAATAGCTTCCGCGTCTGGCGTGTCGCCGCAAAGAGCCATTTGCGCGCCGGTAAAAACCTTCTGCGCGTCGTATTTCCATCGCCGATCAAAGCCGCTGCCGACGCTGCCGCGAGCGACTTCTTCCGGGTTCATTCGAAGACCGAAGAGAAGACCTACATTCGCAAACCGGCTTACGAGTACGGCTGGGATTGGGGACCGCGCTTTGTGACCAGCGGCATCTGGAAGCCGGTGCGCATCGAGGCCTGGGACAAGGAGCACATCGCCGACTTCGCCATTCGCCAGCGGGACGTGAACAAGGATGTGGCTCATCTGGACGCGGAGGTTGAAATCGAGGCTGCAACAGCGACGAATACCCATGTCAGCGTCAGCTATTGGGGCAGTGGCGAGCCTCTAAAGGGAAAACCCCCGACGATTTCAATTCCAGTAACTCTTCACGCTGGACGAAACGTGATCGATCTGCCCATTGAAATTCTGAATCCAAAGCTCTGGTACCCGGCGGGCTATGGCGAGCAGCCAATCTATGGCTTTGACGCGAACGTCTTCACAAGTAGTAGCGTTATGGTCGAGTCTCGCAATGTCAAGACCGGATTGCGCTCGATCGTTCTCGACCGCCATCTCGACAAATGGGGCCGCAGCTTTCAACTCATCGTCAACGGCATTCCGGTCTTCGCCAAGGGCGCGGACGTGATCCCGTTCGACAGCTTTCCCAACCGCGTGACTACTGCGGATTATCGCCGTATTCTCCAGTCTGCACGCGACGCCAATATGAACATGATTCGCCATTGGGGCGGCGGCTACTACGAGACCGATGAGTTCTATGCGATCTGCGACGAACTGGGAATCATGGTCTGGCAGGACCTCATGTTTGGCAACGACTGGCAGCCCGGCACTTATGCCTTCAAGTTGAACATCGAGGCCGAGGCAGAGGACCAGGTGCGCCGATTGCGAAATCACCCGAGCATCGTTGTGTGGTGCGGAAACAACGAGACTGAAGCCGCCTTCAACTGGGGTGTGCGCCAGACGCTGCCGCCTGAGGTCAAGTTTTACATGTGGCAGGATTACCTGACCGAGTTCAGCGGCATTCTGACTCGCGTGGTGGCTCGGCTCGACTCCGAGACGCCTTACTGGCCCAGTTCGCCAAGCTCGGACTATGAAGCCGTATCTCCGGTGTTTCTCTCCGGCGATAACCACTTCTGGGATGTGTGGCACGGGCGGGTACCCTTTGCCACTTACGAGGCGGATCATTCGCGTTTTGTGACCGAATTTGGGTTTCAGTCGTTTCCGGAGATGAAGACGATTGAAGCTTTCACGCAACCGGAGGATCGCGCAAGCATCTTCACGCCGGTGATGCTGGCTCACCAGAAGAACAGTGAAGGCAACTCGATCATTCACGACTATCTGCTCAGGGACTACTCAGAGCCGAAGGACTTCGCGAGCTTCCTTTATGTGAGCCAGGTGTTGCAGGCCGAAGGCATCAAGGTCGGCGCGGAGCACTGGCGCCGCTCGCGGCCGGAGACGATGGGTACGATCTTCTGGCAGTTGAACGATTGCTGGCCCGTGGCTTCTTGGTCATCGATCGACTATTACGGGCGGTGGAAGGCGCTGCAATACTACGCGCGGCGCTTCTACGCGCCGATATTGGTTTCGCCGCATGTCGAGGACGGTGCACTGAAGGTCTACATTGTCAGCGACAAGATGACGGCTGAGGCAGCCACGCTGCGCACGCGGTTGATGAACTTCGATGGGAAGGTATTGCTGGAGGAGACTCACCCGGTGAGCGTCGATCCGCTCGCGAGCAAGGTCTATCTTAACTGGCCGTTGAAGAGGCTTGCAGACGCTGGAGCGAGCGATACCTCGCGGGTCTTTGTTGTGGCCGAACTAAATGCCGGCGACGCGCAGCTCTCGCGCAACCTGGTCTACCTGGCTCCAGTCAAGGAGGTTCACCTCAGGGCGGCTCAGTTGAAGGTCGAGGCGAGCGGCTCGAATGGGAGCTATAGAGTTCGCGTAACATCGCCAGTGCTTGCGCGCAGCGTCTATCTCTCGTTCGGCAATCTCGACGCGCAGGTCTCGGATAATTACTTTGACCTGCTGCCCGGTGAAACTGCGGAGATTGCTGTGAAGAGCCAGGCTTCACTCGATGCGTTGAAGGCGCAGTTGAGGGCTATTTCGCTGACGGATGCTTTCGCGAGCGACCGGCAGGGCGCGACGATAGGCGCTTCAAAATGAGAGAAAGCGCACAGGCCGGAGCGCGATGCTTCGGCCCGCCCGGGGTTCCCGTCAATCAGAATGAAAACGTGGCTTGCAAAAAGATGCGGCGTGCTGCCGAGCCTGAGCTGAAGATTCCGCCGGCGAGGCTGGTCGATTGACCGAATAGAGTGCCTGGGTTAGAGGGATCGGTGGGTGGGGGTGCAACGGTTCCCACCGGTGTGCCACGGTCGATGTCGTTGAAGAGATTCAGCGCCTGTGCGTTGAATGTCAGTGAGTATTTGCGGCCGGTATTGGTGGGGCCAAACATTCCTCCGGGGCCTCCTCTGCCTCCGCCACCTCCACCGAAGGGACCGCCGAATCCACCGCCGCCGGGACCTCCGCGACCACCGCCAGGGCCTCCGCGCGGTCCATCTCCGGGAGGTGGTGGCGTGTTTGAGCTGGCAGACTCCAGCCTGGGACCCAGCCCGAATGCGCGGCTGATGCGTAGATTCACGGCTACTGCGGCGGGTCCATTGCCCAAGTTGGCCGGGAGCAAGGCTTCGCCTGGCTGGGGAACGATGTCGAGGGCGCCAAAGCTGGTTTGGACTACGTCGTTCGGATTCGATGCCGCGGTTGCATAGGCCGGACGGTGGTTGAAGAAGCCGTCTTGAACCAGGTCCTGATTGGTGACGATATTGAAGGGCTTGCCGGACTGCGCAATGAGAAACGGATTGAAACGAATGCCCCAAGGCCCCTGGTAATTGGCCATCATGAAGACCATATTGCGCGAGGCCCAACTGGCGCGGGCGTAATCCTGGCTCAGGTTGGCAGAGTCGGAGGCTATCCCGCCGATGCTGTCAGTATTGGCCGCGGTCAGGTTATAGAAACCCATCAGGCTGAAGTTAGGTGTGAGGCGTGCGTTCACATTCACAATCAACTGATTTTGTTTGAAGACTGCCTCCGAATCGTACTGGTTGACGTTGCCCAGGGAAGAATCGAATGTGGAGAGATAAGGTGCATTCGCGTTGCGCGTGACCATTTGATGCACGCCGAAGGAATGCAGATAGGTGAAGGTCAACGTTGAGGCCTTGTTCAATTGCCGTTCCAGGCTGGTTCCCAACTGCTGAGTAACAGGCGAGTGATAGAAGGGTGCGACCTGGACAGTCGTGGGAACAGGTGTCCCGCATCCTTGAGCTAATGCGTCGCTGAGGCTCGTTGCGCTAAAGCATGTGGGGTTGTAGATCACCGTTTGTTGCTGCGGTGCGCCCGAGGCGCCAAATCGGTTAGCCGCGAGCAGATCGCTCAGCGGAAGGCGGTCGTAGAAGAATCCGTAGCCGCCGCGTAAAACTGTCTTGGCCTGTTTCTTGTCCTTATGGCCGTCGAGCGCGTAGGCAAAGGCGATGCGGGGAGCCCAGTCATTGTGATCGGCAACATGGTTTTGCGACTCCCAACGCACGCCGCCCGATAACGTCAGAAATGGATTGAACTTCCAGTCGTCCTGCGCGAAGAGCGCGGCATCGAAGGTGTTGGCATTAGCATTGGCTGCGCCGCTCGCGTAGATCAACTGGACCGGTGAGCAGATCGTTGGAGGATTCGTTGTTGGGCAAGGAGTTCCGCTCAGCACGCCAAGCGCGCCTTCGTAGTTTGCTTCCGAGGCGAAGGTAAAGGTTCCGTTGAAGTTTGCGTCGGTGGAGTTGGCGTCGCGATTGTCGCGCAGCCGCGTTCCAAACTTGATGGCGTGCGGGCCAACCGACATGGTGGTCAGGTTCTGCAGCTCCAGATGGTCCTGATGGTCGTTGATCTGACTTGCCGAGGCGCCGCCGCCGGTGAAGTATCCCAGGACCGAAGCCTGAGGAGAACCGCTTGCCGCGGTCGTCGTGGAAGTATCGCGAAGATATTGGAAGCGGGTCTCATTGACGATGTGATCGTTGATAACAAACGAATCGCTAAGCTGGACGGTGTTTTCGATGGAGTGGGAACTCTGAGCCTGGCTGCTCGATTGCTGGGCTGCGCTAAGCTCGCCACTCTCACTGTCGCGATAAAACTGATACCGCAGGGTGAGCGTGTTCTTGTCCCCCAGTTGCAGATCGAGACGTGGAGAAATATTGGTTCGTGCGTGCGGGTTCAGGAGTCCACTGGCGGCGGTGCCGTTTGGACCATAAGCAAGGCTGATGTTCTGTATATTGCGCTGCTCCGCACTAACAAAAAACGAAGCCTTTTTGGAGAGCGACCCGTTCACTGTCCCGTTGAATTGAAGGGTGTGATAGGTCGGCAAATGCGTAATGAACGGGTTGCCCGTGTTGAAGGCGTCGTCGTTGCCTTGCGCAAAGAACTGTCCGTGCAGTTTGTCGGTGCCGGGTTTGGTGAGGATCTCGATGCGTCCGTAGCCGAGCTTGTCGAACTCGGCGGAAAAGGGATTCTGGTTGATACGAATCTCGCGGATTGCCGACTTGGGCGGCAGTTGTCCCCCGGTAAATCCATCGATGTAAATCTGGCCGCCGTTGGGTCCGGCCGAGGGTCCGGCCAGCGCGGTCAGTTCACTGGATAATTCATCTGGATCGTCTGAGAGCGCCTCGAGATCCTTGCCTTTTATGACAATGGCGCTTGAGTTGCCGCCTGCCTCCACGTTCACTGTCGGCGACTCGTCAGTGACCACCACGCTTTGTTGCTCGACCTCGACGGCCATGGAGATGTCTGCCCGCTTGATCTGCCCCGCAGCAAGCTGGATGACGGGCATGACGAACGGAGTGAAGCCAGGAAAGGAGGCATGCAGGACGTAGTTGCCGGGAGCGAGACCATTCACCTGGTAAGCGCCGCTTGCGTCCGCGGTGGTGGTGGTCAGGGTCTTGCCTGCTGGCGTGGTGACGGTGATTGTCGCGCCCGGAATCAGCGCGCCGCTGGGATCGGCGATGTGTCCATGCAAGCTGGCCGTGGCTGCGGGAGGTGTAGTTGGTGCGGCACTGACAGTGGCGGATGGCGCAGGTGCGGAGGGAGATTGCGCTCGCACAGCAGTACCAGCCAACCCCAAAGCCAGGGCAATCGAAAAATGGGTAAAGCAACGCAGTCTTGAATGCACGTATTCCTCGCTTGTTTTTAACGATTGTCTGTTTGCTTACTGAGCAACATCTGGTGCGCCAGTGTTCATGCTCCAATTTGCGAGCAGATCCCGGCTGGCTACCGGAGCCTGAAGCAGCGGTTCGACACCGGCAAGCAGTGTGATGGCCGTGACCTCGTTTTCACCCTGAGTGGAGACCAGCATGATAGCTTCGCCCTTTTGCAGGTCGCCGATCTGAATCGGCGGCAGGCGACTGAGCATCTGCTGTGGATCACCGCCACCTCCACCTTGTCCGCCATTCTGTCCCGACCACTGGCCAGCGCCGCCCTGAGCGGGTGCTGCTCCTGCAGTTCCCTTGAGTCGAGCCGCCAGCATCGTCGCCATGCGATCGGGCAATCGCTTCATCTGAGCGTCTGCCGTGATGTGAATAGTGACTGGTTTCTTCGTCGCGAGGTCTTTGGCAACAAGGGTCGAGGCTGCCGAGTCGATCGACGTAATAGTTCCGGCGATGTTGCGGAAGCTGCCCGAGACCACTTCTTCAGCGGCAATTTCGGTTCCATCAGCACTCTTGACGCCGCGCGCACGCAACTGGTCGCCTGCGCGAATCGCATCGATCGGCGCCGGCAGAGCCGCGTCAAAACGCTCCGAGCCCGGCGCGTATCGTTTTATAGTTGTCGTTTTGTTGGTGTGAATGGTGATTGTCTTGGCCATAGCGCCCGCGCCGCTGCTGAGAACAATGACGCCTGAGCCGGCGTCAACGCTCTTGACCAGTCCACCCACACCTCGACGTTGCCAATCTTCGCGGTCCTTCTGTTGCTTCAGCGCAAGATCTGCTTGTTTTACGGCTACAATCTGCAGCGCTTCCGAGGTCCCCGCAGGCGCGTCGGGATCGAGCTTGACCAGAGCGCGGTCGCCAACGGCCAGATCGCTGAACTGGATCGTCTCCGCCGTGCTGAGATCTTTCTGGCCGGGTGCGATTCGCTTCAGTGCTGCTGCGGCTGGAACCAGCACTTGACGCTCCTCGCCCGCGTCGGTCTTAACGGTGAGCGTGTTACCGATGACGGCGGTGATCGTGCCCACGAACCGGGAAGGAGCCTGTGCGAGGGCGAAATTCAAGGCCAAAAGAAACGCGATCGGCAATGCCGCGGTAATCGAAATGCGATTCATCTTTGCTTTCATGACTCAACTTTCCACCGGCCAAATCCACCGGGTGTAAACGGTTCGAAGAGACCAACCATTTTTGTAGACGATTGAGGACGGCAAAAGGTTGAATGAACTCTTCCGTTAACTTGAAGATAGCTCGAGCCGAATCTCAAGCGAGGCTGAAGAGCGGCGCTGCTTACCGTTCCAGCTGCGCAGTCTCAAGAAAGGAATAACTGCCCGAGGGCGTCGGAATGACATGCGTGAGCCGCCTGCTATGGACGACGATCGTATCTCTGTACCAGAGGTTGATGGCCGGCAGATCGCGCGCCAGGATCTGTTGAGCTTCAACGTAATCTACGCGCCGTTGGTCTCCATCGGTGCTCCGACTCGCTTCGGCGAGCAGCACATCGAGCGTCGGGTTCGAGTAGTGGCTGCGGTTGGTTCCCTTAGGCGAGAAGTTCTCAGTCGCGTAAACGTTGAAGATATCCGGTTGTTCATTGCCGATCCAGCGCAGCGAATACATCTGGAATGCGCCGCGATTTACGTCTGAGTAAAACGTGGCAAACTCGAAGCTGCGTAACTCGAGCGCGATTCCCACAGCAGCCAACTGACGTTGCAGCACAGTGGCCAGCAGCCGCGCTCCCTCGTCGGTCGAGGTCTTCATCGTCAGGTGAAAGCGGACGCCGTTCGCACCGGCTCGGAATCCGGCTTCATCCAACAGGTGGGCGGCTCGCGCGGGATCGTAACCATAGCGCACGACGTCGCCGGTCCAGGCCCAGTGACTGTCAGGCAGCAGGCTCTCGGCCGGTTTTGCGTGGCTCCGCAGCAGCGTTTGAATGATCAGGCCGCGATCGATAGCGCAAGCGATGGCCTGACGCACGCGTGCATCCTTCAGCAGCGGATCGGTGAGGTTGAAGTTGAGGTATTGAATCTGGGTTCCGGGCGAGTCTTCGACAATCAGATTCGGTCGCGAAGCCAACGTTGCCAATGCATCGATAGGCAGGGAATTGATGGCGACGTCTCCCGAGCCGTTTTCGAGTTCCAAAGACTCGGTGGTCGCATCGGGCACTACACGAAAACGCACGCGCTCAATCTTCGGCGTTTCGGTCCAGCTCAGGGGATTGCGCTCGATCACAACATCCTGATCGATCTGCTGGCTCACGAAGCGAAAGCGCCCGGTGCCCACCGGATGCCGCCAGAAGTCACGCCCGCTGCCCTGAGGCACGACACCGAATGCGCCTGTTGAGAGATTCGTTAGCAGGAAGTTGTCTGCGCACTTGAGGTGGAAGACAACGGTTCGGGCATCTATTGCCTCCACGGTATCGACAGCGGCATATGCGGCGGCCTTGGGTGAGACGACCTGGCCCGAGCGGATCGAGTTCACGGACCATGCCACGTCGTGCGCCGTCATCGTGCGGCCGCCGTGGAAGCGCACTCCCTGACGCAGATGGAAGATCAGCGTCAATGGGTCAGGCTGTTCCCAGCTCTCGGCCAGCGCGGGTGTGAAATGGTAACTGGCGTCGCGTGCGACCAGGCCGTCAAAGAGCAACTCATCGATGTGTTCCGATTGCCCGTCGGTGCCGACGCGCGGATCGAGATTCGCCGGGCTGCTCTCGATCAAAAAGACAACTGTCCTCGGATCGCGCGCAGCAGAGTGGCAGCCCACAACCGCTGCGAGTGTGGCCAGCGCAAGCAGCTTACGCATAGGTCACCTGGCCGAGAATGACGGGCCGCGATGCGCCGGTGGCTTTGGGGAGATTTCCCGGCAAGTGATGCCAGGTTTGCCAGGCCAGCAGCGCAAAGGCCGTAGCCTCCTTGGCTCCGGCGGGCAGACCGAATGCCTCGCTCGCTGCCAATTCGCAACCGAGAGCCGTGAGTCGCTGCGCGAGCATCGCCATTAGCGTCGCATTGCGCGCTCCGCCACCGGAGACGATGTAGTCGATGCAATGGCCCTCCATTGCGGGATGAACGAAGGCCTTGTAGCTGCTCGCGATCGACTCGGCTGTTAGGGCGGTTGCAGTGGCCAAGGCGTCTTCGGGCCAACGGCTTTGGCGTCGGCAAACGGCGAGAAACTCCTCTGCGAACTCACGCCCAAACTGCTCACGGCCCGCCGTGCGCGGCGGTTTCAGTATGAAGTAAGGATTGTGCAGAGCGCCGGCCAGTACGGGTTTGAGCACCCTGCCTCGCGCGGCAATCGCTCCGTTTCGGTCGAATCGTTTGTTGAATAGCTGTTGCGCCAGCCAATCGATCACCATATTCCCCGGCCCAGTGTCGAAGGCTAACACCGCATCCTGATCCGCACCGGCTGGAATGGCTGTCAAATTGGCGATGCCGCCGATGTTCTGCAATACGCGCCCACGGCTCGGATGAGCAAAGAGTACGTAATCAAGCATGGGAACGAGGGGAGCGCCCTGGCCGCCAGCCAGCATATCGGCTGGCCTGAAGTTCGAGACGACGGGAACACCGAGCTGTGTGGCAATCGCTGCTGCTTCGCCTAGCTGCCAGGTGCAACTGAAGCGGCGACCGGCGTAGCCCTCTGCGCGCGGCTGATGATAGAGCGTCTGGCCGTGACAGCCAATCAAATCGAGCTTTGCCTTATTCCGCTCGCGAGTTGCACCTACAGCTTCAGCGTAGGCCAAGCCGAGACGCCAATTGAGGCGAGCCAGTTCCGCAGTTGATGTTAATGTTGCATTCATCGCTGCCAGAATCGAGCGCCGCAGCGAGGCGGGGAAGCCGAATCCCTCGTGCGAGAGCAAGGTTATGCTGGGCCGCTGCCGGCCTGGTGCCATCCGCACCAGGGCCACATCGATCCCATCGGCAGAGGTGCCGCTCATGATCCCCGCGACTGTCATCGCCTTAGCGCTCATTCCGGCACCACCTTCTGCGCATTCTGAATCGTCTCGCTGAATCGAAGGATTCGCGTTCGCAAGGCATCGAATTGTTTGACGGTCAGGGCCGGCGAAGGACCGCATGCGAAGAGCTTAGTCCGCCGCCGTGCTGTTTGCTCGGCACGTGAGACGAGCGATCTGGAAAACGCGGGCGAGCGCTCGCCTTCCGCGATTAGGGCGTCATAAGCACGCAGGATCAACTCAGAGCTGTGGCAGATCTCGATCAGGTCCATTCCCGCGCGAATGGCCGCGATCGCGGCCTCTTCGATTGACATGAACTTCAGAATTCCACCCATCTCCATGTCGTCGGAAAAGATGATGCCACGGTACCCGATGCGTTTGCGCAGAACAGCTGTGATCCAATAGGGGGAGACGCTCGCCGGACGGTTTTTGACCGGCGTATTTGGATAGGCCGCGTGATTCACCATCACCATCGGCAATTCGTTGGCTAGATTCCGATAAGGAAGCAAATCGTCACGCCACAGCTGGCTGATGCTGCGATCAATTGCCGGAGTTTCCAGGTGCGAATCGCGCGTTCCGCCGCCGAGGCCCGGGAAGTGCTTGCCACAGCCGACGACATTCTGCGATGCAAGGCCCGCGAGGAAATTGCGCGCATACTCCACAACCTCCGAGGCAGTCTCCGCGGCCGCGCGCGTCCCCATGACCTGGGCCGATTTGGGGTTTGCCAAATCGAGCACAGGCGCGAGAGTTGTGTTGAAGCCGAAGGCCTTGACGCCTTGCGCTATCAGTTCTCCTTGGTTTCGGATTAAGCGGAATCTTTTCGTTTGTCGCGCTGCGTCTGCAACCGCTCGCGCAGAAGGCATGGCAGCAAGTGCATCGCGCAACCGGTCGACTGTTCCGCCCTCTACGTCAACGCAGCGGAAGGCATTTGGCGAGCACAATCCTGTTGCCTCGGTAAGCAGCGTCCGGGTCTGCCCGGCATCTGCGATGTTGCGGCGGAAGAGAATTATTCCCGCCGGCTGTACCAACCGCAGCCACGCGCGCTCGAGGCTGGTTGGCTCCGTGCCGCCCATCCCAACCACCAGCATGCTGCCTGCTGCGCGGCGTAGATTTGCCTTCATCCTTTCTCCTTCAACTCCTGCTGCAATTCCTCGATCAGATTCAGCGCCTGCAGCGGCGTGAGTGAATTCACGTTTATCTCCGCAAGGCGGTCGACGATGCGCTGCGATAGGGGCGTGAAGATCGTCAGCTGCACCGGCTCCGGCGTTGTCTCGACCTGCACGCTTTGCCGCTCCTGCTTCTCGTGCTGGCGCAGAACATGCTTGGCCCGATCGATGACCGCAGCCGGCAATCCAGCGAGGCGAGCGACTTCAATGCCATAGCTCTTGCTCGCGGCTCCCGGTTCAATGTTATGCAAAAAGACAATTCCACTCGCAGCTTCCTTCACGCCAACGTGGAGGTTTCTAACGCGCGGCAGTTTCTCGGCCAACATTGTCAGCTCATGATAGTGCGTGGCAAATAGAGTTCGCGCACCAGTCTCCGCGTGAAGGAACTCGACGGTTGCCCAGGCCAGCGAGAGCCCATCGAACGTGGCGGTGCCACGGCCCATCTCGTCGAGCAAGATCAGCGACTTCTTTGTCGCGGTATTCAGGATCGTGGCCGTCTCGGTCATCTCGACCATGAAGGTCGAGCGGCCTCGCGCCACGTTATCGCTGGCTCCAATGCGGGTGTAGATTCGGTCCACCAGCCCAAATCGCAGGCTCTCTGCCGGAACAAAGCTGCCCATTTGAGCCATCAGCACAAGCATCGCTGCCTGGCGGAGATAGGTGCTCTTGCCGCCCATATTGGGGCCAGTAATCAATAGCAGACTCGGTCCATCTCCACCCGCATTTAAATAGATATCGTTGGGGATGAACCTGCCCTCGCGGGTCTCTTCCAGCCACTGCTCGATCACAGGATGGCGTCCGGTGATTGCCTCAATCACCGGTTCGTCGACGAGGTGCGGCCGCGCGTAGCGCCTCTCCGCGGCCATGTGCGCGAAGCTAGCCAGCAGATCAGCCTCCGCCACAGATGCCGAGCTTCGCTTGATGCGTGCGGCGGCCTCCAGCACCGCACCACGCAATTCGGCAAAGACCCGCTTCTCAATCTCGATTGAGCGTTCGTGAGCTGTGAGAATCTTGCGCTCGTACTCTTTTAGTTCGGGTGTGGTGAAGCGCTCGGCGTTGACCAGAGTTTGCTTGCGCTCATAGTCGGCGGGCGCCAGCGACAGGTTCGCCTTTGTGATCTCGATGTAATAGCCGAAGACCGAGTTATATCTTACCTTCAGGGAACCGATTCCGGTGCGCTCCCGTTCCCGCTCCTCGATGGCCGCGATCTGCTGTCGTCCAGTGGTCGAGATTGTGCGCAACTCGTCGAGTTCGCTGTCGACGCTAGAGGCGATCGCCCCGCCATCGACCAATGTCAGTGGGGGCTCCTCGACGAGGGTTGTCGCAATTCGTGCGGTTACGTCTTCGAGCGTGTCAAGCCGATTGGCAAGCTCACACCAACGCGGCGCCCGCATCGCGTCAATGGCTCGCTTAAGCCCCGGCAGCCGACTAAGGCTTGCCGCGAGCGCGCGCAGATCGCGTGGCCCTGCCGAGTCAAGAGAGAGCCGAGCCAGCAGCCGCTCCAGGTCTAGAATCCCGGAAAAGCCTCGCCGAATCTCCTCTCGTCGCACCAAGTCGCCATGAGCCTCACCGACTGCCTCATAGCGGGTATTGAGAGCCTCGGGGTCGATTAGGGGCCGCAGAATCGTAGCTCGCAGCAACCGCTTGCCCATCGGAGTCAGACAGGCGTCCAGTGTGTGGAAAAGCGTCGTCTTGCTATCCTGGCCTGCAAACAACGGCTCGACAAGCTCAAGGTTTCTCACCGTTACCTGATCCAGTTCGAGTGCTGTCGAGTGTTCCTCGAAGCGCAGACTATCGATGTGAAGGGCCTCGTTTTTCTGCGAGGTTCGAACATAGTGGAGCACTGCTCCGGCGGCAATCGCTGCGGCAGGGTGGCCGGCTAGCCCGAATCCTTCGAGAGAGCGCACGTTCAGTTGACGCTCCACGAGGGAAACAGCGAAGTCATTGGTCCACACCCAGTCTTCAATCCGCGTTCGCGCAGGAATCCGATCGAGCTGAGCCGGCAGATCGGCACTCGCTGGCGCCACCACTTCGCTCGACCCAGCCTTCAGGATTTCGTCCGCGGCCTGCTGACGCGCGGCAGGATCGCAAAACTCCGCCGTGCGAAACTCTCCGGTGGAGACGTCGAGCAGGGCGACTGCGCAAACTACTGCGGAATCGGAGTTTACTCCCTGTGCGCGCGGCGCCTCGAAGTAGGCGGCGAGGAAGTTGTTCTGCTCCTGGCCCAGTGCCGCATCGAGCGCGGTACCCGGCGATAGAACGCGCGTCACCTCCCGCCGAACAATCTTCTTGGCAAGTTTCGGGTCTTCCATCTGGTCGCAGAGGGCGATGCGATAGCCCAAGCGCAGCAGGCGCGTCAGGTAGCCTTCCACTGCGTGATACGGAACGCCGCACATGGGCTGGGAGCGTCCGCGATCCCGCGCCGTGAGTGTCAGTTGCAGCTCCCGGCTCACCGTGACCGCGTCGTCGTAGAAGAGTTCGTAAAAGTCTCCCATGCGGAAGAAGAGTAGCGCATCGGGGTTCTCGCGCTTGGCCGCGGTCCATTGCCGCATGAATGGCGTCAGCTCCGCTGTATTCTTGTCCAAAGGCAGAGACGCGGGAGTTGCGGATTGCTTTTCTTCCTTGATCACGTTGGTTTTAAGAGTATCGCGGCGGGGTAGAGAGGGGGTAGCCCGGTCCAGGAAAGCCAGGGGCAGTGAAATTCAATTCCGTCCGGATTATGCACAGTCGCAAGTAATTGGCCTTAAAACTGTAAATCGGATTACACTTGAATCGGGGCGGATCTGCTGCATCCGCTCCCAGCTCCCTGAGTCGTCCAGCTAGCTCAGGCCCCGGGGTGGATTTAAACCCGGTTTGCGCTGAACGAGCTGTATGGCAATGATTTCAAAGAAACAGGAACAGATGGAAGCATCTCCCGCCAATCTCCCAAGTCCCGATCGAAACGCCTCGTCCACGGCAGATCGCTCTCACTTTTTCGGAGGATTTGGCCTGTGGATGCGAGATCTGCTGGTTTCGGCTGCGGCTTCCATCTTCATCATCACCTTTCTCTATCAACCGGTTCGCGTCGAAGGGACCAGCATGCTGCCGCGGCTGGAGGACCAGGACCGGCTCTTCATCAACAAGTTCGTCTACCATTTCGCGTCGATCGAACGCGGCGACGTGGTGGTCTTCCACTATCCGCGCGATCCGGAAAAGAGCTACATCAAGCGTGTGATCGCAGTGCCTGGTGACCGGTTTGAGATCGACCGCGGCACGGTCTGGGTGAACCACCAGAGGCAGATCGAGAGCTACGTCCCCGAGGAATACCGCGACAGCCGTTCGTATCCTGAGATTATCGTGCCAGAGGACATGTATTTCATGATGGGCGACCACCGCTCGATCTCTTCCGACAGCCGCGAGTTTGGCCCGGTGGCGCGATCACTCATCTATGGCAAGGCAGAGTTCGTTTACTGGCCCGCTCGCGATGCTGGCGTCGTCCGATAGACAGGCTCAATTACAGCCAGGAATTCCACCGGCACAATCTCTTCAAAGCTGTTAAAATCGGTAGAATCCACTCCTCGGAGAGGCGATGCAATCGATTCTAGCGCTCGAAGACGGGCGCATCTTCCGTGGCCTCGGCTATGGGCACCCCAGCGAATGCCAAGGCGAGGTCGTTTTCAATACTTCCCTTACCGGTTACCAGGAGATCGCCACCGATCCTTCGTATGCCGGACAAATCGTCGTTCTCACCAACCCACAGATCGGCAATTACGGCACCAATCAAGCGGACAACGAGTCGGCGAAGCCCTATATCGAGGGGCTGATCGTCCGCGAGTTTTCGGCCATCGGCTCCAACTGGCGCTCCGAACAGGTCACCGACGAATACATGGAGCGCTACTCGGTTCCGGTGTTAGCCGAGATCGACACCCGTGCCCTGGTGCGCCACCTACGTACCCACGGCGTGATGCGCGGAGTTATCTCAACCTCCGAAAGCAATCCCGATGTGCTGGTTGAGAAGGCCCGCTCCATCCGCAAGATGGATGGGACCGATCTGGCGCGTGTGGTCTCGACCAAGTCGATCTTCACCTTCGATTCGAATGACAGCCGCAGCCAAACCGACAGCTCTCTGCCGGCCTGCGCTCCGTCTGCCTTAAATCGCTACCAAGACCCGGAAGCGCGGAAGTGCCTTCATGTTGTGGCTTATGACTTCGGCATCAAACTCAATATTTTGCGAATGCTGGTGCGCGAGGGCTGCCGGGTGACGGTGGTTCCGGCCGAGACCAGCGCCGAGGATGTCTTTGCGCTGAAGCCCGATGGAGTTTTTCTGTCCAACGGCCCCGGCGACCCTGAGCCGGTTGATTATGGCGTCCGCGCCATTCGGCAATTTCTGGGTCGCGTGCCAGTCTTTGGGATCTGTTTGGGCCACCAACTTACCGGGCTCGCACTCGGCGGCAAGACGTATAAGCTGAAGTTCGGCCACCACGGAGGCAACCACCCGGTGCGAAACAACCTCACAGGTAAGGTGGAGATCACTGCTCACAACCATAACTTTGCCGTCGATCCCGACTCGATCAACGCCAATGAAGTGGAATTGACTCACGTGGACCTCAACGACCAAACCCTGGAGGGCCTGCGCCACAAGTCGCTGCCTCTGTTCAGCGTGCAGTACCACCCCGAAGCCGCCCCCGGCCCGCATGACTCCAACTATCTCTTTCGCGACTTCCGCAAGCTGATGGAGGAGTGGAAGGGATGAGCTGCTGGCTCCCAGTCCTGGCGTTGTCCGCGGGGTTGGGGAGTCTTTTTTCCAACGCGCAAGTCAAGAGCGTCCGAACCCCGCTCGATCTCCATATCGAGAAGATTCGTGCGCACGAGATCGATCCGCCGACTCTCAACTTTTCGACGGCTTGTGGACTTGACCTCAAAACACTGGCTGTGCGCTATGGTTTTGCGAACGATCAGTTCTGGAACTGGCGCGTGGTCACTGATCTGCCACGGGCGTACGACTCCCGTGTGATGCACCTGATCGGAACGGCTGAGGTATGGAAGCTCAACAATCGAATGATGGTTGAAGAGTGGAATGCGATGCTTGATGTGGCCAGTGTTTCGCGTTCTCTCTATTGCTTTGACGAGGACAAAAAGCTTCTGATGATCGATGAGTCGGAGTTCCGGATTCCGGTCGATGGCACGCAGCGCTGGGGAATGCACATGCGTTGGAGCCGGAGGCTGAATGGAGAGTTTATCGTGTCGGAGCCTTTCCACTTTATAGGAGAGGATGGCGAGCTGACGCAGGCGCCGAAATTGACGAAAGATGACAAGCAGATCGCCGTTCACTGGAGCAAGAGATTGCCTGCGCCGAAGACCGCCGAAGGCTTGAAGTTGCCTGCGGTACTGATGGACGAGAGCCAATCGTCGTCCAGATCCAATTAGCGCGGCCGACGCCGCCCTTTGCGATAACATCGCTTTGCAGTTTGCAAAACAACAGATGAGACGAGTGAGAAATGCCACGCAGAGATGACATTCAGAAGATACTGGTGATCGGCTCGGGGCCGATTGTGATCGGGCAATCCGCCGAGTTTGACTACTCTGGCACGCAGGCCTGCAAGGCTCTCAAGCAGGAGCGTTACGAGGTGGTGCTGGTGAATTCGAATCCGGCTACCATCATGACCGATCCGGAGCTGGCCGATCGCACGTACATCGAGCCTTTGACTCGCGAGTATGTGGAGGAGATCATTCGCATCGAGGCCGAGATGCTGAATACTGGCCGCCCGGGCAAAGCTGCCGGCAAGTTCGCCTTGCTGCCCACGGTGGGCGGGCAGACGGCGCTCAACCTGGCCGTCGATCTGGCCGATGCGGGGATTCTCGACCGCTACAACGTCGAGCTGATCGGCGCTAAGCTCGAAGCGATCAAGAAGGCGGAGGATCGGCTGCTCTTCAAAGACGCAATGCTGCGTATTGGCCTCGATGTTTCGAAGTCGGCGTTGGTGAATAATCTTCGCGATGGCCTGGAGTTTGCCTCGAAGCTTGGCTTTCCTGTCTTGATTCGCCCAAGCTTCACACTCGGTGGCACTGGCGGCGGCATCGCCTATAACCGCGAAGAGCTGATGGAGATTCTGGCGCGCGGTCTCGATCTTTCACCGGTGCACGAATGTCTTATCGAAGAGAGCGTGCTCGGCTGGAAGGAGTATGAGCTTGAGGTCATGAGGGACCTTGCCGACAACGTGATCATCATTTGTTCGATTGAGAATTTCGATCCCATGGGGGTGCACACAGGCGACTCCATCACAGTGGCTCCCGCACAGACGCTTACCGATCGTGAATACCAGCGGATGCGCGACGCAGCGATCGCCGTGATGAGGGAGATCGGGGTCGAGACCGGCGGTTCCAATGTTCAATTCGCTGTTAACCCGGTGGATGGGCGCATGACAGTGATCGAGATGAATCCGCGCGTTTCGCGTTCTTCGGCATTGGCCTCGAAGGCTACGGGCTTCCCGATTGCAAAGATCGCGGCCAAGCTGGCAGTGGGTTACACGCTCGACGAGATTCCCAACGACATTACGCGCAAGACTCCGGCGTGCTTTGAGCCGACCATCGACTATGTCGTCACCAAGATTCCCAAGTGGCAGTTTGAGAAGTTTCCCGGCTCGGACGAGACGCTGGGCCCACAGATGAAGTCGGTAGGCGAAGTGATGTGCATCGGCCGCACCTTCAAAGAATCGTTGATGAAGGCCTGGCGCGCGCTCGAAACAGGCAAGAAGACCGGCGCGGAGATTCTCGATCCGCGCCGGCTGACGCAGAGGTTGGTCACGCCGCAGCCTGAGCGGCTCTCTTACATCCGCTATGCCTTCGAACGCGGCATGAGCGTGCGCGAGGTGGCGCGACTCACAGCGATGGACCCGTGGTTCCTGCACCAGATGCGTGAGATCACGCTGGCGCAGAGCGCAATCTCAGAGACCACACCCGAAACGATTGCGACAGAAGAGCTTCGCAAGCTCAAGCGTTTCGGACTGAGCGACGAACGTATCGCCACTGAGTGGAAGCTGGAAGGGCACGCCGGGACGAAGCGGGTGAGGGATCTGCGTGAGAGCAAGGGTATCAAGCCTGTCTTCAAGCTTGTGGATACCTGCGCGGCCGAGTTTGAGTCAATGACGCCGTATCTCTATTCCACTTACGACGAGGAGGATGAAGCGCCACCGACGAAGACGGCCAAGGTCATCATCCTGGGCTCGGGCCCGAATCGTATCGGGCAGGGAATCGAGTTCGATTACTGCTGCTGCCATGCGGCTTTTGCGCTCAAAGAAGACGGCTACGAGACCATCATGGTCAATTGCAATCCTGAGACCGTCTCTACCGACTACGACACCAGCGACCGGCTCTACTTTGAGCCGTTGGTGCTTGAAGATGTGCTTGCGATCTACAACCACGAATCGCAATCGGGCGCGAAGATTGGAATGATCGTGCAATTCGGCGGGCAGACGCCGCTCAATCTGGCCCAGCGCCTGCGTGCGGCCGGCGTTCCAATCATCGGCACGTCGCCTGAGTCGATTGATCTGGCAGAGGACCGCAAACGTTTTGGCAAGCTGCTCGACGAATTGAACATTCCTCAACCTGCGGGTGGCACAGCTACGAGCGTGGAAGAGGCGTTAGCCGTGGGCGAGCGCATCGGTTATCCGGTGCTGGTGCGGCCCAGCTATGTGCTCGGCGGCAGAGCGATGGTGATTGCCTATGATGCCGAAGCCGTCGCGCAGTACATGACGCAGGCGGTCGAGTACTCTCAGGAGCGGCCGGTGCTGGTCGATCACTTTCTGGAGAACGCGATCGAGGTGGATGTCGATGCGCTTTGCGACTCACAGGACGTGATCATTGCCGGCATCATGCAGCACATCGAAGAAGCGGGTATTCACTCTGGCGATTCATCCTGCGTTCTGCCGGCGGTGGACATTCGCCAGGACACGCTCGAGGTTCTCCGCGCGTATACGCGCAAGCTGGCGCTGGCTCTCAACGTGGTCGGCCTAGTGAACCTGCAATTCGCTATTCAGCGCGACGCCGAGGGCAAGGATCACGTTTACGTGATCGAAGTGAACCCGCGCGCCTCGCGCACCGTTCCTTACGTCTCCAAAGCCACAGGCATTCCGTTGGCTAAGGTTGCAGCGCGGCTGATGACTGGCCGCAAACTGCGCGAGCTGCTGCCTGAGCAGCTCGCCAGCGGCAAAGATCTTGAAACGGGGACACATTATTATGTGAAGTCTCCGGTCTTTCCCTGGAATAAGTTCGCCGGCGTCGATACCGTTCTCGGCCCGGAGATGCGCTCCACCGGCGAGGTGATGGGCGTGGCCGCGAGCTTTGGCGAAGCCTTTGCCAAGGCGCAGCTCTCGGCTGGCCAGATTTTACCGACCAGCGGCACGGTCTTCTTCAGCGTTAACGATCCCGACAAACCGGCAGCCGTCGATCTGGTCCGCCGCTATGTCGATCTGGGATTCAAGATCGTCGCAACTGAGGGAACCGCCAATGTGCTGGAGAAGGCGGGTCTCGCAGTTGAGAGGGTCTTCAAGGTGAAGGAAGGTCGGCCTAACGTTGTTGACCTGATCAAGGGTGACCGCATCCAGCTCATCGTCAACACTCCCCGCGGACAGGACACATTCTTCGATGAGAAGGCCATTCGCAGGGCCGCGGTGGTGGCGCGCATCCCGACAATCACAACTATTGCTGCTGCGCAGGCCGCCGTCGAGGGTATCGCAGCCATGCAGCGGCGCCAGACCACGGTCTATGACTTGCAGCAGTTGCATGCTGTGACCTGCGCGTAAGGTCTGTTGATGCTAGATTCACCATCCGTTCTTTCTGCTTTAACGTTTGGGAGCTAACATCCGATTGCTGTTCCGCGCCGCTCGATCGGGTCTTCCGCGCCTGCGGCTCGCCTGTTGTTCGACATCAGGTGTCCCCAGCGGATCTCCGCACGCGAGGAGACGATCGAGAGCGTCCGAACAGACTTCATTCCCCTGAGGTCAGAATCGATGCATACCCTACGGAGCCTTCCCCACTCCTTTTCCATGCGGAGTGCGGCAATCGTGTTGTCCTCGCTTCAAGTTTTTGCGGGTATACCGACGCAAGCCGCGCCCGCGCACGATCCTTCCTTGAATACCAGAACACCAATCAAGCACGTGATCGTAATCATTGGAGAAAACCGCACGTTCGACCACGTCTTCGCAACGTATAGGCCGAAGTGGGGCCAGAAAGTGGACAATCTTCTCTCGAAGGGAATCATCAACGAAGACGGCACGCCCGGTCCGAATTATTCTCGTGCCCGGCAATTCTCAGCAGTGGATACAGCGAGCGATCTTTATCAAGTGAGCCCTGGAGGCAAAGCGCTCTATGCGACTTTACCGGCTCCATTGGCGGGTGGCCCGTCCACGCCATTTGTTTCAACAGTGGCCGAGGCAATGGCAGTGGAAAACGGGCTGCCGGATACCCAGTATTACACTTTTCTTACAACCGGCGGAACGGGGCTGAAGGCAGGCACTCCGGACACGCGGCTTCCCAACGTGAACAATCTGCCCGACGGGCCATTCCAGATCACGCCAGGAATTCCGTACGATGCTTATGCCGCGAGTCCGGTGCATCGTTTCTACCAGATGTGGCAGCAGTTGGATTGCAACGTCGCCTCCGCCACTCGCAAGAACCCGAGCGGATGTCTCGCAGACCTTCTCCCCTGGGTCGAGACTACTATCGGAGCCGGGTCGAATGGCTTGACGCAGCCATCGCCTTTTACGGAAGAAAGCACGGGCGAAGGTTCGACCGCCATGGGCTTTTATAACGTGCAGCAAGGTGATGCGCCGTATCTGAAGTTTCTGGCCGACAACTTCGCGTTCAGTGACAACTATCATCAGGCCATCAACGGCGGCACGGGCGCAAACCACGTTGCCCTGGGCACCGGCGACGCAATCTACTTCAGCGATGCGAACGGCAACCCAGCAATGCCTCCGCACAATCAGCTTGTTGCGGCGGGTACCGCCAACGCTGGCGTAGTGGACGAGATTGAAGATCCCAATGCAGCGGCTGGAACGAATAACTGGTACAGCGAAGATGGATATGGCGGTGGGTCGTTCGGTTCGCCATCATTTGGGGGAGGCACCTACAGCAACTGCTCCGACTCCGACGCTCCAGGTGTCTTCTCAGTGCTCAACTATCTGAGCACACTGCCGTATGAGGTCGATCCCAAATGCGCTCCCGGTCACTACTATCTGCTCAACAACTATAATCCCGGCTACTTTGGCGATGGCTCAAATGCCTACGCCGACACAAATGCGAACAACACCGTTTTCACGATCCCTCCGTCGAAGCTGCGCAACATCGGCGATGCCCTGCTCGAAAAGGACATCTCGTTTGCGTACTTCGGCGACCAGTTCAACATCTACCTCAATGACAAGTACGATCTGCTTCCGCAGGATGTCTATTGCAACATCTGCAACTTCTTCCAGTACTCGACCTCGATTATGACCAACGATGCGGTTCGCACCGCGCACCTGAAAGACACGATCGATTTGTATGCCGACATCAAGGCTGGCACGCTTCCGGCTGTTTCTTATGTGAAGCCGAGCGGCCTGGTCGATGGGCACCCGGCCTCATCGAAGCTGGATCTGTTTGAAGGCTTCGTGAAGAAGATCGTGGACGAAGTGCAGGCCAATCGCGAGCTATGGGAGAGCACGGCCATATTCGTGACCTTCGACGAAGGCGGCGGCTACTACGACTCCGGCTATGTGCAGCCGCTGGATTTCTTTGGCGACGGCACGCGTATACCGATGATTGTGGTCTCGCCCTGGACCAGACCTGGCAATATTTCGCACACATATACGGATCACGTTTCTGTGCTGAAGTTCATTGAACGTAACTGGGAGCTCAAGCCACTGACGGATCGCAGCCGCGATAACCTCCCCAACCCGAGGCAGACAGAGCGCGATCCCTATGTGCCGACAAACAGTCCGGCGATCGGGGATCTCTTTGATCTCTTCGATTTCGGGGATCGATAGGGATGAGCTGAATCTCTCGCCGCTTCGCGTCAGACCCCGGAACGGCGAGAGAGAGTTCCTGTTACTCCCTGCCTTTTTTTCGGATCTCGATGTTGAGACGCTTGATTTTCTGGTTGAGGGTCGAGAGCGGGATGCGGAACTGCTCGGCAGCGTCTGTCTGGTTCCAGTTCGAGCGCTCGAGCTTTTCGACGATGATGCGGCGCTCGATGTCTTCGAGGATGTCGAAGAGCGAGGCGTTGGGATTGTGCTGGAGGAGAGCATCCTGGAAGCTTCGGCCGGTGATGTGGCCGGGCAGAAGGTCGGAGCCGATGACAGGTCCCGAGGAGAGAACGACGCCACGTTCGATCGAGTTTTCAAGTTCGCGGACATTGCCGGGCCACTCATAGTCGATCAGCGCTCGCAGCGCGTCGGGGGATAATTTGCGCGGGGCAAGTCCGTTCTCATTCGCGTAGTATTCAAGGAAGTGGTTGGCGAGAAGGGGAATGTCTTCGCGGCGGGAGCGCAGCGGCGGCAGATCGACGCTGATTACGTTGAGGCGGTAGAAGAGATCTTCGCGGAATCGGCCGTCGCGTACTGCCTGGCGCAGGTCGACGTTAGTGGCGGCAATAATGCGCACGTCCACCTGAATCTCTGAGATGCCTCCCAGGTGCATGAAGCGGCGGTCCTGGAGGACACGCAGGATCTTAGCCTGGGTGTCCATGCCCATTGTGGCGATCTCGTCCATGAAGAGTGTGCCGCCGTTGGCGACCTCGAAGAGCCCCTTCTTCGAGGCAACGGCCGAGGTGAACGCGCCTTTGACGTGGCCAAAGAGTGTGGACTCAAGCAACTCGCTGGGCATCGCGCCCGTGTTGATAGGGACAAAAGGCTTGTCGCGACGCGGCGAGTTAGCGTGGATGGCCTTGGCGATCATCTCTTTTCCGGTGCCGCTCTCGCCTTGAATCAGAACAGTCGACCGGCTTGGAGCAACCTGCGCAACGAGGTCGAAGACCTTGAGCATGATCTCGCTCTTGCCTACAATATTGGAAAAGTTGTAGCGCTGCTTGAGGGTGCGCTTGAGCTGCAGGACCTCTTCTTCAGCGCGGTGGCGTGCGATGGCAGAACGGATGTCGGCGAGCAGCTTTTCGTTGTCCCAGGGCTTCTGGACGAAATTCTCTGCACCGGAGCGAATGGCTTCGACGACGTTGTCGACCGTGCCGTAGGCGGTGATCATAATGACCGGCAGCTCGGGCTGGCGCTCCTTGATCTGCGGCAGCAACTCGAGGCCGCTCTGTCCAGGCAAGTTCAGGTCGAGCAGCAGCAGATCGAAGTTTTCGAGATCGAGGGTGCGCAGCCCCTCGGCGCCATCGGGAACCATTCTGACCGAGTAGCCCTCAAGGGTGAGTAGCACCTCGAGCGACTCGCGGATCGCGGCCTCATCGTCGATGACCAGAATGCTGGCCGAGCCGTTGGCGAGGCCGGAGTTTCCGGCGATGCCGGTTGCAGTTACGGGCAGATTCATGGGTGTTTCAACTTCAGGCATGAACGGAATTCCTCAGCAGGGGAAACTCTAGGTGAAAGGTTGTGCCAGCGCCGACGGCGCTCTCGACGCGGATCTTGCCCGCGTGCTCCTGGATGATTCCATAGGAGACTGAGAGTCCAAGACCAGTGCCGCGGCGGTCACCAGGCTTGGCCATGGTCTTGGTGGTGAAGAACGGATCATAGATACGCTTGAGGTGCTCGGGCGCAATTCCAGAGCCGGAGTCCGCGACCAGGGCTGTGATGTGGCCGGGGTGCCCGTTGGGTGCGCCGGTGCGAGTCGCGACCCGCAAGTGACCTCCCTCGGGCATCGCTTCCTTGGCATTGAGGAGCAGATTGAGAAAGACCTGCTGCAGTTTACCTGGATTGCCATGAATGGGCGGCAGCTGCTCGATAAGATCGAGATCGACCGTGACCTTGGCGGTTTTGAACTGGTGCTCCAGCAAGGAAAGCGTATCGCGGATGACCTGGTTGAGATTGGTCTCGCGGAATTCGGTGGTGGAGGTACGCGAGAAGTTCAGCAGGCCGTTGGCGATCTCAGCGGCGCGGAAGCTTTGCTGAGTGATCTTGTCAAGGACCGGACCAAGGCGTCCGTCGCCTTTGAGTTGCTTCGAAAGCATTTGCGCGTAGGAGGAGATGACCGCAAGCGGCGTATTGATCTCGTGGGCTACGCCAGCGGCCAGTAGTCCGATTGAGCTGAGCTTGTCGGCCTGCGCCAGTTGCGTTTCCAACGAAACCCGCTCCGTAATGTCGTCGACGAGAATAATACGGCCGACTGAGACGAAATCGCGCGAGAGCAGGGGAGCGACTGCGATGTTAGCGGTGCGCTGCTCGCCTGCGCGTGTCGTGAGCGGGAATTTGTAAAGATGGTGAACGCCGGGCTCGTTTCGGAAGCCCTCTAATGCCTCTATGAACTCAGCTGGGAAGACAGAGCTGAGCTCCTGACCGATGGCTTCTGCGCGGCTGAGTGCGTACATGGCCTCCATTTGCGCGTTCCAGCTCTCGATGCGGTCGTCGAGATCGAGCGCCAGGATGCCTACGTTAATCGACTCAACGATGTTCTCATTGAACTCCTTCAACCGCTCGAATTCGCCGATCTTTTCTTCCAGGCGCGAGTAGAGGCTGGCGTTTTGCAGCGCGATCCCAATGTAGCTGGCCAGGGATTCGAGCAGCTCCACATCTTCGCTGGAGAGGAAGTCTCCGCCTATCGTGCGCCCCAGCCCGATCACGGCAATGGTGCGGGTGGTTTCGGGAGAATTGGGAGTGGCTTCCCCACTCTGGATCTGGCCGGCCGCGACGCGGCAAGGCAGATAGTAGTTGAGATCGAGTAATGCCGCGGTGCGCTGCTGGCTAGCGGGAAGATGCAAGGCAGCCTGAGCATTTTCGAGGAAGATATGCGAGTGGTCTATCGCGTGGTCGAAGTCAAGGAAGCCAAGATCGAGTTTGCCGGGCCCAACAGCACCCAGCCCAATGCCACCAGCGCCGATCCTATCTTGTGCGGCCTTGGCCTCGGCAGGCAGACCGTGAGAAGCGGCCAGACGCAAGCGGCCATGGTCCTGAGTCAGGAAGACAGCGACGCGCGCCACCAGCAATGCATTCGGTAACTGCTCGACGATCGATTCCAACAGCGCATTGAGATCAGTTTCCGAGCTGAGGCCGCGGCCGAACTCAACCAGCGCTTTGCGGTAGTCGTAGCGATGGCGGTCGAAGGCTCGATCAACCCAGCTTTGAATCCGGCGCTTTAGAGGCTCGAAGAAGGCGGCCACGAGCACTATGGCAATGCCTTCGCCCCAGTTCTTGACCGGTTCCGGTAGCTGATTGTGCGCCACTCCCGCTGCGGCGGCAATTACGCCGAAGTAGCCTGCCAGGATGAGACCGGTGGCCAGCGTGTACGCCATGCCACGTTTGAAGATCAGGTCGGTATCCATCAGCCGGTAGCGGACGATGGCCCAGCTGAATGTTAACGGCAGAACCACGATCGAGAGGTTGGCCAGATTGGTGAGCCAACTGAAAGGCTGCCAGTCCAGCAGGAAAGGGATGGCCCAGAAGAGCGTGAACGGAACGACCGCACACAGCGCGCCTCGTGTAAGCCACTTCAATTGCTGGCGAAGAAGGGGCGTGTCGGCGCGCTTGTAGCTGATCACGAAAAGGGAGGCAGCTAGCACCGAGAATAAGGTGTAGTAGCCGGTGCCGACCTGATTGATGCTGTGCTCCAGCACCTTGGTCGCCTGCCAGCGGGTGAATGCCATGACCCAAAGTCCAAGCAGCGCGGCGCCGGGCCCGTAGATCAACGTCAGCCAGATCCAGCGGCTGCGGGACCTCTTGAGTCGATCCTCGGGAAAACTGACGGCAAAATGCAGAAACAGGGCTGGCTGCAAAGACTCCGCCACAATATTTGCCCAGAAGACGATCCAATCGAGCGACCCGAAGGTTCCGGTGTATTTAAGCGCGTAGAGAGCGAAGGAAACCAGACAGAAGAGATAGAAATGAGTCGCACGGGGAGCTGACCAACGACGAAAGAGGACGTAGATACCGATGGCCAGGTAGACCAGGCCGATGAGCCGCTGCCCCAGCTCAAGGCTTCGGTCCATTGGCTCGGGGATTACCTCGATCGTTCTGCTCCGGGCATCGCTGTTGCGCACGATCCGGTAATCAATCTCGAAGTAGCTGCCCGTGTGATAGAGGGCGCGCTCCAGATCAGCCGTGCGAACGACCTGGGTATAGTGTTTGATCTCTGTGGGCAGCGAGAGCGGCCCCGCAGAGGTGCGCTGGCTGGATTCTTCGGTCGAATCCTTGTCTCCGCCAAGCTGCTCGTGTGATCTGAGAGTGCGCAGGTCCTCCCCGACTGCCCCTTTGGGAGGCACGCTAACTCCGGTCAGCAGATCGTTGACATGAATTCCGGCGCGCTTTCCGGGACTGTTTGGTAGTACTTTGTCTGCGATGAGTCCACTACCGTCCGCTGCCTCGCGCCACCAGACACCGTCGTCGGGTTGCTGAGAGTGGCGTTCCTCAAGGAAATTCAATATCGCGAGAAACACCAGACCAGCCGTAGCGACGGCCAGCAGTGTTGCCTGCAGACGATTGACAAGACTTCTCTCCATGAAGGCACACCTTACTGCTCAATGGGTTAGCACGTCGGCTGCCATGACGCCGTCAGGGGAAGATTACGAAACTACCAGGAGGCAATCAACTGAGAACAAGCAGGATAATGACGGTGCTACTGCTGAAATGTCACCAGAATCACCGACACATTATTAATTTAATGCAGTAAATGGTAGGTTGTCTATGATGACAGGAATTAGCCTACATATTTTGGTATGTATCGGGACGGGATGGATTGGGTGGGGTCGGTGGCCGGCTGCCTAACATTCGCCTAATGGTGTGCGCAAAAGCCCATACCGCCTTAAGCGGAGAACAAGCGTGAACAAACCAAGGCAACCAGTCGGGAAAGTGTCACTCAAATCGGCTGTCATGTCACTCCGCGATTGTCTGTGGGTTTGAGAATTGCCGACGAGCCTGTAAACTTGCATCCGGTGCGGGCGTCTACCTGTGTGATGGCAGCCGGCACAGCATTGGAAGCGATGAACATGTCAACGGCGGAAGAAGTTGCTGCCGAGGAGTACTCGGCTGTCGTCACGAAACATCGTTCACAGATCTTCCGATTTCTGCTCTCGTCGACGCGCGATCCGGAGCTCTCGGAGTCGCTTACCCAGGAATGCTTCCTCAAGGCTCACAGGAATTGGAAGAGCTTCCGCGGTGAGTCGAGTGCGATGACCTGGCTGATGCGCATTGCGATCAATCTGCAGAAGGACCACTGGCGAAACCGGCGCTTGCAGTTCTGGCGTCAGACCCAGACTCACGCGGTGAATCTGGAGGAGGCCAGCGAATGGTTGCCGAGCGGCGAACGGTCGGCGGAGCAGCGGTTGCTGGCAAAAGAGCGGGTGCGGCAGGTGAGCGAAGCGGTGCAAGGGTTGAGCGAGCGCCAGCGGACCGTCTTTCTGCTGCGCTACGTGGAAGAGATGGAGTTGAGTGAGATCGCGCGAAGCACAGGGCTCAATGAGGGAACAGTGAAGGCGCATCTTTCCCGGGCACTGGCGAAGGTGCGCGAGAGACTTGGGGGACGGCGATGAGCTTCGGGAATAAGGACAGAGCGGAGAGCGAAGTGAGGAACGTGGGCAGTGTGGACAGAGTCGCGGAGGAAGCAAGCGAATTGCAGAGAGCTCTTACGGATTTCCGCCTAAGTGTTCGGGCCTGGAGCGAGGCCGAGTTTAACCGTCCAAGGACAGTGGTTGAGCCGGTGCGGCGCGGAGCATGGCGGCTGGCGGCCGGTTGGGCTCTGGGCTGTCTGCTGATCGCCGGCAGTGTTTCCGGGGGAATAGTTCACAAACATCATCAGGATCAGATGAAGATCGCCCAGACTCGCATGATTGAGCAACGGCGGTTGGCGGCAGAAGAACGGGCTCGCCAGGAGGAAGAGGATTTGCTGGCCAAGGTGGACGGCGATGTATCGCGAGAGGTTCCGAGCGCCATGGAGCCCTTGGCTCAATTGATGGCCGAGGATGAAAGCCAATAAGAATTGGATTACAAAACGGGCGTGGCCCCTCAGCAACAGGGGGAAGAGGAGACGGTGATGAAGGGATGTCGAGCGGTACAGTTGGCGTTAGTGATTGCTGGAGCTTTGCTGGCGGGCGGGGCGCTGGCGCAGGAGCCAGGTGGAGGCATGGGAATGGGACCGGGATTTGGCGAGCACCGTCCTCCCATGGAACGTGCGCTGGGCCTTCAGGGCGATCATGGGCGCTGGTGGAACAATCCCAAAGTTATTGAGCGGTTGAAACTGACCGATGATCAGCGCAAGGCATTTGACGGCATTCTGATGGAGCATCGCGAGAAACTGATCGACCTGCGCGCCAATGTGGAGAAGGCCGAAGTTGAAATGGAGCCGCTGGTGGGGGCAGACCAGCCCGACGAGAGCAGAATCCTCGCTCAGATCGATAAGGTGGCCCAGGCCAGAGCCGAGCTGGAAAAAGCGAATGCTCGTTTTCTGTTGGCGATTCGCAACAAATTAACGCCTGAGCAGTGGAAGCAGGTTCAGGCCTTCCGCGCCAATCGTGGACAGGAGCGCGGCGGTGAATTCGGACCCCGTGAGCGGGGAGGCCAGGGACCTGCTGGCCAATACCATCGCCGGATGGCTCCTCCGCCGGTGCCTCCGCAGAGCCCGGGCTCCGATGCGCCCGCAACTGCGCCCGAGCCTTCAGCCCCTGGATCCGGTGACGAACAGTAGGAGCGAATTCTATAGAACAAAGCTTTTAGCAGAGAGAATGCGGTTGAAGACAGACCGGTGGCGGCAGGAGGAGATCCTCTTGCCGCCGTTTTTTGTGTGAAGGCTGAGGCAAGAGAAGAAACAAGTAGTACAGATCGAAGAGCGGATTCAGCGATCGATGGGCGGAGCACTGGATCTGCTTTCTCTGTCGCAAAGCGGTACAGATCGCTGGAGCACAACGGAACACCGGCTGCAGCGCTTTGAGACAAGGGCTGCAGAGAAATTGAACAGCTTGAATCGAGGCGCGCCAACCCGCAAAAAACAATACGGAAAATTATGACTAAAGTTATTCTCTCCCGCTCCGATGAACCGGGTGGATGCAAGAACGCCCAGCCGACATGATCGGAAAGCCTGGCGGATGTATCGACGGGCAAGGTGTGATTCTAGGCATCCTAAAGGAGTACCTTTCATGGCCCTCGGAGTCTTGAACAATCTCTCAGCGATTTATGCAGAGAACAATCTGAACAACACCAACAGCAGCTTGCAGACTGTGTTGCAGCAGTTGTCCTCTGGTTCGCGGATTAACTCTGGAGCGGACGACGCCGCTGGCCTCTCGCTGGTGAATGGGCTTGGGGCCAACTCGTCAGCCTTGACGCAGTCAAAGACCAATGCCACAGAGGGTGCCGGGCTTCTTCAGGTGGCCGATGGCGCGCTCTCTCAAGTGACGAATCTGCTCAACCGTGCCATTACGCTGGCGACCGAGGCGTCGAACGGGACTCTCAACACGACCCAGGAGGGTGCGGCTAATCAGGAATATCAGTCGATTTTGTCGGAGATCAACAACATTGGGCAGACAACCACATACAACCAGCAGCAGGTATTCAACGGTAAGCAAGTCGCGATCTACACCGGAGACTCTTCGACAGCTGGCTCATCGATCGATGAATTGAATATTCGAACCCTTTCAGAAGCCAGCATGGGCGACTCCGGTGGCGTTATGGCCTATAGCGATGGGTCGAACAATGTGTTCATCAACCTGTCGACGAGTGGCCGGAACGCGCAGGCTACGGACACGTTGAACGCGGCGAGCGGGACGACGACGATCGATGTGAACTATTTGGTGAAGGGGGCGAACGGAG
>JBEKKL010000003.1:0-132272 GCA_050010735.1 Occallatibacter sp. | reverse complement strand
CTCTCCAGCGATATGCCCGGCGTGGCCTGATTCGCGGTGTTCATGTGGGCAAGTTGTGGCGATTCCGCGGCTCAACGATTGAGGAATGGATCGAACGGGCAGAACTCGCGAGCTGATCCGCACATTTCCGCACATGAAGCCTCTGGTAGCACAGGTCCACTTGGACTACGCTGAATGTAGGCCAACCGTGCTCGCCACCGGGAAGGAGAAGGATATGAGGCGTGCACGACATCAAAAAGGAAGTTTGCAACGAGTCAAGCGCAAGTCAGGCGAGTCAGTTTGGATCTTTCGCTGGTACGAGGTGCAGCTTGACGGAACCAAATGCTACCGCAAGGCGGTGATCGGATCGATCAGCGACTACAAGACCGAAGCCGAAGCACAGAAGGCGGCAGATGCGCTGCGATTGGAAATCAACGAACAAACCCCGCGACAGCAGTTACAGGCCATCAGTATTGAAACACTGGTTGAACACTACCGCTTGCACGAATTGCCGGACATTGTGAACGGCACGCGGCCTCTGGGCAGCCAGGCCGGAGAAGACGAAACACGAAAGTCCTTTTCGACGCAGACAACGTATGCGGGCTATCTGCGCAAATGGATTCTTCCACGTTGGCGATCCTACAGGCTCACTGACGTGAAAGCAGTCCAGGTTGAGCAATGGTTGAAGTCGTTGCCAGTGTCGCGAGGAACAAAAGCCAAGATCAGGAACATCATGAGTGCTCTGTACAGCCACGCGCAGCGGTGGGAGTGGACAACATCCAACCCCATCACACACGTGCGTCAGAGCGCCAAGCGTTCCCGAGTTCCGACGGTTCTCAATCCAGATGAACTGAAGGGATTTCTGGCAAACCTGGTGGACCCGGCAAAGACTGCGGTGCTCCTCGGTGCATTGACCGGACTGCGGGTCGGAGAATTGCTCGGCCTCAAGTGGTCGGACATCGATTTCGAGAAGTTGGAAATCTGTGTCATCCGCGACGTGGTCAAGCAGCGGATCGAGCGATGCAAGACGGAAGCCTCAAAGAAGGCGATTCCCATTGATGCGGAACTGGCAGAATCGCTATGGTCGTGGCGACTTCGTTGCGCCTACAACCAGCAGGACGACTGGGTGTTTGCCAGCCCCCACGGCAAAGGCAAACAGCCCTACTGGCCGAGTTCGCTCTATCGGGTGTATCTCAAGCCGGCGTTAGAGGCTGCCGGCATCACGGAACCCGTGGGCTGGCACACGCTGCGACACAGCTTCGGAACCCTGATGAAGGCCAACGGAGAGGACATCAAGACGATCCAGGAACTTCTCCGCCATGCCAACTTCAAGGTGACGATGGATGTGTATACGCAAGCTGTAACGGATGTGAAACGCACGGCGCACAGTCGAGTAGCAAGGCAGATCATGGGGGAAAAGAAGGAGGACGAAGATGAAGGCTGAAAGCGGCTTTTTCTTATCGAACCCTTTCAAACCCTCGGGTTTTGGTTCGATTTTCTCTAAGTTCTTTGTTTTGTTGGCGTCCCCGACGGGATTTGAACCCGTGTTATCGCCGTGAAAGGGCGGTGTCCTAGGCCGGGCTAGACGACGGGGACGCTTGAAGGGCCAGGAATCGGCCGGGATTGGCCGCATGCGCCCTTTTAAAGGCTAACAACTCGGCACCGCCGTGTCAAAAAGATCCCGCGATTCCACGCACAGCGTTTGTGGAAACCATCGGAAGCGCATTTGCGTATCGCGTATCAGCCGTTGCGCGCCAGGGTCGTCCCTCACGGCCCGCACGTCGGCGCAAGAATCGTCTGGGCTCGTTTGTGCCAGACCGGCAGCACGCTGGGCGATTGACCAAATCGGCCGATGGAGGGCGAATTTTTGCGACGAGAGCCGTGGCCCAGGCGTCACAATAGAATAGGCGATCCTGAGACGACCTTCCGCCAGTCCACAGTGCACTCTCCGGCAGTGGCGCTCCACGGAGGCCGGTCGCCGTCAACAAGCTCCCGTAGCCTGCCATCGCAATTGACTCGGCATTCATTGGGAACGCGGCGTCGGAGTTCGTGGTGAGAGTCGCCGCGCCAACATACAGCCGCCGGTGAGCCACAAGGCCGGAGAAGAGAAGAAGATAGAGTGAGGAAGAGCGCATTGAAACGCATCTTTGAACTAGGTTGCATTGTGATGTTCGGGTTTGCCGCAACCGGCTGCGAGAAGAAGCCGGCTGCTCCGGCGGCAGGCGCCGGGATGCAGGGTATGCCTGTCCAAACGGCGTTAGTGACGCTGGCTCCGGTGCCCCAATCCAATGAGTATGTGGCCACCATCAAGTCGCGCCGGTCGGCAACACTGCTGCCGCAGATCAGCGGATTGCTCACCCGGATTCTGGTGCGTTCGGGCGACCATGTGACAGCGGGGCAGCTGCTGATGGAGATCGATCCACGGCTGCAAACGGCCGCGGTGGAATCGGCGCGCGCGACTGAGCGGCAGAAGAAGGCGGTCTACGATTACAACGCGGTGGAGATCGAGCGGCAGCGCAAACTCTTCGAGGCGGGCGTGACCAGCCGCGACGTTTACGACCAGGCGCAGCAATCATTCGACAACACCAAGGCGGACTACGAATCGGCCGTTCAACTGCGCAAGACGCAGGAGGAGCAACTGGCCTACTATGCCATTCGCGCGCCCTTTGACGGCGTGGTGGGCGACATCCCGGTCCACGTGGGCGACTTCGCTTCTCCGGCCAACTCGCCGGCAACAGTGCTCACGACCGTCGATGAGAACAAAGATTTGGAGGCCTACATCTACATTCCCACCGAGCGCTCCGGCCAGGTGCGTCCGGGGCTCGATGTGGACCTCTTGGATAACTCGGGCAAGCTGATCGAGAAGACAAAAATTGACTTTCTCTCGGCTCAAGTGGATAGCACTTTGCAGGGAATCCTTGTGAAGGCCCCAGTCCATTCGACGCCTGACTTGCTGCGCAACGCGCAGATGATCAAGGCACGCGTCATCTGGAGCACTGCGCCGATGGCTGTGGTGCCGGTGCTGGCGGTGACTCGCCAGGGCGGGCAGACCTTTGTCTTTGTCGCAAAGCAGCAGGGCGGACACTTCTTTGCCAACCAGACAGCTGTCACGCTTGGCGACACCGTAGGCAACACCTACGCCGTCTCCTCCGGGCTGAACGCGGGCGACAAGGTCATTGTATCCAGCACCCAGTTCCTGGTGAACGGCATGCCGGTCATGCCGCTGCCCGGAGCGTGAAAGACATCCTGGCTATAGCGCCCTGGGGAGTGAACCACGGGCATAGACACGACGCCGCTCATGCCGCGCCCGTTGCAGACGAAAAGGAAGGCGAACCTTGTTTGTAGATTTTTTTATTCATCGGCCTGTATTTGCCACAGTCTGCGCGCTGCTGATCATTCTGGCGGGCGCGGTGTGCATTCCCACTCTTCCGGTTGCGATGTATCCAACGCTAGCGCCACCCGTGGTCTCGGTGAACTGCAACTACGTGGGCGCCAACGCCGACACGGTTGAAAAGGCGGTCACCATACCACTCGAAGAGGCCATCAACGGCGTCGAGGGAATGCGCTACATCAGTTCGTCGAGCACCAACAGTGGAACCAGCTCGATCGCAATCACCTTCCAGACCGGCTACGATCTCGATATCGCCGCCGTGGACGTGCAGAATCGCGTAGCCAGCACCCAGGGGCGGCTGCCGGCGGCCGTCAATGCGACCGGCATCAGCATCACCAAGTCCAACTTCAACTTTGTTCTCGGCGCAGGCTTCTATACGCTCGACGGCCGTTATTCGCCCGAATTCATCTCCAACTATCTGGACGTCTACGTAAAAGACGCTATCAAGCGCGTTCCCGGCGTTGGCGATGTAATCATCTTCGGCGAGCGCAAGTACGCGATGCGCGTCTGGCTTGACCCGGTCCGCCTGGCCGCTCACAACCTCACGGCGACGGATGTTGTCAACGCCCTGGTCGAGCAAAACATCGAAATCCCCGCCGGCCAGCTCGGCCAGCCGCCCTCGGATTCAAGGCAGGCCTTCCAGATCCCCGTGCGCGTAGTCGGCCGGCTCTCCTCGCCCGCCGAGTTCGACAACATCATCGTCAAGAACGCTTCCAACGGCCTGGTGCTGCTCAAGGATGTCGGCCACTCCGTTGTTGGCGCTGAAGATTACAGTTCGACGCTGAAGTACGCGGGCCGCGAAGCCATGGGCGTTGGCATCTTGCAACTCTCCAACGCCAACGCCCTTGAGGTGGATCGAGCCGCCAAGGCGCGGCTCGCCGAGCTGTCGAAGAGTTTCCCGCCGGGCCTGAGTTACGCCATCGCCTTCGACTCCACAACCGTGGTCGGCGACTCAATCCGCGAAGTGCTGGTCACCCTTGGCCTGGCCATCTTCATCGTCATCACCGTCATCTTTCTGTTCCTGCTCGATTGGCGCGCTACCATTATTCCCGCTGTCACGATTCCGGTCTCGTTGATCGGAACCTTCGCCTTCATCAAAGTCTTCGGCTTCTCTATCAACGCACTGACGCTCTTCGGCATTACTCTGGCCACCGGACTGGTCGTCGACGACGCGATTGTGGTTATCGAAAACGTGCAGCGTCACCTGCACATGGAGCATTCCGATCCCCACGCGGCTACATCGCGAGCCATGGGCGAGGTGACCAGCGCCGTCATTGCCACATCTCTGGTTCTGATCGCCGTCTTCGTGCCGGTCAGCTTCTTCCCCGGCACAACCGGCATTCTCTACCGGCAATTCTCGCTGACGATCGCCTTTGCCATCGCCATCTCGGCCTTCAACGCGCTTACACTGTCGCCGGCTCTCTCGGCCATGTTCCTGCGCGGCGAAGAAGACCGGCCAAAGCAGCTCGACTTCCTCCACATCGACGCGGTCTCGCGGCTCTTTGCCAGATTCATCCACTCCACCGACAAGCAGATCAGTTGGCTTTCATCCACGTATTCCAATGCGATTCACGGTGCGCTCAAACTCCGCTACGCATTGCTGGTGTTGTTTTTTGTGGGCCTGGGCGCGACAGTGTGGACCTACCAGCGTGTCCCCACCGGCTTCATTCCCCAGGAGGATCAGAGCTTCCTGATGGTCATCGTGCAGGCCCCGCCGGGCTCTTCGCTGGCCTACACTGGAGCCCTGGCCGACCGCGCGCAAGCGATCATCGCCCAAAATCCCGACATCGCCGGAGCATTCTCAGTGATGGGATTCAGCTTCAACGGCAACGCCGCCAACGCCGGCATGATGTTCATCTCCACCACGCCGTCGGACCAGCGCCGCGGCAAGGGCCACTCCACCGCCGACATCGTCGCCAACCTGAATCCCAAGCTGCAAATGCTCATGTTCGCGCCCAATGGCGGTCTGGTAGCCATGTTCGAGCCCCCGGCGGTCTCGGGCGTCGGCAGCTTCGGCGGCTTTCAGTTCATGCTCCAGGACGAGGGCAGTAACACGCTCAGCGATCTGGACCACATTGCCCATCAGATTGTGGGCGCGGGCAATGCGGGCAAAGACCTGACCGGCCTGCTGACCACTTTCTCCGCCAACGATCCCCAGGTGCTGGTCACCATCGACCGCGAGAAGGCCAAGTCCCTCAACATTCCGCTCTCGCAGATCACTACCACGCTCGGCGTCTTCATGGGCTCGGAGTACATCAACGACTTCGACTTCAACAATCGCACCTACCGCGTCTTTGTGCAGGCCGACCAGCCCTTCCGCATGTCGGCCCGCGATCTGCATAGCTATTACGTGCGCTCCGACTCCGGCCAGATGGTGCCACTGGACAATCTGGTCAAAGTCACTGAGAGCTCCGGCCCGCCGGTCATCAGCCACTACAACCTCTTCCGCGCAGTCGAGATCGACGGCTCAGCCGCTCCTGGACACAGCTCCGGCCAGGGGCTCGCCGCCATGGAAGCCCTTGCCAACAAGATGAAGATGCCGGGCATGAGATTTGAGTGGACCGGATTGACACTCGACGAGATCGAATCCAGCGGCAGGGCGCTGCTGATCTTTGGTCTCGGTCTTTTGGTCGTCTATCTCACGCTCTCGGCGCAGTACGAGAGCTTCGCGCTGCCCTTCATCATTCTTCTCGCTGTGCCGATGGCCGTGCTCGGCGCCTTGGGCCTGGTGTGGGCGCGCGGCCTTGCCAACGATGTCTACTGCCAGATCGGCCTCGTCATGCTCATCGGCCTCTCGGCGAAAAACTCAATTCTGATCGTCGAGTTTGCCGAGCAGTTGCGCCGCAAGGGCCTCTCCATCGCCGACGCCGCGGCCGAGGCCGGCGCATTGCGTCTGCGGCCGATTCTTATGACCTCGTTCGCCTTCATCCTCGGCGTATTGCCGCTGGTCTTCGCCACCGGCGCAGGCGCGCTCGGACGGCGCTCCGTCGGCACGACCATTGTCGGCGGCATGTTGCTCTCGACGGTACTGAACCTGTTCTTTATCCCGGTGCTCTACGTGATTCTGAGCCGGCTGCTGAGGCGAGGGGACGTTTCCATGCCGGAGCCGGAGGAGGTATCGCTCGATAGGATTCTGCCCTAGGTTCGGTCGTGACGGGTCAGCGTAGCCTGAGACGTGCCAACCGCAGGTGATCACGCCACACAGCAAGCGGTCACTGGGGGTCGCGGCGCGCAATCACGTAATCCTTGATGCGGTTATAAATCTTGCCAGTCACCACGCCATGCTCCAGCAGATCCGTCTTGGTGCGGTAAGGCCGGAAGCGAAGGATGCGACCGGCCCAACTGCGCGTCATGCCGGGAACCCTGAGCAGCTCATCCATGCTGGCGTGATTAATGTCGGTGCGCAGCTCGGGCGGCGGCGCGGTGGCTGAGGTCTTCGGCACGGCACGAGTATCGCGGTCCTGGTTCTGCGCAATGTCCGAGACGCAGACACCCAGCATCGCCGCTGCGAAAACCGCAAAGTGAATTGCTCTACGCACCGTTCCATTCTCCGCTCCCCGGCCTCAGGCCGCAAGCGGAAGATTTGACACCCCACAGCCGTTTCCTTTATGGTTTGAATCAGATGCAGCGCAACCGCCATCACGGCCACCACCACCATCATGGAACCTCCATGCCGGCGGACTGCCATGGCCTGAACTAGAACGGCCAGAGAGATCTCAAGAGACTTGAAGCCCGCCGGCACGAAGACCGGCGGGCTTTTTCGTGCTCAACGAAACCCCAACCAATGAATAAGGAAAAACATGAGCAATACGAATCCCACAATCGACTTCGGCAAAATGGACGGGCTCGTCCCCGGCATCGTCCAGGATGCAAACACCGGTGAGATGCTGATGCTTGGCTTTCTCAACTCCACGAGCTACGCTAAGACCATTGAGACAGGCTTTGTAACATTCTGGAGCCGCACCCGCCAGAAGCTTTGGATGAAGGGTGAAACCAGCGGAAACCGCCTGCGCGTCGTCTCCGCCGCAACGGACTGCGACAATGATGCGCTGCTTTTTCGCGTCGTAGTCGAAGGTGACGGACTGGTTTGCCATGAGGGCACTGTCAGCTGCTTTACCAAGCCGTTGAGCATCGGCGCAGACGGCCAGCCAAAAGAGAAAGAGGTAGCTCGTGGCTAACAAGCTGAGACTCGGAATCCCCAAAGGCAGTTTGCAGGATGCTACGATTGCGCTCTTCAAGCGCGCCGGCTGGAATATCTACGCGGACGGCCGCTCCTACTTCCCCTCTATCGACGATCCTGAGATCGAGTGCATGTTGATTCGCGCCCAGGAGATGGCCCGCTACGTCGATCACGGCGTTCTCGACGCCGGCCTCACCGGCATCGACTGGGTCGTCGAGAGCGGCCTCGATCTGACCAGCATCACTTCACTTACTTATTCCAAGCAGAGCCGGCGCAAGGTGCGCTGGGTACTGGCTGTGCCAGAATCGAGCGGCTTCGAAAAGGCCGAAGACCTGGAAGGAAAGATTGTTGCAACCGAGCTAGTGGAAGTGAGTAAGCGCTACTTCGCCCGCAAAGGTGTCAACGTCAAGGTTGAGTTCAGCTGGGGTGCAACGGAGGTCAAGCCGCCGACGCTGGCCGATGCGATCGTTGAAGTAACAGAGACCGGCAGTTCGCTCAAGGCGAATCGACTGAAGATCATTGACACTATCATGGAAAGCGAGACGCATCTGATCGCCGGTAAGCAGGCCCTCGCCGATCCATGGAAGCGCGAGAAGATCGATCAGATCGCGCTGATGCTGCGCGGCGCAATCGACGCGCAATCGCAGGTGGGGCTGATGCTCAATGTGCAACGGGCCGATCTCGACGCGGTGCTCGCCGTGCTGCCCGCGCTCAACTCGCCTACCGTCTCTCAGCTCAGCAACTCCGACTGGGTCGCGGTGAACACCATCGTCGAAGAGCGCGTAGCACGCGATGTGATTCCCAAGCTTAAGGCGGCGAAAGCGGCGGGCATTGTCGAATATCCGCTGAATAAGGTTGTGCTCTAAACCGGAGGAAGAATGAAGATCGTCCGGACAAAAGGACGCGGCGCGCAACAAACAACGGAGTTGCTCGCCGCTCTCGATCAGCGCGGCGGCGCCGCGCTCGACGCCGTGCTTCCCGCCGTTAAGCGCATCGCGAGCGATGTGCGCAGGCGAGGCGACCGCGCTCTGCTGAGCTACGCAGCCCAATTTGACGGGCTCACGGACGCAGCCAATCTGCGCATCACACCCGATGAGATGGCCGCCGCTTGGAACGCTGTTTCACCGGCGATGCGCGAGGCCCTCACCATCGCCGCCGATCAGATTCGTACCTTTACTGTATCGCAGCTACCGGCTTCCTGGAGCGAGTCTCCAATCGACGGCCTCACCACCGGGCAACTTGTTCGTCCCCTCGGCGCGGTCGGTTGCTATGTACCCAGTGGCCGCCACCCTCTTCCCTCTACGCTCCTGATGACCGCAATTCCCGCGCAGGTTGCGGGCGTCGAACGCATCGCAGTGGTCTCTCCCAAACCGGCGTTGGAAGCTCTCGCTGCCGCGCATCTTCTCGGCATCACAGAGTTCTATCGTCTCGGCGGCGCGCACGCAATCGCCGCTCTGGCCTATGGCGCCGCAAGCCTACCGCGCGTCGATAAGATCGTCGGGCCCGGCAACCTCTATGTCACAGCGGCCAAGCGGCTCGTCGCCTTCGATTGCGCGATCGACATGCTCGCCGGTCCCACGGAGATTGTCGTCACCAGTGATCGCGGCAACCCGTCCGACATTGCCTCCGACCTCGTCGCGCAGGCTGAGCACGATCCCGAGGCGCTGGCCATCTTCATCACCACGCGTGCCGATCTCGCAAAACATGTTGTCGCCGAAGCCAAACTTCGCAGCCGCAACAACACCTTAGCGCGCCAGGCTCTCGACCGCAACGGCCTTGTCATTATCGCCGCAAGCGTGGACGAGGCGCGCGCCATCACCAATCGACTTGCACCCGAACATCTCACCGTCGACACGGCCCGCGATCTCGATTGGGTACGGAATGCCGGTTCGGTTTTCGTGGGCCGCTGGTCGGCGCAGCCCATGGGCGACTATATCTCAGGTCCCAACCACACCCTGCCCACCGGCGGCATGGCTCGTGTGCGCGGCGGCCTGAGCGTCAACGACTTCGTCAAGCTCATCACCGTGCAGCAGTACAACGCGCAGGCCATGCGCACACTCGGTCCTCACGCCGCTCTGCTGGCCGAGGCCGAGGGGCTCACCGGCCACGCTGAAGCCATTCGCACACGATTGCAAATAAGGAGGCATCTTGACTGAAGCTGCAAAATCGATCATTCCCGCGCCACGCGCTTGCGTGCAGGCCATGAAGGAGTATCACCCTCCGCTCGGCAACCGCGAAGCTCTGCGCCTGGACTTCAATGAGAACACTGTGGCCTGCTCACCCCGAGTGCGTGAGGTGCTGGGCCTCATCTCCGCAGGCAGTCTCACGCGTTATCCCGAGCGCGAACCGGTCGAGGCCATCGCCGCGTCGCATCTCGGCCTCGCCCCTTCGCAGGTAGCTCTCACCAATGGAGTCGACGAAGCCATTCACGTGCTCTTCGAGGCCTTTCTCGACGACGGCGACGAGCTTCTCCTGCCGGTGCCCACCTATGCAATGTATGAGATCTACGCCTCGGCCACCGATGCGCGCTCGATCACAATCCAAGCGGCAAACGACCTGCAGTTTCCCTTCGAGCGGTTGCTCGCCGCTATCACACCGCGCACCAAGGTCATCGCCATCGCCAATCCGAACAGCCCTTCCGGCTCCGCAGCCACACGCGCGCAGCTAATTGAGATTGCAACTCGCGCGGCGCATGCGGTTCTACTGGTCGATGAAGCTTACTTTCACTTCCACGGCGAGACTGTGATGGACCTGATCGGGACACTTCCAAATCTGATAGTGGCGCGCACCTTTTCAAAGGCCTACGGCTTGGCCGGTTTGCGTCTCGGTTTGCTTGCCGGTCCCGCGGAACTGATGCGCTGGGTGCGGCGCGTGCTGTCACCATATAGCGTGAATTCGCTGGCTCTGGCGTGCCTTCCGCCCGCGCTCGAAGATGCGGCGTATCTCGACTGGTACGTCGCTGAAGTGTTTGCTGCGCGCGCCGAGTTTGAAGCTATGCTCGACGACGCCGGAGTTCGCCACTGGCCAAGCTCTGCAAATTTTGTGCTGGTCGAAATCGGTGCGCAACACAAGGAGTTCACACAACTAATGAGCGCCGCGGGGGTTTTGGTTCGCGATCGCTCCAGCGACCCCGGATGCGATGGCTGCGTGCGCATCACCATCGGAACGCGCGAGCAGATGGGAAAGGCCGCCGCCGCTTTCCACGGGACCCTGGCCGCTTTGAATATCGAAGGAACGGCGCAATGACCGCTGCTGCTGCAAATACTCGCGCCTCGCGCAAGGCGAGCCCGCGCCGATCCGAATTGGTTCGCAACACCACCGAGACTCGCATCGCCGTCAAGCTGACGATCGAAGGCCGCGGTCAATATAAGGTCTCCACGGGCATTCGCTTCTTCGATCACATGCTTGAACTCTTCACCCGCCATGGGGCCTTCGATCTTGAACTCAAGTGCGAGGGCGACCTCGACGTCGATCAGCACCACACCGTCGAAGATGTGGGCATCGCGCTTGGCGAAGTTTTTGACCGCGCACTCGGCGACAAACGCGGCATTCTGCGCGCCGGCTACTTCATTATGCCTATGGATGAGACCCTGGCCATCGCCGCAGTGGACTTGAGCGGACGTGCAGCCTTCGCCGTCGATACCAAGGTGCGCACGCGGCTAGTGGGCGATCTGCAAAGTGAACTGGTGACGGATTTCTTCGAAGGCTTCGCACGCGGAGCACGCGCCAATGTTCACGTGAAGACGATGTATGGCCGCTCGAATCATCACAAGATCGAAGGCATCTTCAAAGCCTTCGCGCGCGCCCTGCGAGTGGCCTGCTCACGCGACAAGCAATTGGGCGAGATGCTGCCCTCGACGAAGGGACTGCTCTGATGCGCGTAACCGTGATCGATTACAAGGCCGGCAATCTGACCTCTGTGCTGAAGACGCTGCGCCATCTCGGCGCGGAGCCGATTGTCACGGATGGCGATCTCTCGCTCGTCGAATCCGCCGAGCGCCTCGTGCTGCCCGGCGTGGGCCATTTCGCAGCTACGGAACGGCTGGACACAACCGGTCTCACTGCCGCGATTCGCGCGGCCATCGCGCGCGGCGTTCCCTTCCTTGGAATTTGCGTCGGAATGCAGTGGCTCTATGCGGGATCGAGTGAAGCGCCCGATCAGCCGGGACTCGGTCACTTCGCTGAATCCTGCGCGCGCTTCTCCGAGAGCATAGAAAAAGTTCCGCACGTCGGCTGGAATTCGCTTGAAATCCGCGCAGGCTCGCGCCTTCTCGCCGGAGTCGAGCCGGGCGAGCACGTTTACTTCACGCATTCTTATAAGGCGCCCGTCACTGCAGACGCGGCGGCTGTTACGCACTACATCGAGCCCTTCGCCGCTGCCGTAGAACGCGGCAACGTAATGGGCGTTCAGTTCCATCCCGAAAAATCCAGCGCAACCGGACTCAAGATCCTCAGCAATTTTCTGGAGATTGAAAGATGAATCTCACTTACACAATCACTCTTGCCGACTGGAAAGCTGCTATCCGGCTCCACACCCGCCAGAAGCCCGGGAGGCGCATCTGCCTCGCAATCTCTTATTATGCGATTCCAACGCTCGCCGGTCTCGGGTTGGGATATATCAGCCTTGCCAGTTCACACGGACGAAGAGATATCGTTGATGGCCTCGTTTTGCCCGTCGCAGCATTGTTTGGGATCGCAGTTCTGCGTCCATTCCTGTACGGCTACAGACTCCGAAAATGGTTCACGGGTTACTTTCCCGTTTCGGAGACAGGACCGGGACACTCTCTCGACATCGATAACGAGCGCATCCTCAAGATTTGGCCGGGAATTGGCGAGGCAAAATACTATTGGACCGGGATTCGCAGGTTTGCTCAGGACAATAGAATCACTGTACTCTACATAACCGAGCTTTCGTTCATTTGCATTCCTACGCGTGTCTTATCGCCGTCCCAGCGAACCGAACTCAACGACCTTATCGCGCGCAACATGGCGAGGAAACAGAAATGATTACCAAGCGCATCATCGCCTGTCTTGACGTGCACGATGGCCGCGTTGTCAAGGGCGTGCAGTTCGTCGATCTCGTCGATGCCGGCGATCCGGCGACGCAGGCTGCGCGCCATGCTCGCGAGGGCGCCGACGAGATCGTGCTGCTCGACATTACCGCAACGCACGAGGGCCGGCAGACGCTTCTCGACACTGTGCGCCGCACTGCGCACGAGCTCTTCGTTCCCTTCTGCGTTGGTGGCGGCATTCGTTCCGCCGACGATGCCGCACAGGTCTTCGAGGCGGGCGCGGACAAGGTTAGCGTGAACTCCGCCGCTCTGGCCAACCCAATGCTCATCGACAATATCGGCCGCAGCTTTGGTGCGCAGGCCGTTGTTGTCGCCATCGACGCGCGGCGTGATCCTAATGCCGCCGACCCCGTGCGCGATGCGCAAGTCTTCGTTCAGGGCGGCCGCAAGCTGGCCGGCCGGCGCGTAGTCCAGTGGGCGCGCGAGGCCGAACAACGCGGCGCAGGCGAGATCCTGCTCACATCGATGAACGCGGACGGCATGAGAACCGGTTTCGATTGCGAGCTAACCGGCGCCGTGAGCGAGGCCGTTGGCATTCCCGTGATCGCCTCAGGCGGGGCGGGAACCGTGGAGCATTTTGTCGATGTTTTCGGACGCGGCAAGGCAGACGCGGCGCTGGCTGCGAGTATCTTTCACTTCGGCGTCTCCAGCGCCCGCGCGCTCAAACAGGAGCTGGCGAAGGCCGGCGTTTCCGTGAGGCTTCCATGCTGATTCCCTCGATTGATTTGCTGGGTGGTCAGATCGTTCAGCTTGTACAGGGCGAAAAACTGCGGCTTGCTTTTGACGACTTTGAATATTGGATCGAAAAATTCTCCAAGTATCCGTTAGTCCAATTGATCGATCTCGACGCTGCGATGCGGCAGGGCGACAACTCCGTGCTGGTTGCTCAGATCGCCAAGCGGCTGCCCGTGCAGGCCGGCGGAGGCATTCACACCATCGAACGCGCGCAACAAGTGCTCGACGCGGGAGCGAAGCGCGTCATCATTGGATCGGCGCTCTTTTCCTCGGAAGGTGCCGTCAATACCGGGTTCGCAGCGTCGCTCGCCGCAAGCGTTGGCGCTGAGCATATTGTCGCGGGCATCGACACCAAAAATGGAAAGATCGCCGTGAAGGGATGGAAGGCGCAGGTCGCGCTAACGCCCGATGAGGCGATTCCGCAGCTCGATCCCTATGCCGCCGCATTTCTCTATACGCATGTGGATGGCGAAGGCTTGATGCAAGGCTTCCCCATTGACGTCGCCGCGCGCTTGCGCAAGCTGACCCGGCGTCAACTCATCGTCGCCGGCGGCATTCGCAGCCAGCAAGAAGTAAACGCACTCGGCGCGCTGGGCACCGATGCAGTTGTGGGGATGGCGGTCTACACTGAGTTGCTCGCGGTCTGAGCTACCTCTGCGCCTCGCCGACGGAGCGGCTAGTTTCGACGCGCGATGCACGCAATAACCGGGCAAGCTGCTTGAGATGGAGCTGCACCGCATAGGCGCGCAGAATTTCGGCCTGCGAAAACCTGAAGCCCGTGTGGCGCACCTCTGCCATGCGCGCCTCCAGTTGAGCGATGTCTTCCTCCAGATTTATTCCCAGCGGCGGGATGTGAAAACGCCATTCGTGGATGCACTCGGCCACGTGGTGAAATCCGGTGCGAATGTCGATGGCCAGCCGCCCCATGGCCGGCTCCAGTTGCTGCGCGTATCCATCTTCGCAGCTGTCTTTCACTGAGAACTCCAGCGCAACCAGGGCATCGAAGAGCGAGCGGCCAAACTGTGCGAGCATTTCAAGACCCTCGCGCCATCCTGGACCGCCGGACGGTTCGTTACGCGAAGCCTCAAGCAGTTCGCTGTTCTTGCGCAGCGTGGCCAGCGCATCCTCGCGCCACTCCGACAGATTCTCCGGAGGCGCGCCGCGAAAGCCCTCCAGAATTGCCTCGAAGAACGCTCCCAGTATTAGAAACTCCTGCGCCAGTCCGTCGCGCAGCCGCAGGCGCGCACGATCCGGGAAAACCAGCGTCGAAACGGCGATTGCCATCACGATACCGATGATGACCTCAATCACGCGGTCCAGCGCGAGCGTCCAGTGCGAGCCAGATTTCACGAGCATGACAATGCATATCGTCACGCCGGCCAGCCTTGAACTGCTGCGCAGCCCCAGCATTCCGCAGACAATCACCGCCGCGAGCACAGCGAGAATGAAGTTCCACGGCAGCGCGCCAAACTGCGCAAATGTAAAGCCGATCAACGCGCCGATCAGTGTTCCGAGAATACGGTCGCGCGAGGCGGAGATGGTTGCGCCAAAATTCGATTGCAGCACGATGATGGCGCTGATTGCGCCCCAATAGCCGTCGTTGAGTCCAAAGAGCTTGGCGATCCACCAGCAAAGCCCCGCCGCCAGTGCGGTCTTTGCTGCGTGGATCAGCAGACGCCTACGCTCCCACGTAAGCAAGCCGGGGTTTGCCTCCGGTTCCACGCGCAGCTTGATCGCGAGCTGTCGCTGGGATTTCGTCTTGTTGGCTCTCAGGCGCATGATTTCGATTCGCGATGCAAGGGTCTATCTATAGAATGCCTTATCCAGCCAGGTTCACGTCGTGATTCGTCTCACTGCCCTGACCAATCTGTCGATCGAGGCTGAAGCTTTTTCACACCGCATGCCATCCCATGTAGCATAGAAGTCAGGCGCCCGCATTTTGCTGTGCCTGCGAACCCCATGCTGCGAGTCGGATATCCTGCCATCATTGCCGCTGAGCTGTTGAGCGACTTCCCGCCAGGGGTTGAACTCGTTCCTCTGCCCGACGATCTTGACCGCGAGGTCGAGATCGACGTCTGGCTTCCCGACCCGTATCCAGCGAGGGCCATGCGCGTCTGGCCGCATCTGCGCGGCGTGCGGCTGATCCTGTCATTGATGGCCGGCACAGAGTGGATTCCCGGCGTGGCAGGCCCGCACGTCACCATCTCAAAGGCTCGCGGCGCGCACAACATCTCTACCGCCGAGTGGACCATCGCCGCGATTCTCGCTTCGCTTAAATACTTTCCGTTTTACTTTGACGTGCAGCGCTCCGGACAGTGGAAGCGCCGCTTCGAAGCTCCCGCGCGTTACGCGCAGATCGCCGGCGATACGCGCCCCATTTATCCGCCTGTCATGGTGGAAGAACTCACCGGCAAGCGTGTGCTGCTTGTGGGCTATGGCGAGATCGGCAAAGAGATCGAGCGGATGCTCGAGCCGTTTTATGTGGACCTGGTGCGAATCGCGCGCACCGCACGCAGCGAGCCGGTGGTTCATGCCGTCGGCGAACTCGACAGCCTTCTGCCGCGAGCTGAGATCGTGATTCTGATTCTGCCTTCAACCGACGAGTCACATCATCTGATCGGAGCACCTCAGTTCGCACTGATGCGGCAGGGAGCGTTGCTCGTCAATGCTGGGCGGGGACCTCTCGTTGATACCGGCGCGCTGGTTGCGGCGCTCCGCTCCGGCCGCATACGAGCCGCTCTCGATGTCACTGATCCCGAGCCGCTGCCCGAGGGCCACCCGCTGTGGAGTTGCCCTAACCTGCTGATCACGCCTCATCTGGCCGGATCGACTCCGCAGTTTGCGCCGCGCGCGCTTAAGACCGCTGCCGACGAGTTGCGTCGTTACATGGGTGGCGAGCCTCTGCGCAATGCGGTTCAGATCGCCGTCTAGTTCAACGCACCGGCTGCTTCAGATTGCATCTCCGAGACCTGAGAAAGAGCACGCCTCCAATCTCTCAAGCCTACGACCGCTAGCCATACGAAAACCGCGTAGAGCAAGGCTGTCAATCGCAGATTGTCGTAGAGAAACTCGCCAACATAGACCAGGTCCACCGCAATCCACAGCCACCAATTGGCGATATGCTTCCGGGCCTGCCACCAGCCGCCCACGACGCTGAAAGTGGCAAGCTGCGCATCCAAATACGGCAACGACGCATTGAGGTGCTCCATCCAAACACCCAGTGCGAGGCCGCCCAGCGCTCCGATTGCGATGCCCATTACTAACTCTGAGCGAGGCAAACGAACGACGCGCACATCGCCCTCTTCATGCACACCCTTTGCCCAGTGCCACCATCCATAGAATGTCAGCGGCAAACCGCCGATGAGCAACAGACCAAAAGAGAATAGCTGCGCATGATAAGAGATTGCCAAATAGCAAAGATCGGAGATGATCCCAATTGGCCAACATATTATCTTTCGTTTTGTCGTCAGCCAAATACTCAGAATGGCTGTTACAGCGCCGATGATTTCGAGCCAGTTATTGAAGATATATCTGCCAATTAAATCCAGGCTCATGGTTCGCCAACTCTCTTGCGCGTTGCGGCCCATCGACTGATTCGATCCAGCAACGGTCGGCCGCCGCGACCGTGAAACCAGCGTGCGTGACCGGTCAGGTAGGCTTCAGTGCAGATGCGGCCGCTCTGCTTCGAATGCAAGACGCCGAGGAAGTAATCCGCTTCAGTGAGAGCAAACTCCGCATGACACAGTGCCGTCATTGGCGTGAGCGCGGCTGCCTCTGCGTCATTCAGCGGACGCACAGATTCATAGCCATCGAGCAGCGCATCCAGATGATCGAAGTGCACGGGTATCTCCTGCTCGTCTTCAGCCCTTTCGCGGAGCGCAAGCCACTCGACGATGTTGCGCTCGATGGCCTGCGCCAGATCGTGGACCGCATTGGTGCGATCCGCAAGGCCGAAGTCGATCGCTGCTGTAACCCAGGCGTCATCGCTCGCATCGCTCCACAGCAGATTGGACGCGTGGAGATCGCTGTGCGTCCAGAGCGGCTCAAGCGCCGGAAGCAACGGCCTCAATTCGTCATGAAACGGGGCCAGCAGCTTGAGCGCCTTGTCGCACGCCGCGCGCGTGACCGCATCGCTGACGAGCGCCGGACGCGCGTTCAAATAGCTCTCGATTGCCCGAGACGGGTCATCGGCCGCGAAGATCGTAAAGCTTGCCACGAGAGGCTGGGTCTTGCGTCGTGGCGCTTCGAAGCCCTGCGAAGCCAGATGCAGCCGCGCAAGCATCTCCCCGGCTGAACGCGCATGGGCCGTCGAGCGAAAGGGTGTCCACGAGAGGTCGTTCTGATACAGGTCCATGCCCGCGGGTGATTCATGCACCTCATAGATCCATTCGCCGCGCTCGATCGCAGTCTCGCCCGAGGCGTCGGCAAAGATGCGCGGCACGGGCGCACCGCGAGCGCGAAGATGGCGGATGAGTCGGTGCTCCTCGAGCAACCCTTCGCGGTCGCGCACCGTGCGGTGATGGCGCTTGATAAAGAGGCGGCCGGCACGCGTGGCAACGACACTCGCTGCTGAGAACGGCCGCGGGCTCACGGTGAGAATCTCGACCTGCTCGGGAGAGGCGCGAAAGCCGGTGAGCAACGCGCGCACCTCGGGGAGCGTGAGCGGCGGCCAGTCTGCCTCGACCAGCGTGCCGTCCATGCCATGCGCCTTTACCGCCATGCTCATTGATTGCTCATCCTCTGCCTTCGCCCGAAGAGCTAGAAAGTGTAATGCGCCGAGAGACGCACCGTCGTTGGCGCGCCCAAATGGATGAAGGTATCGCCGTAGTTTGCGCCAGTGTCCTTCCAGTAGCGCTTGTCGGTAATGTTGTCTGCATAGAGGCGCAGCGTCACGCGTCCTCCTTCGCCGCCCGGCGTATAGCGAGCGCCGAGGTTGAAGAGATTGTAGCTGGGCACGCTGACGGTATCGTCGCGCGTGGCCTCTTTGCGGCCGGTGTAGCCCCAGCCCGGCATCAGGTGCAACCCGTGTGCGTGCGGCACAAGCATGTCGGCAAAGAGCGCCGTGCGCAGATGCGGCACATTGATCACCTGCTTGTTATCGAAGCTTGGGGTGCCCGTGTTGTCAGAGATCGCCCGGATGGCCGCAACCGAACCCGTCAACCGCAACCAGTTCGCAGCCTTTCCCTCAGCATTCAACTCGAGGCCGTCGTGTGTCTCGCGGCCTTGCGACACGAAACACATCGGATTCTGAATCGTCGTTTCCGTTCCGAAGCAATCGGCACCTGGCCCTAAATCTTCCGGATAAAAGAAAGGTGAGCGCATATGAAAAAGTGCGGTGCTCACCAGAATCCGTCGCCCCGGCTCATACTTCGCGCCAACTTCAGCCTGACGGGTGATGAACGGATCGAGATATTGACTCGTATCGGCAACCCACCACGGCGCCTGCATCCCGAGTGAAAGCATCACGCCGTAATTCCCGTAGAGGGTCAGATTGTTTACCGGGTTGAAGGTGACTGCGTACTGTGGCAGCCAGAGGAGCTTGTCTGTAAAGTCCACTTCTCCCAACTTGTTTATGCCGGAATAATTATGATCGCGCAACGAATCGATCCGTCCTCCCGCAAGCAGTTGGATGCGCCCCGGAATGTGAATGCGATCTTGCACCACCGCTGCCGACTGGTGATCATCTTCCCACAGAGTGCGGGGACCGGCTAGCAATCGCACGCCGTTGGCATCCGTTGCGCCTGGAAAAGCAACATCCGGCTGATAAATGTTCTCCGAGCCGATGTAGCTGTACACCGCGCCGTTTGTCACCCAGTCGGGCGCATCGGATGGTGGCGCGCCCGGTTGCTGCACGCTGCGGAGAAACATTTCACCGCCCCCGGTCAAGTCGTGTCTGAGCATTCCGGTTCTCACGTGGCCGGTGACCAGAGCTTCGGCCTGCGCATCGATCCGCAATTCGCCGGGATCGCGATAATCGTAGATTCCGTAGTCGCCTCCATCTGTAATGCCGGGAACTGCGGGACAGAAAAAGTAGGCGGGCGCATCCGGCGCGCCGGGACAATCCACATTGCCATTAGCGTCAAACGGCGTTCCATAGGCATAGACCACATTGTCGTCGATCAACGAATGGCTGTAACTCGCCGCGGCGAAGGCTCGCCATCCGTGCGGCAGGTCGTAGTCCAGCCGCGCGCCGGTGTTGAACGTGTCGAAGGTGTTCGGCTTGGCCCACGACTGCTCGCCGAGCATTGTCGACGGATACACCTGGTCAAGATTTGGCACAGTCTCGCCACCCAGCAACTGATAGCCGCAGACCGAGCGCTCCACTTTATGCTGGTATTCAAAGTCGCCCTTGAGAATCGCCTTCGGGCTGATCTTCCAATCGGCCGAACCCGCTCCCACTCCGCGCCAGCCATTGGCGTCGTTGACATAACTTGCAATCCGTTCACCGGCCAGATTTATGCGCGCGCCGACCTGCTTCTGTTTGCCGAAAAGCCGCCCCAGGTCGACCGCGCCAAAGGCGGTGCCACGATGATCCGTGGCTAGATCGGCGGCCGTAACCAACGCCGGCCGCTTGGTCACGTAGTCGATGAGCCCGCCCGCCGAGGCCACGCCGCTTTCAAGGCCGGCAATGCCTTTGAGAAACTCGACGCGTTCCTTGTTCTCGAGAGGCACATCCTGCTCACCCGCGACGGTCATGCCGTTGATCTCAAGGCCCGTGGCTAAATCGATTGGGAAGCCGCGAATCTCGTAGTCGCCGTAGTAGCCCACCGGCGCATAGTCCTCGCCGATTGAGGCGTCGTTCTTCACAACGTCAGAGAGAAGCCGCGCGTCTTGATCGTTGAGCAGGTCGCGAGTCACGACCGTGGCGGAGAGCGGAGTCTCGGCTACCGTCGCGCCATCCAGCGTGCCCACAGTAACAGAATCGGGCAGATAGTCGTCCTTTACTTCTCCATGCACAACGACGGTCGTCGTCACCGGCGGAATCGGCTGGGCAGACTGGGCTCGCGCAGGCGCGGTTTGCTGCGAAGCGGCGGCTGGCGTTGTGGGCTGTGAGGCAGCCGCCGTCGACTGGCGTTGTGCAAGCACTGCCAGAGGCGCGGCAAGACAGCAGAAGAGAGCGGAAATCTTCAGAGTGAAGGATGGAAATATGATGCGGGCCGGGTCGCCGGCGGTGAATCTGAGCATGGACTCCCCTTGTCTCGGACTGGATGAAACAAGAGAACTCACGCTGCGATTCGAGGAAGAGGACCGCAAGGTCCCGGAAACTTCCCACGCCGGTATTATCCGGATCGGGTTCGAGGGTATTTCTCAGCCCCACTCCGTGGAGCACCCCTGTTTCAATAATCAAATTGAAACACTCCCGGCACGGATTTGCAACCCGCCCGGAATTCCTCTGCCGCCAACCTGGTCATCAGGAGCCCTGACTCGAAACAGCAGGCCGGGCATGACCGCTCATCGAGCGAGACTGTTTTGAACCTGCGGACCAATGTGGCACGAAGAGTGCCGGGATGAGATGGCCGAATCATAAAGACCCGATGAATTCCCAGCCGCTGGCCCTCACCTGCGGCTCGGGGATTTACTATCGTTGAGTACCGGGGTGCGGCGGCCAAACCGCATCTTGTTCATCTACTGTGACTGCTGTCACATACGGCATTTTGGATGATGTTAGTCTAAATAGCGGCCTCTGGGGGCTAGGAAGCGCACGATGCCATTATTTCCCGCTGTCGATCCAATTCCCTTGCCGGCGCCGATCTGGCTTCTCAAGTTGCTGCATATCGTGACGCTGGCGCTGCACTTTGTCGCCGTGGAGATGCTGATCGGCGGGTTGTTGCTGGCGGTTCTGCTCAGCCTCTTAGGCCGCTCGGCCTCCGCGAAGGTCGCCGCGCGCGCGATCGCGCGCAGGCTCACCACGGTGATGACATTTGTCATCAACTTTGCCGTTCCTCCGCTGCTCTTTGCGCAGGTGCTCTATGGCCGCGCGCTCTATACCAGCAGCGTGCTGATCGGCGTCTACTGGATCTCGGTCATTGGCCTCGTCTCGCTGACCTATTGGCTGCTCTATCGCTTCACGGCGAGGCTGGAGGCGGGCAAATCGGCCTGGTGGGTCGGTCTCACAGCCTGGCTATTGGCAGGGTCGGTTGCGCGGCTGCTCTCAACCAACATGACTCTGATGCTGCGACCGGAGGTCTGGCGCCAGATGTACTCAGCCTCCGCGATGGGCGCGTTTCTGCCTCCACACGATCCGACGCTTGAGCCGCGCTGGCTGATGATGATGGCCGGGGGCCTCTGCTTCGGTGGACTTTGGATGTTGTATTTGGCCGGGCGTTCGACCTTCACTGCTGAGGAGAAGAGCTTCCTCGCAGGTCTTGGGGGCAAAGTGGCCGCGGCCTTCGGCGCTCTCTATTTGGCGGCGGGCCTCTGGGCCGCGGGTGTGCAACCCGGTGCGGTGAAGGCAATGCTGGCCTCGCCTCCCGCCGGATATGGCTTCTATCACCTGTACGCGCTGGCCGGAACTGGCTGGCTGGCGCTGGTGGCGATCACGATTCTGGTGGCCGCCGTTGCCGGCTTCGGTCGCCTCTCGGCCAAGTGGGTGAGCCTGGCGGTCGTGCATCTGGCGCTGCTGATCGAGGTCACCCTGGCCGTCTACCGCGACGCAGTCCGAGACCTGACTCTGCTCGGCAAAGGCTACGATGTGTGGGATCGCGCCGTGGCCACCAACTGGTGGGTTGTGGGTCTCTTCCTCGTGCTCTTTGTCGCCGGCCTCGGCGTTGTCGGCTGGCTCATCTCGGTGGTTGCCCGCGCCAAAAAAGTGATGGAGAATGCGGCCTGAACAGGCACGGAGGAGACGATGGCCTATCCAACATCAGTGAACAATCAAATCACAGACTCCGTCACTCAGGCCCGCGTAGCGGAGACGAGCGAGCAGCATCTGGTGGAAACAATCGTCCCCGATCCGGGTGAGTTGCGCACCCGCCGCGCCTTTCTGGTCGCTGCCGGAGCGGCCGGCCTGGCCTATACCGCCGCTCTGGCTTATCCCATCTATCGCTACCTGGCCTCACCGCAAGAGATGGCCACCGAGGCCACCGCTGTCACAGAGGTAACGCTCAAGGACGCGCAGAAGCTGGCCGCCGGAACAGCTACTATGTTCAAGTTCGGCCACTCTCCGGCATGGCTCATTCATCACGCCGACGGCCGCTGGATCGCCATGACCGCGGTCTGCACCCACCTGGGCTGCACGGTGCAGTACGAAGCTGAGCAGGACCGCATCCACTGCGCCTGCCATGGTGGTGTCTACAACGCCTATACCGGCGGAAATGTCAGCGGCCCGCCGCCCAAACCGCTCACGCTCTTCAAGGTGAATGTCACTGAAACCGGTGTCGTTGTCTCGCGCGCATAAGATCTTCGCAGAAAAGAAGGAGCCACATCATGGCTGTTCTCGATCTCTTTAGCCTCAAAGGCAAAAACGCATTGGTCACCGGATCTGGACAAGGTCTCGGAGCCGGAATGGCCATCGCATTTGCGCAGGCTGGAGCGAATGTCACCCTGCACAACTACGACAAGGTCCTGGACTCAACGATAGAGGAGGTCGGCAAGACCGGAGTCAAATATATCTGCCGCTCTGGCGATGTCTGTGACAAGGCCGTCGCGCACATGCTGGTTGACGACACCGTTAAGGAATTCGGCTCGATCGATATTCTCGTCAACAACGCCGGCACCATCCGCCGCGCCCCTGCCGCCGAGCACTCCGAAGAGTTCTGGAACACCGTCATCAACACCAACCTCAACTCGGTCTGGTTCCTCAGCCAATATGCGGGCAACAAGATGCTGGCGCAGGGTTACGGCAAGATCATCAACACCGCCTCGTTGCTGGCCTTCCAGGGAGGCATTCTGGTTCCAGGCTACGCCGCGGCCAAAGGCGCGGTGGCGCAACTGACCAAGGCACTGGCCAATGAATGGGCAGCCAAGGGCATCAATGTCAATGCCATTGCGCCCGGCTATATGGCGACAGACAACACCGCTGCGTTGCGCGCCGATGCCGACCGCTCCGCCGCCATTCTTAGCAGAATCCCCATGGGACGCTGGGGCCTGCCCTCGGATCTGGCCGGCGCCGCCGTCTTTCTTGCCTCCGACGCAAGCAACTATGTCAACGGCCATATTCTCGTCGTCGATGGCGGATGGCTCTGCCGCTAGATTTGGTCACCATGAAGACACGGGTGCCCCAGGTCTCGATTTTGAGTCGTGGGAAACTCGCAAACAGGAAGTGATGAAGCATGACTGCAAAGACAATTTACGATTGGATCGATGAGCGGCTGGGCCTCAGCGAACTGGCCGCCTTTGCGCGCCACAAGAGCGTTCCCGTTCACTCCCAATCCTTCTGGTACTACTGGGGCGGCATCTCGCTCTTTCTCTTTCTGGTCCAATGCTTCACTGGCGTGCTGTTGCTGGTCTACTTCCGGCCCGGTGCCGAGGCCTGGGAGTCGGTCCGTCAGATCACATTCGTGATGCACTTCGGCTGGCTGATCCGCTCTGCACACGCATGGAGCGCAAGCCTGATGATCTTCTCCATCCTGGTGCACATGTTCTCGGTCTACTTCATGAAGGCCTACCGCAAGCCGCGCGAGTTCGGCTGGCTGAGCGGCATGGCACTGCTTGCCCTAGCCTCGGTCTTTGGATTCTCGGGCTATCTGCTGCCTATGGATGAGCTGAGTTACTTCGCCACCAAGGTCGGCTTGCAGATTCCGGCGGCAATACCCTTTGTAGGCGAAGCCATCGCCAATATGTTGCGCGGCGGACCCGATGTCAGCGAATTCACCGTGCAGCGCTTCTTTGCACTGCACGTCGTGGTGCTCCCTGCAATCTTTCTTCCCCTTCTCGGATTTCACTTGTGGCTCGTCCAGCGCCACGGCAACGCCGCACCACCCAGCGTTGAGGCCCTGCCGCCAGCTCAGCGCAAGTCCATGCCCTTCCTGCCCAACTTCCTGCGCAAGGACCTGGCCATGTGGCTCATCTCGCTCAACATTCTGGCGCTGCTGGCCTCGGTCTTTCCCTGGAGCCTGGGCAAGGCCTACGACTCGCTCGCGCCCGCGCCGGTCGGCATTCACCCCGAGTGGTATTTCATGAGCCCCTTCGAGATGTTGAAGCTGCTCGGCAACGTACTTCCCGGCGAGACAGGCGAGATTGCCGGCATTCTGCTCTTCACCCTCGGCATCGCGCTCTGGGTCCTGATTCCCTTCTACGACAACACGAAAGAATCCGGACATCGCGCGCGCGCCGCACACTACTTCGGCCTGATCGCCGTGATTCTGTTGTTGACCACCACCGTCATCGGTTACTGGACGATTCGATGAAGAAGTAAATGAGTGAATGAGTGAATGAGTGAAGAAGTGAAAAAGTGAAGCAACGAAGAAAGCGGAGCGCGACGTGATCGTCGATAAGCCACAAACAAGAACGACCTTGCAATCATTCCGGGATCTTCAGGTTTGGCAAAGGTCGATGGAATTGACAGTTGCTGTCTATCGGCTCACGCAACACTTTCCTCGCGAAGAGGCTTTCGGGCTCACATCTCAGATGAGACGCTCTGCGCTCTCGGTTCCAAGCAACATTGCGGAAGGCCACGGGCGCATGAACCCGCGCGAGTTCAAGCACTTCCTCCTGATCGCACGCGCCTCGAATTGCGAACTGCAAACCCAGTTGGAACTCTCCGGTGCGTTGGGCTTCGCGGACGCTCAACTGCTCAACACAACCAAGGAATTTCACATGAAGTTGAGAAGATGCTCTTTGCGCTGTTAGGCAAGCTGAAGAACAACAACGGCTAAGGCGGGCACCGCAACTTCACTGATTCACTTTTTCACTTGTTCACTGGAGTCTTTCGATGAATTATCCATTCTGGGACATTCCGATCCTCGGCTCGGGCTGGGTGATCGGCATCATCGCCATCTTCCACGTCATGATCTCGCAGTTCGCGGTGGGCGGCGGCCTCTATCTGCCGATGGCCGAGCGCAAGGCTCTGCTCATGCCCGAGGGGCCGCTCCGCACGGCGTGGCTCAATCAACTGGCCAGCCACTCCAAATTCTTCCTCGTACTCACGGCCGTCTTCGGCACCGTCTCGGGCGTTGGCATCTGGTTTGCCATCGGCCTCACGCATCCCGAGGCCACCAGCACACTGATTCATAACTTCGTCTTCGGCTGGGCCATCGAGTGGGTCTTCTTCCTCGTTGAACTCACGACCATCGCCGTCTACTACTCCACCTGGGGCCGCATCGACGACAAGCTGCACCTCAAAGTTGGCTGGGTCTACGCTGTCGCCTCGGCCTGCACGTTGATCATCATCAACGGCATTCTTACCTTCATGCTGACGCCGGGCGACACATGGCTAGCCGTCGCCGGAACCGGCCAGGAGGCCAGCAAGTTCTGGTACGCCTTCTTCAATCCGACGTATTGGCCAAGTCTCTTTCTGCGCTGCTGCGTCTGCTGCTCGCTGGCCGGCATCTGGGCGCTCATCACCGCCAGCCGCATCGACGGCGACAAGCAACCCGAACTCAAGACCACCATGGTCAAGTGGAGCGTCCGCTGGCTGGTGCCCTCTTTCGTGGCCATGCCCTTCCTGATGATCTGGTACTACATGATGGTTCCGGCCTCGCAGCAGGCGCTGCTGCAACTGGGCATCGACACCATCAACGCCGGCACCTTCTCGGCCGTCACGCGCATGGCGCTGGTCATCGTCGTCACCTCGGCCACCATCATCGGCGTCGCTTACTTCCTCGCCTACCGCAACCCCATCGACTTCAATCTCTCTCACGCCATGGCCGTGCTGCTTTTGGCGCTGATCGCCACCGGAGCAGGCGAGTACTCGCGCGAGATGCTGCGCAAACCTTACGTCATTGGCCACTGGATGTACTCGAACGGTGTCCGTGTCCCTTACGTCGCGCGCATCAATAAAGAAGGTTATTTAGCACACTCAAACTGGATTTGGCATGGTAATGGCAATGTGGTCTTTGCTTATCTCACGACTCCTGGAGCAGAGCTTCCGTCAGAACTCAATGATCCCTTTTGGAGCTACTCCCGCGGCGAGGCCATCTTCCGCGGCGAATGCGGCTCCTGCCACACGTTGGCCGGTTATCGTCCGCTGAAGAGCCTGCTCGCCGGCCGCGACCGCGCCAACATCGGCAACTTCATCACCATGCTCCACGACTACAAGCCTGACTCGCCCTACACCCGCTTCATGCCGCCCATGGCCGGCACCAGGCAGGACATCGACGACCTGACCAATTACCTCAACGCCCAGGTAAACCCGCCCGTCCAGCAAAAGTTCGTTCAAACGGCCCAGCGGTAGAACTGCTGCTGTTACCTTCCGAGCCTCGCATCTGAGACCCGGAAGGCAACAGTTCTGCCCAACCTTCGATTCATGCGATCCTGAGAGTGCCATGAAGATTCTCCTCGGCATCCTTGTCGTCCTCGTCATCGCAGGCTCCCTCTTCGCCGATTACAAATGGCGCCAATGGATCGCGGCCCGGCGCCGTGACCGCCAGTAGCCGGCAAAACCCTGAAATTCTTTCGATACAATGAATCACAGGGAGACGTCCAACAGTTATGTCTCGTTCTTTTGTTTTTGCCCATTGCCTTTCACTTCTCAGCCGCTCTGCCGGCCTCATCCTGAGCCTGGTTCTCGCAGCGCTTCTTGGCCCCGCCACCTCCCATGCTCAATTCGGTGCTCCTTCGCCCGGAACCCAGGTCCATGACGCGAGCGCGCTCAAACCGCCCGCCGGGGCCCGCGTGGCCATCGTCGAATTCGAAGACATGGAGTGCCCCGATTGTGCCCGCGCCAACCCCCTGCTCAAAGACGCCGCCGCAAAGTACAAGATTCCCTGGGTGCGCCACGATTTCCCGCTTCCGATGCACGCCTGGAGCTTCAACGCCGCGGTCAACGCCCGCTGGTTCGACGCGAACAAGGGTAAGGCCATGGGCGATGAGTACCGCGATCAGGTCTTCGCCAATCAATCGTCGATCGTCGGCATTGAGGGACTGCGCAAGTACACCGAGAACTTCGCCGCCGGCCACCACGTTGCGCTTCCCTTCGCCATGGACCCGCAGGGAAAATTGGCCTCTGACGTCAAGGCCGACTATGCTCTCGGCCAGCGCGTTGGCATCGAGCACACCCCGACTATCTGGGTGGTCACCGCCAACTCCAAGGGCGCACCCTTCGTCGAGGTGCTCGATCGAAGCAGACTCTATCAGATGATCGACCAGGCCATCGCCGATACTGCATCGGCGCCCAAGCCCGCAGTCGCCAAGACGCCGGCCAAGACAGCGGCGAAGAAGCCCAACGCCAACTAAGATCTCCTTCGTACAAAGATCGAGAGGGGGCCGATTGAACCACCATGTCTAGCTCCGTACCTCGTATCGCGCAGCCCCGTCGATTCTTCAATCGCCTCCGCAATATCATTCTGCTTCCGGTCCTCACCGCACTCACCCTTATCCCCGCCAGCGCACGTGCCCAGTTCAGTGCGCCATCGCCCGGTACGCAGGTTCACGACCCATCAGCTCTCAAACCGCCTCCAGGCGCGCGCGTGGCCATCGTCGAATTCGTCGACATGGAGTGCCCGGTCTGCGCCATTACCAATCCGATCGTCAAGACCGCTGCTGCCAAGTACAGAATCCCTTGGCTATGCCACGATTTCCTGATTCCCTATCACGCATGGAGTCTCGACGCCGCGGTCAACGCCCGCTGGTTCGACACCAAAAGCAAGGCCCTGGGCGATGAGTATCGCGACCAAGTCTTCGCCAACCAATCCTCCATGTACAATCCCGGCGTACTCAGCCAATTCACAGCGAAGTTCGCTCAGAATCACGACATCGCTTTGCCCTTCGCCATCGATCCGCAAGGCAAGTTCTCCGCCGAGGTCAAGGCTGACAGCGATCTCGGCCGTCGCACCGGCGTCGACCACACGCCCACTGTCTTCATCGTCACGGCGAATAGCAAAGGTGCACCCTATATTGAGGTGCAGCACCCCGGCCAACAGCTCTACACAGTGATCGACCAGGCCCTCGCCGACACCGGCTCCGCCATGCGAACTGCGTCACCTACTCCCTCCAAACCCACTGAAACTTCGCAATCACGGCTCCCGAAAACCAAGCCGTTCAGTCCGGACGAAGCCACCGCCAAACCCGTGGACGCTCAGCCTCTAGCGACTCAGAAATCGAACCCGCCGCCAACCGTGCCTCCAGCCAGCACGAACTCAAACCCGCACAGAATGACTTGGCTCTTCGCAGGATCGGCAGGAGTTTTTGTCGTCGTTGTTGTCATGGCAATCAAGCTGCGGCGGTGGCGCGATGCGTGATTTTACAACTCGAAATGAGCTCCTGTAGAGTTCCCCCATTCTCTCAACAAGGTTATCTCGATGATCTTCTATGGCTGGAGGACCAGGGTTGTCCCGCTTGGCGACCTGGGCTCATTTCCCTGCCCCCGATGCGGCAACTCTCGTCCATTTCGCGCATTTCTAAGGTACAAGGAGATTCATCTGTACTGGATCTTTGGAATGGTGACCGGCCGTAAGCTGCTGGCCGCCTGCACGGTTTGCAACCAAGGAATATCCCTCGAAGATCACATGCTTTCACCCACGGTGAATCGGGATCCAATCCCGTTCATGCAAAAGTGGGGCCTCGCCATCTTTGTCGCTTTGGTTGCGCTGCTCATCGCCTACTTTGCAAAGCGCGCGTAGAGGCCGGCACTGTTCTTCCGCCACGCGCGCTCAGCCTGAAAAAGCAAGACAATGCATCCCATCCGGGATGCGCCGTCTTGCTTGCGTCCGTTAGACTTTACAGGCTTGAATTGAAGCTGCAACTCGGCGCGCTTCCGCTGATGGTAAAAGTGTGTGTGGTCACGTCGGTGCCCGAGGGCGCTTCCGTCGTATTGTCCAAGTAGACCGTCGCATACTCGTCGCTGGACTGCTTGGCCGTATCAAGGTTGGTGTTGGCTACATAGACCTGGGCCAAATTGCTGGAGTTGTATCCGTAGAACGTTGACGACCCGCTCAACGAACTCTGAGACGTCATGCCGTTGACCAGGATGTCCTGGAACTGAGGTGTTCCGGCGGTGCCGCTGCAGCTGCCGTAGTGAGCATCGACAATGATCAGGTGTTCAACATTGAAGAGGCAGGTGTTGATATAGCTCACCTGCTTTGTCAGGCCGCCACAGGTTGGGTCTGTCTTGACACGGGCGCCGTTATTGCTGCCCGACGTGTTGCCCGACAGATCCTTCCCATACACATAGTTATTCTTGAACAGCACATTGGTCACGCCCTCGAAGGTCTGGCTGCCGATCGAGAGGCCGTGCGTGCCATAGAACTGCGAGTTCTCCACCGTGATGTTCGAGGCCGCTCCGGAGTTCGTCTTGACCGCGATGCCATCGTCGCCCGCCTCAACCGAACAGTTGTTTACGGTGACGTTGGTGATGCTGTCGATGTCGATGCCATCGGCATTGGAGCGGGTTGCGGGAGTGCGGAAGGTGACGCTCCATACGGTTGCGCCGTTGCCTCCCTCCATATACAGAGCTGGGTGCTTGGACTGAACCAAGTTGACGTCGTAAATAATGAGGTTGGTGGTGCTCTTGGCCTGGACGAGACGAGGCGTTCCGCTGATAGCGGAAAGATCACCGCGGCCGTCGATCGTGCCCGGTCCGCCGATGAACGAGTTCGTTCCCTCGACAAGAACCAGCTCTGACTGGCTCGAGTAGCCGTTACTGCCCTCAAGAGTCACACCGGAATTGATGACCAGGCCTTCACCGTTGACTGTGATCTGCTTGGTGTAGAAGGCATTGTCGGAACCATTGGCAGCGAGCACCACACTCTTGCCTGTTCCGGCACAAGCAGTCAGCGCCGCTTGCACGCGGCTGGTGTCGTCGGAGCTCGGTGGAGATGAGCGCTGCGAAGTGGTGAACTGCGCGGTTAGCGTATCGCAGACGCCGGGGAAGCCTGGCTGGCTTACGCTGCGGCTGTCGCCCGTTGCCACGGTTTGCGCGAAGGCGCTCGCCGCCAGAAGCAGCATTGCGGCAGCAGGAGCAAGAATATGGGTGACACGTAGATTGCCCATGCGGGGGATCTCCTTTGGGAGTTACGAGATTTGGAGCAATCTTAATGGTCAGACCACTCCAGCCGCGAAGTCTAGCTTTTTGTATTTGGAGTTGTCAACACCAAAAACGATCTATTTTGGATAAAACGTTTTTCTGGTCCATCGGGAAGACAACGAGAGGATTTGAGGTATTACCTCTCACCTCTCAAGCATGATTTACTGAATGGCCGATCATGCCTGAGTACTGGATACGTTTTCATTCCGATGACAGCAAAACCAGGGAAGGTGTATTCCGACACTGATGCACTCAAGTCGAAGCAACCATCGGACCGGAGCCTCTACGGACAGGTCTTCGTTCGTCGGGTGGAGCGAGCGGCGACCTTCTTGAGTTGGGCGACCTTCTTGAGTTGTCTGTCAGGCTACAGCATCCCTGGTTTGCTCTAGTGTCTGGGCTGCTCATTCGCCGGTCTGTATCTGCACCAGCGCTGGCTCTTCCTTCTCACCCCCGCCAGCCATACCCGGCGAGATCGTGCGCGTCTGCGGCGCTCTCCAGTGGTCGATATAGCTGATCCGATGCACGCAGCCGATCGTGCAATTCGGCGAGCAGCTCTTCGCGGTTAAGAACTCCTTCTTCACATCCGCCGTCGTGTACTCGGCCAGCGGAATGCCGGGATATCCTCGCTGTTGGCTGCAATAGTGCACCAGCCCGTCTTCGCATATATAGAGGTATCGCGAACCGGCCCGGCAGCGCCAATCGTTCGGACGCCCCTGCGCAATCGCCTCCTGAAACTTGTCGAACTGCGCATAGTTTGTCTTTCGCCGGTTCGTCATTTCAAAGTAGACCCGGGCCTCGGCCGGCAGCAGCGGCTTCAGTTGCCCGCTCCCGTCGTGGATGATGCCGATCGTCGATTCAAATCCAAGTTCCAGTGCCCGGCGGCCGATCACCAGCGCGTCATTCGGATCTTTAAATCCTCCGCCAACCACCGAATTGATATTCACGTGAAACTCGGCATATTCGGCCAGCATCTGCAGCTTTTTGTCGAGCACCTTGAGGCTCTTCTTCGAGACCTCGTCAGGCTCGAGGTTGTCGATGGAAATCTGCATGTGGTCCAGGCCGGCGCGATTCAACCGCTCGATCCGGTCAATGTTGAGCAGGTAGCCGTTGGTGATCATTCCGGCGATCGCGCCGGTCTGACGCATGCGGCGGATAATCTCATCCAGATCCGGATGCGTCAGCGGCTCGCCGCCCGACAGCCCGATCATCGCCGTCCGCAGCCGTCCCAGGTGGTCGATGCGACGCAGCATCTCGTCGAGAGGCACCGGCTCAGAGACCTTATCGTACTCATTGCAATAGCCGCAGCTCAGGTTGCAAAACCGCGCGGGGATAATCTGCGCCAGCACAGGATGCGAGGTATCCAACAGCGCACGCGCCACCATCGCGTACTCGCGCGCCTTCCGCCGCACCGCTATCGAGCGCCCACGCACCGTCGAACTCCGTCGAGTTGCCATCCCTATTATTGAACCACAACATGCTCCGGCTCTGGAGACCTCAGGTAAACTCGTGAATCCGGGCTCATTTCACCCGATTCGCATCCGGCATCGCTTTGCCGCTGCCCAGCCATTTACAATGACGTCTATGGAGTAGGTGGAGATTCGACGCCGCCGGTCCATGTCCTGAGCCTATGACCCTTCGACTTTTTCGCACTCTCGCGGCTTTCGCGCTCCCTGCGGCGCTGCTCGCAAGTTATACCCTGGCGCAGACACCGCGTCCCGGGGCACCAGAGAGCCCATACGGCGGGGTTACGGTTGCCGAGATCATCGCCCGCATCAACGATCAGATCATCACCCGCGCCGACTATGAGCGCGCCATGAATGAATTGGACAATGAGGCGCGCCAGAGAGGCGCCTCCATGCAGGAGATCTCCGAGGGGCATAGGGACCTGCTGCGCAATCTCATCGACCAGCAACTTTGGCTCTCCAAGGGCAAAGAACTGTCCATCACCGGCGAAACCGAACTGGTAAACCGCCTCAATGAGATTCGCAAGCAATACAATCTTGAATCTATGGAAGACCTGGAGAAGGCCGCCAAAGAGCAGGGCATCTCCTTCGAGGACTTCAAGGCCAACGTCCGCAACAGCATCATCACTCAGGAGGTGATGCGGCGAGAGGTGGGCCGCAAGGTTCAGTTCACGCCCGGCGAGGCAGAGCGCTACTTTGAGCAGCACAAGCAAGAGTACGCGCGGCCTGAAAGCGTCACGCTTGCCGAGATTCTCGTCTCGACGGGCGCCCCTTCACAGTTGACGCCACAAGCCGGTACGCAACCCGACGATCCTGCAAAGCTCGCTGCGGCCAAAGCCAAAGCCGATGATATTGAAGCCAAGCTTCACGCCGGCGGCGACTTCGCCCAGCTGGCCCGCAACTTCTCCGACGGCCCAACGGCTGCCGAGGGCGGCGATCTCGGCCAATTCCAGCACGACAAACTGGCCAAGGTGCTTGAGGACAAGACCTTCGCCCTCAAGTCCGGCGAATTCACCGAGCCGATTCGCACCAAGCAGGGCTATGTCATCCTCAAGGTCGTGGAACACGTGCCTGGTGGTGTCCCCGCATATAAGGATGTCGAGTCGCAGGTCGAGGAGAACTTCTATATGGCTCGCATGGAGCCTGCCATGCGCGACTACCTGACCACGATGCGCGAGCAGGCCTACATCGACATCAAGCCCGGCTACACCGACAGCGGCGCAAGTCCCCGGGAGACCAAACCGATCTACAGCGCCTACGTGCCGCCGACACCCAAGAAGAAAAAGGCAGTTGAACGCACCCGCTTCCGCGAAAACACGCATGCCTTCCGGCAGAAGGGCTCTTCGTCCGCGACGCCGGCCGAGTCGGCAGCAGTAACTCCCGCCACAGCACCGGCCAAGAGCAGCAAGAAGACTGACGTGAGCGCCGACCAGGTTTCAATGAAACCTGGCAAGAAAGAAAAGATTCGCTACGGAAAAGCCCCGACCAAAACTCTCCCGACTGCGCCTGAGACCCCAACTGAGGATGCAGGCGGTGGCGCGGCGACGCAAATAGCGGCTGCGAGCCCGGAACCGGAGAATCCGCTGGAGGCCAGCCGCAAGCCAACGCAGAAGAGCCGTTATAGTGCGCGCGCCAAGGTAGCCAAACAGCAGAAGGCGTCAGGACCCCGAACGGACACGATGGCTCCGGCAGCACCTGGTGCCGCCGAGGTTGCCGACCGCCAGACCCAGGCAAGTCCATTGGGGCTCGGAGGCGATACCACCAAGAAGAAGAAAAAGAAAGCCACCACCACCGGGGACAAGACCCGCATGGCCGACAAGAAAAAATCAGAGACTCCGGGCGAAAATACCGGAGACGTGCCACTCGGTCCAGCGCCGGCTCCTGCTCCGCAAACTCCCGCACCGGCTCCACAAAAGTAACTACTATCCTGCACTATGGTTTTCATAAAGGGCGTGGCCTCGGCTGCGCCCTTTGTGCGACAACTTCCGACATCGACTTTGCAATCGCCCCTAGAATGAACTTCGCGCGGGTATGGGCGGCAGCGCATAATGCTGGAGGTTCCGTATTTTCTGCAGCCGATCGCACACTGGCTCGCTTTGAAGCTGTCAGTGATCCGCGCATGAGGAAGACTGAATGCACTCTGTATGGTTTGGCGAGTTCATGGGCACGCTGGTGCTGATTCTGCTCGGCAACGGCGTCAATGCGGGTGTGACTCTGCGCAAGTCTTATGCAGCCGACTCTGGATGGCCAGTCATCACAACGGGGTGGGCGCTGGCTGTTTTGTGCGGCGTGCTGGTGGCACAGGCGTTTGGCAGCCCTGGTGCTCATCTGAATCCAGCCATCACATTGGCTGTCGCGGTCATCAGCAGGGATTATTCACAGTTAGCGAGTCTGTGGTCGGCTCAGCTCTTCGGCGCTATGGCTGGATCGGCACTCATGGTCCTCCACTACGCGCCTCACTGGAAGCTCACGCCTGACCCCGACGCCAAGCGGGGCGTCTTCTGCACAAATGCTGCGGTGCGCAGCCCGCTCTTCAACATTGTGAGCGAAGTCATGGGCACCGCAGTATTGGTGGTTGTTGCCGGTGCGATCTTCTCGCGCGGAGTTTCAGTTGCGGGACCGGCCGCTGGCGTTGGTCCGTGGCTTGTCGCAAGTCTGGTCTGGGGCATCGGCCTTTCGCTCGGCGGGACGACTGGCTACGCGATCAATCCCGCCCGCGATTTAGGTCCGCGCATCGTTCATTGGCTGCTACCGATACCCGGCAAAGGCGGGTCGAACTGGAGCTATGCGCCGATTCCGATAGTCGGTCCACTGCTCGGCGGCGCACTGGCCGGAGTGTTTTTGCGATTCGCGCATCTATGATTTGTGTCCTACTCTAAATAAGAAGCCACAACCGCCAGCGCTGCAATCACCGCCGTCTCAGCGCGGAGAATGCGTGGTCCCAGCGACGCGGCTCGCCAGCCATTCGCGTCAAAGAGCGCCTCTTCCTCCGGAGCCCATCCGCCTTCGGGGCCTATAGCAATCTCTATCGCCGGCGTCTCCGTTCCGCTTGCGTCCAGGACTTCCTTCACCACGTGGCGCAATGTGGTCGACCGCTCCTGTTCTGCCAGAACAATATGCGCAGCGCCCGAAGAACCATCCATAGCCTCTGAAGCTGCACGCACGCGCGAAGCCATCGGAGCAGGATCGAAGACAATCGGCACATCGGAGCGTCGCGACTGCTTCGCTGCCTCGTGCACGATGCGACGCCAACGTTCGGCTCGCTTCGCCGCTCCCTGGGCCAAATGCTTCTCGGTTCGCCGCGCAATCACCGGTGCAATCGCCGCAACTCCCAACTCGGTGGCCTTCTCAATCGCCCATTCCATGTGATCGAACTTATAGACGGACATTACTAAAGTGACGGGCAGCGCCGGATCGGCCTCCACTTCGGAGATCAGATTGAAGCGAACCTCATCGCCAGTTACAGCGGCAACCTGCGCATGAAAGGCGTGTCCGCCCGCGACCACGTCAGCCTCCATGCCCGGCTGAGCGCGCAAGACGCGTGACAGGTGCTCGGCCTGCGCGCCCACCAGCGTTGCAGTAGCCTCGTCCCATTGCTCGGCAATCCAGCGGCGGCGCGTCACGTTCCCTCTCTTCTCTGTGTGTATCAGTGTAATCCCTTTCTCGAACCGCTAATCACGCCCAAAAACACTTCAGGGGAACGCTTGATGCGTTCCCCTGAAGTGTTGCCTTTTGGTTGGAGGTTCCGCTACTTCTTCTTCGCGGCCTTCTTTGCCGCCTTCTTCGCGGGTGCCTTCTTGGCTGCTTTCTTGGTTGCCATTTGCCTATTCTCCCTTTCGACGATTTTTGTTTCGTCCCTGCAAACGATAATGCAGTTGAAGAATGTATAGATTTATGTAATGCAAGTGTCAAGAGAAAAACGACAAGGTGGTGGAAAAATAGGCAACAATTTTTTCGAATGCCGATATGAGTTCCGCCTGCTTTGGTGTCGGATTTTCTCATTCGACCTCCGCAAGAGCACCATGCATCAGATCAAATGGCGTCATCCATGAACAAAAAAACGTGCGCGGAGCGCTCCAATCAAGGGTCGCCGCAGTGAAGGGAACACCGACGAGGATGGACGGAATCATCGGAGCCTTTCTCCACCCCGGTCATTCCTGCTCGGCGCAAACACAAACCTGCTCTGCTGTGGCACTCTAGAACTTTGGAGGAGTTTGCACGCTATGCCGACTGAGAACACCGCCGCCGTTGCCGCTACAGAAGGCCTGCACGCATGGGAGGCAGGCGGAGCCGCCTCGGCTGAGGCGCTTTCGGCATGGATCTGTGCTCGTCTCGCCGCACATGAGGCGGCGCTCGCTGCGCTTCTCGCCGTTGAAGGGCCGCGCACGCCGGAAAACTCGCTGCGGCTCTACGATGCGGCCATCGAGCAGCTCAACCTGGCCGGCGCGCAGGCCGGGGTACTCAACTCCGTTGCCGCCGACAAAGCGGTTCGCGACCGGGCGCAGCAAGAGGCGCAGCGCGTGGCGCAGGCAGGCAGCGCGCTCAGTTTGAATCGCGCGGTCTATGAGGCGCTGGCCGCCATCGGCCTCGACGGCGCCACTCCCGCCACGAAGCACTTCGTCGAGCGCTCGCTGCTCGCTTACCGCCTGGCCGGTGTCGACAAGGATCAGGCCACCCGCGATCTGCTGCAATCGCTTCACGAAAATGCCACGCGCCTCTCGCTCGAATTCAGCCGCAACATTCAGGAAGGCGGCAAGACCGCCGAGACCACGGCCACCGAACTCGATGGCTTGCCTGCCGATTACATCGCGCGTCATGAGCCGGACGCCAACGGCCGCATCACGCTCACCACCGACCCCCCCGACATGCAGCCGGTGATGACCTTTGCTTCCAACCCAGCGCTGCGCGAACGCATGTTCCTCGCCTATAACACTCGCGCCTACCCGGCCAACCGCCAGATCCTTCTCGATCTGCTGGCCACTCGGCAACAGATTGCTTCTACGCTTGGCTTTCGAAGCTGGGCCGATCTGGCCACCGCCGACCAGATGATGGGTTCGGCCGCCAACGTCCGCACCTTCCTCGCCAAACTCAACGAGGCCAGCCTGGACGGCGCCCGGCGCGAACTCGACCTGATTCTCGACTTCACGCGCAAGCGTCAACCCGGCCTCGCGGCAATCGACATCACCAGCCGCGCTTACTGGTATGAGCAGTTTCGCCGCTCTGCCTTCGACTTCGATTCACAATCCGTGCGGCCTTACTTTCCCTATGCGCAGGTCGAGGCCGGTGTGCTGGAAACGGCTGCGAGGCTCTTCAAGATCGAGTTCCGTCCCGCGACCGCTTCCACATGGCACCCGGACGTCTCGGTCTTCGATGTCTACGACGGCGGCCGGCGCGCGGGTCGCTTCTACCTCGACATGCATCCGCGCGTCGGCAAGGATAAGTGGTTCTCTGCCGCGCCTATCGTCACAGGAGTCCGTGGCGGCGCTCTACCCGAAGCGGCACTGATCTGTAACTTCCCGGCCGGCAATGGCAACGACCCCGGTCTGTTGCAATACTCCGACGTGGTCACTTACTTTCACGAGTTCGGCCACCTGATGCACGCCATCCTCGGCGGCCAAACGGAGTGGGCAGGAATCTCCGGCTTCGCGACCGAGGGTGATTTCATTGAAGTCCCCTCGCAGATGCTCGAGGAGTTCTTCCGCGACGAAAAGCTGCTCCAAGCCTTCGCAAAGCATTACCAGACCGGCGAGGTCCTTCCCTCCGAGACGATCAGGAAGATGAAGCTGGCCGGGGCCTTCGGCCGTGCTGACTGGGTGCGCTCGCAGCTCAATTACACAACCCTGTCGCTCGACTTACACGACGAGGATCCGGCGAGCCTCGACCTCGATCGCACCACAAGGCGGCTCTACGAGAGCCTGCAGCCATGGACCTGGCTGGAAGGCAACCGTATGTATGCCAGCTTCGGCCATCTGACCGGCTACTCCTCCAACTACTACACCTACGCCTTCGACAAAGTCATCGCGCTGGACTTCTTCGCCCAATTCGATCCGAGCGACCTGCTCGGTTCGGAGGTCGGTAGCCGCTATCGGAGGGCGGTCCTCGAACAGGGTGGGTCAAAGCAGGGGCGGCAGATGGTGCGCGACTTCCTCGGCCGCGATGAGGAGTTTGCGGCATTCAGCAAGTGGCTCAACGAGGAGTTCGAAGATACAGGGAACTGGAAATCGAAATAATCAGACTTGCCATGCCCTGCTCACTGACGCATCATATCCGATGAAAGCAAGCGGATCTAGCCGTTTTGTACCACGTTCGCGGGCTCCGGGGGGATAGCTCGCGGACGGACAAGGCCCTCAGAAACGGACGAACGCCACATGGAGTTCATGACCTGGACAAGTGACCTCAGCGTGGGGGTTGAGGTTCTTGACGAAGATCACAAAAAGCTGATCGGCATCATCAACCAACTGCATTTCGGGATCACTGCGGGCCACGACCGGGCGATTCTTGAGGCGGTTCTCAATGAATTGGTGGGATACATCAAATTCCATTTTGCCCGAGAAGAGGGGATGTTGATCGAGGCAAGCTACAAGGCAACCCTCTCACATATGAGAGAGCACGAGAGATTCATCGCCGAGATCTCGAGTCTGCAGATGCGCATCAAAACCTCGTCTGTGGGCATGCTCGACCTGGAGCTGATGGACTTTCTGCGGGACTGGCTCTTCTCGCACATCAAGGTATCCGACAAACAGTATGGAGCGAGTCTCAACGCCTTCGGACTTCACTGACTCTCCTGAATCTTCAGCACCAGACAGGCGATTGTCCTGTCCCCGGCGACCAGCATCTGATGCGGTGTGCCTGCGGGAACATGCGCCACATCCCCCGCCCTCAGCTCCTGCCGTCTGCCGCCTTCGACCGCGGAGCCTCGGATCTCCCCCGGTCCGATGCTGGCAGCACCGGCCACCGTGCCGCCGGTCGCCAGAGTCGCGCGTCCTTCCAGCACATAGAAGACGTCGGCAAATCTCTCGTGAACTTCGGCCTCGCCGTCTCGGCTGCGAACGGAGAGCATCGCGCAATGCGCGGGAAACTCCTTCAGAGTTTCGCTAGCCGAGCCGTTGCCCAGATCGGCCAGCTTGCGAAGATAGGCGGCCCGCTCCAGCAAGACAGCGGCGGACCAGTGATCCGATTGTCCCTTGACCTCTCTCCTATCACCTCGCGATTTCGCTACAACAGCTTCGCTGCCAATTTCAGACGCGAGTAGCTCCTTCACTATTCTTTCTGAGTTAGGATTCAGCATTCTCTTAGTTTACGACCGGTTGCAGGCACGAGAGCGACTGCCAGGAAAAGGCGCCCATCTGCAGCGGACGCCTTTCGTTATCACCTCGTTGGTTTGTCCTAGAAATCCACCCGAAGCGACATCTGGATCTGGCGCGGGCTACCAATGGTGTGTGTGGTGTATCCCAAGCCCGCCGGACAATTGTAGAAGCCGGCGTTCGTGTTGTCGCACGCTGTCGGCATCACCGGCGTGCCGGCCGTCGGATAGTTGTTATAGTCCTGGTTCTGCGTCACGTTGTCTCCCGTGACATCGAGACTGGTTGTGTTGGTCAGGTTGAAGATGTCCATTGCGTAGCGCAGTTTGTATCGCTCGCGGAAGGGCGTAATCTTGACCACCGAGATATCGGCGCGCTTCTGCGGATCCTGGCGGAAGATGTTGCGCTGCCCTTTGGCGATGAAGGTTGTTTCGTACGGATCGTTTGCAGGTATAGCACCGTTGAGATCGCCCGCGGCGAGCAGCGGAATGGTAAAGCAGCTTGCGTTAAGAGCGGGCGTGCCCCATGCGCCCGACTTTCCGGTCACGGCGCTCTTCGGTGTGCAGTTCGAGGACAGCGGCACAATTGGGTTGTTGATGCCGTCGAAGGTGCTGTAATAGACGCTGCCCACTGCGCCCGAGTAGTCGATAACGCTGAAGGGCTGCCCGCTCTGCAACACCGTCGTGCCATTCAGGCTCCAGCCGTTGGTGAAGTCGCCTCTGAGCGAACCCTCGGGCTCGAACTTGGGAAGCTGATACGTGTACGTGAAGTCGAGCACGTGTTTCCGGTCGAAATCGGCCAGACCATAGCCTGAGCGCAAGTTTGTTGGATTATCGCCGTTATAAAAGAGTCCCAGCGCGCTCTGCTCGTCGGTGGCGTGCGAGTACGTGTAGGAAGCGCCGGCCTGGAAGCCGTGGCCCATGCGCTTGTCCACGTGAATCTGCCCCGCGTTGTACATGGAGATGCCGGCTGCACGATAGTCGATCGATTCCGATGAGTAGCCGATGTAAGGCACGCGCAGATCGACGTTGCCGCCCTCGGAGTTCGTCAGATAATAGCTGTTCAGCGCTCCGCCCTGATTTGCCGGCAAAGAAATCGGAGTGAAGGTGTCATCCACAATCGTGTAGCCATACGAATACAACTGGCCGCGAATAGGACTGGATGGGCTGGCAATCTGCGATTGGTTAAAGGGAGTCGGAATCACCTGATGACGTCCCACATTGCCGACGTAGCCGATCTCGATCGCCAGATCGCCGCGCGGCTGCCATTGAATGTCGAGGGTGTAGTTGATTGAGTAGGGCAGCTTGTTCGCGCGGTCGTACGCGCCCATCGTAAAGGGCTGCGCACCGGCGGCAATGGCGGCGGCATTCGGCAGGTACTGCGTGATGTCCGAGGCCTTACCGGTGGGCGCCGGTCCGAGCGACGAGCCCCACGGATCGGAGAGATCTGCCTGGCCAACACCGGTGCCGGGAGCGCAGGTGGGAATATAGCCCAGGTAATAACTTGCCTGGCCCAGATCGCAGGTCTGCGAGTTAACGAAGGGCTGCGTCTGGCTCACTCCGAAGGGTCCGCCATGCACCTCGCCCGCGGCATAACCGGGCGAGAGATACGTGAAGAGCTCGCCGCGGTCATAGTAGAAGCCGCTCCCGCCGCGAACCACCACCTTGCTCTTGAAGGGCTCGGGAGACCACGCAAAGCCCAGCCGCGGACCGATGCCCCAAGGACGTCCGACCAGCGTGGTGTCGCTCGAGTCCTTGGCCACCACATATCCGTTGTTGTTAAAGGTTCCGGTCGGATTGGTTGGATCGTTCGCTGTGCCCGGATCGAAGAGCTTGGTATCGAAGTTGTAAATGTGACCGTACTTCTCGCTGAACGCGCCATTGAGATCGTAGCGAATGCCCGCCGTGATGCTCAGGTTTGGAAGAATCTGATACTTATCTTGCAGGTAGAGACCGGTCTGGTTAGAGCGGAAATAGCGATCGCCATTGCCCTGCAGGAATGTGGTGGTATTGAAATCATCGTTGGCGGTAACCAGCCCCTGAACGAACTGGCTGAAGTCGGCCGAGGAGACGGTACCCGCGACACCAGGGCGCCGGTCGCGTGGATTCAACTGCGTGTGCGACCAGCTCCCGCCGAACGCCACGGTGTGTTTGCCGAGGGTCCAGATCGCGGCGGCCGAGGGCATCCAGCGATTTTGAAAGACGCCGGTCAACGAGCCCTGATTGGAGCCGGGACCGATATTGAGCGTCTGCAGCGATGTGGGTGTGTTGGCGCCGAGAGTGTCGACGATCGTGACTCCAGAGAAGTACGGCGATCCCAGATTGTTGATGCCGACGCTATCGGCTGTGAATGGCTGCTCGTTCGTCGAGTAGAGTTTCTCGCGGATAAAGCCTAGCGTCTCGGTGACGCTGAGGTTGGGCCGGAGAATGTTGACGTTATTGATGGAGAAGACCTGGCTACCCGCATCCAGGTGCTGGGTAAACCCAGGCACATTTGAGTACGCATAGGGAGAGATCGTTGGATCGTGCTGGTAAAAGTACTTCAGCGCCAGTGTGTCCTTGGCTGTTGCATTCCAGTCGAGGTCGCCGACCGCTTGATCGGCAAAGAAGTAGGCCGTACCCGGAATTGCAACGTTATACGGATGAGATTCGGTCGTCTCGCCGGTCTGATTCGGGATGAGCCACTTGCCGGGCTCGCCCTTGACCGCAGGCGCATTGAACAAGGCATAGGCGACGCTGCTGCCTGGATTCATGGCGTTGTTGTTCAGGTCCCCACCGGTCAGGCCGGCATCCCATCCGGCATTGGCCACCGCGGCCAGGCCGGCAGCGCTGCGATCGTCGCTCAGCCCCACAGGCACAGAGAAGCGCGAATAGCCAAGCTCCTGATCGGAGACGTGCAGGTGCTGATAACCGATAAACGCGAAAAGCTTGTCCTTGACGATCGGACCGCCGGCCGTGCCGCCCACGATGTAGCGGTGCAGTTCGGGAACCTTCTGGTTGGCGGGAATGTCGGGATCGTTATTGAAAAAGAAGGGCGCCGCATTGAGCCAGCTTGTGCCGCGATGAACGTAGGTATTGCCGTGAAAAGTATTGGAGCCGGATTTGGTGCTCATGTCCAGATGCGCCCCGGCGGTCGAGCCCTGCTGCGCGTCATACATCGACGCATTCACGCGCACTTCTTCGATCGTCTCGGGAGCCGGGCTGGGAATCGAGTTGCCGATGGAGAGATAAACCGATGCGCTGCTCTGGATGATGCCCCCGGCCGTCGAATTGCCGCTGCCGGTGTTGTTGATGACGCGGAAGGAGGCCACCTGGCTGGTGGTCTTCCCGTTGAAGAGATTCGATGCATCGACGCCGTTGAGCAAAAACGTATTCGAAGTATCGCGCTGCCCGTTAGCCCAGATCGGAGCGTTGCCCAGGCCGGAGTTGACCCCCGTGCCTCCGGGCAGCTCGGCGCTGACACCCGTCGATTGAATCGCGAGGCCGGTGAAACTGCCCGTGGCCAGAGGAGCCTGTTCGATCTGTCCGCTATCCATCACGTAGCCGTTCGTCGTGTCCACAGCATTCAGCAGCGGAGTGGCTTGCACCTCGACAGTCTCGCTGTTCTTGCCAACCTTCAACTGCGCGTTGACCGTCGCCGTGCGGTCGGCCTGCACTGTGATGTGCGGAGTCTTCTGCGCCTCAAAGCCCGCTGCAGAGTAGGTCAGCGTATAGGTGCCGATCGGCATGTTCACGAATGCATAAACGCCTGAGCCGTTGGTCACTGCCATGCGCGTCAGCGAGGTTTGTTCGCCTACCGCCGTCACCTGCGCGTTGGAAATCACGCCGCCTGTTGGGTCGGTCACCTCGCCGGTGATGCCGCCAAGTGTCTGCTGTGCCACAAGCGATGAGGCGCACAGCGCAAAGGCCGCCGCTACCGCGGGCAGCCAAAAAACCAGAGATGATAGCTTACGCAGAAAATGATTCGTCATGCAGGCCTCGGAAAAGGGATCTCCCCATCTGTCTTTTGAAGTCATCGAAAAATCATTGGGCTGAAAAGAGAAATCTTAAAGTCTTCAGTTGAAAACTTGGTTAGATCGAACCGCTTGCGAATATTGTTTGCTCGTCTGAGTTGTTCGGTCTGAACTGCGGGGTAATTACAGAATAGCTCCAGTCAGGCGGAATTCAACCGGAAATTCATCGTTTGCGGCTTGCTGAAGCGATGACCAATGTGCAAAAAGCAGCCGGAATACCGCCCTTTGTACCATTGTTTTCTGTTGCCTTGCGCCAAAACGGAGCTCTCTGAAATTCGGCTGGTTTTTCCACATCGCTTGTCACAAGCCCATGTTCATCCGGTCTCTGAAGTCCCTTCCCTGCTTCATTGCCTTACTATGGACCGATGCAGACCTCAGCCAATCCCGAGTTCCTGCGCCGCGCCATTGCGTTGGCCACCGACAATGTTGTGAGCGGTCGAGGTGGGCCATTTGGTGCTGTCGTTGTGCGAGATGGCCAGATCGTCGCCGAAGCTGCGAACACGGTGACTGCCACGCTTGACCCCACAGCTCATGCCGAGGTGAATGCCATCCGCGCCGCCGCCAAAGCGCTGGACACTTTCTCGCTTGCTGGCTGCCAGCTATACACGAGCTGCGAACCCTGCCCCATGTGCCTCGCCGCTGCGCATTGGGCGCGGATGGATGCGATTTATTTCGGCGCCAGCGCTGCCGACGCCGCGCGCGCCGGCTTCGATGATGACCTTCTCTACCGTGAACTGCGCAAGGGCAGCGCCGAGCGCAAACTTCTTCCCACGACGCAACTGCTCGGCGAAAATGCCTGGGCCAGCTTCGCCGCGTGGCTTGCCTCGACCAACAAAGTTGAATATTGAAACTCTGCTAGCTGAGACGCGAAACCTAAGCCCAGCACAGTAAAATAAAGTCAGCCGGATGACCCATCCCTCTCCAGCGGCGGCCGACCAGGAGACCCGCACCGCGCGGGCTTCGGACTCGCGTGCCGAGACCACCGAGAAGCCCTCCATCCAGCCGATCATCCAGGTTCGAAACCTCGAAAAGACCTACACGACTGCCCGCGGCGCGCTCACGCTCTTCCGTGGCCTGGACTTTGAGATCGAAACCGGCGAAATGGTCGCAATTGTCGGCCAGTCGGGCGCAGGCAAGAGTACTCTTTTGCACATTCTGGGCGCACTGGATGCGCCAACCGGAGGCACAGTTAATTGTGCCGGCACCGGCGTGGCGCGGCTCTCGCAGCGCGAAGCGGCTACCTTTCGCAATCGCGAGATCGGATACGTTTGGCAGTTTCACTATTTGTTGCCTGAGTTTACGGCCTTGGAAAACGTTGCCATGCCATTGATGGCGCGCGGCCTGCGCAAATCCGAAGCCCTTGCAAAGGCAGTTACCTGGCTCGCCGAGGTTGGTCTGGAAGATCGTAGCGACCATCGTCCGGGAGAGCTCAGCGGCGGCGAGCAACAGCGTATCGCTCTGGCTCGCGCGCTGGTCAACAACCCTCGGCTGTTGCTGGCCGACGAACCAACCGGCGATCTCGACGAAACCACCGCCGGGCGTGTTTTTGACCTGATCGAAAGGTTGCACGCCAGCCACGGCCTGACCTCGATCCTTGTGACGCACAACCTTGACTTGGCGGCGCGCTGTACGCGAATCTTGCGGCTAGAGGCTGGAAAGTTGGCCACGGGACAGATTGCGGCTCCGGCAAACGCTCCCGGAGCTGTTTGACAGTGAGCAACTTTGACCCAAAGAATTGCGCCATTTCGCGAGTTTTTGAGTCTTAACTATTAGCCAATCGCGAACGGATGATTCTTTAACCTTCACGGTTGGAAGGACGGGATGGAACTCTCTTCTGCAGCATGATCGCAAAAGACTTAGGTGCAAAGGAAGGACCGAAGCCATCCTAAAAGAGCTTTTCGGGGCCGAATGCAGCTTTCCCAGGGTCCCCGGCGGCGATGAGATGAGAAGGCGCGTGCAGGTAGGCTGAAGCCGGAAGCGGCGTCCCCGACGACAGATCTTCGTCGTTGGGGTGACGTAAACCGGACGGCCAATCCAGCCGATAGCCGGTACAAGGGGGACCAATGTTCGAACGCTATACGGAGAAGGCACGGCGCGTGATCTTCTTCGCGCGGTATGAGGCCAGCCAGTTTGGCTCGCCCTATATCGAAACCGAGCACCTGCTGCTCGGGCTTTTGCGCGAGGACAAAGCATTAACCAACCGATTCCTGCGCTCACACGCTTCGGTGGAGTCGATTCGCAAGCAGATTGAGGCGCATACGACGATCCGCGAAAAGGTCTCGACCTCAGTGGACCTGCCGCTTTCGAATGAGTGCAAACGCGTGCTTGCCTATGCCGCGGAAGAGGCCGAGCGGCTCGGCCACAAGCACATCGGAACAGAACATCTGCTCCTGGGCCTGCTGCGCGAGGAGAAGTGCTTCGCCTCGGAGATCCTGCAGGAGCGCGGCCTGAAGCTGGCGCAGATTCGCGAAGATCTCGGTCGAACCGCGCAGGAGAAGACCCCGCCGCAACAACGGCAGCGCGAGTCGAGCCTGCTGGCAGAGTTCAGCCGCGACCTCACTCAGGCGGCGATGGATGGGCAGCTCGACCCGCTCGTTGGCCGCGACGGAGAATTGGAGCGCGTCGTCCAGATTCTCTGCCGCCGCACCAAAAACAATCCAGTCCTGATCGGCGAGCCTGGCGTTGGCAAGACCGCCATCGTCGAAGGCCTTGCGCAGCGCATTGCAGACGGCGAGGTGCCGAGCTTCCTTGCCGAAAAGCGCGTGCTTGGTCTCGACCTCTCGCTCATCGTGGCGGGCACCAAATACCGCGGCCAGTTTGAAGAGCGGCTCAAGACGATCATGAAAGAGCTGATGGAAAATCAAAACTCGATCATCTTCATCGACGAGCTGCACACGCTGGTCGGTGCGGGTTCGGCCGAGGGATCGCTCGATGCAGCCAACATCCTCAAGCCTGCCCTCTCGCGCGGAGAAATCCAGTGCATCGGCGCGACCACACCGGCCGAGTTCCGCAAGTCGATCGAGAAGGATCGCTCTCTCGAGCGCCGCTTCCAGGCCGTCAAGGTGCCACCGCCCAACGAGGTCGATGCAATCAAGATCATCCACGGCATCAAGGACCGCTACGAGAAATTCCACGCCGTCAGCTACACGGACGCCGCGGTCGAGTTTGCTGTCTCGCACTCCAATCGCTACATCCCCGATCGCTTCCTGCCTGACAAGGCGATAGACCTGATCGACGAGGCCGGCGCGCGCGTCAAGCTGCGCCAGACCTCGTTGCCCGAGGAGATCACCGAGGTCCAGAAGCGCATCAAGTTCATCGTGCACCGCATGGACTCGGCCATCGCCAACCACGAGTTCGAGAAGGCGCGCTTCTACTCCGACGAGGAACGCAAAGAGCGCGAGACCTTGCGCTCGATGCGCGACAAGTATCACCTCGACGACTCCGCTGCCGGCATCGTGGGCCGCGAAGACATCGAGGACGTTGTCAGCCGCTGGACTGGCGTCCCGATCACCAGCATCAAGGAAGAAGAAACGCAGAAGCTGCTGCGTGTCGAGGAAGAGCTGCACAAGCGCGTCATCTCGCAAGAGAAGGCCATCAGTGCGCTGGCTCGCGCCATTCGTCGTTCACGCGCAGGCCTCAAATCGCCGCACCGGCCTATCGGAAGCTTCCTCTTCCTCGGGCCCACCGGCGTCGGCAAAACAGAGATGGCCCGCACGCTGGCGCAGTTCCTCTTCGGCTCCGACAAGGCGCTCATCCGCTTCGATATGTCGGAGTTCATGGAGAAGCACTCCGTCTCCAAGCTCATCGGTTCGCCTCCGGGCTACGTGGGCTACGAAGAGGGAGGCCAGCTTACCGAGCGGGTCAAGCGTTCGCCTTATTCGGTGGTTCTGCTCGACGAAATCGAAAAGGCGCACCCCGATGTCTTCAACATTCTCTTGCAGGTCTTTGAGGACGGCCAGTTGACCGACGGCCTGGGCAACACCGTCGACTTCAAAAACGTCATCCTCATCATGACCTCGAATATCGGCGCGCGGCACCTGCAGAAGAAGCAGGGGTTGGGCTTTGCCAGTGACCGCGAAGATCTGGTCAGCGAGAAGGTGGAGGAATTGGTCCGGCAGGAGGTCAAGAAGACCTTCAACCCCGAGTTCCTCAACCGCCTCGATGAAGTGATTCTCTTCCAGTCGCTCTCCGACGCGGATCTGATCCAGATCGTCGAACTGCTGGTTCAGCAGTTGAACGCAAATCTGGCGCAGAAATCCATCACCATCTCGGTCACTGAGGATGCAAAGAAGTGGATCATGGACAAGACCCTCATCGACCGCAGCTACGGAGCACGTCCGCTGCGCCGCGCCCTGCAGCGCTACGTCGAGGATCCTTTGTCGGAGGCCCTGATCGCGGGTCAAATCACCGCGCGCCCGGCTTTCCTCGAGGTCTATCTCGACGCCGACCAGCTCTACTACCGGCCGGTCAGCTCCGACGAGAATGCCGGCGAAGAAAAGCCCGCGGGCATCCTGCTCTTCAGCAATTGAAGCAGCGCCTGCCATTTCAACCAGCAGTCCCCCGTCTTTCGGCGGGGGATTTTTTTGCTTGGTCAGGCCTCTGTTGAATCGCCGCCCGCCGCGACGCCCGCGAGCCGGCAGGATTTGATATCTCGCATTGGCGGTAGGCCAAAGAGACGGCTATACTCGCGATTAAACTGGCTTGCGCTCTCATAGCCAACCTCAAAGGCCGCACTCGCGGCATCGATGCCCTCTGTCAGCATCCGCACCCGCGCGGTGTGCAACCGCAGCCTCTTCTGATATTGCAAGGGACTCATCGCCGTCAGCGAACGGAAGTGATGATGCAACGTGGAGACGCCCATCTGCGCAACCGATGCGAGTTCCTCCACGCGCAGCGGTTTGTCGTAATTCGACCTGAGCCAGCCGACAGCTCTGGCCGTGCGATTGCTCTGCTCGCCCAGTGTGGCGATGGCGCTCAGATGCCTTCCAACTGTGCTCCGCAACAGCCGGTAGATGATCTCCCGCTGCATCAGGCTCGCAAGAAAGGGAATGTCCCGCGGCGAATCCAGAAGATCCAGCAGGCGCGAACACGCGCCGAGCAGTTCGACCGACGTAACGCCCGCTGCCATGCCGCGCGCTCCCGCTGAGACATCCGTCGACCGAAACTCGTCCTGGCTGAGGATCTCCCTCACCACCGGCATCTCGAGCTTCAGCATCATGGCCAGAATCGGCTCTTCTATTGATGCCTTTGTCACCTGGCTCACCACAGGCAAATCGATCGAGGTCAGCAGAAATGTGGAGTCGTTGCAAACGTAGACCGTACCGCGAAAGTGATCCTCTTTTCTCCCTGCACGAAGACAATCAGTTCAGGCTCGTAGGCGGCAGAGGCGCATTCCGTCGGGGCACTCTTCCGGTAAAGGCTCAGCCCTGGCACTGCCGTTGTCTCCTTGCCCTCCAGCGCGATGTGAGCGGCGATTTTGCGCGCCAAGCCGGCACGCATCTCGACCACTTCGGCCCGCGCCTCTCCACTCGTACCTTTTCGCTTTGCCATCTGGACCCTCAATCGCTCCTTCAAATCAAAAGTAGCAGCAAACACTCGATGCAGTGCACAAAGTTGCCAGCATCGACAGGAATAGGCAATAGGTTGGCAGGATCGGGATACCGCTCATGCGAGCATCTTTCGTACTCTGATTTACGTCACGTTGCTCGTCTCACGATTATCATCAGCCGAGGAGGTTGAAGATCTTTATGTACAACGCAAAAGCTTACTCCGTTGCCAGTGCGACTTCGCCGTTCGTCCCGACCACCATCGCGCGCCGCGAACCCACCGAGCACGATGTCCAGATCGAAATCCTTTTTTGTGGCATCTGCCACTCAGATCTGCATCAGGCCCGCAATGAATGGAGCGGCCTCATGCCCACCGTTTACCCCTGCGTTCCAGGCCATGAGATCGTAGGCCGCGTGACCAAGGTCGGCTCCGCCGTGACCAGATTCAAAGCCGGCGATCTTGCCGCCGTGGGCTGCCTGGTCGACTCCGACGGCACTTGCCCGGAGTGCAAGGCCGGCTTCGAGCAGTTTTGCCCGAATATGGTCCTCACCTACAACTTCCCCGATAAGCACACCAGCGGCGTCACCTATGGCGGCTACTCTGACAGCATCGTCGTTAGCGAGCGCTTCGTTCTCCGCGTTCCGAAGAATCTCGATCTCGCCGGAACCGCGCCCCTGCTCTGCGCCGGAATCACCACCTACTCGCCGATGCGCCACTGGGGCGTCACCAGAGGCAAGAAGGTCGGCGTCGTCGGTCTCGGCGGACTCGGCCACATGGGCGTCAAGTTCGCGCACGCTCTGGGTGCCCACACCGTCGTCTTCACCACCTCCGCCGGCAAAAAGGACGACGCGATTCGCCTCGGCGCCGATGAGGTCGTCATCTCGCGCAACGCCGATGAGATGGCCAAGCACGCCGGCAGCTTCGACTTCATCCTCGACGCAGTGGCCGCCAATCACGACATCAACGCCTACATCGGCATGCTGCGCCGAGACGGCAATATCACAATGGTGGGCGCGCCCGAAACGCCGCTGCCTGTCTCCGTCTTCGGGCTCATCTTTGCGCGCCGCAGTTTCTCCGGCTCGCTGATCGGCGGCATCGCCGAGACCCAGGAAATGCTCGATTTCTGCAGCAAGCACAACATCACCGCCGACGTCGAAGTCATCCCAATTCAAAAAATCAACGAAGCTTACGAACGGCTAGCTAAGTCCGATGTGAAGTATCGCTTCTCCATCGATATGGCGTCTCTCAAATCTGAATAGCATCCGGCCAGGACGCTTCGGTTTGATCCGCAGCGTCCTGGCCCGAACACGTCCCGACAAATGGCAGGAGAGAAACAATGCAAAAACGCAAACTGGGAAACAGCAATCTTGAGGTATCGGCGATCGGCCTTGGCTGCATGGGAATGACCTTCTCCTATGCTCCATTCCCTGAGAAGAAGGATTCGATCGCTCTGATCCGTGCGGCAGTCGAGCGCGGTGTCACCTTCTTCGACACAGCTGAGGTCTACGGCCCGTTCAACAACGAAGAGCTTGTGGGCGAGGCTCTCGAGCCCTTCCGTGAAAAGGTCGCCATCGCCACCAAGTTCGGCTTCGATATCAACGCCGATGGAAGCCGCGGCCCGAAGGGAACGGACAGCAGCCCAGCGCGTATTCGCATGGTCGCGGAGGCCTCGCTCAAGCGTCTCAAGACCGATGTCATCGATCTTTTCTACCAGCACCGCGTCGATCTCAATGTACCCATCGAAGACGTCGCCGGCGCAGTCAAGGACCTGATCCAGCAGGGCAAGGTCAAGCACTTCGGCATGTCCGAGGCTGGCGCAAAGACCATTCGCCGCGCTCATGCTGTGCAACCCGTCACCGCCCTGCAGAGCGAGTACTCGCTCTGGTATCGCACCCCCGAGGAGGAGATCATCCCCACCCTTGAGGAACTCGGCATCGGCTTTGTGCCCTTCAGTCCGCTCGGAAAAGGCTTCCTGACCGGCAAGATGGATGAAACCCGGACCTTTGAGAAATCCGACATTCGCAGTACGATCCCGCGCTTCACGCCAGAGGCGCGCATTGCGAACCAGAAGCTCGTCGATCTTCTGGGCGCGATCGCAGCTCAGAAGAACGCAACACCCGCGCAGATCGCGCTGGCCTGGCTGCTCGCCCAGAAGCCGTGGATCGTGCCGATTCCAGGCACAACCAAGCTCCATCGCCTCGAAGAGAATATCGGAGCCGCTACACTTGAGCTTTCAGCAGAAGACCTCAGCAAGATCGAAGATGCCCTTGCAAAGATCAAGATTGAAGGCGCTCGGTACCCTGTAGCTCTTGAAGAAATGACCGGACGGTAGGCGGAATCTTACGAAGCCGCTGTAGACGCCGCTTCGGCAACTTGCAAATCAGACGAGGTATCATGGTCCCACCTCGGAGTTTCGGCGGAATCCATGACACCTCTCACAGAATGGCAGAACTTTTACGTGGTTGTCGGCTCCTCGGCAGGCGCTCTGATCGGACTGCAGTTCGTCGTGATCGCACTGATCTCAGGTCTCATCCGGACTGGCACTCTTGCTCAGGGCGGTCAGGCATTCTCCACGCCGGCAATCGTTCACATGACGGCTGTGCTCTTTCTGGCGGCAGCGTTATGCGCGCCGTGGCACACGATCCTCCCGTTGGCTGTTCTTGTGGGATCTACAGGGCTTGCCGGAGTCGTCTATGGCATCGTTGTCACGTTACGTCTCAAGCGGCTGGCTCTTTACCGGCCCGAGTTCGAAGATTGGCTCTTTCATGCGGTTCTGCCGCTTGTTGCCTACTCGGCACTCGTCGCTTCTGCATTTGCAGCCCGCTGGCAGTTGTGCAGGTCGTTGTTTTGCATTGCGGCAGCGATGCTTCTGCTACTCCTGATCAGCATCCATAACGCCTGGGATAGCGTCACCTTCCATCTCTTCACCAGGGAGCCAGAACAGAAGGATCGTTAAACCGGCTTTCTCAACTGAAAATGTGAATGGGACGAACTAGTTTGGCATCCAATCTCAAAGGGGAGCAGAAGATGGAGATTAAGCGAAACGGTTCCCAGCTTTCACGCAAGGGGCCGACGGAGTATTTCACAGGTACAGTTCGGATCGATCCTCTTTTTGAGGCCCTCGAGCCCGCACGCGTCGTCGGCGCCAGTGTCACTTTCGAGCCGGGGGCGCGTACCGCATGGCATACCCATCCGCTCGGCCAAACCCTGATCGTCACCTCCGGCTGTGGCCGGGCACAGCGCTGGGACGGTCCAATCGAGGAGATCAGACCTGGCGATGTCATCTGGTTTGCCCCGGGAGAGAGGCACTGGCACGGAGCGGCGCCGGGAACCGCGATGACTCACATTGCCATTCAGGAGATGCTCGATGGCAAGACGGTAGATTGGATGGAACAGGTGAGCGACCAGCAATATCAGGCATCGCCGGCAGGCTAGGTCGCAGCTCTTTCTGATTTCCTCACATGTCCTTTATGCCCCCTCTGATAAAGCTAAAGTACGGGCGTCGGGTAGGATAGCTTTAACAGGACGCAGTAGGATCGCCGCCCTGAATTCCCTGCAAGGAAAGCTGCAAGCCCAAATGAGTGCCGGCCACCCGTTGGAGATGGATTCGCTGTACGGAGACTATCCGCTTGATCGGGCATTCGACGAGATGCGCGAGGCGGCCGGAATGGTGCGTCCCCACTATCGCGCTCTGGCTGAGACCTTGGCGCGCCTGCCCGAGGATGAGTTACAGCGACGCAAGCAGTCGGCGGATCTCGCATTCCTCACTCAGGGCATCACCTTTACCGTCTACGGGCGCGACGAGGGCACCGAGCGCATCTTTCCCTACGATCTGTTGCCGCGATTAGTAACCTCCACTGAGTGGGATCGCATTGAGCGAGGCCTGACCCAACGCATCACCGCTCTCAATCTCTTTTTGCGCGACATTTACTCCGACGCAAAGATCCTCAATGACCGTGTAATTCCCAGCGAATTAGTCTACAGCTGCAAGCACTACCGGCGGCCGATGCGCGGCTTGCAGGTGCCGCGCAATGTATACATCGCGGTCGTCGGCTCAGATCTGCTGCGGCTCAACAACGGCGAGTTCGTGGTCCTCGAAGACAATCTTCGCGTGCCCTCCGGCGTCAGCTATATGCTGACCAACCGGCGTGTCATGAAGCGCACCTTTCCGCAACTCTTCTCGAGCTACGGTGTCCGTCCCATCGAACACTATCCTCAACTGCTGCTGGCCACGCTGCGGTCTCTCGCGCCGGAGGGACGGCCGGAGCCGAATATCGTGCTGCTGACGCCGGGCGTCTTCAACTCCGCGTACTTCGAGCACACGTTTCTCGCCCGTCAAATGGGCATCGACCTCGTCGAGGGCCGCGATCTGGTGACTCACGACAACATCGTCTACATGCGCACGACCGACGGCCTCAAGCGTGTCGACGTGATCTATCGCCGCGTGGACGACGACTTCAGCGATCCACTGGTCTTTCGCGCCGATTCGTCGCTGGGCTGTGCCGGGCTCTTCAACGCCTATCGCGCCGGCAACGTAACGGTAACCAACGCATTTGGCACGGGACTCGCCGATGACAAGGCTGTCTATGCCTATGTGCCGCAGATGATCCGCTACTACATGAATGAAGATGCGATCTTGCCGAACGTCGAGACATACTTGCTGGGCGACGAGAAGCAGCGCCGCCACGTACTCGCCAATCTTGAAAAGCTGGTGGTGAAGGCCGTCGGCGAGAGCGGCGGCTATGGAATGCTGATCGGCCCGCATTCGACAGCCAAACAGCGCGAGGATTTTACGCGGCAGATCGAGGCCAACCCGCGCAACTACATTGCCCAGCCGACACTAGACTTCTCGCGCGCACCGTGCCTGATCGGCAATCATCTGGAGCCGCGCCACGTGGATCTGCGCCCATACATCCTCTTTGGCGACAAGGTGAATATCGTGCCGGGCGGGCTGACGCGCGTAGCTCTTGAAAAAGGCTCGCTGGTAGTGAACTCGTCGCAGGGCGGCGGCAGCAAAGACACCTGGATTCTGGAAGACGAAACGACCTTAGCGTGAGGAGAGCAAGACGATGCTATCGCGGGTTGCCGACAGTCTCTATTGGATGAGCCGTTACCTTGAGCGCGCCGAGAACACTGTGCGCCAGCTCGATGTGACGATGACCCTGATGCTCGATCCCGGCGCAGCGAGCGAACGCGAGCGCTGGCAGCGGTTGGTGGCTGCGCTGGGCAAACCGGCGGGCCTCGATTGGAACGGCAATCTGGAAGCGATGGCCCATAAGCTGGTCTTCGACAACCTCAATCACGCCGCGGTCACCTTCTGCGTCAATGGCGCGCGCGAGAACGCCCGCCAGGTCCGCGAGGAAATCTCCACCGAACAATGGCAGCGCCTCAACCGGCTCTATCATCAGATTCACTCGCCCCAGACCGAGGCGCAATTCACCTCCAGCATCGGCGATGCCCTCGCCTCCATCATCGACGGCATCCATCTCTTCACGGGAGTCAGCAATAGCACGATGATCCACGGCCACGGCTGGCAATTCATCCGGCTGGGCCGCAACCTTGAGCGCGCCTATGCCACAGCTACCATGCTTGAGGTCTACCAACCCGAGATCTTTCATCCTCAGGAGCACGAATATGAGGGTCATCAGTATCTTGAGTTAGTTGGCCTGCTGCGCTGCTGCACTTCCTTCGAAGCCTATTGCCAGGTCTATACCGCTGACGTTTCTCCCGCCCGCATTCTGGAGTTCCTGCTGCTCAATCGCGACTTTCCGCACGCCATTCGCTACTGCGTCGATAGCATGCGCGATGTGATCGAGTCGATCCAGCGCACCGGCGGCCGCCGTCCGCCTGTTGAGCTGGTCTCGGGCGTGGGCCGCCTGCATGCCATGCTTGACTACACTACCATCGGCGAAATCCTTCACGGCGACACCTCCGCCTTCCTGCATAACATCCGCGAGCAGTGCCTGCGCATTCACGAACTGATCTACCGCTACTATGTGCACTATTCGATTCAATCGGCGCTGGCCAGCTAAAGAGAGCAATCATGAACTTCTATTTTATCCGGCACCTCACGCGCTTCCGCTACTCACGGCCCATCAGCGAGAGCATCATGGAGACGCGCATGCACCCGCGCTCGGACTCCAATCAGCACTGCCTCACATTCTCCCTGTCAGTCAGCCCGCGCTGCCGCGTCTTCAGCTACCGCGACCACCAGGGCAACACCGTGCAGCACTTCGACATTCCCGGCGAACACAATCAATTGGTCATCGTCGCCGAATCGGTCGTCGAGCAGCAGGCGCTGCCCGACCTTCCCGGCTTCCTCTCGCCCGACGCGTGGGGTGCTCTCGATGAAATGGTCGAGGCCGGCGACTACAGGGAGATGCTTTTGCCTTCGAGGTTTGCGGTCGAGACCCCTGCGCTCACGCTGCTGGCCAAACAGATGGGAGTTACCCGCCGCGACGATCCTTTGATGCTGGTTCAGGAGCTGAATCAGAGGCTGTTTAACTACTTCGACTACGAACCCCGCTCGACGCGTGTCGACTCGCCGATCGACGAGGCCATCGTCAATGGCAAGGGCGTCTGCCAGGACTTTGCCCACACCATGATTGCACTGCTGCGCCACGTCAAGATTCCGGCGCGCTATGTCTCCGGCTATCTCTATCGCGCCAGCGAGGACCACGACCGTTCGACTCCAGACGCCACGCACGCATGGGTCGATGTGCTCCTGCCGCAGCTGGGCTGGGTAGGCTTCGACCCGACCAACAATCTCATCGCGCACCATCGCCATATCCGAACCGCGGTGGGCCGCGATTACGCCGATGTTCCGCCCACGCACGGCATCTTCCGCGGCAGCACAGACAGCGAGCTTTATGTGGCAGTGCATGTAGAGGCCAGCGCCGAGCCCCCGGCACTCGATCGCAACCTGCCCATCCCGGAAGACTGGAGCGTGCTGGTGGAACGCGCCCAGCAACCGCCCGAGACCCCCATTCCCTTTATCGATTTGCAGCAAATGCAGCAGCAACAATGACAGGGATCGTGGTCAGGGATCACGGGCCGAGTAGACTCCGGCTCCCTCAATGCCCTTCGAGATACCAGGGAATGTTGATGACAACGATGCGCCGGTCGCCGCGAACAAGCAGAACCACCTTTAGCAAATCTGCACGGCGGTTATGAAGAAAATACTCCCACCAGTGGTGAACCACCAGCTCCGGCACAAGCACGCAGATCTTGCGCGCGCCGCACTCTTTCTCCAACGCCAGAATGTAATCGATCATGGGCGTCAGCACGTAGCGGAAGGGCGATTGCAGGATTTCGAGCCTGGGAACGCATTTGCCGGCCTTGCGCAACGGACCAGCGATGTCTCTCTCCCAGTTCTGGCAGATCGGGTCGACCTGCTCGCCGGTCTGTACGTGCACGCAGCGAATATCGCATGACATGCTCAGAGCAAACGAGAGAGCCTTTTCCGTAATCCGGTTCCAGCGATCGACAGGCACCACAACGATGGGCTCGCTGATCTCGGTGGGAGCGATCGGTCGATCGCAGGCCGTCTCCCTGGCCACTTCAAGATAGTGGCGCTTCACTGCGCGCATCAGTACGATCATGAGCACGATCAGCAGGGCCGTGATCCATGCGCCTTCAGAGAATTTGGCCACCAGCACCACAATGGCCGTGATGCCCGTCGCAGTGGCCCCGAGACCATTGACAAACATGCGCAGCCGCGCGTTGCCCCCAGGGCCCCCAGGGACAGGTCTTGGTCCGTGGGGTGGAATCTGCCGTCTCCAATGCATCACCATGCCGGCCTGCGAGAGCGTAAAGGCCAGGAATGCGCCAATGGCATAGAGTGGAATCAGGCGGTCCGTCACGCCGCCGAAGACGGTCAGCAGGATTGCCGTGAGAGCTACCAGAACATAGATGCCCCAGGAGTAAAGCAACCGGCGGCCGCGCAGCATGAAGACGTGAGGCATGTAGTCGTCGATAGCGATCGCGCGAGTCAACCTTGGAAAATCCGCGAAGGCGGTATTGGCAGACAACGCCAGGACCAGCAGCACCGAGCCGATGGTGACGTAATAAAACCAGCCATGGCCCATCACGGCGCGGGTCAGCATGGAGAGCACGCTTTCGTAGCCCGGCCCTTCGGGGTTGGTGGCGACGATGCCGTAGGCGCGGCACAAGATAGCGATGCCGGCCAACAGCATTGCGAGCAGAACGATGATGATCGTCAGCGTGATCTTCGCGTTTTTGCGCGTGTCGTCGCGGAAGGCCATCACGCCGTTGCTCACCGCCTCAACGCCCGTCATCGCCGTGCATCCGGACGAAAAGACCTTGAGCAGCAGCCATAGGCTGACCGCGGCGCTGGCCGGGGATACGGGCGGCAATGCTGTGACCGGATGGGGATGCCCTCCGCTCTTCAGTACCTGCCAGACGCCGGCTCCGATCACGATCAAGAGTGTCCCCGCAAACAGGTAAGTGGGAATCATGAAGGCAACGCCGGTGTCGTGGACGCCGCGCATATTGATCAAGGTGAGAATGGCCAGCACGGCAAGACACAGTTGCAGGGTGTGCGGTTGCAAGCTGGGGACGGCTGAGATGAGTGCGCCGACACCGGCCGAGATACCCACCGCGGCTGTCAGAGTGTAGTCGATCATCAGGGCGGCTGCCGCAAGCAGGCCCGCACCCTCGCCCAGATTCTGAGAAGCTACAGTGTAAGACCCTCCGCCTGTGGGGTAGGTGTCGATCGTCTGCCGGTAGCTAAAGTAGACGATGCCGAGCAAAATCACAATCGCCGCACTCACCGGCACGATGTAATGCACGCCCATGAGGCCCAGAGGAATCAGCAGCGTGAGCGCGGCCTCCGGTCCGTACGCGGCTGAGCTAAGTGCGTCCAGCCCAAAGACGGGAATGCCCGCGATCGGTCCAATGTGCTCGGCCCGCTCTTCGCTGGTGGCCAGCGGGCGTCCAAAGAGAAGATTCAATACGCCTGAGGATAATGCCATGGTGTTTTTCCGGGAGCTGGGGATCTGGCAACGGAAAAGGCCGCCGAGAGCATTCTCTCATGACCAAGACAAGCCTTCAGTCCGGCAAGGGTTTTGCTGTTTCCGCCTTGTTTTTCACCACTTTTCAGCTTAGAAACTCGGCGATCGCCGCGACCACAGTCTGCTGCTCGTCTTCGCGCAGCTCGGGGAAGATCGGCAACGCAAGAACTTCGCGGGCGGCTCGTTCAGCCTCGGGAAAACTGCCTTCGCTGTAGCCGAGGCTCTTCAATGCCTCCTGCAGGTGCAGCGGGAGCGGGTAGTAGATCTCCGATCCGATCTTCCGCTCCGTGAGGAAAGCACGCAAGGCGTCACGCCGCACCGTGCGGATCACGTACTGGTGCCAGACGTGGCGCGTGCCTGCGACCTCGTGCGGAAGCACGACTCCGTACACGGGGTACGGGCCGGCCTCGACCAAGCCCGCGGCATGAAAGAGCGCATGATAGCGCCGGGCCGTCGTGCGCCTCGCCTGATTCCAGCCATCGATGTACTTGAGCTTGACGCCCAGAATCGCTCCCTGAATCCCGTCCATGCGCGTGTTCCAGCCGACCTCGTCGTGGTAGTATCTGCGGCGCATACCGTGCTGGCGCAGCATCCGGGCTCGCTCGGCGACCTCGTCCGAGTTGGTCGTAATCATGCCCGCGTCGCCCGCCGCGCTCAGGTTTTTTGTGGGATAAAAGCTGAAGGCTGCCGCATCGCCAAGCGAACCGGCCTTTACGCCATTCCACTCGGCGCCCCAGGCCTGGGCGGCATCTTCAATCAGTTTCAGGCCACGCTCTTCTCCAAGTCGGCCAAAAGCCAACCAATCGGCCGACTGGCCGAAAAGGTGAACCGGCAAAATAGCCCTCACCTCCGCTCCGCGCTCCCCGTCGAGGACGGTCTCCACTGCCTTGGGATCGAGGTTGAAGGTCGTCGGTTCGATGTCGGCCATCAGCGGCGTTGCCCCGGCGCGCAGGATGGCGCTGGCGGAGGCAAAAAAACTGAATGGCGTCGTGACTACGGCCATGCCCGGACCGATTCCGGCGGCGGCGAGCGCCAGCCAGAGGGCGTCGGTTCCCGACGAGCAGCCCACGGCGTTTGTCACCCCCAACTGCTTCGCCGCGGAGCGTTCAAAAGCATCAACCGGTTCGCCGAGGATAAACTGTTGTGCCTCAAGCACCTTCCCGACGGCCTCAAGCAGCTCCTTCTGCAGGGGATGGTACTGGCGTTTCAGGTCCAGCATCGGCACGGACTGGACCGTCGGAGCGGAGCTCTGAGGCGGGTTCGAGGCGGCCTTCACAACCCCATGCTACCAGCCCTGCCGAACCCGCCTCCCAAAACCGAACCCGGATTACCGGCCGGACTGAAGAAGATTGTTCGCCTCGAGGTTGAAAAGCTTCGCTAGGCCTTATAGAGTAGTCACATTGCGGGAAAAGGCAGCTCCGGGGCTTCCGGAGCCGCGCCCGTCGAATTGCACGAAAACGCATGATTCAATTGCGTTCACCCCCAAAAGAAAAAGGCAGGAGATCGGCAATGGAGAATAAGCCGGCACAAAATATCCAGGACACCTTCCTGAACACGGTTCGCAAGGACAAAACCCCCATCACGGTTTACCTCGTCAGCGGCGTCAAGCTGACTGGCAAGATCCGCTCCTTCGACAAGTACTCCGTGCTTCTTGAAAACAACAGTCAGGAACAGTTGATCTTCAAGCACGCCATATCGACCGTGGTAAGCAATCGGGCTGTGCTGCATAGCGAGCACCGTCCGGTCACCGCCATCAACGGCATTGGACCGGCGCCGGTCCCGGTGCCGATTACGCCAACCGTCATCGGTGAACCCCGATAACGGGCGTGGGACGCCCTCGGTTGTCTGCTGAGCAAGATCGTGTGGACGGCGCTGGCGGCCCGGAGCGAGCGGTTCTCGTAGGTCTGGACCTCGGTGCGCGTCGGCGCGTCGCGCGCGCAGCCTTGACTGGCGCGCGGCGGCAAGCTGCGCGCGGGGAGGAGGCCCTGCCAGACGAAGATCGGCCGCAGCCCATCGATCTTCCAGAAAATTCCAGAGCACTTCAGCCACGCCCTTCCACGGAGCTGGACGCGGAAGAGTCCCTCGCCGAGTTTCGCGAGCTGGTGGGAAGCGCAGGAGGCCGGGTCGTCGCCGAGGTCTTGCAGCGGCGGGCCCATCCCGATCCCGCCACCATGATCGGCACAGGCAAAGTCGAAGAGATCGCCGGTCTCGCTGTCTCGACCGAGGCCGATCTGGTGCTCTTTGACCACGACCTCACGCCGACCCAGTTGCGCAATCTTGAGGCCGCCCTGCCCTGCCGCGTGCTCGACAGAACGCAGCTGATTCTCGATATCTTCGCCCGCCATGCCCGCACCAGCGAGGGCAAGCTGCAGGTCGAGCTGGCGCAGCTGGAGTACATGCTGCCCCGCCTGGCGGGAAAAGGCAAGGCGATGTCGCAGTTGGGCGGCGGCATCGGCACCCGTGGTCCCGGAGAAACCAAGCTTGAAACCGACCGGCGGCAGATCCAGCGCCGCATCGACCATCTCAAGCTTGAACTGGACTCGGTTCGCCGTGTGCGCCGGCAGCAACGGCAGCGCCGCGAATCGGTGCCTGTGCCTACCGTTGCTCTGGTCGGGTACACAAATGCCGGCAAGAGCACGCTCTTTAATCGCCTCACCGGAGCCGAGGTCTTGGCGTCGCCGCGCATGTTCGCCACGCTCGACCCGAAGCTGCGAGCCATCGAGCTTCCCAGCCGGCGCAAGGTCCTCTTGTCCGACACCGTCGGCTTCATTCGCAACCTGCCCCACACGCTTGTGACGAGCTTCCGGGCCACGTTGGAAGAAGTCGCCGAGGCCGAGGTGCTCTTGCACATCCGCGATGCGGCTTCTACTTACGGAGAGGAACAAAAGGCTCAGGTCGAGCGGGTCCTCGGCGACCTTCAATCGCTCGGCAAGCCGCGCATCGAGGTGCTCAACAAGATCGATCTGCTGGACGATCACGAGCGGCAGGGGCTGCATGAGCGCAGTGAAGCCGGCTCAGGGAGCGGGACCGAGGTGGCTCTCTCGGCGCGCACGGGCGAAGGTCTTGACGCATTGCTGCAAGCCATCGATCGCGCCCTGCACTCCGATCCACTGATCGAGGCTGAGTTGCGCGTGCCGCAGCAGGAGGGTGCGGTGCTTGCGGCGATCGAAGCAGGGATGAACGTGCGTTCGCGTGAATACGAGGGCAACGTCGTGCGGCTGGCTGTGAGCGGGCCCGCGTCGCTGATGGGCCGGTTACGCCGGTACCGGATGCGGGTGGACTAAGCTCTTTTCATCAAGGCGTCATACGATTCGCCTATCCTTGATCCAACGAGAGCGACGATTGCTGCCATAGCATCGATATGTGAAGTGAAGCGCTCATAGGAGACCAAATGAACCCCGCCGCACCCACCGGCGTCCCCTCGATTACGACTCTCTCCAGCCGCGAGGTCTATCGCAACCACTGGATGCGCGTGCGTGAAGACGAGATTCTCCGCTCCAACGGCAGAGAGGGCATCTACGGCGTGGTCGAGAAGGACGATTCCGCCATCATTCTACCCATCGACAGCGGCCGTATATGGCTCGTCGAGCAGTTCCGCTACACCATTCAGGAGCGCGCGCTCGAGCTGCCCCAGGGCGGCTGGGAGATGGAGATCGATTCCCCCGAAGAACTCGCGCGCGGCGAGCTGAAGGAAGAAACAGGACTGGAAGCCGCCCAGATGACCTTTCTCGGCGAGTTGTGGATCTCTTATGGTTTTGCAAAACAAAAGCAGCATGTCTTCCTCGCCACCGGCCTGACTCAATCCGCAAAAATGCCCGATGCAGAAGAGTACGATCTGTCGGCCTGCTGTGTTTCGATCGAAGAGTTCGAGGCAATGATGCTCAACGGAGTCATCCGCGACAACTGCACGCTCTCAGCCTGGGCGCTCTATCTCATGTGGAGGGCGCGCCAAGGCTGAGAGGCTCGGCGTGCCCCTCGACTCGCGAGGCGTAATCGTAAGCCACATCCAATTCGCAATAGGCCGCGGCGATGTGTCAATCGGAGCTTGAAGAGCGGTCGCTCCAGACTCGAACCTGTTGCCGTGGCGATTCCCGAAACTTCTTCAACGCCAGAATCGTCAGCGCCGCGAAGATTGCCATAACGATCAATTGCGTGATTCCGAAGGCCGGTGCCGCCGGCGACGGTGCAATCGCTTTCAACGCGGGCACCTTGTTGAAGAGCTGCGCGATCAGCACAAAGAAGTTGAAGTACAACGAGAGCGCCGCATCGATCACATAGGTTCCACGCCACGCTCCGGAAAGACGGCCGCCATAAAGAGCGATCGCCGCCAGCAGCAAAGAGATCAGCGACAGGACCCCAAGTACGATCCCAGGCGTAATAGTCTTGTTGGGAAACAGGAAGCCCGACAAGCTGGTCAAAGCTGTCGTGACGAGGAAGAGTGCCGTCCAACGGGGAAGGCGGTTGCCTGAGATCAGCCCCAGCACCACAACAAATCCCGAACCGATTCCGATCAGGCTTACGAGAACGTGCAAGAAAGTAAACGTCGAGAGACTCAATCCGAGAATCATGATCTACTCCTCTAACGCACAGGGAAGGGGCAATGGCCCATGGCGGACCCCGATGCCTGAGTGTGCGTTGCCCAGGGTGGTTCCGCCTTGGCTGGTCTGCGCTGCTTTCTTTGCTTGGCTTGCGGCCGCTCTCTGCAGGGCCTCGATCTTCGAATCCAATCCCCGGCAGCCTCTTGAGCCGCCAGTCTACCATGGATTGCCCGATCCGCAGTCATTCGATCGCGACAAACCGTTGGTCAGTAGGTGGGCGTCGCATTCCGCTCGTACGGCTGACCGAATTTGTTCAGATGTTCCGCCGGCCGCCGCACCGTCGCAGGAATCGTCAACTCCCCAAGATCGCCGGACTTCGCGGTGAGATGGATGCGGCGAGTGAAAAGCTCAAGCGCCTTTTCCGGGGCGCCCTCGACCCAGACGTGCAATTCGTAATCACCCTCGGGCACCTCATGAAGGTGAAACATTCCATGTGCATCTGCGATGGCATGGAAGGGTGTGGAGAGCGCCAGCACAACCGCGCTCATCTCCGGGTGAATATTGCAGAAGATGTACGAAACACCCTCGCGCGAAAACTTGACCTCTCGTGTGGAACCCGCTTCGTAGAGCCCGAGGTCGAAGCGCTTGCCGTCAAAGAGAGAGAAAACGTTATGAAAGAAAGGATCGGCGTTGGGAAAGAGCACGACACTTCCAACGGGCACGACCAGCAGATGCGGTCGAAACATCCTATTCTCCTGCAAAAGCGTATACCTCTCCGCAGGCGGATCTGGCGCCGCCGTAATCGCCTGCAGCGGTTGCAACCAGAGCACGGCGGGGGGCTCTGGCTGCCTAGCCTGATCGGCACCGGCAAGCCTCATCTGCACCTCGACCATCGGCGGGCTCTGGGCATGGGTCATCATTGCAACCGCGATGAGCGCACCGGAGAGCCATGGTGTTCTGTGCAATCGCATCGTCAAAATTTGTACCCCGCTGCGATTCCAATCGTGTCGCCCGACGCCGTTTGGCCCACGACCGGCGAGCTCGCCAGGTGCCGGTACTCCAGTGAAAACAGAAGGTAAGCGCTAGGGCTATAAATCACGTTGCCTGTAAAAGTGCGGTTGCGCGCAAGATTTTGGTAGAGCGCGCTAGGCAGGCCGGCATAAGGCCTCAGTTGCCCGGCGGGCACGTTGTCGATGCCGAATGCTGCGTTGAACCGCAGCCGCTCGCTCGCCTGCAAATGCCACTGTGCCCACCCGCCCACATCCTCGAACGCGCGGAAGTAGATTCCTCCGGCACTGGGGGGATTCATCCCTGCCAGGTAGTCCTTGTACCCCCCTCCGCCAAGGCCGCCCAGCGCCTGCCCGCGATAGAAATTGCACTTGAACTCCATCCGCCCGGGAAGCGGCTGGCGATAGTCCAGTGCGCCGGCCCATGAATCGAAATCGATTCCGCTGAAGGTGCGATGAGTCGCAAAGTATCCTCCTGCTCCGAGTTGAGCGCTCTTCTCTTCGTCGGCTCCCAAGAGTGCGAGGCGCGTCTCTACGCCAGGCCAGCGACTATTCTCCGCTGTGTTGGGTTGTGTCACCGTTCCGGAGCTTGCAGAAGGAATGGTGTAGAGCAGCGGAGGATCAAAAACATCGATCAGGGCCGCCTGTATACGAAACCGCTGTCCGTTTGAATTCAAGAGATCATGGGTCACTCCGATCTGCGGATTCCACGCCCACAGATTCCCCGACCAGGCCAGCTCGGGCAGCGCGACAGCGCTCAGTGATTCCGGTGTATAGGGACTGATCACCGGGTGATCGTAAGAGAAGAATGCTTCGGTGTGTCTCCAGTCGAGCGCCCCATGAGCTGTACGCATGCGCAAAAGACCTCCCGCATAAGCTCCCGTCGCGCCAGTCGATTGTGAACCGCCGTCGAAGTCCATGTGGATATCCGCGTGGCTGCTCGCTCCAAAAAGATGTGGCCCCCGCGCATCGAGACCCAGCACGGTTTGGCGCATGGATGCGCCCGTGCTGCCCGGCCCATCCACCGCAACAGCAGGCGTTGCGGGCAGATCGAACTGCCGCGTATTCACAAATCCGTTCATCAAAATGAGCCCCGTCAATTTGACCGGATACTTCGACTCGCTTTCGACCTTGGACTGATCGTGAGTGGCGATCTGCGACTCCTCAACCGCTTGGCGCTCACGAAGCTCGTCAACCGCCTTCGCAAGCTGGGATGCGTCGGAAGAGGGCGCTGCCTCAGCCGATTTGGCGGCGATCTGCTGACGTAAACTCGCAACTTGCGTCCTCAACTCCTCCAGTTGTTTTTGCGATTCATCGAGTTCAGCCTGGGTGCGCGCCATCGCCTCCGTCAGTTTCTCGACCCGCGTTTCGAGCGCATCCTGCGCGGAGCTTTGCCCATTGAGAGGAAGTGCGATCGCGCAAAACATTCCGAGCAAGCCCGGCAGCCTGTACCGTAAGACGGGCAAGATGCCTGAACGTCGCCTCTCGTCGTGGTAACAGTAGCTTCTCATTCCGCCACCTCACTTCCTCGATTCTCTGTCGCCGGTACTTCGTCCCGTAGAACACCGTGAGCAATCGACATGCGAAAGATCGTCTCTCCGGGTCGGCTGCTAACCAGGACGACGTCACCTCCGTGCTCGACGGCAATACATCGCGCCAAGGTAAGCCCCAGCCCTGTTCCCTTGTGTTTCCCTTCGCTCACGAATGGCTGAAAGAGGCTGGTGCGTATATTCTCCGGCACGCCATCGCCGTTGTCCCTGACCTCGACAATAATACGGCTGCCATCGACCGCCAGCGTTGCCGTGACCTGCGGCTCTGCCGCGGCGGTGCAGCCTGACTGGCATGCATTCAGAATCAGGTTATAGATGGCGCGCTCAATCTGTTTGCCATCGAGCACGGCCGCTGTTTCAGCCGGATCGTCATACTTAGCCACAAGCGAAATCCCGGCTGCATCGGGATGCACGCGGATCAACGCCATCGCGCGCTCCAGCAGCGATGAAACCAGCACGTGCGAACGTCGAATCGCGCTTCCCGTCCTGCCGAAGATCACCATCGACTCGATGAGCTCCGTCGTGCCGTGCACAGCAACTCGAATATCGGAGAGGATCTCGGCGCGCTCAGCCTCGGAAAGCGGCGACGACGCGAGAAACTCCGCGTTCGCATAAACTGCGGCCAGATAATGCCGCAGATCATGTGAAACCGAGCTTGCCATGCGGCCGATCGTTGCAAGCCGTTCCGACTCCAGCAGCGCGCGGTTGGCCTGCTGGATCTCGTCACGCATCCGGGCGAAGGCCGTGCTCAATTCGAGCACCTCCATCGTGCCGCGAGTTGGCAGGTGGTGAGAGCTGTCGCCAACGCCGAAGGCGCGAACCCCTGACGCGAGCTCTTCGAGCGGATGAGTCACCGCGCTCGAAAGCGCGATCATCAATATCGTCCCAATCACCAGAGCCAGAAGTCCGGCGATCAGCACCAGACGATCGATTTGACGGATGGATTGCTCGGCCGGATGGAAGGACTTCAGCACAACCAGTTGCAGCGGCGCGGATGCGCTGGAAGAGAGATCTTCCGTAGCGGCAAGGTATCGCTCGCTTCCAATCGTCAGGGAAACGGCTGCAGCAGGATTGTGCGGGAGCGGCAGCGGCCTGGCAGTAAGCTCCTTAATGATCGCAGGCGCAAGGCTGCTGGAAAGCACCTGGTCTCGGCTTGTGAAGACGGTCTCAACGGCGGTTGTCCGGCTGACTTGACCGACCACATCGCGATCGACGGCGAAACCGCTGATCACAAAGCCGAGAAGCGTCCCGTTCCTTTCGCTTCCAAAATAGAGCGGCTGCACCGAACAGGCGTAAAGCCGTCCTCCCGTAACAAGATACTTCACCTCCGGCTTAGCGAGTACACTCTGCAGGTCCGAGCGAAGCGTCGCAGCAGAAGAGTTTCCAGTTGCGTAAGCGGCAATCACATGATCCTGATTGTCCCCCAACGCAAACAGGTCGTTGCCGCTCACCTTCCAGAACTCGATACCTCCATCCTCGATCGTGCGCTGGTCGCTGGTGGTCATCAGCGCCTTGAGGCTGGGCAGATCTGCCAGCAGCGCATTCTCGCGCTCTAGAGCGTTCATTCGCTGAGCCTGCAGTTCGTGAAAGGTTTCCACCGAGTGTGCCAGATCTGTCGATAGATTCTCAGTGACCTGAATTCCCAGCTGGCGGCGCACAAGCTGGAGACTCGCCAGAGTGACAGTTCCTATCACCAGCGCCATCGCTGCCACCAGCAGCGCGCGCATTCGAATGCCCCTCTTGGACTCCTCGCGGGCCGCTCCCTCGACGATTGCCAAAATGATCTCCTGGTCGATCCCCGCCCTATGGGACGAACTTATACCCAGCCCCATAAATCGTGAGCAGATGCCGGGGACTCGTCGGATCGGGCTCCAGTTTTTGTCTCAGCTTGAGAATCTGGTTATCCACCGTCCGCGTGGTTGGATAGAAGTTATACCCCCATACCTCGTTTAACAGCACCTCCCGGCTGAGCACCCGTTCGCTGTTATCGGTAAAGAACTTCAGCAGCTTGAATTCATGCGAAGTAAGGGTAACGGACTGTCCGCCTCGTTGCGCCGTCATTCTCTGAAAGTCGATCTCGCAGTCACCGAAACGATAGGTTGTCGCTGGAACGCTCCGCTGGCGGCGGCGAATCGCAGATTGCACGCGCGCCAACAGTTCGCGAGGACTAAAGGGCTTCGTAACGTAGTCATCGGCGCCAAGCTGCAGCAGAAGAACCTTGTCGACCACTTCGGTAATGGCGCTCAGAACGATCACCGGCGTGTCACACGAAAGAGCCTTCATGCTTTGGCAAAGGTCGCGCCCCGATATCTGGGGAAGAATAAGATCGAGCACAACGGCTGAAGGACGATGGACGCGAAACAGTTCCAGCCCGGTCTTGCCATCGCCAGCAACCTCGACCGTGTAGTTCTCCTTGGCAAAGATCCGCCGCAGAACCTTCTGCATATTCGGATCGTCTTCGACGACCAGAATCGTGCCCAGCCGGACTCCTGAGGCTTCCTCACCGCGTATTTCATCTGTTGTCGTCATAGCGTTCACCATAAGTCACTCTTTGCTCCGAAAAATTGCGCAACCAGAAGCCCGGACCGGCAACGATATACTTGTGCCAGCCGTGATCTGGACGGCTCACAAATGCTGAGCTGCATTCGCTTCATAGTTTTCTCCGATTCCGACCTCGCTCAGCACGGCCTGAGCCAGCTTTGATCCTCGTCCGCGGAAAGCAAGTGGAGGTTTCCGCGGAGAGATTAAGGTACATCCCGGGGATTATCTCGCCGCTTCGGTCAATCGCTTCCAACGACGGGATTCTAGCATAAACGGAATGCTGGTCCGCATGTGGAATCGCAATCTCGTGACTAAATGAGCGGCCTCGATCCTGTAACGCGTCAATCGTGCACCCAAACATTCTCCTACATGGCCGCGGGTGACCTTTGCCGGCCACCAGTGGAATGGCAGCAGGGCTCTATACCAGCGGCTCTGGGGCTTCTCAGCCTCGGCGGCGAATTGTCTATGCAAAAAAAGATAAAACTTGTTTCCCGGAGGATCCGCCAGCAGTATCCGGCGCCCGTAGAGTTCATTCCAAAGAGACACCGTGCGCGGCACACGATCCAGCGGCCAACAGGACAACTCCTGCGGCACAGCCTGGCCAAATAGCTCTGACGCCAATTGTGTGACGGCTCCAATCGCAACCTCGCTCCCCGGCTCCCTTTCCGCAATCGCTCGCGTCTCCGTCCAGAAAGACAGATCGCCTCTCCGAGCCTCGACGTGTCGCCAATACTCCAGCAGCCAAGCTGCTCGGGTATTCTCGCTGCAGAGATGCTTGAAGATGTGAATCGCCTGCTGCACGAAAATGTCAGCGAGTGAAAGCACCGGCAGCTCGACGTTTTGAATACGGCGGAGCTGGGAGCGTGTCAACCGGTCTCCAAATCCTGACGCGGAATCTTCGTCTCCAGCTGCAAGCAGGTGTAACTCGACCATCCTCTGAGGACGGACCCTATAGAGGCTATTGATGCTCATTGGCTGATTGGTGCCAGTCGTAAACGCCCATTCCGATTTCTTAATGGTCTCGGGCACATATCCAAAGCCCAGCACAACTCTTCGAGCTGCGATAGCATCCGACTCCCTGACGAGGATGTCGATATCCATCTGAAACCGCGCCGCCGAGTTCGGTACGGCTTCCGGCGGCAGCGTCGCGCCTTTCAGCAGAGCAAAGGAAACATTCTCCTTTGTAAAAGCGTGACTGAGGGCCACGGCTTCCGTGAAGAGATCGCAAGTCCGTTCGCGATTCTGCTCGTAGTTAAGTTGCATCCCATTGAGAATGGAGGTCGGCAAACATTCCTTGATACCGATCCTGGTCAAGTGATCGAGCAGGTAGAGCGCAAGACCATTCATGTCAAGCCAATAGAGCGCCCTTCGCCAGTCCCTTTCCGAAAACCTTTCAAGAGTCTGGACAACGTCGTGTGCCGGTGCAAAGAAAGACGCGAGTATGGCGTTCTTAAGGCGCGAGCCGCGATTCGGTCCTGTCAACTTCATACCGGTCCTGAGGTGCGTGTTCCTGATTCATTGGCTGTACATCTGCGGTTCTCCCAGGCTTCCAGCCGATGGAAGATGACGAACGAATACCACAATGGACCAGATTTCGTCGTCATTTAGAATCCCTTTGGAGCCCGGCATCCCCGAGGGACTTATCCCAAAGTCAATCACCTGCTTGATCTGCCCATCCGTATAACTCTGCACCTCTTTTGACGCAAGTGACGGGACCGGAGGAGACATACGATCGGCAAATGGGACTCCGGTGTTTTGACCGTCCAATCCATGGCAGGCCGCACAGTAGTGCGAAAACGCCTCCTTTCCATCTGCGATAGTCTCCGGCGTGGAAGCTAGAGGGTTCTTTTGTGACTTATTGCCAACGAAAAGGTTGTGCTTCGCATTGGTCATGAAACGAGTCTCGAATGCACCCGGAGGAGTGGCCTTGCAGCCCACGATGAACATCGCGGCGACAATCCACGCAAGCCGTATCGAGTGCCTCAAGACTTCTTCACCACGTGGATGGTCAAGGTCATCTTGCCGTGACCGGAACCACAGAAAACCGAGCAGTGAGCGACGAAGTCACCCACCGTTGTGGGTGTAAATGAAGCCTCTGTAGTCGCGCCTTTGTTCACCTTCACATCCACATGAAGTTCGCGAATGCGCAGACCGTGAGTCACATCGACGCTTTTCAACTCGAGCACGACCGGCTCACCTTGTTCGACGGTGATCTCAGCTGGTTCAAATGTAAAGCGCTTTGCCGTAATCTCAATCTTCTTTGGCGCCGCTTGGGTAACAGCCGGCTGGATGAGAAACGCCGGTCCAAGAAGAGTACCGATGAAGACGGCCAATGTGACGTGCTTTCGTTTCATGATTCCCTCACAGTGGTGTATTGTCTCGCCCGTGGCTTAACGGGAGTCTCGTCCAAACAAGCGCGCCGATCCCCAACCAAGACGTTAAGTTGGCAGGATCGGATTAAAACTCCACGACACTAACTTCACCTTAACTTCCATGGCCTGTCTGGGTGTCACTTATCTGTAAGTCGATTGTCACGGGTTTGTCGCATCTCCGGTTGCGTGTGGAAGCCCGCCTTTCTATATTCGCGCAGGGCTGAGCTTAGCCGTCGCGCTATGGCTATTGGAATCACCGGCAATTACAAAGCACTGACAAAGTGAAGACTGTGCATTGACACCATAACATCTGTCTCGGGTTACTGTTGAGGGATGTGGAACCGCAGAAACCGACTGACGCATCGGGGTTACCGTGTACTCGGGACGTGCATCCTGACAGGAGCCTTCATCGCGGTGAGTTATGCGCCCGCGCAAAACGTCCCACTCATCTCCGGCGGTGCAGGCTTCTTCACTAGGACAAGCGGTGGCAAGACGTCCTACATCCCGACAATCGAGCCGCTGGCTGCCGCACCACTCGGTTCGCATGCCTTGGTTGAGGGGCGAGCAAATCTCCTTGAAGACTTCTTTCCAAGCGCATCCGGCTATGACCATGTCCATTTTGTTGCGCTGACCTACCTTCAAATGGACTATCTTGTCGGTGCTCATGCGACGATTGTTGCAGGAGAATACCTGACGCCATTCGGGTCTTACAACGAACGCCTCGCACCGATCTGGATCGGCAATTTTCAAGACCCGCCATTAACCGCGGGGCTTGGCACGGGAACCGGATCAAGCGTCGGAGGAATGTTGCGAGGTTCGGCGATCTCGACTTCCAACTACTCGCTTGACTATGCGGCATTTTACTCGGCGGCGAGCTCCAACCAGAACTTCAATTCGCAGAACTCATGGGGAGGCCGTTCGAGCATCTATGTGCCGCGAGCGCGCTTTGAACTAGGAGCATCTTTTTCCCGAGTCAACGTTACCGCACAGACCAATAACGTAGCTGTGCATGCATGGTGGGAACCCGCTGATTCTTCCTTCAAGCTTCGCTCGGAGTATGATCATGGCACCCACGCGCAAGGATACTGGATTGAAGCTGACTATCGGCTCTCGCCCTTCGGTGGCCCCGACTCTGCGCTCGGGCGCTTGGAGCCCGTCTTCCGCTGGCAACAGGTATTCCGCAACAGCCCGGATCCCAGCGACGGCCTACCCTCCGCCGACACGCAACGGATCGATGCTGGCCTCAACTACCACCTGCCTCACGAAGTCAGGATCATCACCAGTTACTCGCGTCAGTTGTCCGCAACAGGAAACGCCAACTTATGGCAAACCGGAATAACCTATCGCTTTCTCTTTCCAACATGGAGGGGCAGATGACACGGTATTTCACATCGATCGGGCTTGGTTTACTTTGTGTTGCGGTATTGCCAATGATTGCCCAACCCCCCGATTCCGCTCCGCCCAATGCCGCCGCATCGCCAACAACTAAGCGCGACCGCACGAACAGCGCTCAACAGAGCGATGGAGAACGGAAATTCACACAGAATTGCGGACGTTGCCATACTTCTCCGGAGGGATTTTCGCCAGCTATATCGAGAACGATCCTTCAGCATATGCGAGTCCGAGCGTCACTTGGCAAACAGGATGAAGAAGATATCCTTCACTTCCTGAACCCCTGACCGGCGGCGTCGACCCCGAGCGTCCACGGACTGACCAACAACGCCCAGGGGAGCCGAAACGAGCATTCTTTCCGGATGCAAAGATTGACAAAGTGAAGACAGTCGAATGACAACGGTTGGGTGCGCTCCCTTATAAGCTGATTCCGATCTCATGAATCTCTGCAAGAGGGCGCCTACTGCGCTGAGGAGCCGGTTCTGATGTGTGCTCAACACAATCAAGCGACCCAGGTGCTGACGGTAGCCGCGACTAAGAACGACGGTGACGCGATGCTGACGATCGACCAGATACGAACTGCCTGCGGTCGATCGGTGCCGATTGTTTTGGGGGATCCAATGTCTACGCGCGTCGATCTTCCTTTTAAGGAGATGTTCTATCCTCTTGGGTTTCCTCTAGAGATCGAAACAAATTCTGAGGAGATACTCATCTCGATGGCAGAGAGCTGGCATGGATTCATGAAACTATTTGACACACCGCCGTTCCGGCTAAGAGTCTGCGTAAACGATGGCACGACCCCCAATTGCCCTCCAACGCCTGTCTCACGCTTCCAGCAATACATTACGTCAAGCATCGCAGACAGCGAGAACTTCTCCATTACTGATTGTGCCCAGGGCTTTTCGATGGTATCACTGACCAAGGCAGCGGTTGCCCACCAGGACTACTGCCGTTATTTCTTTCTCGAAGCTGTCGTCTTGTGTTTGGTCTGCACCTCCTATACCACACCCATTCATGCGGCCTGTGTGGATTTGGAGGGATGTGGGGTTCTTCTTTGCGGGGATTCAGGCGCAGGCAAGTCAACACTCGCGTATGGCTGTGCACAAGTTGGGTGGACCTACATTACCGATGATGCAAGTTTCATCGTGAACAGTCGGCAGGACCGTCTGGTTGTCGGCAATAGTAATCAGGCGCGCTTTCGGCCTTCGACTCAAGAGTTCTTTCAGGAGCTCTCAGGCAAACCTGTAACTAGGCGGGGGGACGTGGGCAAGCCATCCATCCAGCTTAATACTTCGTCGATACGAAACTTCGCAACTTCGTATATCTCGCGTGTTAATCATGTTGTGTTCTTGAATCGGCGGGAGGTGAAGCGTCAAGAGTTAACTCGTTTCCCTACCGACGTGGCCAGATACTTCATGCTTCAGAGGCTCTATGGCCTTCCGGAAACCCTGAAGGTCCAGACAGCAATGATTGACCGGGTGCTCGCGGCTGGCGCGCTTGAGCTTCGTTATTCAAGCCTCGAGTGGGCAATTGAGAGATTGGGCCGGCTAGCCGTGGAGGGAGAATAGCGACCCGGCTCATCGGCCAGATCGCGCCTCCTCAAGCATGAAGATGAATTAAGGAGCCCCAGGCTCCCATATTCGGGAGTGAGATGGAAACGCTGCAGCGAGCGATCGGCCAGAATACGCCATTGAACTGGCTGCGCTTTATTGTTGTCAAAAACTCATTAGCTAACATGGTGCGCGCGGGCGGCTCGGCAGTCGTAGCCCTCGTCCTGCCCCATTTTCTTACTCAGGCGCTCGATCACGATCGCTTTGCAGCGTGGGCACTGATGCTCAATATCGCCGCCTATGCCAACTATCTCGACTTCGGGATTCAGACGGCGATTGCTCGCTATCTCGCGCAAGCCATGGAACGGCAAGACGAGGCGCTGCGCGACAATGTGATCAGCACAGCTTTCATTCTTCTTGCCGCCGGAGGGTTTGTTGCACTCACAGCGATTGGCGTGGTTCTCGCTTTTTTGCCGCGCATCTTTCAGGATGCCCCTATCTCACTGATCGGTGAGCTACGTTCTGGAACAGGCATACTAGCGCTGAGTACGGCGTTTCTTCTGCCGCTCTCGACCTTCACCGGAGTTCTCACCGGCTTGTGCCGAAACGAACTTTCCGCGTTGGCAATCGGCGGTTCGCGTCTGGCAGGTGCTCTGCTCGTAATTGTCGCCGTTCAACACACTCAGTCCCTCATTGTGTTGGCAACCCTGATTGGGGCATGCAACGTCGCCGGCGGCGTGGCACAGTACGCTCTGGTTCGAAAGTTGATGCCTTCGATGCAAATCTCATGGAGCCGGGCATCTCGAGCTGCCGCGTTTGAGTTAGCCCGATATTGCAGCACGCTTGCTGTCTGGGGTTTGTGCCTGGGCTTGGTCAGCGGTCTTGACGTCGTCATTGTCGGACATTACGACTTCAATGCGGTGGGAGCCTACTCAGTTGCAGCTGTGCTCGTCGCTTTTTTCACAGGCGCAAACTACGCCGTTTCAGCCGCCTTGCTCGCTCCTATCGCCGTTCTTCAGGAGCGGGGTGAATGGCTTCGGATCAGGAAACTTGTCATTAGCGTCACTCGACTGAGCACCTTCTTCGATACTGTTGCGATTCTGCTTGTGTTTTGGTTCGGAGCCGCGCTTCTCAGACGCTGGGTGGATGAGAGCTACGCGATTCAAGCACTGCCGGTTCTCAAGATCCTTGTGATAGCAAACGCAATACGCCTGTTAGGGGCGCCTTTCTCTGCGGCGCTGGTTGCCACCAACCAACAGCATTTCGGAATCTCCGGAGCAATAGCGGAGGGGGTCAGTAATCTCGTGTGCAGCGTCGTCGGCGCTTCGGCCGTTGGGGCGATCGGCGTGGCCTGGGGGACACTGATCGGAGCCATCATCAGTATCTCATGGGCTCTGCTTTTGACGGTGAGATGGCTGAAGAAACCCATCCTTTCACGGTCGGAGTTACTCGTAGAAGGCTGTCTCAGGCCTATTCTCTGTTTGTCGCCGATGATCGTTTACACGGCCGTTTTCTCCGATCTGCATACCGCATTCTTGCGCGTCTGCGGAGTCACCCTGGCGTTGTTAGGCACTGCTTTAATCACTTGGCTCTGGGGTAACATGCGTCTTAGCCCGGTTATGTGCACGGCTTGATCTATAGCCGAACCAAAGCGTTAGTCAACAACTAATTGGGTTTGAAGGAAGCAATTGTGACGATTGACAATGGGTCCGTTTCGCAAATCGGTATGCGGCGCCTGCTCAAGCGCGGAGCGATTGCTTTCGCGATCGTCATGAGCTTTCGTACATTTCAGTTCTTTCCGGGAATGCCGTATGTGCAAGAGGCATGGTATGCAGTTTGTTTTCTGACCGTGCTTTTTGCTTACCCATTCTGGAAGGTGCGAACGGGGTTCCGGTTCGCCCCATTTGAGTTATATCTCTGGCTACTGATGATTGCCGGCCTGATCCTTGCCGCTTGGCCTGCGGAGCATGTCTTTGGACAACCGTTCATCTACGGAATTCTCTCCCGACGAGAAACCGTGCTTGTTGCAGGGTGGCTCATTCTGGCGAAGATGTTACAGCGAGGGATAGTGGAGCTGGCTGACATCGACGCTGCGCTGCTCTTCCTCGCCTGGAGCACCTTCGTACTTTACTCAGTCGCGCGCCTCCTTTTCAACCCTTCGGACTTTACTGCGTATGGCGAGGGTCTGGTCACTCATCCAATGGTTGGCGTCGAACCCAGTTTTAAGTTCCAACCATATTTTCTGATCTTCGGAACGTTTTATTACGCAATTCGTGGTTTCCGAGCCAGACGCCGTCGATATTATCTTGCGGCAGCTGTCCTGCTTCTTGCAGCGCTGGGAGGCAGTGGACGCGGACTCGCGCTCTGCGCGGTAGTAACGCTGCTGGTTTTCCTTTATCGCGTGCGGGGTTTTCGTAGGACAGCGATTGCGGCAATACTGTTCGCCGGGGTAGCAGCCATTCTGGGCGCAGGTTTCTATGTTATCTTCCCGCAGCTCCTTTCAACTCGCATTGCCGGCTTCTCTGACGCGTTTTCGGTGGCATTGACCGGCTCCCAAACTCAGGACCCCTCTGCGAATGCAAGGCTCTTCGAAACTGTTGCTGCCCTCCCATACATCAAAGCGCATCCTTTCCTTGGTAATGGAGTTGTAAGTCACCAATGGCAAGGCGGAACCGAGACAGCGATCGGCGAGTACTTCTTCGCTGCCGATATTGGGATCTTCGGGATCGTCTTCTCCATCGGCATCGTCGGCCTGCTTTTGTATGCAATTCAATACAGGATTGCATGGCTCGCAGCTAAACAATTGCCCCACTCTCTTCACCATCCGTTCCTCGACGCGATAAAGGCCTTCATCTTGTTTTCCGCATTCTACTCGCTGGAGACGGGGCAGTATGTATGGGATGCCAACACCACCATCTTTTTCGTGGTGTTACTGAATAGCTTTGTTGCGCGCAGAGACGTCGACAACCCGTACTACAACTGGATATCGGAGCGATGGCCAACCCTAAGACCTGCGTTATCAGCGTGAGTTATCGAGGATCGACCGACACGGCCGCATGCGTTCGCTCGCTGCTCGCCTCCTCGGTCCCGGTTCAGATCGTGGTCGTTGATACGACTCCACACGACCCGGAATTGGAAACTGCTCTCGATTTCAATGGGTCTTTGAAACTGATTCGAGCCAGCTCAAATATCGGATTTGGTCGCGGTTCCAATCTTGGAATCGAATGGGCGCTCTCCCACACGTCCTGCGAGTACATCTTCTTACTCAATAATGATACAGCTGTTTTTCCTGACTCCATCCAGTGTCTTGAGGATGCAATGGAGAGATTGCCGGACGTCGCGATCGCGGCTCCGCGGATCGCATTTCTTGATGATCCATCCGCGCTATGGTATGGCGGAGGAGAAATCGATTGGCGTCGCGCCAGCGCGTTTACCCCTGGTTACATGCTCGATGCTTGCTCTTCTCTAGCAATGACCGAGCGTGATGTCACGTTCGCTACCGGTTGTGCTCTTTTTGTGCGGCGCCTTGCGGCCAGGAGGCTCGGCGGCTTCGATCCACGCTTTTTCATGTACGAGGAAGACATTGAGTTTTGTTTAAGAGCCGCGGCCCAGGGATTGCGCATCCGATATGTGCCACATTGCCTTATCCTTCATCGGGTGCAGGGAAGCCTTCGGGATGACGCAAGCCATCCGTCCGACTTCTGGTCGGTCGGCAACGCTCGGTTGCCCTTCTACGCATTTCATGTCATGCGAAACAGAATGCTCAATGTGCACCTTCACGCTCGCGGATGGGATCGGGTTACCGCGATGCTGTTCTTTCCTCTCATGTTCGTCCGGCGTGCCATACCGTTCTTGTGTGCCGGACGTATCGATGCAATTGTGGCCATGATTCGCGGAGCGTACGATTCATGGAACGTCAAACAAATGCCAGGATTGATTCACGGGCAGGTTGCCAACAGGCATTAGTCAAAGGCGAATACGATGAGCCTCCGAAAAAGTGACAATTCAACGGAACCCGAACTTTCCGTTGCGATCATTGAGCCGGTAGCAGGTCATGGCGGCATGCACTGCTATGACTTCGGTTTGTGTCGGGGACTTTTGTCCGCAGGATGTCGTGTGAGCCTCTATACATGTGATGAGACACCGAATCCGTGCATCCCGGGGCTTGGCTTTTATCCTTTTTATCAACATATCTATGGGAGTAGAACTCGTTGGTTGAGGGGGCTGTTCTTTGTCAGATCTACTTTGAGATCGATTCGTCATATCGTTAACTCTGGGGCAGCACTCTGTCATTTCCATTCCTTTGATAACCCGATCACAGACTTAGCGATTATTGCTGTTGCCAGGCTCTTCACAAAAAGTGTGGTTCTTACCGTGCATGATGTCGACTCTTTGGCGCGCGGTCGAGCTGGACGTGTACGGGTCGTAAGATGGACCTATCGGCTTGCGGATCGAGTCATCGCGCACAATAGAGTATCGGCGAACGAACTGGAGTCTATCGGCGTGCGTCCCTGCAAAATCGCGATCATTCCGCACGGCCACTATCTGGAGAGCATGCGCGAGATGCCTTCAATGGCAAACGCCAGGTGTGCGATGGCAATCGATCCTTCAGCTAAGGTCGTCTTGTTCTTTGGACAAATTAAGCAGTCAAAGGGGTTGGACCTTCTGATCGAAGCATTGCCGCAACTTGCGCATCAGTTTCCAGAAATCGTTTTGCTCATAGCCGGCCGTCCGTGGAAAACAAACTTCGCGCGCTACGATGGACTTATTGATCGGATGAATGTGAGAGAACATTGCCACCTGCGCATCCGCTACATTCCCGACGAAGATGTCGCAGAACTCTACGCCGCGGCAGACCTGGTGGTACTGCCCTACCGGCGTATTTACCAAAGCGGCGTGCTTTTAATGGCGATGACATACGAGCGCCCTGTCGTTGTCTCAGATCTCCCAGGGATGTGTGAGATAGTCGCTGACGGAGTAAACGGATACGTATTTGAAGGCAACTCAAAGGATGAACTGGTCAAGGTATTGATTCGCGCCTTTAGCGACGAGGCAGGAAGGCAGCAAATTGTCGCGCGAGCTTCTAACTACATCAGGCAGTATCATGATTGGAACCGAATTGGTGCGAAGACGCTAGACGTTTATCGACAAGCGCTTTCGGGGCGCAACGCTCATCCGGCATAATCACTGCCTGGTCTGGCGACTAGCTACTCGGTTTCAATCAATTCCTCTCTTGCAGAAGATCTTCGATCGATCCCGCAACGCCCCCAGGCTCTGTGTCGTTTCAATGCTCGCCGGTGAGTTTTTGCTTCTGGCGCAAGACTTTTGCATGTAGCTCGTTCACCACGATGCCATCGCCGGCGAAGCAGAGATCCTGGAGTGCGTCCGCATAAGCTGTTGTTACTTGCTCCCACGTGTACTGGCAGCGGATGATCTCCACTGCCTGCTTTCTGCGAGTATCGGCGTCGACGTGCAACTCATCCACTGCGTTTATCATCGCCGTAACTCCTCGTGGCGTAGACCAATACAGTCCGCATGCACCAAGCACCTCGCGATTGAATGGATTATCGTGCGCCATAACCAGACTGGAACAAGCCATAGCCTCTAGAAGCGACGGATTCGTTCCGCCGACACTGTGGCCGTGCACATAGGCACAAGCGTAGTAACGCAGTGCGCTCAACTCGTCCTTGTCGTAGATTGTTCCCAAGAAGCGGACTTGATTGCTCTGATGGCGCACCAGCCCCTGTATATACGAGGTATGTTTGCCTATATCTCCAACAATTACGAGTTGCCGCGAGGACCTCGACGCCTCAAATCCCTCTATAATCTCGAGAACATGGTTCTCCGGTTCCAGGCGACAGACAACAATGTAGTAACTTCGGAGACTCAGGCGCCATTTTGTGATTAACGCTCGGTCTGGTGGGCGAGCCGGAATGACGGCGCCGTAACTAATCGTGGTTATCTTTTTCTCTTTCTCGTACTTTTCCCGCAGATACTCGGCAATCGCTTCGGAGTCAGCGATAATCCTCGTGGCGAACCGGACGCTCAATGCCTCAGCAGCGGCCAGATACATTCGTTGCAGCCACATCCACTTTTTGCGCTTCCATTCCAGCCCATCGGGGTTGATCCAAACTGCCGCCCCATGTAGGCGTGGAATCCAAGCAGCAAAACCGGCGCCTACTCCGAGCATGTAGACCACGTCGTATCCTTTGCGCGCTTTCCAAAAGCACAGCACATCCCACACTGTTTCAGATAAACTTCGAAGTCGAAGAGACACTACATACTTTAGAGTTACTCCACGATAGGTGGCATCATGTCTCTGAGAAGGTGCGGGACAAAACACCGTCACATCTACTCCGAAAGCTGCAAGAGAGGTTGCGATCATTTCCGCAAATGTCTCGAATCCCCCGTATCGGGCAGGGATGCCTCGAGTACCTAAGATAGCCAATCGCATTCTTGCTCCCTGTTGTGACCGTGATCTCCAGCCTCTTTGCCACCCGCGGTTTAGTCCGCCGCCAAAGCCGCCGGTCGCTTAACTGTCGCGTTCAGCTCAATCGAGGGTACTTGTGGCCATGGCGCGCCTTCGCGTGAAGCGCCGTGGCCCGCGGTCTGAGAAGTGCTATGTCGATGTAGTTCTTCTTGAGTTGAGCGCTCTTCCACAAACAGTAAACTTTGGATCGCCGAATTATTCCAGCGCCTCAAGACACTTTTAACAATGAGTTGCAGATCGGAGAAGAATGTAGCGCGAGCCATGTAGTCCGAATCGAGACGGCGTTTTACGGGAAGAACGACATCTTGATACCACGAGTCCAGCTGATGCTTAGAGACTCTGGCGAGCGCTGTTTCTTCGCCTGCAAAGGCAATCGTCGCAGCGCCGGTAATTCCCGGCCGGCAGGGAAGCACGGAGATGCGATGTTCGCGAACTTTTGGCCTCGGACCCACCAGACTCATATCACCCCAGAGCACATTCAATAGCTGGGGCAGTTCATCGAGCTTCCATCGCCGTAGCAGAGGACCAATTGGCGTGAATTGTTGATTGCTCTCGGTCGTCACGAGCCGGTGCACGATGTCGGCCGAGTGAATCATCGTGCGAAATTTCAATATAGTGAAGGCTCGTCCGTAACGTCCAATTCGCTTTTGAAGGAAGAAGACCGGACCGGGCGAAGTAAGGCGCACAGCCATGGCAATCAGAAGATAGGCCGGAATCAGCAAAGGTATGAGCGGAATGATGCATGCACAATCAAAGAGACGCTTGGTGCTCGATCGCGACCATTGACTTAGTGGATTTCCACGCGAAACCGGCGACTGACAGATCAGCGGCACCTCGACCAAGCACGTGCTTCGGCGAGAGCCGCGCTTGATTGGCCGACTTACTGCAATACTTTCCGAAAGTTGGACGAAATGAGTATCGCCGTTCAATGTGAACCTCCGGAGGTGGAAGATTCAAAGAAAGAGATGCCAATTATCCTGTTTGCGAGTGCGCCGTTTGCGATTTATTGGTGAGTGCTTCCTGCATCTCATCCGTCCGTGCACAGCTACTTGTTGCGGTGATGCTAACGTCCTCGCTGGCTATAGATAACTCGTTGCATCGAGTCACCACATCGGCCATTCTCAGCAGTCAACTAAAAGATATCAAAGTAACTTCTGCAAAATGTCATAGTATTGTCAAAGATTTGTTAGATCCTGGTTTTTTAATTCATCTTTGCATATGATGGAATCACAAGGATTTGCAAGATAACTTTGGCGCTCCTAGGTTCGCAGCCGTTTCGAATGGAGAGAATGCTCTCATCCCCGCGCAACTCGACGACAAGACCTCAGCCAGACGAACTGCGCGCTGGAGTCTGGGCATGCGACGAGAATGCGGAAGTCAGTTCGACTCACCACGATTGTTCACGAATCGTGTCAAGTCGTTGGCGGGCAAAAAAGTTTTGGTTATTCGCTCTCGTATTGCAGGCTGCGTCCATCGCTTGCGCTCAGCTTCCATCGCAATCCGGAATTCCGCTCGGTGGACAAAGCCTTGACAGTCAGAGTTTGAGCGGTCAGGGCCTGAGCCAAGCCTGCGCCGGCCCGATGCTTGCGGGAACGCCGGAGTGTTCTATGCTCTCCCAGCAAGAAGCTAATCCGCTTGGATCTTCGCCGACGGGTTCTCTGATGCCCTACACCTATCGAGGCGAGCCAGGATCGCGCGTCATGAATTACTCAGACACCGAGCGATTCTCCTTGCCTCCCGACTTGCTAAATCGAAACCAGCAGCAACCACTTCCGCCAGAGCCGCTGACTGAGTTTCAAAGATTCGTTGCATCCACTATTAATCAGATTCTTCCTATCTATGGGGCCAGCCTCTTCAACCGCGTTCCATCAACGTTTGCTCCGTTGGACTTTGCACCGGTGCCACCAAACTTCGTCGTTGGACCAGGAGATGAGCTCCGAGTCAGAATTTGGGGACAGGTGAACTTTCAAAACAACCTGCGCATCGACCGCTCTGGCGATGTCTTTCTTCCTCAGATCGGTTTGGTGCATGTGGAGGGCCTGCGCTTCTCCGAGCTCGACCAGCACCTGCGCAGCGCGATCGGACGTGTCTTTCATAACTTCGATCTTACCGTCGATGTAGGCCAGATACGCGCCATACAGATCTATGTTTCGGGCGAGGCCCGGCGCCCCGGCGTTTACACAGTCAGCTCGCTGAGCACGCTGGTCGATGCGCTTTTTGCCAGTGGCGGACCATCATTGCAAGGCTCGATGCGCAAGATTCAATTGCGGCGCGACGGCGCTGTTGTTACCGAGTTCGACCTATATCGCTTGCTAATTCGCGGGGATAAGTCGACCGATGCCGCGCTCCAATCCGGCGATGTGATCTTCATTCCGCCCGTGGGTCCTCAGGTTGCAGTCACCGGCAGCGTTCGCAAACCAGCGATCTACGAGATGCTTTCAAGCGAGACTCTGGGAGATGTGATTGGCCACGCCGGTGGCGCATCTTCGATTGCAGCGGGGTCGCGCATCTCGATCGAACGCACTGGAGACCACCGCGACCGCCACGCGATGGAAGTTGCCTTCGACCCCAATGGGCTGACTGTCCCTCTCGCCGACGGTGACCTGGTTCGTGTCTATTCCATTGTTCCGGCCTATCAACACACGGTTTTTTTGAGAGGCAACACGGCCAATCCGGGCCGATTTGCCTGGCACGCCGGCATGCGTGTCAGCGATCTTATTCCGGACAAGGAGGCCTTGATCACGAGGGATTACTGGTGGAGGCGCGCGCAGTTTGGATTACCTGCTTCCGAGTTTGAGGCAGCCTCAGATTTCGACAGCTCTCGTCAGCCAGAGGAGAATAACGCGACCAACCTCAAACCGCTTGATCAGGAACAAACGCGAGGCTCTCAGCAGGCCGAGGCGCAGAACGCGGCCGGGGATAGAGGTGCGGAGCAGCGCGCAAGTAGCGCTTCACTCGCTTCTGCACAGACGCCCGTTGATGCTCAAACGGCAAAATCGAAACAGAAGCGCCTGGCCGAAACCGGCGCGCCGGCTCCGGAGATTGACTGGGATTATGCGGTGATCGAGCGTCTGGATCCTCAGACGTTGAAGACCGTTCTCATTCCCTTCGATCTCGGCGGCGTGGTTCTGCGCCACGATACCTCTCAGGATCTCACGCTGAATGCAGGGGACGTGGTCTCGGTCTTCTCTGAGGCGGACATTCACATACCGAGTGCGCACCAGACCAGGACTGTCATCCTCGATGGAGAGTTTGCGCACGCCGGCGCTTATACGGCCTTGCCCGGAGAGACGTTGCGTCAACTCGTCGATCGGGCCGGCGGACTCTCGCCCAACGCCTACCTCTACGGCTCGGAGTTCACCCGTGAGACCGTTCGCGCCGTGCAGCAAGCCAGAATCGACGAATACGCGCGTGACCTCAGCGAGCGCATCCATCGCACTAACCTGGCCATCGCGTCATCTTCGGTAAACGCCACGCAAGATGCAGCCAGCAGTGCGGCTGCGCAGGCCAGCGAACAGGCTCTTCTGGCAAATCTCAGGCAGATTCGCGCTACCGGCCGCATCGTGCTTGAGATTAAGCCAGAGGATATCAGCACATCGAGTTTGCCTGACATCCCACTCGAAGACGGAGACCGGTTTGCTGTTCCGCCGGTTCCCTCCAGCATCAATGTCGTCGGTGCCGTGCTGGATCAGAATTCATTCGTTTACAAACGAACGAGTCGGGCCGGAATCTATCTGAGATTGGCCGGCGGCCCCAGCAGAGATGCCGACCGCAGCCATGAGTTCATCATTCGCGCCGACGGCGAGGTAGTAAGCAGGGATCGCGAGAAATCGCTCTGGGCCGGGGATGAATTCAGCAATCTCCGCATCAATCCGGGCGATACGATTGTGGTTCCTGAGAAGATCTTCAAGCCAACCGCTTTGCGCGGCTTAATCGAATGGTCGCAGGTCTTCTCGCAACTCGCGTTCGGAGCTGCGGCGTTGAACGTAATTCAGTAGCCACGGTTTGCGCGCGCTCCGAAAGCATCCGGTCAGCGTCGCGCCGCTTCCAATATTTGGCAGGTGCCCATGACGACCACCACACCGCTTCGCGAACCGCCCGTGCCGGCCGATCCTTTCGCCATGCCCGACCCCGCCGGTTACGAGGCGAAGCCCGATGACGAACTTCCGCTGCTCGACATACTCATCGTCGTAGCCGAGCACAAGCGCGTGATCGCGTTGATTGCCGCGGGCTTCACAATCCTCGCTGCTCTGATCTCATTCATTCTTCCACAGCACTACACGGCCACTGTAGTCATGCTTCCTCCGCAACAGAACTCCCCGACAGCCGCTGCGCTGGCCACGCAACTGGGCGCTTTGAGCGGCATGGCTGCGCTCGCCGGCGGTAGCTTCGGCTTCAAGAATCCCAACGAGATGTACATTGCAATGCTCAAGAGCCACGCCGTCGAAAGTGCCATGGTCCAGCACTTCGGCCTTATGCAGGAGTACCACAAACGCTATGAATCCGACGCGCGCAAATCCTTTGAGAGACACTCCGACATCACAGGCAATGGTAAAGATGGCCTGATTCACATCTCCGTATGGGATCACGATCCGCGTCGTGCAGCCGAACTCGCAAATGGCTATATCGATCAGTTCCGTGACCTCTCTCAGCACCTCGCCATCTCCGAGGCCTCGCAGCGAAGACTCTTCTTCGAACAGGAGCTCGAGCACTCCAAAGACAACCTGGCAAATGCCGAATCGGCCTTGCAGCAGACCATGCGGACCTCTGGAGTTATCGAGTTAGATAGCCAGGCCCGCGCGCTCATCCAGTCCGGCGCGATGCTCCGCGCGCAGATCACAGCGCGAGAAGTTCAAATTCAGGGAATGGAAACCTATGCTACCGGCGAGAATGCTCAGTTAGTGCAGGCGCAGCGCGAGTTGGAGAGTTTGCGCGCGCAGTTAGCCAAGCTTGGCGGTTCTGAAGATAGTTCAGCCGGCGAGATGATCGTTCCCAAAGGAAAAATCACCGAAGCCGGCCTCGAATACCTCCGCAAGCTGCGCGATGTGAAGTATAACGAGGCAATCTTCGAAGTTCTTCTGAAACAATTTGAGATGGCTAAGCTTGATGAAGCAAAACAAGGCGCCATCGTTCAGGTCGTCGACCCCGCTGTTCCTCCAGACAAGCGATCCTTTCCCAAACGCATATTGATAACCCTTCTGGCTGCCGCGCTGGGATTGATTGTCGGAATCTTCTACTCCTTCTTCCTCGCGGAGTTTGAGCGTCGACGGGGTGATTCCGAGACAGCGCAAAAGCTCACGCGTCTCCGCGGTGCCCTATCGCTCAGAGGCTCCAATCTCCGCTGAAGAAAGCTTGTCTCATCGACCGTCGGCCACGTCGATGGATGCAGACTGTGATCTTCCAGCCGGTTACAAAAAACAATCGGCCACGAGGGAGATCTCCCGCGAGGCCGATAATTGCTACAGAGAGGAAAATAAGATATCCCCCGAGGGCATCTTATTCCGCGTTGTGATCAGGGTCGTCTGCCCCGGATTGCCGCTTCAGCCGCGTGCTGCCCTGCACCACCGGCGATGCAACATCCCTCGCAGCCGTCCACGCGGCCGGAAGGTTCACGTTCCCCAGCATACATCGCCTTTTGCTCTTGTCAATCTGGAAATAATGGATCGTCCGTCAAGCTGCCGCCGGGAAACACCGGGACCCCAGCCTCCGACCGAAAACCGCCGGCGCCGTGCCGCCCGGCGTCTTACGCGCCCGCGGCTGCCGGCGCCTTCGTGACCAATTCGATGGCAATCTCAGGCGGCGAAAGCAGGGTGTTGTGAATCAGGCAGTGATGTACCGACCTCATCAGACCCTCAGTCTGCTCCTTCGTCAGAGAGACGGGAGAAACAACCTGAATCCGGAAGTTGCCCAGCCGGGCAGGCCCCTTCAACTTCTCGGCGGTCACGGTAACCTTAACGCCGCTTTCCGTCCTGCCACTCTGAATCAGGTTGCGAGTCTCAAGGTACTGCACGGCATAGAACCCCGCGCAGGAGCCCAGCGAAGCCAGCATCAACTCCGGCGGAGTCATCCCCGAGTCCTCTCCGCCGTTCTCCGCGGGCTGGTCGCAGACAACTGAATGTGACCGCGCCTGGATGCTAAACTTCACCTGATCGAGATGCGTAACCTTCACTTCCATACTCTCTGCTCCTCCGCTTTGGATGACACTTCCGATAGCGGCAACTCGCTATACTGCCGCGGTGCCATTCTCTGTTCAAGCGGCCAGTTTAAGTATATTCCGCGCCCGAAAACAGCCGACGCCTGTCAACCCTCCATCCCAACAGCCGAATCGCCCTTCCGATAAACTGGCAGTGAGGCCCAATCGTGAGCCGCACGAACTCAGCAGAAACAATCCAATCTTCCCCGCCCTCCGCCGAATCAGCGCCCCACTCATCGGCCGGCATTTCTCATGCCTGGCGCGCCCTGCGTCATCGCAACTTCCGGCTGTTCTTTGGCGGCCAGACCATCTCGCTCATCGGCACGTGGATGACCCGCGTCGCCACAGGCTGGCTCGTCTACCGTCTCACCGGCTCGGCTCTGTTGCTCGGCACGGTCAGCTTTGCCGGCCAGATTCCCACTTTTCTCGTCGCACCATTCGCCGGCGTTTGGGTCGACATGCTCGACCGCCGTCAGGTTCTGGTTTGGACGCAGGCCCTCTCCATGCTCCAGTCGCTCTCGCTGGCTGCGCTCACACTCACCAACCACATCACCATCCCAAGGCTCCTCGCGCTGAGCGTGATGCAAGGCATCATCAATGCCTTCGACATGCCCGGCCGCCAGTCCTTCATGATCAAGATGGTGGATGACAAGCGCGATCTGCAAAACGCGATCGCCATCAACTCGTCGATGGTCAATCTGGCGCGCCTCATCGGCCCATCCCTCGCTGGCATGTTGATCGCAGTCTCCAGTGAGGGCTGGTGCTTCTTGGTTGACGGAGTCAGCTACATCGCCGTCATCATCTCTCTGCTCGCGATGCGTCTTAACGCGCCCGAGACCAAAAGCAGACCCGCATCCACAATCTCTGAACTCAAGGCGGGCTGGACCTACGTCTCCAACTTCCTGCCCATCCGGACCATCCTTCTGCTCTTTGCCGTGGTCAGCCTGATGGGCATGCCGTTCGTTGTACTGATGCCAATCTTCGCCAAAACCGTCCTGCAGGGAGGCCCCCATACCCTTGGATTTCTGATGGGCTCAATGGGCCTGGGCGCTCTCTTCTCGGCGCTCTCGCTGGCGGCGCGCAAAAGCGTCCGCGGCCTCGTCAGAATGATTCCCATCGCCGCGGCTGTCTTCGGCGCGGGCCTGATCGGCTTTGGGCTCTCACGCGTCTTCTGGCTCTCGATGATCATGGTTTTCGTGGCGGGCGCGGGCATGATGCAGGGCATGGCAGCGAGCAATACCGTCATTCAGACCATCGTCACCGACGACAAACGCGGCCGCGTCATGAGCTACTATACGATGGCCTTTATGGGCATGGCGCCCTTTGGCAGCTTGCTGGCCGGAATGCTGGCGCACCATCTCGGCGCGCCGCATACAGTCATGATCACAGGCTCAGTGGTGCTCCTCGGCGCCATCGGCTTCGCCACTCGCCTGCCCGCTCTGCGCCGCCAGATTCGCCCCATCTATCAGGAGATGGGTATCATTCCGTCCCAGGAGGGCATCCAGCAATGACCGGCGATAAACTCGCGCTCGATCTCGATCCGCAGCATACGGCGATCGTCGTCATCGATCTGCAAAAGGGTATCGCCACCACACCCGGTGGCGCCCCGCACTCAAAGTCTGACGTCGTCGCCAACTGTGCCAGTCTGCTCTCCGCTGCCCGCCATGCCGGAGCCCAACCGATTCTCGTTCGCGTCGGAGGCTCGCCGGATGGAGCCGACCGCGTGCGCACTCTAACTGACCAGACTTGGAAGACCTCAGGCCCGTTGCCGCCCGATTGGAGCGAGCTGATACCCGAGCTCAACCACCAGCCCAGCGACCTGGTGATCTTCAAGCGCCAATGGGGAGCTTTCTACGGCACCGACCTCGACCTGCAACTGCGCCGCCGCGGCCTCACGACCGTCATCCTCTGCGGCATCGCCACCGAGGGGGGAGTCGAGAGCACAGCCCGCGATGCCTACGAGCGCGGCTACTCGCTCATCTTCCCTGAGGACGCGATGACCGGCCTCAGCGCCGAGAGCCACGCAAACAGCACGGAACGCATCTTTCCCCGCCTCGGTCGGGTGCGCTCGACTGCTGAGATCCTCGCAGCTCTCGGAGTTTGAGAGACCTGTGGCCGGCATCTCACAGCTCTGCCCGCAAAAAAATGCGTCACTCTGCTGTTGCATCAGGCGCCAGTGCGCTATAAGATGCGTCAAACGATACCATGCCTGTTTTTGGTTCCACTTCGCCCCAAATCGTACCGGCGCCGCCGGCCCGTCTGCGCTTGGAAAACCTGGGCAAGCTCTGCGTAGCCATCCAGGCCGCCTCCCCGGCCCAGTTGATCGAGCGCGCCGAGGCCGCCCTTCTTGATTCCCAGCCCGATGCCCCATTCATCGAACTCCGCCTCGACTCGCTCCCCAAGCCCGCCTCGGCCCTGCCCAAAATCAAAGACCTTCTCGCCAGCCATCGCGATGCCACCGTCATCGCCACCTGTCGCCGCAAGGACTCTGGCGGCAGCTTCGATGGCTCTCTCGCCGCCGAGATGGAGTTGCTCACCAAAGCGGCTCAGGCTGGATGCAGGATCGTCGATCTTGAGGTCGAGTCTGCCGAAGAGGCCTCCGTCCGCCAACTTGAGCAGTTCCGAGACAAGCTCCGCTCCGCTGGCGCGGCCCTCCTCATCAGCTTCCACGACTTCACGCGCACCAAAAACCTGGAGCAGGCCGCCCAGCGCATCGACGCTTTCCGCCCGGAGTTCGTAAAAGTCGTCTCCACGGCCCGCAACCTCTCAGACAATCTCGCCGTTCTCCGCCTCATCGCCGATCTCTCCCGCTCAGCCGAGGTTGTGGGCATCGCCATGGGCGAGGAGGGCATGGTCAGCCGCATCCTGGCCCTGCGAGCCGGTGCAGCCTTCACCTTCGCCTCCGCTTCCGACGGCGTGGAAATCGACTCCAAGCAGGCGACAGCCCCCGGTCAGCTCACCTTCCGCGCACTCCGCGACATCTATCGCGTCGAACAGCTGGACCAGGCCACGCGCCTCTTCGGCGTTGCCGGCAACCCCATCGCCCACTCCCTCTCGCCGCTCATGCAAAACACCGCCTTTCGCCGCGAAAACCTCAACTCGGTACTGGTCCCACTCAAGACGCGCACCGTCACCGACCTGCTCACCGTGATCCGCGAACTGCCGCTGGCCGGTGTCGCCGTCACCATGCCGCTCAAGCAGGAGCTCCTGCCCCACCTGGCCAACTCCGCCGGAACCGGCCCTGCCCTGCTCACCCACCGAATCGGCGCCTGCAACACCCTCCGTACCGGAGCCGATGGCAAGCTCTACGGCTTCAACACCGATGTCGACGGCGTCATCCGCCCCCTCGAGCGCCGCCTCAAGCTCAAAGGCGCGCGCATCGCCGTCCTCGGTGCTGGTGGCGCTGCTCGTGCCGCCGTCTTCGGCCTCGTCGCTCAGGGAGCTGAGGTCTTCATCGTCAACCGCACCCATGAGAACGCCGTCGCCCTGGCCAGGCAAGCCAAAGCCAGGGCCCTCAAGCGCGAACAATTCGCCGGCAACCACTTCGATGTGCTCATCAACTCAACTCCCTGCGGTATGGCTGGCAACAAGCAGACCTTGCCCCCGCCCTTCGACAACGGAGCAAAGGAACTGAACGCCAGCCTGGTCTTCGACATGGTCTACAACCCGATCGAGACCCCGTTGCTCAAGCTGGCCAAAGGGAGAGGCATTCCAGTCGTCACCGGCCTGGAGATGTTCGTCCAGCAAGGCGCCCGCCAGTTCGAAATCTGGACCGGCAAACCCGCTCCCGAAGCCGAAATGATGCGCGTCGTAGAGCTGGAGCTTCGCCGCCGGGGATAGAATCTCGCTGCGTGTTGCGCATATCGGCACCTCTGGCATATACTTTTGTATATGCCGGAGGTCTGAGGCAAATCTATGCAGCGAACCGCCAAAATCTTCATGAATAACAGGAGCCAGGCTGTGCGGCTCCCAAAGGACTTTCAGTTCTCCACGCCCGAGGTCTTCATTCGAAAGCAAGGTGACGATGTCATCCTTTCTCCGCATCCCTCCGATTGGTCTGCGTATCTCACGTCGGGCGCGGTAGCCTCCGACGAGTTCATGGAGGGCTTCGAGGACCTGCCGGTTCAGGAGCGCAAAATCTGATGGCCGTTTATATGCTCGACACGGACATCTCCTCCTACGTCATGAAGCGCACCTACGGCAGCGTACTCAAGAGGCTTGAGAAGACCGCCGTCGCCGATGTATGCATCTCCGCAATTACCAAGGCTGAGATCATGTACGGTGTCGAGGTCTCACCGCGCCGCAGGCAAGATCAGGCGGCGCTCGATGAGTTTTTGCGATATGTCGAGGTCTTGGATTACCCCGCAGCGGCGGCGCTTGACTATGCCAGCATTCGCGCCGATCTCAAAGCGCGTGGAGCGATGATTGGCGGGAACGGTCTGTTCATTGCATCTCACGCTCGCTCGATGGGCCTGACTCTGGTCACCAAGAATACGAGAGAATTCAGCCGCGTTGAGGGACTCAAAATCGAGAACTGGACCGACCCGGCTTGATAGCGGAATCTCGCCTTCCAAGCTCTCGATCTCGGGGCCCGCGAAACTCAAAGGCCCTCAGCCCGTCTCCTCCGCCGATATCTTCTTAAGTTCCTCGGCCACCCGTTCAAGTTCCTCAACGATCCGATTTGTCCCAGTCGCTTTGAATTTCTTTACCAACTCTTCGAAGTACCAGAGCTGCTCCCCACGCCCACGTTTGAATCGCTTCCAGATCTCTGTCCCGATCACCCGGTAGTCGTCGAGAATCGCCCGAGCGTTATGCAGTTTGTCGGCCGCCGAGATGAGTTGTACCTCGGCACCCTCATCGCACAGCCGCGCGAGATAAGTCGTCTTGCGCTCGAGCCAGGGTTGCTTGTCTTCAGCACCCTCCGTCAGGCTGTCCGACAGCCCCTCGACCATCCGCGCCACCTTCTCGCCAAAGTTGTACTCGATATCCTTGAGCCGCTCCTCGCCCCCGTGATCCTCAGCGGCATCGTGCAGCAGCGCCGCGATCACCATCTCTTCGGTCACCGGGAACGCCACATGCCCAGCCTCGCCCATCACCAGCGATGCCACCCCCAGCAGGTGCGCCATATACGGAATCTCGGTTCCCTTCCGCCGCTCGATGTGCAGTACGCGCGCGTAGTCGACCGCTCGCGTAAAGCGGTCACTCAAGAGCAAGACTCCAGGTTCATCCGCCGAGTCTTTCGCTGACCTCATCGCGCCTCATTTCGAATTGCCGCAAAATGCCCCGCGGCGCGCTCTCGCCCGTCCGCCTATTTGCCCTTCTTCTTCCCGGCTGCGGTCTTTGGCTTCTCCCCTTCGAGATGTCCCACGGGAATCGGCCCCATATCCGGCCCGATGCGCTTGACGCGCGTGTCGTCCATCTCATAAAAGATCGTTCGCGGAGAGGCCGGCCGTGTAACGCCCGTCTCCGGATCGGTCGTCACGTTGTCGCTGCTGGCAATCTCAAAGCTGAAGATCGGCGCGCCGTTGGGAGCCAGCGGCAGCAGCCTTACCGGCAGATACCCCTTGATCGGATGCAGCCTGAAGGCCGTCTCATAGCGGTGATGCTTCGTGCTCCACGTATAAACACGCACCTGATCGAAATCGATCGGCAGCCCCCCATTGGGCGGCGACAGCACCGTCAGATACTGTGGAACCTGGTGATCCGGCGCGCTCGACTCCGAATCGAAGACCTTGTTCAGCACATAAACGCCCACATACCGCTGGCCCTCGGCGTAGGTGCCGATCTCATCCGGCACGTCCACATCCATGCGCCTGGCCGTTAGCCATCCCGCGTGGCCCAGCCCATCGCGCACCAGCCACCAGTCTTCCAGCGGCGGAGGCTCTGGTGCTGGCGCGCCAGCGAGTTGGCCTGCAGCGCCTTCACTCCCACTCGCCGCCGGAGCAGCCGGCTTTACTGCAGTTTTTGGCCCGGAGTTTGTGGCCGGAGTCTTCGTCGCGGCAGCTGTAGTCGAGGTCGCGGGTTTCGGTGCTTGTGCCGAGCCCGGAGTCGCCTTCAAAATCGAGGCCCGCGCCAACAGCTGAATCTTGGCATTCGCCGCCAGCAGATAAAACCGCTCCGTCTCCCTGCCCGGTGAAAGATGCAGGTAGACCTCGTCGCGCACCACTCCAGTAGCCACCACCGGATCGTCTCTGTGCTGCACTCCGAGCTGCTCAAACCTCTGAAAGGTCTTGCTATCGATCACCGACCGCTCTTCGATCCAGCCAATCTCATTCTTCGCGGTCTTTACTCTGAGAAAGCGCCGGCCACGTTCGAGCACTTCGAGAGGCTGGCCGTTCACCACTTCGCCGACGCGATTCGACACCGCCGCCACACGGTCATGCAGATACATCTGCCGCGCCCACACATAAACCGTGTCGTGGTGCTCCTGCCGGAACCGTCCGCACGCAGAAACAAAAAGACTCAGCAGAAGCAGCGAGAGGGCACCGCCGATCAAGCGCCGCGAGGAAGAGACAACTCGGATGGATGAATACGTAAGCACAGCCACTGGCTACCCTGAGCATAGCACTGCACAGAGATCGTCACATGAACTCCCCCTGCGCGAATCCAAGGCAGACACAATCGACGAAAGCCGCAGGAGCCAGTCGCGCAACCCTCGCGCCGTCTCTCAGCACTTGTGTCTTTACGGCCCCGCCACAATCGCCAACGGATTGGCTCCAGCCGAGCCCGTGAGCGAAGAAGTATCCAGTTGACCAGAGGTGTTGGTGTCAAAGGTGTACGCATTCACGGGAGCATTTCCCTGATTGTTCACCGCAATCACGTATCCGCCTGTGCTGTCCACCGCCAATCCGAACGGCTGGTCGCCGGTCGCAACGCTACTCCCTGCAGTCAACGCGCTGGTCGACACCCCAAACCAGGTGAGGTTGCCCGCCGTGGAGGCACCATCGCCGTTGGCAACATAGACGAAGTTGCCCGAGGCGCCAGGCAGAATGAAATTCGGTGCGATCCCGCCGCTCGAGTAGGGTGCGGCGTAGGTGAACTCAGTTGCTGTGCTCCCGTTGATCGTAAAAACACGCAAGCCGCCCGTCAGATTATTTGCAGCGCTGGGGAAGACTGCCACCTCGCCGATGTAAAGCAGTCGGTTCTGAGGATCGACAGCCACCGATACCGCCGACCCGCCCGATGAGTTCTTTGGCGCAAGCGGATTGGACCCTTGCGAGAGTGGACTACTGGCAGAAGCGTTGAACGGGAAGACCTGCGTGCCCACAGAGCCCAAAGCAACAGCTATCAGCGCGCCGTTTGGCGATATGGTCATCTGATGTATGGCGCCATTGCCCACGGCCAGGTTTTGCGAAGACGCCGTCCGGGTCGAATCGACACCACCTGCGGAGGTGATCGGAAGGGCGGTGAGCGTTCCCGCCGTCGAAGCAATCAACAACCATTTGCCCGACGGGTCCACCTCGATCGCCCCGACCGACGGGGCCTGAATCGCACTGCCTTGGGTGAGAGCGCCACTACTGGAGATGGTGTAGGGGATAACGTCCCCATTGGTGTTAGAGGCGACGTAGATAATGCTGCCGCTGATCGCCATCCCCGTGGCTGCCGAGACCGTCTGCGAGCCACTTGAGATCGCGTTCAGCTTGCCCGAGCTAATCGAATACCCCGCAAGCGAACTGGCATTCAAAATATAAAAATTCCCGCTAGGGCTATCGCTGCTGGTGCAACTATTCGTCCCCGACGTCGTCACATCCACGCAAACCGTCGTCGGCTGCGTCGTGCTCCCCGATGTGCCCGTCACCGTAATGTCATAGATCCCCGAAGTCGTTGTCGCGGTCGTAGTAGCCGTCAACGTAGAAGTACCACTCGTCGAGACCGACGTCGGAGACATCCCGCAGGTCACAGGACTCGTAGCACCCGACGGCGAGGTAGTCACCGCGCAGCTTAGCGTCACCGTCCCAGTGAACGAGCTCCCCGCCGTCACTGTAATCGTCGAAGTGCCGGTCAACGACGAGCTGGGATTCACCAAAACGTTGCCGCTATTGCTCAGCGTAAAACTGTCGCTGCCGCCACTCGGCGCCTGCCAAAAATCTCCGCATCCCGCCAAAAGCGGCGTCGCCGCCAGCAACAACCGTGCCCAGCTCCCAATCCTCATTGCCGCTCCTTTGCGTCGTTCTTCTGGCCCACTCTCTGCACAAACCTGTCTACAGGGTACCTCGCCATCAAGGACCCGCGCCCCCACTCAACCGTCTGACACAACTCTCTCATCACAAAAGACGCATCCCGGCAGAGATTCGCTTACCTCGCCGCCGCACCTCAGGCTGGTAGATTCTAAATAGGATCGTGTCCCTCTCATTGCTGGCACTGCGCCCCTCACCGGGATGCGTACTCGAAGGATTCAAGCCATGTTCCACTCAACTGAAGATCTGCGCATCGAATGGACTCGCGTCGTCCTGCCCCCCGTCTTTCTGGAAGAAGAACGCCCCATCACCGAGGCCGCCTCCGACACCATCTTCGAAGCCCGCCGCGAGATCGCTGCCATCCTCAACGGCACCGACTCGCGCCTCCTGGTACTCGTCGGCCCCTGCTCCATTCACGATCCCAAGGCCGCCCGCGAATACGCCGGCCTCCTCAAGTCGGCTATCGGCGAGTTTTCCGCCGACCTGCGCATCGTGATGCGTGTCTACTTCGAAAAGCCCCGCACCACCATCGGATGGAAGGGCCTCATCAACGACCCATACCTCGATCAATCCTATAAGATCAACGACGGCCTCCGCCTCGCTCGCCATCTCCTCATGGATCTCGCCGAGATGGGCGTGCCCACCGGAACCGAGTTCCTCGACATGATCTCCCCTCAGTACCTCGCCGGCCTCGTCTCCTGGGGAGCCATCGGTGCGCGCACCACCGAGAGCCAGGTCCATCGCCAGCTTGTCAGCGGCATCTCCTGCCCGGTCGGCTTCAAAAACGGCACCTCCGGCAACGTGCAGATCGCCATCGACGCCATCCTCTCTGCGGCCCACGCTCACGCCTTCCTCGGCCACACCAAGCACGGCCAGTCCGCCATCCTCGGCACCACCGGCAACAAGGACTGCCACATCATCCTCCGCGGCGGCCGTGGCACCGTCAACTACACCGCCGAGAGCGTCGCCGACACCGCAGCCCAGATGGAAAAATCCGGCCTCGCCCCGCGCATCATGATCGACTTCAGCCACGCCAACTCCAGCAAGGACTACCGCCGCCAGGCCGTCGTCTGCCACGACGTAGCCGCCCAGATCGCCGGCAGCAGCTCGCAGATAGACACGCCCGGCGACCATCGCGTTATGGGCGTAATGATCGAGAGCAATCTCATAGCCGGAGCCCAGCCGCTCGTCCCCGGCCAGCCGCTGAGCAAACTCGTCTATGGCCAAAGCATCACCGACCCCTGCATCGACTGGCCAGAAACCCACACCCTGCTAAATGAGCTAGCCGCCGCCGTCCGCGCAAGGCGAGGATAGTCTCGCTGGCTGTTTGTATTGACGCTTTGTATCAGGGCACGACTTCAGTCGTGCCGCAGGAGAAGCAATAAAGTAACGGGCTTTAGCCCCTGAGGGATGTTTTCGTGCTCCCACGATCCCCTTTGCACGAACACTACAGTGAATCGGCCTCAGCGCGCAATTTGATAGCCTCGTCCGATTTTCCCATCATCTCAAGCAGCGCGGCATGATACCGCAGGATTACGGCAAGAGTCTTGCTGTACGTGACTTTCATGTCGGGCAGATGTGCGATGGCACGCCGGTGAGTCTCTTCGGCGATCTTAAAGTCAGCCAGCGCCGATTGACCTTGGCCAATGCTTCCCTCCACCATTGCGCGCCAGAAGAAGGGCATAGCGTACTCTTCATCCGTATCTTTGAGGCACTTTTTGGCCTCTTCAATCGCGTGATTTTCTTGTTCGAGAGCCTCGTGCGAACGAACCCCCGTGAGCAAGAGTGCATGACCGTAATACTGGTACGACAGCATCATTCCCAACTGATCGCTCGATGTTAGGTCTCCGGCCTTGAGAGACATATCTAGCGCTTGTTTACAGTAGTCTAGGGATTCTTTGGCATTCTGCGTGGTCAGCGCACTTCGGCATTTATCAGATAGCGGAAACCATGCCTGGGCGGCTTTCTCCTGCTCCGCGCTCGGACCCTCGCCAGGCTTGTCGGTCTGAAACGGAATCGTCAGAGTCGTGGCGATTCGAATCGGCTTGTTGTTTACCGAGAATGGGTTGAACTGAAGCTTCTTCGCGGCATCGAGCGCTGCCTGTTGCAGCATTGCTGGCCCGCTGACAACCTTCTCGGAAACAATCTGGCCCTGCTCGTCTACAACAATGGAAAGAACCACATCACCTTGAATGCGTGCGGCTTTAGCAATCGGCGGATAAACAGGTTCGGGTTGAGTGGCAAGCTGTTCCCGCGCAGCAGCTTCGGGCAAGGTCGTCGGAGCCACGGGACTCTGCCCTCTTAAACTGTGGTCGAGCAATAGCAGACAAAACAACACACTGAGTTGTCGCATGGAAGCCTCTTCCACAGATACTACACGCCAACGTCGTGGCCTTTCCCATCGTGTGGACGACCCCAATCCCCTGTAACGTCGCACCTCCGAAAGTCACTATATGCTGCTCTCCCCAAAAAAGAGCACAAGGAGGTTCTTCAATGACAACAAAACTCGATCTCGAATATCGCGCGCCTTCGCACATGGCGGAGGCTCTGTCCCCCGATCTGGTCGTCGTGCCCACTGATCTCGTCGGAACTTGGCATAACGTCGACAAGTCCACCAGAGATCTGGTCAGGATCGTTATCTCGGCTTCCGGCAGCAGCATCACTGTCAACCCCTACGGAGCCTGCGTCCCCAATCCCTGCAATTGGGGTGCGGCGCCCGGCACCGTCTATGCTCCAAACGTAAGCTCCAGCAAGGCAGAGGCCTTCAGCGCAAACTTCACCTTCGGCTTTGCAAAGGTCGAGGTTGTCGGACACCTGCACAAGCACGAGCTGCTGGTCGAGACTTTCACCATTTTCACCGACGGTAGCGGCAGATCCAATCTCTACACCTCCGACACGATGGTGAAGTAAGCACCAGCCTGGTACTACCGTTGTAGATCGAGGAACTCAGAGGGAGCAGTGAGCTTCAGCCCTCGGAATGAGGGAAGTATTTGCAAGGCCTTCAGGCCCGGTCCCTCGCCGGTCTCCCAAGTAAAGATCGACAACGGTAGTATTCGCCCCTCGCTGAAAGAGAGTGAGAATGGCAGTCTTCGACTCCGCGACAGCCCTTCCCGGCCGCACCGAAGATCCAATCGAGCAGAATCTCCGGCGCATCCTCAGCAACCAGGGTGTGCCAGCCTTCCTGGGAGTAGCTTTGGGGAGTTTTATTCAATAGATCCCTCCGCTGGACTGATCTCCAACGGGATTCCCAACTCCAATTCCTTGAGATTTGGAATATATCAGCAAGCCCAAGGTCTCTCAGCACCCGACTTTCAAACATGGGATCCGTGCGAACCCGCTATCATATTGATCAGACATCGACTCTCGCTGAGCGGATCAGGAAAGTATGCCCCCCACGATCTTCATCTCGGCAGGCGAAGCCAGCGGCGAACACTATGGTGCGCTGCTGATCTCCGCACTCAAAGACCAGCTTGCCGCCTCGGGCCAGTCGGCCGCCTTCTACGGCATGGGCGGCGAGCGCATGGCCGCCGAAGGCCTCCGCTGCATCGTCCGCGCCGAAGACATGGCCGTCATGGGCCTCACCGAGGTCGTCCGCCACCTGCCCCGCATCTACCGCGAATACGGCAAGCTCAAGCGGGTCATTCGCAAGCGCCCGCCCAGCGTCGCCATACTCATCGACTTCCCCGAGATTCACTTCCGTCTGGCCAAAGAGTTCCACAGCCTCGGTGTACCCGTCATCTTCTTCGTCAGTCCGCAGTTGTGGGCCTGGAAGAAGCGCCGCATTCAGCTGGTAAAGAAGTACGTCGACCGAATGCTGGTGATCTTCCCCTTCGAGAAGTCCTTCTACCGCGAACGCGGCGTCGATGCCGAGTTTGTCGGCCATCCCCTCGCAGACCTACCCGCCCAATCGGTCAGCCGCGAACACTTTGCCGCCGAAAATGAGCTGGACCCCTCCAGGACCTGGATCGGCCTCCTGCCCGGCAGCCGCCCCAGGGAGATTCGCGACCACTTGCCCACGATCCTGCGGGCAGCCCAGGCCCTCTCCCATAGCTTCGAATTCCTCATCCCCGTCGCCCCGACCCTCAACGCCGCGCAGCGAGACATCCTCTGGCGCCTCGTCGAGAAGCACGGCGAAGGCCTAGACATTACTCTCGTCGATGACGCTCGCATGGCGCTCTTCCATGCTCGCGCCTCGGTCGTCGCCAGCGGCACAGCCACCGTCGAGGCTGCTCTCATCGGCACTCCATTTGTCGTCGTCTATAAGGTATCGCCCATCACCTACGCCATCGCCAAGCTGATGGTCAAGGTGCCCCACGTCGCGATGGCCAACTTGATCGCCGACAAACGGGTGGTTCCCGAGCTGATTCAAAGCGACTTTAAGGCGGATAATATCGTCGAAGAGGTCGAGCGCCTGCTACCCGACGGCCCCCCGCGCAAGTCCATGATGCAGGAGCTTGCCCGAATTAGAGGTCTGCTCGCCAAGCCGTCCAACATCGGTGCAATCGACCGGGTGGCGGAGATCACCCTGGAAATGTTGAACGAAGATTCATTTGAATAACACGCTCTGAGCTACGGGGACCGGTCCCGTACATCCTCAACTGATGCGAACCAACACCAAGAGGCGAAATGCAATGCCGATGGCTGCCATGATTGCCGCGATGCCTAAACGAATGAGGATACTGCCGCTCCTCTGCGCTCTCACGATCGTCTCTCCGCTCGCCGCCCAGCGCCCCACGCTGACCATCTCCGCCTACAACATCGACGCCGAAATCGACACGGCGACGCACCAACTGGCGGCGAAGGCGGTCGTCAGCTTCACTGCGCCTCAGAACGCCGAGTTGGTCACCTTCGGCTTCCACCCGGCCCTCAAGCTCACCAAGATCACTGACGAAGCCGGCAAGCTTCTCACCGGCGAGCGCTCCGCCGACGGCACGATTCGCATCACTCCCACCACCCCCTTCTCAGCAGGCCAGGTGACGCGCTGGACCTTCGAATACCAGGGCGCGATCACCGGCAACGAGGACGGCCCGGTCGAAGGTCTCAAGCTGGCGGCCATCCAGGAGCCGATCACCTATCTGCTCTATGCCGCGCGCTGGTTTCCCACCACCGGCTACATGACCGACCGGTTCACCGCCCAAATCCACATACGCGTCCCACAAGGGATGCGCGTCTTTGCCAGCGGCGAACAGGGTGCCCCGAAGTCAGTGACCCTCTCAAGCGGCAAGCCCGGCGACGAGTACGACTTCAATTGGGACAAGCCGGGCCTTCCCGGCACCGTCATCGCCGGCCGCTTCGTCGGCCCGGTCTCGGCCGGCCCCGGCAACGTCAAGGTTTGGCTCACCGTCAGCCATCAGCAGTCTGCCAACGATCTCGCCCAGACCGCCGCCAAGGAGTACGACTTTTTCACCGGAGCCTTCGGCGCGCCCGAGACTCCCCATCTCAACGTCGTTGAAATCCCCGACGACACCCTCCCCGCAATCTGGGCGCCCGAGCTGGCTGGCATCCTCGGTTCGCGCGTCGGCGACAAGAGCGGTATTCGCCTGCTGGCCAACACCATCGCCCACCAGTGGTGGGGCTCCGAAGTCAGTCCCAGGACTCTCAACGACGCCTGGATCACCAACGGCATGGCCCGCTACGGCGAACTGATGTACATCGAAGACGAAAACGGGCGCAACGCCCTCAAGGCCGCGCTCCCCGACATCTGCGCCGGGGCCTTGGCCTACGATACTTCTCCCCTCTCCAGCGTTGGCCGCCTCAGTCCCTTCTCGCCCGAGTTCCAATCCATGACCCTCGAAAAAGGCGCCATGATCTTTCACATGCTCCGCGGTGAGATCGGCGATAAGGCCTTTTTGGCCACACTCAAGGGAGTCCTCAGCCAATACGCCGACCAGTCCATCCGTGCCGCCGACTTCGAAAAGGTAGCCGATGCGCAAAGCGATGAGCAGTTGACCTCATTCTTCTCCCAATGGGTCGACGGCACCGGCGCGCCGCAGTTCACCAACAAGTACGCCGTCTACCGGCTGGGCAACAACAAGGGCTTCCGCACCATCGGCGAAATCGGCCAGGATCTCGACCTCTTTCGCATGCCCGTCGAGCTGCGCATCGACACCGACGGCAAGACCGAGACCAAGAAGGTGGAAGTGGTTGGCACCGACACTCAATTCGTCGTCGACACCTTTGGCCGCCCCCGCCGCATCAACATCGATCCCCAGGACTGGGTCCTCAAATCCAGCCCCGACCTGCAAGTGCGCATCAGCATCCTCAAGGGCCAGCAGCTTGTCGCCCAGGGCGATCTTAACGGCGCACTGGCCGAATATCAAAAGGCCTTGGAATCCAACTCTCAGAGCTCCCTCGCCAGCTATCGCATCGCCGAACTGCTCTTCACCCAGCGCAACTTCCAAGCCAGCGTCAACTCCTACCGCGATGCCCTGCGCGGCGACGGCGAGCCCCGCTGGACCGAAGTCTGGAGCCACATCGCCCTGGGCAAGATCTTTGACATCACCGGCCAGCGCGACCGCGCCGTCAATGAATACCGCCTCGCTGTCCAGACTAACGACAACACCCAGGGCGCCCTCAATGAGGCCCGTCTCTACCTGCAAAAACCCTTCAAGCTCCCCGACAGCCAATAGACATGAAAACGGCCAGCCCTAAGGCTGGCCGGTCCGTTCCCGAACTCCTTCCGTATCTTTCAGTTTCCTAGCTTCTGCTTCGGGCCGCCTAATCGGAGAACCTCCAGTCTCACCGAAGCCAATCCCGACTTGGTCATGGCCAGCTTCTCAGCGGCTCCATACGAGACATCGATGACGCGCCCGTCATAGAGGTAGCCGCGGTCCGTAATCCGCACCACAACCGATCGTCTGTTTGCAAGGTTCACCACCCGCACGAGCGACCCAAAGGGTAGCGTCGGGTGGCAGGCCGTCATCCCATACATGTCGAAGCGTTCCCCGCTGGCCGTCTTCCGGCCATTGAAGACCCCTCCATACCAGGAGGCGACGCCACGCAGCATCTCGACCGCCTCCGTCTCCGCTGGTTTCTGCGGCGCAAGCAAGGCAGGCGTCGCGCTTGCTACGGGTGTCGCCGGGGGCGCGGTCGCCGCCGGCCGGGAGAGCAGAGCATCTGCCAGCACTGCCCGCGTGGAGACACCTACCACCACCGCGGCCAGCACAACAGACGATGCCCCCGCCAACAGCCAAATCCGTAGCGAAGTTTTTGAGCTCGTGTTGCTTGATTCTCGTCTTTCAACCATCCGTCCATTTTACTGATTCGAAGCCACTTCTCTCAATGTTTATTCGCAAAGAAGATGAGGATTTCTTTCCCAAATTGGACCTATTTTTGAGCGTTCCCGACTAACCATCTTTCTTTGCAGCAGCTTACATTTTGCACTAATTATGGTGCAAAGCCGGTTACCCCGCCCCAGCCGCCGGATTCCTCGACTCTCTCCGCCTTCGCCGCCACCCGTCGTGCCCCAGACCTTAACCCTCCGCTCCCGCAAAAGAGCTGGCCTCCAGATCAGATCGAAGCCCTCCGTCGAAACTTTTTGAGCCTTGCTGCTGTCTTCCTGAACGAGCCCCTTTTGCTCATGAGGAGTGCATCCCAATGAACCGTCTAGGTTTTGGTCTCCGTCTCGCCGTCTTCACCGCCGCCCTTCTCTCGGCGGTCGCCGCCCTCGCCCAACAGCCCGCCGTCACGCCCCAGGCCGGCCCAATACCCCAAGCCATCCTGGCGGCCAAAAAGGTATTCGTCTCCAATGTTGGCCCCGATACTGAGGACATGAGTGCTTAGGTCAGTCGCGAACCGAACCGGATCTACGATGACTTTTATACCGCGCTCAAAAACTCCGGTAAGTTCGAGATCATAGGCGATCCGTCGGATGCCGACTTGGTGCTGGAACCCCGGATAGCGAATCAAAAAGACGGTGCGGCATATTTGAAGCTTGTCATTTATGACCGGAAAACCCACTACGTGCTTTGGACACTCACACAGCGCATTAAGGGCTGCAACTCGCAAAAGGCCTGCATCGACCATTTTGAGGTAGCTATGCCGGCTCTACTTCTCGATTTCGAGAAATTGACCGGCAAATTACCTTCATCAGGCCACTGATCGCTCTCCCAACCCCAGGCAATAGGAAGACCGAGTCTTCCGATTGCCCAGCCCAGATCTGCAATCCCAACAGTCCCCTGCCGCGCCTAAAAAAGGTCAACGGATGCATCTTCTTCCACGTTGTATCCAAATGGCTTAGCTACTTATTTTTGCTGCAGATTAATTCTCCTATCCTGCTAGCGTTGAAATTGATGATCAACCTAAACAGGAGCCAGAGATGAACTTAAGCCCAGCAGGAATGGAGTTGCTCAAGCGGTCGGAGGGTTTTCGCAATCGCGTCTATCTGGATGTGGCCGGTCTGCCGACCATCGGCTACGGCCACAGGCTTCTCCACCCCGAGTCCTTTCCCAACGGCATCGACGAACCCAAGGCCACCGAACTACTGGCTTCGGATGTGCGCGATGCCGAGCAGGCCGTCCAACGCCTGGTCAGGGTACCGTTAACCCAGGGCCAAGTCGATGCTCTGGTTGACTTTGTCTTCAACCTCGGCGCAGGCCGCTTCGCGAGTTCCACCCTTCTCAAGCTCCTCAACGCAGGCCGCCACGATGAAGCCGCCAAAGAGCTGCTCCGCTGGGATCGCGCCGGCGGTCACGAAGTGCCTGCCCTCAAAGCGCGCCGCGAAGCCGAACTGGCGCTCTGGCACTCCGCCCAAGCCAAGCCCCAAGCCGCCTGATGGCAAAGACTCCTCCCCCCGTCAAATCTGTACCGCTCACTCTCCCGCGGCGCTGATGACGTCCTTCTCCCCCCGCGGCGAGAGCTTGCCAACCCACTCCCGCTCGATGCGCCCGCTCGAGTCAAGCAGCAGCAGCGTCGGTGTTCCCGAGACCCTAAGGTCATCAAGTTCTTGGCCGAAGATCTCTTGCACCTCCACGCCATTCCTTCTCAGATATCCGCCGCCAGTCGATGCGTCATTCGGCATCACGAGCAGAACGTGTGCACGGATCATGCTGCTTCTTTCCTGCTCGCCGAGCTGCCTGTAGAAACCCAGGCTTGAATCGCAGTAGGGGCATCCGATGCGGATGGCGATCACGAGTGTCTTTCGATAACTACCCCAACCGTAACCCGCTAGCGGCGCGAGAGTCTGGCCAACCAGGGCGCCCCTGTCAACCACATGTGTTTGCCGTTTTGGGCTCTGAACCGGGGTGGACGAGCTTCCAACCAGGATCTCCGGCAGTGGTCCGTTTTCGGCAGGCGCTGACACAGTCTCGCTCGGCTTCGGCCGATCAAGCCCCGAACACAGAACATATCCAACTCTCGACGAGGCGCCCTGACTCGTAATGCTGCACCAGACTCCTCCGTCACCTATCACGGTGAGCAGAACGCGAACAACCGTCCCCTTGGCCAGCATCGTCACGACGTCGCTCTCCCTCGACATCTCGGAGTAGACCTCAAGAGAATCGACATTCACAGTGCCCTTCTTGTCCTGTGAATGGGCTTGCGAAGGCGCAAGCAAGAATAGCGGAATGAGAGCGCAACACACGCGCGATGGCGACATCTTCATCCGAAGTCTTTCGTTTCGTTGCAGAATTCCTATGATTCTGACCCATCCCGGGATAGATGGCAAGGTGAAACTCGATCGACGCGATGGCGACCTAAAGATCCGATCCGGCCCAAGTTTGCCAGACCGGTGCGGCTCATACCATCAAGCCTTTTCTGGCGCGCCCGTCTCCCTTACCTCAAGCCGTTCACCAGCCTTGAGATACCCCTTGCGCCGAAACCAATCCTCCATCGCCGGTTGCAGCTGTTCTAGCGCGACGCGCCTTCCGGCTTCGAGCACCCCGTCCGCCACCGGCAGCGTGTCGTCGAAGATCGCTTCGTTGGTAAAGTTGCGCATGGCAAAGTTGTCGATCCAGCGGATGGGGCAAGGGTGCCGCTCTCCGCTCGCATCGATCCGCTCCACCGAGAGCCTGCGCGCAAACATCCTTCAAATGTAATGGAATAGCGCCAAGTCACGCATCAAGCCGCGCCGCCAATCGGCACCCTATTTTGTCTCCCCAACGGCCTTGGCGTCCTTGCCCGTCTCAGCGTCGACCTTGAAGCGCTTGTAGTCGTAGTCCCTCGCTGTGATGTGCTGGCGCAAGTCCTTCATCAGCAGGATGCGGGCCGTCATATTGATCTCTGCCCCGGTCGGCAGCCAGATCTCGCCATTCACCTGCTCTTGATCGAAGTGGAAACTCGATCCCTTCTCTACGCTCGCCACCAATCCCCCACCAACGCGAAAGTTGTCATTGAAGACCACATCCAGATGCGCAACCTGGCGATCGGCCTCATCCACCCACATCGTCCCTTGCAGCTTCTTCGAGGCATCCTCGGCCAGGCCGTGTGTCTTGGCGTCCTTGCGGCCCACGAAATCGAAGACGATCGCCGCCCGGCCGCGATAGACCAACCGACGCGGATTCCGCACATCCATGATGTCCAGCAACCGGCTAATCGAGATCGTCTCGCCCTCCAGCGGCTTCTCCGGAGCCAGCTTCTGCGCCTTCTCCACCTCTTTGGTGACGCGCTCGGCCTCCTTCTCCAACTCGCTGCCTTCGAGCAGCTTTCCGTCCTTCTTGATCTTGCGCCCGATCTGGTGCCCGTTGACGAAAAACTCCTCCCACTCCTCCGTCTCCGTCTTCTTCACCTGTCCGCTGCCGTCGATATCCTCCACCGTCACCCTGTCGCTGTAGGTATAGTTCTCCCGTACCTTCTCCAGTTGCTTCTGATGCTCCTCGACCTCCGTCATGAGCTGGCGAACCTCCGGCAGCGGCGGAGAGACCGCCGGCTGGGCCCAAGCCGCAGAGCCCGACACTAAGGCCAGCACAAGAATCGCCATCGGAAAGCGGCGCACTGAGGTCATCAAGACAAAATCCCTTTGAATCGAGTAGCCCGCACGGGCTCCAGTCCAGCCCACTGTCGGCCGAAGCCTGTTTCAGCCCTATTCTATGGACTCCTTCTCAAGGCTAACAGCACATCGGCAGCTCGTTCCGGTCGAGCCAGGCGGCATGCCGGCCGCGGCGCGGTTGGACTTTACGCAGGCAATCTGCTCAAATTCCAACTCAGGTGCATTCCATGATGCCTTTGCCACGCGCATCTCTGATGGTTCTTGTCGGCGTTCCGGCTTTTTTTTGCGCACAACTGGGCACAACCCAGCAGCCAACACCGCCGGCAGCCCCGGCCCACTCCGAGACATCCTCTCCATCCCAGCCGCCTGATCGTGTGCTGAGCCAGCGGCGAGCGCCTGCGCCTCCCATCACTGAAGGCCGTATCCATCTCGACCTCGTGGTCGCCGACAAATCTGGCCAACCCGTCCCGGGACTTGAGATGACCGATTTCACGCTCCTCGACAACAATCTTCCCAGCAAGATCCTGTCCTTCCACGCCTTCGACGGACACCTCCAAAAGGCCGGTCCACCTGCCGGGGTCATCTTGCTCATCGACACCGTCAATCTGCCCTTCAGTCAAGTCTCCTCAGTGCGGCAGCAGATTGCGGCCTTTCTGCTGCAGAACGGCGGCCATCTTGCCGCACCCACCTCCATCTATTTCCTGTCCAACGATGGAGTCACCCTCCTTCAAAAGCCCTCCACCGACGGCAATCAAGTGGCGGCGGCTCTCGATCAGGTCAACGGCAGGCTGCGAACCTTCGGCAGGGCAACGGCCTTCGGCGCCATCGAGCGCTTCCAGTTTTCACTCAAGATGCTGACGAGCGTTATCGAAACGGAATCACGAAAGCCCGGCAGGAAGCTGCTGATCTGGGCCGGACCAGGCTGGCCTGCCCTCAGCGGGCCGGGCTTCGATATCACCGCAGAAGACCAGCGCCGGACCTTCCGTCTGATCGTTGGCCTGTCGAGCGAGTTGCGAGAGTCGCGCATCTCGCTTTACAGCATCTCCCAGGGGATGCCGGGGGTCGGCACTAATGTGTACCGCGACTTTCTCGGTGGCGTGAAATCCGCCGGAAAGGCTGTCCTCCCCGATCTGGCTCTCAAAGTCCTTGCCGTCCAAAGCGGCGGACTGGCCATGCCCCCAAGCAACGACCTTACAGCCGAGATCGACAGTTGCGTCAAGGATGCCAGCAGCTTTTACACTCTCTCCTTCGACCCTCCCCATACCGACAAGCCCGACGAATATCACGACCTCAAAGTGTTCGTCAGCAAGCCGGGGCTGACCGCCCGCACCAATACCGGCTATTACAACCAGCCGTAACAGTGCGCTTGGCCTTTGCTCATTCTGTTGACAGCCCTTACGGCGCTCCCTAGAATCGAAAAGGAGAAACCTCACAGTTCTTATCTCGTAAACGATAGAAAAATCGAACGTTGAGTAAGTTTCATCCGGGTCCGCGGCTGGCGGGCGCATCGCCCCACCGCAGCTCAGGAAGAGGCCAGACGGAAAGCGGGGGAGATGCCTGAAACGCGCGTCAGTCCGCGAGAGCGGATGGTGCTCACGGCAGTCATCGAGCTGTATATCGCCACGGGGGAGCCGGTGGCCTCTCAGGCGGTTGCGCACTTCTTCGCCAATCGGGACGGACTAAGTTCGGCCACCATCCGCAACGTCATGGTCACCTTGAGTGAGGTGGGCCTGCTCGATCAGCCTCACACCTCAGCCGGCCGCGTTCCCACCGCCGCGGGCTTCCGTTACTACGTCGAGCAGATGCAGGCCGGCCAGACGGCCGCCGCACAGGCCTCGGGTATCAATGCAATCCCTCCGGCCACTCCAATGAGCGAGGCGCGCCGCGGTCAGATTGAAGAGAGCTTCTCGGGCGTCACCAGTACCAATGATTATTTGGAACGCACCTCGCATGTCCTGGCGCTCCTTTCGAGCGGCCTCGGTGTCGCTCTTGCCAGCTCCACCGCCAGCCAGGTCCTAGAGCACATTCACTTTTCCCGCCTCTCCACCGGCCGCGTCCTTGCTGTGCTCGTCACCCAGGCCGGCGCCGTGCAGGATCGCGTGCTCGCCCTCGACCGCGAAATGTCCCACGTGGAACTGGAGACCGCCGCCCGCTACCTCAATGAAAGCTTCCGCGGCTGGCCCATCGAGCGCATCCGCACCGAGGTCGCCCGCCGCGTCGAAGTGGAAGAGGCCGCCTATCAGCAGATGCTAGCCTCGGTCGAAGAGCTCTGCCGCAAAGGAGCCCTCGCCGGCGGCGAAGCAGGCCCCGCGATCTTCGTCGATGGCATGGCTAACCTCATCGCCGCCGAAGACGACCGCGAGCGCCTGCGCCAAATGCTCCTGGCTCTTGAAGCCAAGCAGCGCCTCGTCGAGCTCCTCACAGCCTACGTCGACGGCCGGCAGCAAGAGGTCCGCGTAGTCGTGGGCCCAGACCTCGCCGGCCAGGCCGAGGCCTCGCAAGCCATGCAGGATCTCGTGCTCATCGGTGCTCCGGCCCGCCTCGGTAACGCCAATCTGGGCACCGTCGCAGTCATCGCGCCCACTCGCATCCAGTATCAGGAGATGATTCAGGCAGTGCGTTACATCGCCCGCCTCTCCGAACGCCTCCTGGAACTTCCCCTCGACGAAAAGCTAGGGGCGTGAATCAAAACGGAACCGAACCTGCCACCTTCCTAATCAAAGAAAGCAGTGCGAACCGCACAAATTATCATGGAGACAAGCACGAGAATTGTATTCGGAGAATGAATAGAGAAATGCCAGACCAGAAAACAGAGTCCAAGCCCGTAGAACCTCTCAAGTTCGAGCAGGCCACTGCAATGGAGGAGCCCGCCCCGGAAGAGGTCGGCGGCTCCGCGCTCCCCGCCGAACCGGAAAACTCCGCGAGCGCCGAGCCTAGAACCACCGAATTGGACCAGCTAAAGGCTGAGCGCGACCAGTTGGTCGATCGGCTGGCCCGCCTTCAGGCCGAGTTTGAAAATGCCCGCAAGCGCGCAGAACGCGACCGCGCCGCCGATCGCGACTACGCCATTGCCAACGTCGTCGAACAATTCCTCCCCGTACTCGACAACTTCGAGCTGGCTCTCAAGGCAGATGGTACTCTTGAGCAGTTGCGCTCTGGCGTCGAACTCATCGTCAAAAAAATGGAAGACGTTCTGCGCCAGCTCCACGTCCATCCGATCCCCGCGCTCGGCGAAGAGTTCGATCCCCGCCATCACGAGGCCCTCGGCACCGTCGAACGCGATGACCTGCCCGACCAGCACGTCGCGGAAGAGATTCGCCGCGGCTATAAACTGCGCCACAAGCTCCTGCGTCCCGCGCTGGTTCGTGTGGCTTCAAACCCTAAACAGAAAAGCGAATGAGTAGACACACCAACGTGAGTAAAGCCGACTATTACGAGGTTCTGGGCGTCTCGCGCGATTGCAGCGACCAGGAATTGAAGAGCGCCTACCGCAGGCTCGCGCTCAAGCACCACCCCGACCGCAACCCCGGCGATCACACCGCTGAAGAGAAATTCAAAGAAGCCAGCGAGGCTTACCAGGTCTTGAGCGACGCCGATAAGCGCGCAGCCTACGACCGCTATGGCCATGCCGGCATCAGCGGAGGCTCAGGCTTCGGCGGACCGTTCGCCGGCGGTGTCGACATCGGCGACATCTTCGGCGATCTCTTCGGCGAGATGTTCTCCATGGGCGGCAACGCGCATCGCGGCAACCGCCAGCAGCGCGGCGACGACCTGCGCTTCGATCTCACCGTCGACTTCGAGGCCGCCATCTTCGGCGCCGAGACCGAGGTCAAGATTCGCCGCCTTGAGACCTGCTCGACATGCAATGGCCGCGGCAGCGCCTCCAGCCGCGGACCCTCCATCTGCAGCCAGTGTCAGGGCCGTGGACAGGTCCGCTATCAGCAGGGCTTCTTCGCCGTGGCCCGCACCTGCCCCGCATGCAATGGTGCCGGCCAGCTCATCAGCGATCCCTGCCCCACCTGCCGCGGAGAGGGCCGCGCGCATAGGGAACTCAAGCTCAACGTCAAGGTGCCCCCAGGCGTCGAAGACGGCACCCGCATCCGCTATTCGGGCGAAGGTGATACTGGCCGCGCCGGAGGCCCCAAAGGCGACCTCTATGTGGTCTTGTCGATCCGCCGCCACGAGCTCTTTGAGCGCGATGGCAACAACCTGCGTTGCGTCATCCCCATCAGTTTTCCTCAAGCCGCCCTGGGAGCCGAGATCGAGATCGAGGGCATTGATGGCTCCGTGGAGATCAAGATTCCCGAGGGCACTCAAAGTGGACGCGAGCTTCGCATCCGCGGCCGCGGTGTCCCCGTTCTCAACAGCAAAAACAGAGGCGATCTCATCGTCAAGGTCTTCGTCGAGATTCCCCGCAAGCTCAGCCGCGCGCAACGCGATCTGGTCAGCCAGCTGGCCGACACACTCGCCGTCGAGAACAGCCCCGCCTCACCCGGCATCCTCGACAAGATGAAGGACCTCTTCAACTAGCCGGCGGCAGAACTGAAAGAGGAATGGCGCGATTTTGCCTTCAGACTTCCGGATCGCGCCGTTGCTTGCTATGTGATTTCAATTTGGAAATCAAAGCCGAGAAGTAGACTGCATATTCATCGCATTTTCAAACTACCGTAAAGAAACTCACCACCCTCAGTAGAAATTCACCGCTTTGTTAACGCAGCTTCAAAAACACCTCGTAGGCTCCTGTGTAAGCAGACATGCAATTTGGACACTGCATAATCCTCAAGCCACTACTTGAAATCAGGAGCCCCATGCGCAATCGAATCCTCGCCATCACCCTCGTCGTTCTCTGTCTGTGCGCGGTTCAGCACGCATTTTGCCAGACCGCCAGGGGCGTCATCGGCGGCTCGGTCAAGGACGCCGCAGGTGCCGTTCTGCAGGGGGCCAAAATCGAGACGCAGCCCCAGATCAGGCCGATGACAACCAACGGACTGGGCGAGTTCACTGTCACCGATGTGACGCCGGGAACTTACACCGTCACGGTCTCTTACGTGGGCTTCGCGCCGTACACCGCCAGCGTAACGGTGGTGGCTGGCCAGGTCGCGCGCATCGATGCCATCCTCAAGGTCGCCAGCGCAAACGATGAGATTACCGTGACCGCCGAACGGCCATTTGGCGAAGCCGAAGCCGTGAACCGCACACTCGCCGCCGAAAACATCCTGCAGGTACTGCCGGCAAATGTGATTGTTTCGCTGCCCAACGCCAATATCGCCGATGCGCTCGGCCGCATGGCGTCGGTCACCATCGAACGCGACGAGGGCGAGGGCAAGTACGTGCAGATTCGCGGCACCGAGCCCCGCCTGAGCAACACCATGATCGACGGCGTGACGGTTCCTTCGCCGGAGAGCGGAGTGCGCCAGATCAAGCTCGATACCATTGCATCGGATCTGGTGGACTCTGTTGAGATCAACAAGACGCTGCAAGCCAACATCGATGCCGACGGCATCGGCGGCTCGGTGAACCTGGTAACCAAGACCGCGGGCGAGGTACCGACGGCCACTCTCTATGGAGTCGGTGGATACACCCCTATCATCGGCGGCCGCACGGTAGACCAGATGGGCGGCACAATCGGCAAGCGCTTCCTCGCCGACAAGAAGCTCGGCCTGCTGATCGGCGGCACCTACGATTTCAACGGCCGCGGCATCAATGACATTGAGCCCGATCCGCAGCCGAACCCCAATGGCACCCTGACCCCGTTCTACGACACCATGGACATTCGCGATTATGTGTACTACCGCACGCGTTGGGGCGCGACAGCCACCGCCGACTACAAGCTGAGAGAAGGTTCGAACATCTCAATGCGCGGGCTGTTTTCAACCTTCCGCAACTGGGGCAACAAGTGGGTCTACACGTTGAATGACGGCGACGTTCCTCAATATAGCCAGGACTGGCGCCGGCCCAATATGTCGGTGGGCAGTCTGAGCCTGCAAGGCAAGCATGTCTTCAATGTTTCGACGATCACCTGGAGCATCGCCGCCGCGCGCTCGCGCTCGCTCAGCGGCAGCGGCAGCGCAAAATACACCTGGGTTGGCGATCCGAACATCTCCTGCAACAACGTTCTGGGCGTCAGCGTCAATCGCCCCGGATGGAGCGCAGGCTGCTTCGGAACCGGAGCCGACAATTCGGAGGATTCCAACAATTACAGCTTGAAATCCTTTGCGCCGCCGACCTTCGGACAGAGCGCGCAGGTTAACTTGCAAGCTTCCGGCTCCTACTCGAGGCTCTATCACTTTGGCAGGCACTTCGGCACCTTCGAACTCGGCGCGAAGATCCGCAACGCTCATAAGTTCGATGACACTTACGATGAATCTTTCAAGCCTAATGCAACGACGCTTGTCGCGGCTCATCCGGAGTGGGATAGCAGCTTCTCCGATCCCGGCTATTACGACAAGACCTATGGCGGCTTCGGCAACGTGACCGACTACAGCAAAGTGAGAAGCTACGTCTACAACAATCCAAGCGCATTTACGATGAGCGGAGGTCCGGGCGTCAACGCCAACAACTACGACCTTGTCGAACGCATCCCAGCCGGCTATGCCATGAATACCATCGAGCTGGCCAGCCGCGTCCGCATGGTCCTCGGCGTCCGCTTTGAGGCCACTCATCTCGACACGCTGAGCTTCGACCCAAACCTCAGCCCTGCGCCCACTACTCTAACCTTCAAGGCCGGTGGAGATTATCTGGATGTGCTGCCCAGCGGCTCTCTGCGCTTTGCCCTGGATAAAGACTCGGACCTGCGATTGGTATATGGCCGCGGACTAGCCCGCCCCGATCCGCAGGATGTTACCGCAGCCGTAGGGCAGCCCGATATCTCAACCACCCCGGCTACTGTCAGTGTCGGCAACCCGAACCTGAAAGCGGAACGCGCCAACAACTACGACATTCTCTATGAGCATTCCTTCAGCAATGCCGGTCTGCTGCAGGCTGGTTACTTCTACAAGGCTCTATCCGATCCAATCGTCACGCTTCAAACGCTGACCAACAACTATCCATACAATCCCGGATCGCCGACTCTTGTCACTCAGCCCTCGAACGCCGGCAGCGCGCACGTGCAGGGCATCGAACTCAGCTACCAACAGCGCATGTCTTATCTGCCCGGCGTGATGCGAGGCGCGGGCATCTCGGCCAACTACAGCTACACCACTTCGCAGGCCACCAACGTCGACCCGCTGCGCGACGACAGCCCGGCCTTGCTTCGCCAGGCTCCGAATAGTTGGAACATCAGCCCGACCTTCGACACCAAACGCTTCTCGATGCGAATCGGAATGACCTTCGATGACAAGATGATTTACGCGTACCAGTACGAGGACCTTGCCTATGCCACCGACGCGAATGGCAATCCGATTCTCAACCCGGACGGCTCGCAACAGACCATCCCCGCTCCTAAGCTGGGCGGCGTCGCCGGACCGCTGGGCGACAACTACCTCTACCCACACTTCCAGTTCGACACCCAGGCGAGCTATAACCTTCCGAAGGGCTTCCAGGTCTATGCCTACGGCCTCAACATGAACAACGAAGTCTTCGGTTTCTATAATGGCAGCCCGCAGTACGTTGTTCAGCGCGAGTATTACCACCCCACCTATGCGGGCGGAATCCGCTGGACATCCCACCGCGAGTAATTGCAAAAAGGGGCACGGCTTCGGCTGTGCCCCTTCAAAACTGAATTCGTGGAACCGGTTCCAGGATCCTGCCCGTATGCCTCCATCCGGGCTAGAATGAGATCAGGTCGCGCCCATGCGAAAGTGGCGGAACTGGCAGACGCACCAGACTTAGGATCTGGCGGAGCAATCCATGGGGGTTCGAGTCCCCCCTTTCGCACCAGCCTTAACCCTTCTCGGTCCCCACCACCTCCCGCGCCCTCCTCGCTACTCCCCCTGCCGGAGTAATCTAAAGAAACCATGGCCCAATCCGCACAGCAACCCCAAATGAATCTCGTTCAGGCCCCCGACTACCGCGAAACCTACGCCAACAGCGTCCATATCCGTGTCAGTGTCTGGGACTTCCAGCTCGCCTTCGGCCTAGCCTCCGCCGACGGCCCCGACCAGGTCTCCATTCGCAACCACACAGCGATCTTCCTCAGCCCGCAGCAGGCCAAAGCCCTGTGGAACCTCCTCGGCCAGAACCTCGCCCAGTACGAGCAGGCCTTTGGCACGCTCAACCTTGAGCCGCAGAGCCACACCTTCCCGCAGGGCCCGATTAATTAAACGTCGAGTCGGTGCCCATCCTTTCGCTTGTTTTTGGCGAAAGGGTGTGAAACCACGAACCTCGGTTGGCTTTGTTAGGAGAGATCGCTTGCCCTGGAAGCAATTCATCATCCCGCGGCCCGACCAGCCCTTCCCCGCCTGGAGAATCTTCCCGGTAATCTTCGCGGCCCTCTATGCCAGCCACTTCACTTTGATGCGCCTGCCCTACTACTGGGACGAGGCCGGCTACTACATCCCCGCCGCATGGGACTTCTTCCGCACCGGCTCGCTGATTCCCTTGAGCACCCTCACCAACGCGCACCCTCCCCTGCCCAGCATCTATCTCGCCTTCTGGTGGCGTCTCTCGGGCTTCGTCCCAGAGGTCACCCGCACCTCCGTGCTCATGGTCGCGGCGCTCGGAGTCACCGCCGTCTGGCGACTCGCTATGCGTCTCACCGCCACTCCCTCCGTCGCCTTCTGGAGCGTCGTGCTCACCGCTCTCTATCCAGTCTGGTTTGCGCAAAGCACGCTCGCCCACGCCGACATCTTTGCCGCCGCATGCACCCTCTGGGGGCTGGTCTATGCCTTGCCTGAGATCGGCTCACTCTCCAGTCAGGCCCCCAGACCTGCCATCGCAGCCGTCTGGTTCGCCGCTGCCGCGCTCTCAAAAGAGACCGCCATCGCCATCCCGATCACCCTCGCCGTCATCAGCCTTGTCGAGAGCCTTCGCGCCCCCGGACGAGCCCGCATCCGCCTGTGGCAAGAGGCCGCGTGGTTTTCAAGTTGCGTGCTCCCTTTGGCCGCCTGGTACATTTACCACTACACCAAAACCGGCTTCCTCTTCGGCAATCCCGAGTACCTGCGCTACAACGCTCAGGCCAACTTGGAGCCTCTCCGCATCCTGGCCGCATTCGGCTACCGCATCCTGCATCTCACGGCGCATATGAACCTCTTTGTGCCGGTGGGTGTCGCAGTCGCTGCCCTGCTGCTCGATCCCCGCCCGGAGAGGGATCAGGGAACAGAGAACAGAGATCAGGGAGCAGGGGTCAGGGATCAGGGGTCATCCCACAACTCTGACCCATCGCAAACGCTGGGTGCCCCATCCTTTCGCCTTTTTTCTGGCGAAAGGGTGGGAAACCACGACACTCAACTTCGCCCAGCCATCGCGCCATCCGTCCTGCGCCGTATCTTCTGCCTGCTCCTGGCCAATGCGCTGCTGTTCAGCGTGCTTGGCGGCGCGCTGCTCCTTCGCTATCTGCTGCCCATGATTCCGTTTGTGCTGCTCGTCGCCGTCCACACGATGTATCGCCGTGCGCCCTACTGGCATGGACTGGCCATCTTCTCCGCCGCGGCCTTCGTCCTCGGACTCTTCATCAACCCGCCTTACCGCTTTGCCCCGGAAGACAACCTGGCGTACGCCCGCGTGATCCGCCTCCATCAGGCCGGAATCGATCAGCTCGAGAAGCTCTACCCCGGCTCGACGGTTCTCTCAGCATGGCCCGTCACCGACGAACTCACCCGCCCCGAGCTTGGCTACCTCGAGCATCCCTTCGCCGTTGACCGCATCGAGGACTTCACCGCACAGCAAGTCGCCCGCGCCGCCCAGCAGCCTGAGAAGTTCTCCACCGCTCTGGTCTTCAGCACAAAATACGATCCGCAATCTTTGCCCCTAAGCCTCGGCCCCAAAGGCGAAGCCGTAGACGAGCAATACTTCGGCCTGCACCACGACCTCCAGCCCGAAGTCATCGCCCTCCTACTCCACGGCAGCTTAGTTTGGAAGCAGGAAGACCACGGCCAGTGGATCGCCCTGATCCGCTTCAACCGCCAATTCGAGGCGCAGTTGAATCCGGCTTTCCCGTCAAAATGAAGACGAATCTTTTCGCAGACGGATGGAGTATCTGCGGGCGTCAGTCAGCTTCGTCGTCTTTAAGAGGGGATCTCTGCATGGTAACTTCCGGATAGCCGATGAATCAGCCTGAACTTATAGCTCGAGCGTAGAATCGTTACTATCCGTCGAGTAAATGCCGTTGACAGAGGACATACTCAGGTGAGTGAATCAGTTCCCTCGAATCGCAGTGTCAACCCGGTTTGGCGCCTTGTTTTTCTGATCTCGCTAATGGTCTTCATGTACTTGTGCATGCACACATTGCGTTTCACAAATGCTGGCTTGAACCTGGCTTTCGGCTGCCTTTTCCTTTTGCTACCACTTTTTGCCATTAAGCCTGCGTTGCGCCTGTCCCGTTGGGCCAAAATAATTGCCTTTATCCTGCTTATGCCCTTGATGGCGTTCTCGGTCGTAGGCCTGTTGGGGATGGTGGCATGCGATATCCCAGCAGCAGTAAATCATCGGCAGCTAAGCAGAGAGTTATGTACGCTATATCAGGGAAAGTACTCGGTACATCTTTCATGGGATGAGACTGCGGGAGGCGCTGTAGGGCCACACGGTGTGAGCTTGCAGCAACGAAGGACGATTCTTCCCGGTATTTATGCGGTGAGATTCTTGGACTATTTCGAGGGCGCAAGTGAGGGCAGTCTCTCTTTTGTAGGTCCAGACAGAGTCTCGTTGCGCATTCCAATCGCCGGCTATCATATGGATCAAAAAAACGTACAGCGCGAGTATTCCTTGAAACCCTGGCTCTACTTCTGAACAATGGCGCTATAGTTACGCGCCCCTCGACCAGATTCTCCAGGACCCTGGCCAGGTGCTGCGGAGTGATGCGATACATCGTGGTGCCCCAGGTCCCTCGCGCTTGGGGACCTGGGATCCCGAGAACGCTCAAGCGAGCGAAGAGCGAGCAGCCGGCCCCGCCGCAGGTGGCTAACCCACTTCCAGCATCCGGTCCAGCGCCACCTTGGCCCACCGCTTCACGCCAGGCCGCACGGCGATCCGATTCACCACCCGCCCCTCGACCAGATTCTCCAGCGCCCAGCACAGATGCTGCGGCGTGATCCGGTACATCGTTGTACACAGGCAGCCCGTATCGTCCAGCGTAATCACCCGCTTGCCTTCGGCCGCAAATCGCTTGGCCATCCGATTCACCAGGTGAATCTCCGTTCCCACGGCAAACATCTGCCCCTCCGGCGCCTGCTCCACCAGCGCGATCAGCCGCTCCGTCGAACCCAGCGCGTCCGCCTTCTGGCAGACCTCAAACCGGCACTCCGGGTGCACGATCACCTGAATCCCCCGATACTTCGCCCGCACCTGATCCACATGGCTCGGCAAAAACCGCTGATGCACCGCACAATGCCCCTTCCACAGCAAAATCCGGCTCGCAGCCAACCGATCCTTCGTCTGCCCGCCCCCACCTGTGCCAAGCTGAATCGCCCAAGGATCCCAGAAAACCATCTGGTCCAGCGGAATCCCCATCGCATGGCCGGTGTTGCGTCCCAGGTGCTGGTCGGGCAAAAACAGAATCCGCTTGCCCCGCTCAAAGGCCCACTCAAAGGCCGCCCGCGCGTTCGATGAGGTGCACACCAGCCCGCCCCGCTCGCCGCAAAAGGCCTTGATCGCCGCCGTCGAATTCATATAGGTCAGCGGAATAATCTCCTCCGCCAGCCCCAGCCCTTCGAGCGCCTCCCAGCAGGCTTCCACCTGCGAAATCTCCGCCATATCCGCCATCGAGCAGCCGGCATTCAGGTCGGGCAAGATCACCTGCTGACCCGCATGGCCCAGCACATCCGCGCTCTCGGCCATAAAGTGCACGCCGCAGAAGACAATGTACTTCGCGTCCGACTCGGTAGCTATCTTCGAGAGCTTGTAGCTGTCGCCCATCGCGTCGGCAAAGCGAATCACCTCGTCGCGTTGGTAGTGATGTCCCAGCAGCAGGGTCGTCTTCCCCAGCCGCGCGCGCGCCTCCGCGATGCGTGCATCCATCGTGTGATCAGGGAGCGCCAGATAGTTTTCGAGGCTGCAGCTACTACCAGCCTCCGGCGAGGCCGCCGCGAGATCGTCAAGAACCAGGTTCACCGTATTCCGCCTTCAGTCCAGCTCGCCCAAAACAATCCAAAGCAGGGCAGCGAACGGGGATGTTGAAAGCTAAACCACTTGGCCTGCAGTGGATGCACTGGCGTTGCTGACTCGTTTGGCCTCTCAGCCGCCCGCATCAGCAGAACCCCCACCCACGGGGTTGTTGCAGCCCTTTAACAGTTAGACGCGACCCAAAGCCGGTCGATTCGAAGAAAATCCACCCAGCAAAAGCCGCATCAACTGCTGTTATTGTAACAAAGCGTTAATCAGGACCTCAATAGTCACTAGCGGATGGGTGTCAATGCGCTTGGGACTACCGACGTTGCGATTGCAGGACTACGAGCAGGGTGAGATACTGGATGCATGAGGCGCTCAAGCAAAATACCCTTCGATCAGGAGGTTACCGCCGCCCCGGTAAGGAAGAATGTGACTCGGGAACGACAGGTGTCAACCGAAACGATGATGACAATCACACAGTACTTAGCGACAATTGGGCGGAAAGGTGGTATAAAGGGCGGCAAAGCGCGCGCAAGGATATTGTCCCCAGAACGAAGGGTCGAGATCGCCACGAAGGCTGCCGAGGTGCGCTGGAAGAGGGCCTAATAGCATGCCTGGTCAGCCATCGAACACATTCACAAAGCTCTTGGCCGAGACACAACAGAGCCACGACATTCGCCAACCGCTTTACGAGCAGATCGAGCGGGAGCTAGAGGCTCACATGAATGTCAAGGTGCGCATTCTTGCTTTTTTTACCTCATTTCACTGGCCCGTGGTCATTCAAGATAACGACGCCGATATGATCGAGGAGGTTTTGCGGAACACAGACATGAGTGGCAGGGAGCTTGTGCTCGTGCTTAATTCGCCAGGCGGAGACGGATTAGCCGCAGAACGGATCGTAAACATCTGCCGATCATACAGCGGCGGAAGTTTTTCTGTGATCGTTCCAAAGATGGCGAAATCAGCCGCGACGATGATTTGCTTCGGCGCTAAAGCTATTCTGATGAGCGAGACTTCCGAATTGGGTCCCGTGGACCCACAGGTTCCAATCCGCGACGATTCAGGGAAGGTTGCCGATTACCAAGCCGCTCACGAGGTAGTCGAAGCCTACAATGACCTGATGCGGAAGGCGAATACAACCAGGGGGAAGGTCGAACCATACCTGCAGCAGCTTGCAAGATTTGACGCGCGTGATATCCGTAGGATTGCATCGGCCCAAATGCTCTCCGAAAACATAGCGGTGAAATCGCTAAAATCAGGATGCCTGAAGGCATTGTCCGAAAAGGATATTCGCGCAAAAATCAAACCGTTTTTAGACCCGCGGCACACGATCGCACACGGGCGACCGATTTACCCAGATGTGGCTAAGAAATGTGGGTTGAACGTGGATGTAGTTGATTCCAGTAGCAACGTATGGCAACTAATTTGGAGTCTTTACATCCGAATTAATCATCTAGTGAACGCGACGCTTACCACCAAAGTGATCGAGTCTCTCGAAGATGCATACACAACAACAATGCCCCAAGGAGCGCTAAGCCGATGAAAACAAAACGACCAGTCTCAAGGCGAGTCAAACGAACAGTCGCTCGGCGTGGTTTGGCGTTGTCCGATAGCGTGCTGAGGCTGTTTCCGAAAACATCTCGCATGAATAAGGCCGAACCATCAATATGGGAAGTGGCTGGACGGGTGCGCGAAACGAGGAGTAGATCCGTTTCGCCTCCGAGCTACTCCTAATTCGCCCGTTAGTTAACAACTCGTTCTGACCTGATTGAGCCGGGGACAGACCCCAGGCTCCAAAAACAAAGGTCCGAGACTAAACTCTCGGACCTCCACCACACAGATTCACACCCTATCTACACCCGGTCCGTATAAATCATCCGAGCCAACAGATTCTCAATCTGCTCCTGCTTGCCCGACCGCGGTTGAGGGTTGATGCCGTTCTTGAGAACCGTCGCCTCGATCTGATCGAGCGAGAGCTTTCCGCTGAGCATCGCCACAGCCTCAGGCGACTTCCAGCCCGCATAGCGCTCCGCGAGGATCGCATCGTACCGGCCGTCTTCAATGATCTTGGCAGCCGTCAGGAATGCGCGCGCACAGAGATCGGCGCCACCCACATGGGCATGGACCATATCTTCCGGTGTAAAGCTCTGGCGCCGCACCTTGGCGTCAAAGTTGCATCCGCCCTTGTTGAGGCCGCCGGCTTTGATCACCTGATACATGCTCATCGTCATCGCCCACAGCTCGTTCGGGAACTGGTCGGTGTCCCAGCCCAGCAGCGCATCCCCGCGATTGATATCCAGAGATCCCAACACTCCCAGCGAGCCCGCGGTCGCAATCTCGTGTTCAAATGTATGTCCGGCCAGCAACGCGTGGTTCGCTTCGATATTGACCTTGATTTCCTTTTCGAGGCCAAAACGCTGCAGGAATCCAAAGACCGTCGCCACATCAAAGTCGTACTGGTGCGCCGTCGGTTCCTTCGGCTTCGGTTCGATCAGGATCGTGCCCTCAAATCCGATCTTGTGCTTGTACTCCACAACCAGACTCAGGAACCGCCCCATCTGCTCCAGTTCCTGCTTCATGTTGGTGTTCAGCAGGGTCTCGTAGCCCTCGCGTCCGCCCCAGAGCACATAGTTCGAGCCGCCAAGCTTCTTCGTGGCATCCATGCAATTCTTCACCGTCGCCGCGCACCACGCGAAGACCTCGGGATCGGGATTGGTCGATGCGCCGGCCATAAATCGCGGGTGCGAAAACAGATTCGCGGTTCCCCACAACAGCTTGGTCGGGTAGTTGCTCATCTTCGAGCCGAGGTAATCCACCATCACGTGGAAGTTCTTCAGCGTCTCAGCCAGAGTCGCCCCGCCCGGCGCGACATCGGCATCGTGGAAGCAAAAGAAAGGAAGTCCAAGCACTCTGAAGAGCTCGAAGGCCGCATCAGCCTTGACCTTGGCTTGGGCGATAGGGTCGCCAGCGTCGAACCACGGGCGCGGCACCGTCGGTCCGCCAAATGGATCGCTGCCCTGCATGGCCAGCGAGTGCCAGTAGGCGACGGCAAAACGCAGATGCTCCTTGAGTGGCTTGCCGAGCACCACCCGGTCAGCATCGTAATAGCGATAGGCCAGGGTCTTCTCCGTTGAGAGACCCTCGTACTTTACCGTCTCGAAAGAGCTAAAGACTGTTTCGACCATTGTTTCCAGCATTTCGAATCTCCTGTAATTGGTGGAAGAAGATGAAAATCGAGCCTCTGAGTTGCTCGGACAAACACCATCAATCACCAACGGGTGAATCGGTCTTGATGGCAGCTTCTTGGTGAATTGCTTCAGATCAGGCGTTTTCCGCGATCGTTCCCAGCCACAACATTGTTTCACAACCTAGCCCCGACTGCACAGACTACTTGCCGGCCTCACCTGTATCCATTCGTCCCTAAGTCCGCAGCCCCCGGCCCCTCGTTTGTTCCCGCCGCGCGCCGACAGTTATCATCATTCTGCATGGCAGTGCCGCAAACAATTGAAGTTGCAAGCGTCGGGATGTGGGATTCCCTGATCCTGATGATCATGGCGCTAGTCGTCCTCGGCCCGCGCCGACTGCCGGAGATCGCCCGTCAGCTCGGCCGTCTGATGTACGAAATCCGTAAAGCCTCCAACGACTTCAAATTTCAGATGGAGGACGAGCTGCGCAAGGCCGAGGAGGCCGAGCGGCAGAAAAAGGAAAGCGACCGCCTCACCGCCCTCCCACCCGCTCAGCCCCCCGGCGAATCGCAGATCCCCAAATGGGAGCCTGGAGCGCCCGCGCAGGATCCGCAGTTCCCAACCCCAAGCCCCTATCACGAAGAGTCCGTCTATCCCGCCATCTCCCGAGCCGAGTATCAGCCTCAGGAGACAACTCCCCAGATTCAACCTCCATCGACCGGAGAGCAAGTCCCCGCCGCCAGGCCAGGCTCATCGCCGGAGTCGGACGGAACATTAACCCCTGAGCCTTCCGCCCAGCCCAACCCAGCCCCCAACCCAATCACGGAGCAAGCCCGCCATGGTTGATCCCGTTGAGGTCATCGGCAAAGCGCGCGAGGCCGTCACCCAGCGCGCAGAGCTGCCCGGCATGAGCCTGATGGAGCACCTCGACGAGCTCCGCAAACGCATCATCCGCGCGGCCATCTACCTCACCGTGGGTTTCGCAATTGCATGGGTCTTTCACGACCGGTTCGTCGCCATCATCCAGGCCCCACTCAACCGCATCGGCAAGTCGCTGGTCTTCACCCACCCGATGGACCCGCTAAACATGGACCTGAAGGTCTCGCTGATCGGCGGCGCGATCCTGGCTTCGCCCCTCATCCTCTATCAGGTCTGGTTGTTCATCGCGCCCGGCCTCTACCAGAAGGAACGGCGCTTCGTCGTGCCCTTCATGGCTGCCACCGTGGGACTCTTCCTCGCCGGTGCGGCCTTCGGCTACTTCTACGTGCTCCCTGGTGCGCTCGAAATCCTCATCGTGGGCTTCGGCAAGAACTTCACCCCCATGGTCACCATCGAGGAGTACTCCGGCTTCTTTCTCTCGATCATCCTCGGCCTGGGCATCAGCTTTGAGCTGCCGATTCTGATCTTCTTTCTGGCTCTCTTCGGCATCGTCAGTCCACGCTTTTTGTGGAAGAATATCCGCTACGCGATTCTGGCGGTCTTCATCGTCGCAGCAATCATTTGCCCCAGCCCCGACCCCTGGACCATGTGCATCTACGCCATTCCCATGCTGGCCCTCTATCTGGTCGGCATCGCCGTAGCCTGGTGGGTGCATCCCTCCCGCAGGAAAAAGAAAGAGGCCGCCAAGTGATGCTCTCCTCATATCGGAACAGGACTGCATATCGGAGCAAGACTGCGCAACAGAAGCTCCGTGCCCCATCCATTCGCCGTCTTTTTGGCGAATGGGTGGGAAACCACGACACTAAATCAGCCCCACTCACAATCTGTCTCACGCTTGCGCTGCTTCTCCTCGTCCCGCTCGCAGCCCACGCCCAACCCCACTTCAACGGCGCGAGAGCTCTGGACTACGCCCGCCAGTTCGTCTCCATCGGTCCGCGCTGGCCCACCAGCCCCGGTCACCTCAGGGCCGAGGCCTTCCTGCGCGACCACTTCAAGCACGACCAGCTCGAAGAGGACACCTTCACCGCGAACACGCCCATTGGCCCGGTGGCGATGCGCAACTTCATCGTGCGCTACCCCGGCAAAAAAGATGGCGTGATCGTCCTGGCCACCCACTACGAGACCAACTACTGGCTTAGGAACATCAACTTCGTCGGCGCCAACGATGGAGCCTCGACCACCGGCCTTCTCATGGCGATCGCCGACCAGTTGCGAGCGCAGACCGCCGGAGGCAAAAAGCTCGATGGCTACTCCGTCTGGTTGCTCTTCGACGATGGCGAAGAGTCCATTCAGCCTCAATGGACAGATTCCGACTCAACCTATGGCACCCGGCATCTTGCCGCCAAATGGGGCCGCGACGGTACCCTTAACAAGATCAAGGCCTTCATCCTCACCGACATGATCGGCGACAAGGACCTAGACATCCAGCGCGAGAACCGCGATGCCGATTGGCTCGTCGCACTCGTCAGCCAGGCCGCAAAAAAATACGGCGACGAAAAATACTTCTTCAAGCAGCAGATGGAGGTCGAGGACGACCACCTGCCCTTTGTGAGGCGCGGCGTGCCATCGATCGATCTGATCGATCTGAACTACGGCCCCAACAACAGCTATCACCATACCGACAAAGACACGATGGACAAGATCAGCGCCCACAGCCTAACCATTGACGGCGACGTGATTTTAGAGACGATCCGGCTAATCGAGGTGAAGGGAACAGGGAACAGGGAATAGGGAACGGGAGTCGCAGATGGGCGAGTCATTCAAGGATCTCGTGGTTTGGCAGCGAGCGATTCAACTCACTGTGGCCGTCTACAAACTCACCTCTTTGTTCCCGGCCTCCGAGCGATTCGGACTTACCAACCAACTTCGAAGGGCCTCTGTCTCGGTTGCCAGCAATATTGCAGAGGGATATGGCCGGTCTTCCAAAGGGGAGTACATTCTTTTTCTAGGCCATGCGCGCGGTTCAAACTGCGAGGTCGAAACTCAACTCGTAATTTCGGAGGCGCTCGGTTTTGGCTCAGATGCGTCAAGAAAACTTGCGGCAAGCCTTTCAGGTGAAATCAGCCGTATGTTGGTAGCCATGATGAGTAAACTTCGGAAATGAGCGCCGCTTCCCTATTCCCTGTTCCCTATTCCCTATTCCCTGGTGATCTATGATCGCTGGCGTATCGTGGGTTTGGTGGGTCGGTTTTCATGCGGTGGTGGCATTGCTGCTCGTGGCCGATTCACTGCTCCCAGGCAGGCGCGAGGCCGAGCGCCCGCAAAAGATCTCCTGGCTCTGGACCGGCTTTCTCTTCCTGGCCGCCACCGCCTTCGCAGCCTGGATCGCCATCTATAAAGGCCATCAGCCCGCCCTCGAATTCGCCGCTGGCTACACCATCGAGATCTCGCTCAGCATCGACAATCTCTTTATCTTCCTCGTCCTCTTTCAGGGCTTCCGCATCTCGCCGCAACGCCAGCACACGGCCCTGCTCTGGGGCGTCGCCGGTGCAATCGCGCTCCGCGCGATCTTCATCGCCGCAGGCATCACACTGCTGCGCCGCTTCGATTGGATCACCTGGCTCTTCGGGCTGATTCTGCTCTACGCGGCCTGGCGTCTAGTCCGCGGCGGCTCGGCCAAGGCGGCCATCCCAGAGTGGATTCGGCGCCTGCAACCCGCCACAGGCTCGCTCCTGCCCGTCATCATCGCCGTTGAATTCACCGATCTGCTCTTCGCCATCGACTCGATCCCCGCCGTACTGGCTGTCAGCCACAATCCATTTGTGGTCTACACCTCGAACATCGCCGCCATTCTCGGTCTGCGTTCGCTCTACTTTGCGCTGGCCTCCATACTCAACCGTCTCCGCTACCTGCACTATGGACTAGCCGCGCTGCTGGCCTTCATCGCATTCAAAATGCTTGCCGCGCGATGGCTCGACGTGCCAATCACCCTTTCGCTGGCAATCATCGGCGCAATTCTCGCAATCTGCGCCGTGATTTCGTGGATTGCGGCAAGCAGAGAACTGACGTCTGACATCTGATCTCTGTCTCACCACTCCTCAAACGCCACCCGCCCATCACCCCCGAGAACCGAGTGCTTGCGGAAGTTCTCGTCGTCGCGCTTCGGAAAATCGTTGCGGAAGTGCGCGCCGCGGCTCTCCGTCCGAGCCAGCGCCGACGCCAGAATGGCATGGGCCACGCGACTCATCGCCAGCGCCTCGGTGAGCCGGCGGCTGTTCTTGCCTTGTCCCGTTAACTCAGCCAGAGCCGCCGCACAAGCCTCTTGCGCAGCAAAGCCCAGCTTCAATGTCGACTCCTCGCGCAACAGCCCCGCGTAGGCCCACATCGCGCTTTGCAGACGCCCGACGATCTCTTCCAATCGAGATTGTTCTTCCGCTGAAAGCGCTTCTGGGGTCGGCAAGGATGCACCAGAATCCCGCCTCTGCGGTAAGCCGTCATCCAGCATCGCTTGCGCCGCCCGTGCGCCAAAGACCAGCCCTTCGAGCAGCGAATTCGACGCCAGCCGGTTCGCGCCGTGAACTCCCGTGCAAGCCGCCTCGCCCGCCGCATATAAACCCGCCAGGTTGCTGCGCCCAAAGAGATCGGTCTTGATGCCGCCCATCAAATAGTGAGCCGCCGGACGCACCGGGATCAGATCCCCGCCCAAATCCAGGCCATGCTTCGCCAGAAATGCGCTGATGCCCGGAAAACGCTTGTGCAGGTCGATGCCTTTCACATGCCGCATGTCCAGGTGCGCGACACGCACCTCGCCTGGGCCATCTCCCATCCCCTCGCGTGTAATCGCCCGCGCCACCACATCGCGCGGAGCCAGCTCGAGCAGCGGATGATAGCGCTCCATGAAGCGCTCGCCGCGATCGTTCCGCAGAATTGCACCCTCGCCCCTCAAGGCCTCCGACAGCAGGAAACGCGGCGCGCCCGCCAGAGAGAGCGCTGTCGGATGGAACTGATAGAACTCCATGTCGGCCAGCTCTGCGCCAGCCTCGGCAGCCAACGCAATGCCGTCGCCCGTAGCTACTGCCGGATTCGTCGTGTCGGAGTAGACCTGTCCCGCCCCTCCTGCCGCCACCAGCACTGCCCGCGCGCTCACGCGTTCCCGGATGCGCTCCGGGCGTCGCTCGCAGCCCAGCAAATCCGCCCCAACAACGCGGCCATCGGCAACTATTAGCCCGGTGATCGTCGTCCACTCGGCAAAGCGGATACGCTTGTGCACGCGCGCAAAGGCAGCCAGTGACCGGCTGATCTCAGCTCCCGTCGCGTCGCCGTTGGCATGCAGAATGCGCGGCAGCGAGTGCGCCCCCTCGCGAGTCCGCAATAGCTCGCCGTCCTCCTGGTCAAATGCCGCGCCCCATTCGATCAGCTCCGCCACCCGCACCGGACCCTCGGCCACCAGGGCCTGCGCCGCAGGGCGATAGACCAGCCCATCGCCCGCGTTCACCGTGTCCTCGAGATGCAAAGCAACGTCCGCGTCGCCCTCCATGGCCACCGCGATGCCGCCCTGCGCATAGTGCGTATTCGACTCCGCCACAGCCTCTTTGGTGACTACCAGAACCTCGCCGTGGCGCGCCAGCTCCACAGCCGCGCGTAAGCCGGCAACGCCCGCACCCATCACCAAAAAATCCACCTGCGACGATCCTGCCATAAGGGATTAGCCTATCACCGCAGGCCAGTAGTCAGGGATATCGATGCATTCGACTTGTCCAGAACGACGGGAGAGAGTGAACAGCCATCGGGCCGTTCGCGAGAAGCTCGCATCGCAATGTATAGACCAGACCCAACGATCAATACTCCGCCCGAAAGCATCGAGATCCCCGGTATCTCCCGCCAGAAAAGATAAGCAATCAGAGCACCGGAGATAAGCTGCGTGTAGTGATATTGAGAGACATTGGCCGCGGAGGTATGCTTCAAGGCAATAAAGAAGCATACGCTTCCAAAAGCGCAGAAGAAACCCATCGCGCAAAGTCCGGCCGTGAGCCGCGCCGTCAAAGGCTCCGCATGCGCCAGCATGCGGCCAAAGCCGTATGCCGCCATCACCAACCCGGAAAAGAAAACGAGGCTCTCAGGACCTTCTGTTTGAGTGATGGTGCGCGACCAGACCACGTTGACCGAGAAGCAGACGACGCAGGCCATGCAGGCGGCAACACCTATCCAGCTTCCCGGTCTGGCGGTGCCAAACGGATCGACCGCGACAATGACACCCACAAAACCGGCGATGATCGCCATGCTCTTTCGCCAGTCGAGCCGTTCATGCAGAAACAAGGCCGCGAGGATTGCGGTCACCATCGGCGCCATGAACACGAGGATGTAAAACAGCGTCAGAGGCAGATGACGCAGTGCGACGACAACGCACAGGTTGTTAACGAGATCCAGAGACGAGCGAACAATCTGGCGTTTAGGCCGCTTCGGCCACAGAGACTTTACCTCTTTGCGCCATAAGCCACGCAGCAGGAGAAAACTCGCAGCAAAGAATCCGAGAAATGCCACCACTTCAAACGCCGGGAGCTTTGAGCTTCCGAGCATTTTGATCATGCTATCGGCCAACACCCAAAAGGTGAATCCAACTAGAGCGAAGCCTATCGCCTCGAATTCAGAATAAGATGATTCCATCGTCTAATTCAGGCCCGGTATGGCCACTCTATCAGAAGTCCTCGCCGCAGCCCGTTGGCGACAATCGGGAATCTGAGATCCAAACGCAAAAGGGGGAGTTATGGACCGTTCGCGTAGAGAGTTTCTCGCTTACACTTCGTTGGGAGCGCTGGCCGCAGCTCTCGAAGCCCATGCCCAGTCATCGACCCAGCAGCCTCAGGAGCTGCCGCCCGGCGCGCCGCCCGCCTTCGGTGCCGCACCCGCCGTTGGCCCTGAGGTATCGCTCGCCACCTTTGCGGAGGCCGAAAAGCTGATGTGGCTCGAGATGACCGCTCAGGATCGTGCAACAGCCGCGAGCAACTGGCGAATGCAGATGGCGCCGCTCCTCGAACGCCGCACCGGGCCGAAGAGATTTGCGCTCGATGCTGCGAATGCCCCCGCTACTCAATGGAATCCAAGCCTGCCTGGCACTGTGAATCGCGATCGAGGGCAGGGTGTCGTCACACGCAGCGCAGATACCGGAATCCCATTGCCGGCGAGCGACGATGCAATCGCCTTCGCTCCAGTGAGTCAACTTTCACGATGGATTGAGAAGCGGCAGCTCACATCCACACGGCTCACGCAGATTTACTTGAGCCGCCTCGAACGCTTCGACCCGCGGCTCCATTGTGTCATCACGCTGCTGCGAGAGCATGCATCGAAGCAGGCCCGCCAGGCCGATGCAGAGATTGCTGCCGGGAACTATCGCGGCCCGCTCCATGGCATTCCCTGGGGCGCAAAGGATTTGCTCGATACCTCCGGAATCCCCACAACATATGGCGCGGAGCCCTATCGAAACCGCGTGCCGGCCGCAGATGCCACCGTTGTCGAGCGCCTCAACGCTGCCGGTGCTGTGCTCGTGGCAAAGCTGAGCTTGGGCGCTCTTGCATTGAACGATGTCTGGTTCGGCGGACAAACGATGAATCCCTGGCTGCTCGAAGAGGGCTCTTCGGGTTCGAGCGCGGGGCCTGGCGCAGCCGTTGCGGCCGGACTCGTGGGCTTTGCAATCGGCAGTGAAACCGGCGGAAGCATCGTGAGTCCCTCCATGCGCTGCGGCATCACAGGATTGCGCCCGACCTTTGGCCGAGTGCCGCGCTCAGGTGCGATGACACTCTGCTGGTCGCTCGATAAACTTGGGCCCATGACGCGCAGTGTCGAAGACGCGATACTCGTGTTGAATGCGATCTCAGGACCCGACGAACACGATCTGGCCAGTGTGCCGGCCCGGTTGTCGTTTGACTCGGCGGCCGATGTGAAAGGCCTGCGCGTTGGCTATTTTCCCAGTTGGATGAAGGAGGCTCCAGCGACCGATGTGGACCGTGCGGCGCTGAACGTTGTGAAGAAACTCGGCATGAAAACCGTCGAAGTAGCCCTTCCAGACTGGCCCTACGACTCGCTCTATCTGATTCTCTTTACCGAGGCGGCCGCGGCCTTCGAAGAGCTGACACTCAGCCATCAGGTCGACCGGTTGAGAATGCAGGTTCCCGACGCGTGGCCCAACTGTTTTCGTCAGGCTCGCTTTCTTTCAGCAGTCGATTTCGTGCAGGCCGATCGCTTCCGCCGCAGGGTAGCTCAGGAGATGGCGCGGCTATTCACCGAGATCGACATGCTTCTCGTGCCGTCGTTGCGCGACGAGATGCTGGTCATCTCCAACTTCACGGGGCATCCGTCGCTGACTCTTCGCGCCGGTTTCGTCGAGGTCTCGGAGGCGCGCAGCGATTGGGCGCCGGACCCCGCGCATCCACTGCTCAAGTTCTCGCCGCCGCGTCGCGTGCCGCATGGAATCACGCTGATCGGGCGGCTGTTTGACGAAGGGCGATTGGCCGAGGCCGGAGCAGTGCTCGAGCGCGAGCTCGCGGTTGCCGCAGAACGTCCACCCGGCTTCTAGCGCATCTCTCCCAAGGGTGCGGAATCTGGGTACCCTACCATCGGCGCGTATTTGTCTTTGCGCCCACGGTGGGAGCGTGTAAGCTGTCTAGCAGACAAATTCCAGATCGGCCTTTGCGCCTGAATTCACTCCCAGGCTGAGCCGCGACGGTTCATGCATCCGGCACGCACTCTGGAAGAGAATCTTCGGAGGATCGAACTCGAATGGAGCTCTACAACCAGTTACCGCCGGCAGCCGTTCAGATCGTTCTGGTGCTCTTCCTCTCCTTCCTGATCGGCCTGGAGCGCGAAGAACGCAAGACAGCAGCCGGCGCCTATTCATTTGGTGGAGTTCGCACCTTCCCGTTGATCGGCCTGATCGGCTACTCCGCCGCTTTGATCTCAGGCTCGCAGATGCTGCCGGTGGCCATTGGCTTTATGGTCGTCGCAGCATTCCTGCTGCTCTCTTACTGGCACAAGATATCTTGTGCTGAGACAGCCGGAGTCACAACCGAAATGTCGGGGCTTGCCACCTTCCTGGTCGGCGCGCTTGTCTGTTACAACCATCTGTGGATCGCCACAGCTCTGGGTGTCGCCAGCCTGCTGCTGCTCGATCTCAAAGCTGCCCTCGAAAAACTGGCTGCGCGCATCGCTCCCAACGAGATTCTCACCTTCTCCAAGTTTCTCTTCCTCAGCGCGGTGATTCTTCCCATCCTGCCGCACACCGAGTACACCCGCTTCCACATCAATCCCTTCAAGACCTGGTTGGTCGTCGTCGCCATCAGCACCGTCTCCTACGCCAGCTATGTCTTACAGAAGCTCACCAAGGGCCAGGGCGGAGTGACGCTGGCTGCGCTGCTGGGCGGCGCATACTCCTCCACGGTCACCACCGTTGTGATGGCCCGCCGCGCCAAGATTGAGCTGCGCCCGCATCTATTCGCGGGCGGCATCCTCATCGCCTGCGGCGTCATGTACCTGCGCCTGGTCATTCTGCTGGTGCTCTTCAACCGGCAGCTGATGCTCCTGCTCTACATCCCCTTTCTTTCCGTAGCCGCTCTGGCCGTCGGCGGTGGCTGGCTCTGGTCGCGCATCGCGGATAAGAACACCCAGGAAGTCCAGCGCGAGTCCGAACCCAAGAATCCCCTCGACCTGGGCACCGCCATCGTCTTTGCAGGGCTCTTTCTGGTGATGTTGATTGCCACCCAGCTAGCTGTCACCTACCTGGGTACGGCCGGAGTGAATACCCTGGCCGCGATCATGGGCGTCAGCGACGTAGACCCCTTCATCATGGGCCTGACCCAGGCCGCCGGCACACTGACGCCTTTCAAAGTTGCCGCCGCCGCCGTAGCCATCGCCGCCGCCTCGAACAACATTGTCAAAGGCATCTACGCCTACTCGCTAGCCGACCGCAAAACCGGCATCCAGGCGCTGATCATGCTAGTCTCTCTGGCGGCCACGGGCCTGATTCCCCTGTTCTGGCTGATGTAAGAAGAACCACGCCCTCTCCGCTCCGAAGCTTTAGGATAGAGGTACCGTGCAGACGATACGAGTAGAGACAGCCTCAGCGAAATACAACGTCACAACGGGCACCGGACTCATTACCTCGCTAGCCCCGCGCATCGAACGCGCCTGCGGCAAGCTTCCGCGGCGAGTCTTTGTCCTCACCTCCGCGCCCATATGGGCCCTCTGGGGTGAGATCTTTCAGGCCTCCTTCATTGAGCCCCCGATCGCGCTCTTCCTTCCGCCCGGCGAAAAGCACAAAACCTTCAAAAACGTCGAAAGCCTCTTGCGCCAGATGATCCAGGCTGGCGGAGATCGCGGCAGCCTGCTCATCGCCTTTGGCGGCGGCATCGTCGGCGATGTTGGCGGCTTCGTCGCCTCGATCTTCATGCGCGGCATCCCCTACGTTCAGGTTCCCACAACCTTCCTTGCGCAGGTCGACTCCTCCGTCGGCGGCAAGACCGGCGTCAACCTCTCCGAAGGCAAAAACCTCGTCGGCAGTTTTCATCAGCCCCTCGCCGTCTTTGCCGATGTCGTACTGCTCGGCACCCTCTCTGACCGCGAACTCCGCGCCGGGCTGATGGAGAGCGTCAAGGCCGGCATCATCCGCGACCGCTCACTCGTGCGCTTCATGGAGGAGCACGCCCGCGAGGTGCTGCGTCGCGAGCCTTCTGCCCTCGAAAGAGTCATCTCCGCCTCCATCCGCATGAAGGCCGCCGTCGTCAATCAGGACGAGCGCGAGAGTGGACTGCGCATGATTCTCAACTTCGGCCACACCGTCGGCCACGCCATCGAACAGGCCACAGGCTACAAGCTCCTCCTTCACGGCGAGGCGGTTGGTTGGGGCATGACCGCCGCGCTCCATCTCGCCCGCCAGCGCGGCACCATCTCTGCCGGCCAATTTGATCGCCTCGAAAAGCTGGTTCATCTCTACGGCCCGCTCCCGGCGCTCAAGCTGCGTGCGGCCAAGGTTGTTGCGGCCACCGGCGGCGATAAGAAGAACATCGGCGGCGTGCGCCGCTTCGTCCTGCCCATCGGCATCGGCGACTGCGGTGTGGTGGAAGACGTCAAGCAAGCCGAGTTGGAAGCCGCAGTGAACTACATGCTCGCGCAGGCCGCCGAGCAGCCTAGATGACCACCACCGGAGCCAAGCCGCCCGGCGCAACCGGCGAAGCCGCGGCGGCCCAGGCCGTCCGGCAGATGTTCGACTCAATCGCGCCTCGCTACGACCTGCTCAATCACGTCCTCTCCGCCAACGTGGACCGGCTCTGGTGGCGTCGCGCAGCGCGCCGATTTCGCGCAACTCTCAGCAATCCCGACGCGTCCATACTCGACATCTGCTGCGGCACCGGCGACATGACCATGGCCCTCCTCAAGCACCGTCCGCAAGCCGCTCGCCCCATCCTCGCGGCGGACTTTTCGCGCGCCATGCTCATGCGAGGCGCAAAGAAATTCCAGCATTCCAACGCCATCCCCATCGAAGCCGACGCCCTTCACCTGCCCCTTCGCACGGCCTCGCTCGATCTGATCGTCTCGGCCTTCGGCTTCCGCAATCTTGCGAATTACGAGGCCGGCCTGCGCGAATTCCATCGCGTCCTCAAACCCGGCGGCCAGCTAGGCATTCTCGAATTCAGCGAGCCCGGCGGGCTCATCGGCAAGGCCTATGCCGTTTACTTCCGCCGCGTCCTTCCGGCCATCGGTCGAGTCGTCTGCGGCAACGCGGGCGCCTACAACTATCTGCCCACGTCGGTCGGCAACTTCCCCCCGCCCCCTGAGATGCTCGCGCTGCTTGCGGCCACTGACTACTCTGAGTGCTGCTGGGCGCCGTACACCTTCGGCATCGCCGGGTTGTACACGGCCCGGCGCTCCGCTGTAGCCTAAGAGCATCATGTCCCCCACGGCCGCAACCATCGCCTCCTTCTCCGCCGAAAAGCGGCGCGTGGCGCTGCACTCCATGTTGGCGGCCGCCGCCATGACGCTGCTCAAACTTGCCGCGGGCCTGCTCTCCGGCTCACTCGGCGTGCTCTCCGACGCGGCCCACTCCGGCCTCGACATGATCGGCTCCGCGCTCACTTTCTTCTCCGTGCGCGTCAGCGACAAGCCCGCCGACGAAGATCACACCTACGGCCACGGCAAATTCGAAAACTTCTCCTCCTTCGGCGAAGTCCTTCTCATGGCACTTTCCAGCGCCTGGATCATCTGGGAAGCAGTCCAGCGCATCCTCCGCCACGGCAGAGAATTACAAGATCTCGCGTGGCCGGTCGCCGTCGTCCTCTGCTCCATCGCCGTCGACTTCTGGCGCTCGCGCCGTCTGCGCGTCGTAGCCGACCGCACAGGCTCCTCGGCTCTCGCGACCGACGCATTCCACTTCGCCTCCGATATTTATTC
>JBEKKL010000002.1:35472-177222 GCA_050010735.1 Occallatibacter sp. | reverse complement strand
TGCGAGCGTACTTTTCAAAACTCGGCTGTGTGGCGAATGTAAGTTGGCGCATTGCGTTTTGGGTCCACCTATACGATTAGACGCAATCGATGCGCGTTGGGAGCTTGATCAGAGGCTCCTTAGGTAACTTGCGCGCACCCTCGAGAGCCAGCCAAAGCCAGAACCTCTGTGCAAGATCAGCTACATGGATTCCGAGACCGGCAAGCGCCTGATCCAGCTTTTTGGCCGGTTATCTGAGCCAATGCGCGTTTCGAGAATGGATCGATGAGAGAACGTGCTGTGAGCAACAATTGAGATGCGCTTGCGAGAGAGTGGGTCGAAGTTGCCGACTCTTTCATAATTCGACAAGATCCATTTTGCATCTTCGGCCACCCGCAATGTCATCCCGCAATTTATCCGAGGGCTTGCGAGTGGCGGCATCGCGTCCTTGTCATGAAACGGGTGGCTCTCTTTCTTGCACTATCCCAATGGGTTGCCGCTGTGGAACGGGAAACTCCCGACCCGTTCGAAGACGGCAGGCCGGCGCAGTTTCTATGTGCCGGTCAAGAGAGGTCCTATGTCCAACCGCGGATATTTCCCGTTCGCCGCCTCAGCTTTAATGCTGATGGCAAACATTAGCCTTTGTCCTGCGCAGAAGAGCGCTCAGGCTCCTGTGAAGCCGGAGGTTCGCGAGGCCTGGCGCAAAGCCATGGCGCGGACTCCCCTGCCAAAGAATGGATGCTTCAAGGCCGAGTATCCGAGCACTGGTTGGCAGGAAGTCCAGTGCGGAGGCCCATCGCCAATTCCGAACCAAAGGGGCGGGGGCCCGGTGACCAATCAAGTAGGCAATGGGACCGATTACGTGGCCCGCGCCTCGGGCTCGAATCATATTTCGTCGACGACGGGGTCGTTCCTGGCGATCCCGGGTGTCACGGGTGTAAGTGGCGCAACCGGGGAGGTGTATGGCATTTCGGGCGCTATCCCGGATGTCTTCATGTTGCAAATCAACTCGCAGACTCCGACTGCCAGTAGTGACATGGCCCCTTTTTTCACCCCGGCCTGCAGCGCAGCGCCGAATGGCGCCGCAGGCTGCTCCGGTTGGCAGCAGTTCCTCTTCTCTCAAACGCAGGGTCCTGCACCGGGACCGGGCCAGCAATCGGTGCCTGGCGCTACCAACACTACCCCAGGCGTTTTCATCGAGTACTGGGTGATAGGCTGGGGAACAACGTGCCCAGCCCTGCCTGCGTGGGCACCTAACCAGGTGGGCGCGCCGCCGGGATTCTGGGTACAGGAAGGGGGCGGCGCTTGCATGTTTAACGGCCCCTCCAGCTATGTTCCCCCGCAGACCGCCGCTGATATTCCTGACCTGGTGATGACAGGCGCATCCACCGCGAGCCAGGATACGATTACGCTGTTGTATAACACCCACGCCGTGCCCAACGCGTTCACCCCGGGCATGGCTGCGTATGCAGAGCCCAACGTGCTGAGTCTGGCGCAGGCCTGGACTGAGGCGGAGTTCAACGTCTTCGGCGACGGTGATTCGACTCAGACAAATTTCACCAGCCCGACGGTTCTCGTTGTCAAGAACGCCATCGACGACTCTAGCGCGCAGGCCCCCAGTTGTGTTGCTTTTGACGGCACGACGGCCGAGACGAACAATCTCGCCTTTGAGCCGGTCAACTCGCCGGTCTGCTGCCCCTATGGAGGCGGTTCGCCGGCGATCGAGTTCCTGGAGGACTACGATACCGCGCACACCCATGGTGCGTCGTGCGGACCCACAGCACTCGAAGGCGATCCGCACATCACGACGGCAGATGGAACGCACTACAACTTCCAGGGAGCGGGCGAGTTTGTCTCTCTGCGGGATTCCGACGGAGCGGAGATTCAGACCAGGCAAAAACCCATCTCAACCACGTTCATTGGAAATGACCCCTACGACGGTCTCACGACGTGCGTCAGTTTGAATACAGCCGTGGCCGCTCGCGTGGGAGAACACCGCGTCACCTGGGAGCCTGACCTCAGCGGCGTGCCTGACCCCGCTGGCCTCCAGCTTCGCATTGATGGCGCTCTCACCGCGCTGGGCCCGCAGGGAGTGGATCTAGGAGCTGGCGGGCGGGTTTCTCCCGTCTTCGGGCGTTTTGCTCTGGCCGGAAGCGCTCCGGAAGCTCTGCAAGTTGACTTCCCCGATGGCAAGACCTTGCTGGTGACACCGGAGTGGTGGGCCTCCCAGAGCGAGTGGTACCTGAATGTCGATCTTTCGCATCTTGGACTCCTGAGCGGAGAAAGCACGGCGACCGGAGGACGCGGCATCGCCGGGGCCATCGCAAGCGGAAGCTGGCTGCCGGCACTGCCCGGTGGCGCATCGGTGGGACCGATGCCGGCTAGTCTGCCGGCCCGATACGATACCCTCTACAAGGAATTCGCCGATGCGTGGCGCGTCAAAGACAATGACAGCCTCTTCGACTATGCACCGGGTACCTCGACTGGGAACTTTACCAACAAGGATTGGCCACCGGAGGAGGCCCCGTGCGTGGTTCGAGACAGCAAACCGCTGGAGCCCGGAAGCGTCGCTCTCGCCCAAACCGCATGCCGGCCGGTGTTAGACAAGAACCGGCGCACCGATTGCATTTTCGATGTGCGAGCTACCGGCGATATCACTTTCGCCAAGAGTTACATTGCGACACAGCGCATCGTGGCCGACTCAACCACCACAAGCTTGAGCGCCGATGCCGATCCTACCCAGATCGGAGAATGGGTCACCTTTACCGCGTCGGTTGTTGCGAACTCTGCAGGAGCGAAGGGGGTTCCGAGCGGGACCGTTCAATTCTCCGTCGACGGCTCCAACGTTGGAGAGCCTGTCGTCGTGGATCGCAGTGGAGGGGCAATCTGGGCGACATCGCAGTTGAAGGTCGGCACGCACAAGGTGACGGCAAGTTACATTCCGAGCACGGACACTGTGTTTTTGCCCAGTACCAGCCTGGAAAAGCTGCAAACTGTCAAACGCTGCTTCTGTGACAAGGAGCGTGAACACAAGGAACATGAAAGCGAATAGACGCGGCGCGAACAAATGAAAGCACATCGGTGTTTGCCGGAAGACTCCGGCAGACACCGATATTGTTGAGAAGAGTTCTCGGTTCGCGCCAAATCCCCAGATGTCGAATCGAGCCCACGAACGGCAAAATCCGAGGTTCGAACAAGTCACCGTTCATAAGGACAGAACTCGAGAATCCGGGTTATCTACAGTTGGCCAACCTACAGGAACTCCGGCAGAATCGTCGCGAGTTCATAGCTTTCGGTGTCTAAACTAATGCGTCTTAACCGGAATGGAAAATAAACCCGAACAGTTGATTCCGGTCGCGACAACGGTAAGGGTGTGTGAGCCGGCTGTTACGTTCGAGGTATTCCACACATAGGAGTAGGGGCCAGTTCCTGAGATCGGCGAACCAATCATCGCGCCATCGATCTGATACTGAACATCGGTCACGGGGACGAGCCCAGAATGCTCTGAAGTGAGAGTGACTGTTCCCGTCAGCGACGCGCTCTCGTTCACATTTGAAAAATTGACCCATGGACATGCATCGGCGGTGTCATAGTAGGCGTCTCCGCTGCCGCGGAAGCCAACATACACCCGGCCATAAACGTTTGGATCTCCGCTGATCGTCGTGACCAGGTCAACGTCGTTATCGGCATACGTGCCGATCTGGGTCCAGGTGGAAGCATTGTCCAGACTCTGCCAGATTCCATAGACATGGTTGACCCAGCCGTTGATGTAGATCGCCGGATATCCCGAACCACCTGGTTTCGGGGCACCGAATCCAAAGGCGATGACTTCATGAACGTTGGGAAGGGCAGTCCAAGTGCTTCCGCCGTTTGTCGAACGGTAAAAGTCATCCGGGCACTCAGCCGGTCCGCCACAACCGACCGGACCATTAGAGAAGAACAGATTGCCGGCCTCCCCTGGGACCGCCTGGAGCGAAGAGTTGTAGCCCTCATTAGAGGAATTGGCGTCAATGTACCCAGGGTGAACCAGGGTCCATGTACCACCGCAGCCACCGGAGCTGCTGTATAGGCCCGCCCCTGCGTTGTAAGCGTAGAACACACCGCCCTGCACACGGTCGGACGCCAGGACATGCCGTGTGAGGTAGTAAGCATTCAACCAGTCATTACCGGGGTTTCCCGGCAGTTGGACGGCAGTCCAGGTCTGGCCGCCATCGGTTGTGCAGTAGAGTCCTTGCCCCTGTCCGGGCACATCGATCCAGTTGGTTGGAGAACTGGCAGCGATCATGCCCCCGATCTGAGCGCCGTTCGGCAAGGCCGGAAACGCAGTCCAGGTATTGCCTCCATCGCTGGAATAACCCGAAAAATCGCCTTCACCGATGTTGGAATTGTTGACCACCACCAGAAAGTCAGGTTGCGAACTGGCGTAGTCGGCATCCCAACCGGCTGAGATGTCGACCGCATTCGAATACTGCGAGCCGGGATAGACATCGGGGTTCTTCTGCAGGAAGATTCCTCGATCCCACACCGCCGTCAAAGGCGAACTGCCGGGAGGAACGATGATGCGATTGACCACGAGCTGCTCGATGCCGGCACTTTGGCTGACGTAGTTGCTGCTTGTGGTCACGGGCGAAGCGGCGATCCACGCGCCGATTCCACCGCTCGCAAGTAGATTCGACAGCGGGTCGAATGCGGCTTTTCCCACATCTAGGAACAAGGCGCCTCCGCCATTCTGGTCGGCTGTCCCCAACCATGGTATGTCGGTGGCGCTTACGCTCGTGGTCCAATCCCAACCCGACCAGCTTTGGCCTCCGTTCGTGCTGACATCGAGCTGCCCACTCGGGCGAAGCAAAACGATGTGCTCTGCGCTTTCGGAACTGCTGCTGGGATCGATGGAGAGCGAAGCTGCCCCGCCGTTGCTGCCTGGATCGGTGACGGCCGTCCACACGCCGCCGCTGTACTTATAGAGTTCCGCGCCACCTCCGTTTAGGAACCACAGCACGCCGAATTTGTCGACCCACATGGTTCCATGCGAGGTTGGCGTGCCGCTGGTCACTTTCCAGCTTGTTCCGCCATCGGTCGATTCGTACACTCCAGTTCCGTAAGACGAGATGTAGATGTGCTGGGTGACGCCGTTGATGGCACTGGACGTCGGATCGCCAACGATCAGAGATCCCTGGTTGCTTGCTGTCGCAGCAATTCCTGCCACGGTCGACCAGCTTGTCCCGCCGTCGGTGGTGACCAGCGGTTCGCCGCTCGGAGTGCTGACATAAGCAATCTGCCCGTTGGAGGCCGGATCACACCAAAGATAGGGTGAGTTACCTTTTTGCGTTCCATCGTTGCCATCGGCCCCGCTGACGGCCCGACCCGTGTTCACCCAACTCACGCCCCCATTGCTGCTCTTGTAGATGGTCGCATTCCAGACCGCATACAAGATGTTGGTCGTCCCAACCAAGCTCGCAGCTGACTGCGTGGGATAGGCGCAAGCGCCCATCCCGTATCCGCCAATGTTCCCGCCGAGGCCGATAGCTGGGGACAGATCGCTAGCCGGAATCGTAGCCGCGGTGAAAAGTTGATTCCACATGCTGCTGGACTGGTTCCACTTAAAAAATCCGTATGTGTCGGTGCGTGAGAGTTCCGTGCCGTCTGGGTAGATCAGCATGTCGGTAACAAAACCTCCCGCGCCCAACTTCAAGTCCTGCCAGGCAGGAGTGAACGATGAGTTTGTGCAGGTCACGGCTACACTTGTCACGTTCGCCGAACCCATCGTGCCGCTTCCGTTGGCGACGCTGCAGGTCTGTCCCGAGGGCTGCGTCTGCACCGTCACGCTATAGCTGCTGCCCGAGGACACGGGTGCCGGCATCGTAAAGCTGGCGGCATTTGCTGCTACTGCGAGCGTGTCTGCTCCGTTGGCCAGCAGCATTCCCGACTGCGTAAGCCCAGAAACCGTCCCGCCCACCGTGAACTGCGCGCCGTTGACCGTGAAGCTCTGCGAGACCGGCGTGGCTGCGGCATAAGTGCTGTTTCCCGTCTGCGATGCTGTAATGGAACAGATTCCGGCAACGATGAATGTCGCGGTCGTCCCGTTGACAGTGCATATGTTGGTCGTCGTCGAAGCGAAGGCAACCGTCAGGCCGGAGCTTGCCGTGGCGGAGAGTGTCAGCGGCGTGCCCACTGTCTGTGTTCCGGGGTTGGCGAAGGTGATGGTCTGCGCGGTCGGAGTGGCGTTGACCGTGACGGTGGCCGACTGCGCAGCCGTGCTGCCAGAGACGCCCATGACCGTAAGAGTATAAGTCGTGGTCTGCGTGGGTGAAACACTCACCGCCGTGCCACTGGCGATGGTGATCTTTCCCGGCGTGACAAGGCCCGTTCCGTCGGCAAAAAAGCCGGTCAGACTGGCTGATCCGCCCGCCGTTATCACCGTTGGATTGGCTGTGAAACTGGTGATAACCGGCGCCTTGACGGCGGTCGAATCGCATCCTGGCAGGACGGCAAGACAAAGGCTAAGTGCAAGCACACCGAGGGAAGAGGCGGTCACGCCTTTCATCGCATCTCCTTTGACCAAAGCAAGCAGATGGATCTCAGCATTCGAAGAAAGGGAGAAATCCCATGCATTCCGGATGAAATCTCAATTGTCTTCTTTTACTACGTAAGAATGTAATCTCATCTCAGGAGAATGCGCAAGACCAGGTGTCTGAGAGAATCTGATTCGGCACGGCAAGAGAATACGAGTAGAGGGAGCCAATCGGATTTTTGCCAGCGACAGGAGCAACGGCAAGACGCCACGGGTCGACAACATGCTCGTGCGTGATTACCTGAACCCGGCCGCGGTCAAGGCTGAGGTTCTCGCAACTGCGAACGTCCGTGTGAAGAAGCTGGACAGAGAGACCGGGAAGGAGGTTGAGGTTGAAAGCACCGTCTGCTTTGACCGGAAGGGCGAACAGGTAAGGCGATTGGGGTTTCATCAATTCCGCCGCGGTTTGTCCTCCTTTTTGACGACGAAAAAGAAGGTTGGCCCGAAGACGGCTCAGGCAAGGTCATTTCTCATCATTGATGAATGATACTCATAACCTTCTGCCGTGGGGAAGCCTTCCAATCATGAGACCTCCCATCTAATCTACTTGCAGGCGCCTGAAGAACAAACGCCGACAGGAGGTGGAGCATTATGGTCATTTCGTTTGAGAACAAGGTGGCTCTTGTCACGGGTGCGGCATCGGGTCTGGGGCTTGCGACTGCCAAAGCATTCGCGGAGGCTGGCGCCGCAGTAGCGCTGGCCGATTGGAACGGGAACGAAGTTCAAGCTGCAGCGAAGAATCTCGCGGACAGAGGTCACAAGACGCTCGCAGTCGCTTGTGATGTATCCGACGACGCACAAGTCGAAGCAATGGTGAAGAAGACGGTGGCGGAGTTTGGCCATCTCGATGCGGCATACAACAATGCCGGCATCCAGAACGTGCTGGCCGAGACCGCCGATGTGCCGCGCGACGACTACGACCGCGTGATGGCGGTCAATCTTCGCGGCGTGTGGAGTTGCATGAAGTTCGAGTTGCAAGTGATGCGCGAGCAAGGCAGCGGCGCAATCGTCAACTGTTCCTCTCTCGGCGGCCTGGTTGGAGGCAATCAGCGAGGCACATATCACGCCGCGAAGCACGGAGTGATCGGTTTTACCAAGAGCGCGGCCCTTGAGTATGCGACTCGCGGCATCCGCGTCAACGACGTTTGCCCTGGTCTCATCCGCACTCCGATGGCCGACAGGATGGAGGCCGAAGGTCAGGGCGAGGCGTTGAAGATCATGCGTGATACCTTTGTGCCCATGCAGCGTGAAGGCCGTCCGGAAGAAATCGCTAGTACGGTTCTTTTCCTTTGCAGTGATCTCGCCAGCTATATCACTGGCCAGTCAATCTCGGTCGACGGTGGCTATGTGATGCGGTAACCGGGCCAAAAGCAATGAAACGTCGCAATTTCATAAGAGCCAGCGCGGTGTTCCTCACGGCTTCATTGTGGGGAGACAGTCTTGCCGTTGCAAAGGAGATGAATATGTCTGATATGAAGAAGCTCAACGCGACGCCAGAGCCGCTGACGTATGACGATGTCCGTTCGGTTTCACCGGCGCTGGAGTATTACACCAAGGAATCCTTGCTCGGCGGTCTCTGGAAGCGTCCGGAGCTTTCGCCCCGTGATCGCAGTGTTGTCACCGTAGCGGCGGTGATCGCGCGCATCCAGGCCTTGGAGATGCGTGTCCACTTCGCACTGGCGCTCGACAATGGCGTAAAGCCCGCGGAGCTTTCCGAGATCATCGTGCATCTCGCCTTCTACGCGGGCTGGGGAAACGCCATGGCTGCCGTCGCCGTTGCAAAAGACATCTTCCATCAGCGCGGTATCGGAATCGATCAGCTTCCGCCCGTGAAGGACAAGCCGCTACCTCTCAATGAAGAAGTTGAAAAACAGAGAGCGACTCAGGTTGGCAACAACTTCGGCGCAGTCTCGCCAGGCTTGGTTCAGAACACCACCGATTTGCTGTTTCGAGACTTGTGGCTGCGTCCGGCGCTTGCACCCCGCGACAGAAGCCTCGTCACCGTGAGCGCCCTGATTGCGAACGGACAGACGGCTCAGATCCCGTTTCACCTAAACCGTGCGATGGACAACGGCTTGACGCAGGGGCAAGCCTCTGAGGTACTCACGCATATCGCGTTCTATGCCGGATGGCCCTGTGCGATGTCGGCGCTGCCCGTCGCGAAGGATGTGTTCGAGCACAGAATTGCCCATTGACCACCACATAGGAGGAGAAGCCCATGGTAAAGCGCCAACTAGGGCGGAGCGGTCTTGAAGTCTCGGCCATTGGTCTGGGTTGTATGCGAGCGAGCTCCGGACATGGTCCTGTTGCCGGGACGAAGCAGGAGATGATCGCGGTCTTGCGAGGTGCTGTGGACCGTGGAATCACCCTCTTCGACACAGCTCAGGTATACGGTCCATTTGTGAATGAGGAACTTGTGGGGGAGGCACTTGATCCTGTGCGGAACCAGGTCGTGATCTCGACGAAGTTCGGATTTCAATTCGACACCTCGGGCGATCCTCACCCTACAGGTTTGAACAGCCGGCCGGAGTACATCAGGGAGACAGTGGAAGCCTCTCTGAAGCGGCTTCGTGTCGAGACAATCGACCTGCTGTATCAGCATCGCGTCGACCCTGCTGTGCCGATCGAAGACGTGGCAGGTGCGGTAAAAGAGCTTATCGAGCACGGTAAGGTCAGGCACTTCGGCCTTTCTGAAGCAGGTGCGGAGACGATTCGCCGCGCCCACGCCGTCTATCCTGTCACTGCGCTGCAAAGTGAATACTCGTTGTGGTGGAGACAGCCCGAAGAAGAGATTCTGCCGACACTTGAAGAACTCGGGATCGGCCTGGTGTCCTACAGTCCGCTGGGCAAGGGATATCTTGCCGGCTCGGTGACAGACCAGACACAGTTCGACAAGGAAGACAATCGCGGCACTTTCCCCCGCTTTGGCGTCGAGGCACGCAAGGCTAACCGCGTTCTGGTCGATGCGATCCAATCTTTCGCGGCGAAGAAGCAAGCGACCGCCGCCCAGATCGCTCTTGCATGGGTGCTAGCTCAAAGGCCTTGGATCGTACCCATCCCGGGGACCACAAAACTGAAACGTCTCGAAGAAAACATAGAATCGACAAGTCTGAAATTCACGCCGGAAGAAGTCGAGGAACTCGACGATATTCTGACCACAATTCCGGTCGTTGGCGACCGATACCCGGCTGAAGTGCAGCGTATGACAAATCGGTAGCTTACGGCTGGAGTGAACTTCGTCGGAGCATTCAAAGCAATCATGCAAAGGAGTACGAAATGAGAATCACGAGAGTTGGTTCACAGGTATCGACGAAGGGACCCGCGGATTGGTTCAGCGGCAAGGTGTGCACCTCCGGCAGAGCAACGCCGCTTTTACGCTCAGCCGGTACACGCAGACGGACACAGACGAACTGATGCCGGCTCAACAGATGACGGCGGATGCCATCTTCGGAGCAGCCGATACAGCGATTCGACAAGCTTTGGGTAATTCTTGGGTGAAATGAAGTGTGGCTCGGAGAGGTATAGCCAATCACAACCATTGATTCTAAAAGAGTTATGGTAGGCACGACTGGATTGGAACCAGCGACCTCTTCCGTGTCAAGGTAGTGACGTTAAGCATTTCAACAGCTTACTAGACCCCGGTGGCTCCCTAAGTCCTTGTAAGAAAGTACCACGTCGGGATCCAGCGTATCGCAAACCGTATCGAGCCTCCGGTACCACCACGGGCAATGCCGGTGTCTTGAAGTTCTGAGTTCTCGCGGTCGCGCCGGTCGTCAGAAGCCAGCTTGCGTCTGGATCTCGAGCAGCTTGCGGATTCTTGGCTTCACGCTTCCCGGCTTCGGGGCAGGCAGCAACGCCAAGCCCTCCTTCGCCGCTTCGCGGCTCTTCTCAATCTGGCCGGTGGCGCGATACGACTGAGCCAGGGTCAGCAGGTAGGGCGGCATCTTTCGATGGCTTAATGAAACTGCCCGCTCGGCATATGAGACGGCCAATTGCGGATCTCGGAGCAATACCGGCTCTGTAATCAAGAGATCCTTCGCTGTTGTGTCGAGTATCTCTGGAGAGCCTCCATTTTCCTTGATCGCTTCCTTCAGGGTGGCGAGACCTTTCTTCCCCAGTTCCGCCGCGTCTCTTTGACCATGCAGAATGGATTGAACCGAACCGAGACGAACCTCGACGTCTCCCAGAACAGGCTTCCACTCTTTCTGGGAGGGATTCAGTTTCACCATACGTTCCAGACCGGCGCGCTCCTGAATCAGAGACTTCTCTTCCGCAGCAAGGTTGCGTCGCCGATCGCCGGCCGACGCGCCTAGAGCGGAATCCGCCGCTATATCGAGATTCCCGGCCCGACGATCCAAGGAGAACAACACGTCGCCGAGCGCGCGCGAATCCTGCGGGTCAGCCGTCGCGCGGCGCATCGTCGATTGGACTGGCCCTTCGGCAATCGTGTCAGCCTCGGAGTATCTCCCCATCTGCGCCAGCACAAAAGCTTCGTCGACAAGAAAGGACTCCCGAATTCGGATCATCCGCAGGGACTCCTGTTCCTCTCTGGGCAAAGCGGCGATGCGATGCAAGCCGAGTTGAAGATCCTTGAGTCCCTGCTCCGGATCAGATTCCTTTTCCGTTGGAACGATATCCAAGATGCTGCTTGCTTGACCTCGTCTGGCACTCATCAGATTGGGATCGATGTTCAAGGCCCGGTTGTAAAGGTCCTGCTCTTTCCGGTACGCTGAATTCGCGCCCGCCAGATCGTTAAGGCTTTCGGTAATCACCAGGCCCAATTCATCACCTAAAGTTGAATAAGCGGTAGCCGCTTCGCACATTTCGCCGGGAGCGGCACCGGGAAGATCAATTAATCTCTCGTAGCTTGCAATGGCCGCCTGCGTGGAGTCTATGGCCTGCTGAATAGGCGCAGTTCCGAAGAGAACCTGGCCGCGGGACAACTGTGCGTTGGCTAGCGCATGAAGCGCCTCACTATCTCTGACATCACGTTTAACCCAAGGTGTGCCCAGCGCGATGGCTTTATTAATACTGATGAGCGCTCCGGTGGCATCACCAAGATTCTGATCGTAGGCGTTTCCCTGCAGATTCCCGAGCCGGGTATATGCCTCGACGAGATCGAGTTGTGTTTGACGGTCGCCGTGTGCGTCGATGGCCATGTGATCCAGATGCTCGATCACTCGCGTGACAAGCAGCTTTTGCGCGCCGGTGGTACCGGGAACTTGCTTTATGGCTTCATCCAGCTCCAACTGGAAGCTGTTGCTCAACTGGCGGAGATCGGTCGAGCGGGCCTCGGCCTTGCGCCGCTCTTCGTTGGCCACTCGAGCCTGCCAGACAACGCCCGCAATGCCCGCGACCAGGGTCGCGACCAACACAGCCGCCCCAGTCAGACTCCATCGGTGGCGACGAATGAACTTGGAGGCGCGGTAGCGGACGGTGCCGCGGCGTGCCGCCACAGGCCGCCCATCGAGATAGGCGCGCAAATCGTCCGCCAGCCGTTCGGCGGCGAGATAGCGCTCCTGCGGCTCCTTGCGCAGAGCCTTCAGCACGATCGCCTCCAGATCGGCATCGAGTTGTTTGCCGGTATTGGTGGCGCGAATGGGCTTGCGCGGCGCCTCCTCGCAAACCGTTTTCATCATCTGGCCCATGGTCAGGTCTTTCAGTTCATAGGGCAGAGTTCCGGTCAGCAGAAGATGCAAAAGAACGCCCAGCGAGTAAGTGTCCGAGGCCGTGGTAATTGGGTTGCCTAAAACTTGCTCCGGGCTGGCGTATTGGGGAGTAAAGGATAAATAGCCGACGCGAGTAAGCTGGCTATCCTGCTTGTCCAAAGACGGAGAGAGTAGCTTGGCCGTTCCAAAGTCCAGCAGCCGCGGAGTGCCGTCGCCGGCCACCAAGATGTTATCCGGCTTCAAGTCGCGATGAACGATAAAGTTCTGGTGGGCAAATTGCACGGCCTCGCATGCTCGCAGGAAAAGTCTGATCCGCTGGGTTTGAGATAGATGACGCTCCGCGCAGAAGCGATGGATGGGAACGCCGTCCACATACTCCATCGCCAAATACAACTCGCCATTGTCGGTAACGCCTCCGTCCAGCAGGCGGGCGATATACGGGTGATGCAGGCCGGCCAGAATCTGCCGCTCCTGGCGAAATCGTTCCCGGAACAATTCCGTTCCAAGGGGCAGGTCGATAAGTTTGATGGCAACCTCTTGTTCGAATTGCCCGTCGGCACGGTGTGCAAGATAAACACTCCCCATTCCGCCGCGCCCCAGCAGGCGGTCAATCTCGTATGGCCCGATGCGCTGGCGCTTCATCCGATCTTGCTGGCTGCCGCCCTGCTCCCGCTTTTCAGACGCTGCACGGAGTTCTTCCGCTTCACAGGCATTCAACAGCGAACGAACTTCTTCGATCATTGCCTGGTCCCCACCGCATCGGGCCGCAAGCAAATCGTCACGCTGTTCCTGGGGAACTTCGAGAGCTTCGGAAAAGACTGCTTCGATCTGAAGAAAACGTTCCGCCGTTTGGACCATTTTGAGAAGAAGCTCCCTTGGTGGCTGGTGCCTGGAACCTCAGATTGCGAGAACGGCCGGCAAATTGGATCACACACTCGCGTGATCCGCCGCTGCGCCGGGGCAGATGCGGACGTAGATCCAGCTCTTGATGAACCTCAACTGGCGGTTGACGGTGGCCTTGGATAGCTTCAGCAGCGCCGCTGTCTCTTCGGTTGTACAGCCCAGGAAGTAACGCAGTTCGACCAATTTGACCATTTCATTATTGATTGAATCCAGCTCATCCAGCGCACGGCTGAGGTCGAGCAATTCCGGGCCGTCGATTCCAATCCAGGAGAGGTCGTCGCTGAGAGGCTGGCTATAACTACCGCGCATCTTGGCCTTGCTTTCACGTGCGTTGTCGATCAGGATCATGCGCATCATCCGCGCGCAAAATGTGTAAAAATGCTGGCGGTCCTGCCAATCGGCCTTTTTCTGCTTCAGCAGACGCAGATAAAGCTCATGAACCAGGACCGTAGCGTGCAGTACATCCGGATCCCGTTCCCGATGCAGATATGCTCTGGCGACTAGCCGTAAATGGGGATAGACCAGCGGCACCAGCGTATCGAAGGCCGACGTATCGCCGCCCTTCCATTTTCTGAGGAGCACCGTTATTTCCCCGTCGTCCGGTTCCTCGGCCATCTCCGTCCTCAAAAGCAACTAACGCTAATTCTTGCAATTAGCAGTGTCCCTTGCCTGTTCATTCCGTTCCCGGCCCTCAGTTGAGGCCAATCCGGGACCTCCCGAAAAATCCTCGATGAGGATGAGACACTTTTCCTCTCTCGCTCGCAGTCTTGCTGAAAAAGAGAAATCGGCTCTCATACGAGTTTAGCAAACCACGTGTCCGGCTTCTCTCCGAGAAACTGCGTACCTTCGATGCCGTGTGGCCGGACGCAGCAATGTTTTTTCAGCATTTTCAAGAAACAAGAGGAGATTTCAAATGCGCTTTCTTCGCTATTACGCTAGTCTGCCCTTCGTTACGCCCAAAGGCCCGTCCCTTGACGCAATCCCCGGCATCGAGTTGGGGAATGCGCACGGCGGCCCAACAGATCTCGCCTCGATCTGCCGCTTCATTTTTTCTTCGCTGCGTCCGGCCGCGGTCACAGCGGCGCTGATTACAATTTGCCTGGTAGCGGTCCCGGCCTGCGCCAGCGCGGCGGCGACCACCTACACGGTCAACACGCTGGCCGACGTGACGGACCCGACATCGATGTGCGCTTACGGCACCAACCCCACCTGCTCGCTGCGCGATGCCATTACGCTGGCAAACGCTAACAGCGGCTCAATAATCACATTCTTCCCCGGCCTGACTGGAACCAGCTACTTGAGTAGCAGTAACCTACCAGAGATCAGCGCAAACATGACCATCGAGGGGCCCGGCGCCAACCTGCTGACCATCGATTTCCAGGGTGCAAATTCCATCTCTGTCAATAATGCGTCACTCAGTATCTCCGGTGTGACCTTCGCAGATGGCGCTCGCGCCGTTGAGCTTACTACGAACGCCGACGCGGCGATCGATCGCTGCGTGATTACAGGAATGAACGACAATGCCTTGTACATCAACAGCAACTCCACCTTGAAGGTGACCAATAGCCTGATCTATGGAAATTCCACCCAGGGAATTCTAAACGGGGCAGGAATTGCCAACTACAGCGGCACACTGACCGTAATCAACAGCACCATTACTAGTAATACTTCCGGTTTGAACGGCGGCGGCATCTACAACAACGGCACAGCGATCATCACGAACAGCACCATTGCCGGAAACACCGCGAATGCGGTTGGATCGGGTGATAATGGCGGGGCCGGCATCTATAACTCCGGGACTGTCACGATTATCAATAGCATTGTGGCCGGCAACACAGCCAATAATTCTGCTCAATTCAACGATTGCAGCGACTGCGGCACGCAGAGCACCAACAACATCATCAACGGCACGCCGCCGGCCCTAGGCCCGCTGGCCTGGAATGGCGGTCCCATTAAGACCATGCTGCCGCTCTACGGAAGCACGGCCATCGGCGCAGGCAACTATGTGACCGGCGGGCCTAGCGCCGATCAGCGCGGTTTTTTTCGGCCGCTCTCAGGCGTGATTGACCTGGGCGCGGTACAGACTCACTACCTTACGGTGAATACCCTCACCGACTCGGACGACGGCATTTGCGGTGCAACCACCTGTTCGTTGCGCGATGCTCTTGAGCAGGCTGCAACCAACACGGCGGGTGACATCCGTTTTTCGGCCAGCGGCACCATCTTCCTGACCAGCGGCAAACCGCTGCCTGCTATCGCGGAAGATTTGAATATCGCCGGTCCGGGAGCGAGCAAGCTCACCATCGACGGAGGCCAGTCGAGCGTCGTCGGCAGCGTGTTGACAATCGAAGAAGAACAACTTGTGGCGATCTCCGGGGTCACTATCACGAACGGCAGCGCACCTGAAACAACGAACCTTGCCGGCGGCGCAATCACCAGTTACGGCCAACTTACGGTCAGCAACAGCGTTATCTCCGGAAATACATCAATCGACGCCGGCGGCGGCATCGTAAGTAATGGCGAATGGCTGCTTGTGGACAATAGTACGATCTCTGGAAATACTTCATACAACGCCGGCGGCGCAATTTACAACACCGACGGCAGCATCCTGATCGTGAACAACAGCACACTCTCTGGCAATACCGTTAACATTGGCAACGGCGGCGGCGTCTGGAGCAATGGCGGAGCGGTGCTAGTGAGCAACAGCACCATCTCCGGAAACACCGCCGACGAGGGCGGCGGCATCTACTTCAACTGTTCAAGCCAGAGCTCCTGCGTGGGAGTAACGGTCAACAACAGCACCATCTCTGCCAACACGGCCGCTTCAGGGTATACCGCCGGCGGAATCTTTAACCACTCTGGCTTCGGCGTCGTGACGGCGTACAACAGCATAGTAGCCGGCAATACAACCAACGGCACAGCCAACTCCGGCGACTGCCCAAACTGCGGCACGCAGAGCAAGTACAACTTCATCGGGGGCAATCCCCAACTCACACCGCTGCAATTGACCGGAGTGGGCGCTATGCAAGAGGTCATGGTTCCGATGCCGGGCAGCCCGGTGATGGGCGCAGGCAGTTGGATCATGTCCGCTACCGGGCCAACCATTTTGACCAAGGCCGTGTTCACCGACGAGCGCGGCTTTCCCCGGCCGCCTGTGACTTCTTTGATCGACCTGGGCGCTGTCCAGACCAACTACACAGCAATCGAATTTGCTACTGAGCCGAGCGACGTGAGGGTCGCCCAGGACATCGTGCCGGCGCCGGCAGTGACAGTGTTGGAAACCAATCCGGCTAATCAGAATGAGGACGGAGTCGCCGGCATTCCAATAACCTTGACCTTCAGCGGCGGGTCGAGCGAGATTGTCAATCCGAGTTCCCTCACCGCAATGACGGTAGGGACAGAGGGGCTAGCCACCTTTGGAGCATTGGCCGTCAACACACCCGGAACGAACTGCACATTCACCGTTGCATCGCCGGTATTCGGTTCAGTGAAGGTCACCAGCAATACGTTCAACGTGTTGGTGCTCGCCGCCACGCCAACCTTCTCGCCAGCGGCGGGCACCTACACATCCGCGCAGTCCGTCACTATCTCCGACGCGACTCCCGGAGCAACGATCTACTACACCACCGATGGCACCGTGCCGACCGTCAACTCAACCAAGTACACCGGCTCCATCGCGGTCACTGCCACGGAGACGATCTCGGCCATTGCCGTAGCATCCGGCTTTGCCAACAGCGCAGTTGCTTCCGCCACCTATAACCTGCCAATCAACTTTGCTATTTCGGTCACTCCCACGGCACTCTCCGTCACCGGCGGACAAAGCGGCACGGCGACGGTGTCGGTGACGCCGCAGAACCTCGTCGCCTCCGCGGTTTCATTCACCTGCTCCGGGCTGCCCACGGGCGCAACGTGCAGCTTCTCTCCGGCTACAGTCACGCCCTCCGGCACATCTACCTCAAACACAACGCTGACAGTATTCACCGCCACCGCAAGCGCTGCTCTCCAACGCAACTCCAACCCGCTATTGCCGGCGTCGACGCTAGCCGTTGTATTCTGCTTCTTCGGCTGGAGGAAACGACGCAGTGTGCAACTGCTGCTTCTGCTGGCGGTGAGCGTCATCGGGCTGAGCCTGTTCACCGGCTGCTGCGGCGGCGCTGGCAAGACTCCGGTCACATCGACCATTACCGTGACCGGCACATCGGGATCGGGATCGAGCCTGGTACAAAACACGACAACATTCTCGCTTACGGTGAATTAAGCCCTCCCCCGCACAACTGAAGCAACCGAGGCCTCTCCACAACAGGAGAGGCCTCGGAGCATCGAGTATTTATGCCGCGCGATCATGAGTCGTTCAGCCACTCCGTGTGTGCCTTCGACGAACACGCCCAAAGCGAGATTGGGCAGTTCTGTCGAGTCTTCATTGCAAATAGATAGCCTTCACAGAATTGTCTCGGGAACGTGAGACATTTTTCCGCTTTGGCTCGCAATCAAAGCAAAGAGAAAGCGTGAGCTTTCTTGTCCAGGCCTTGAGGAACGGTTTTGCAATGCCAAAACGAGGACGATAACGCTGGCGGCAGAGCCTTTCCTCGAAGACGCACGAAATGGCTCTTCCCATGTCATTGGTAAAGATTTTCCCAAGAAGAAAAGGAGATTTGGTTCATGAAAATCATCCGTACAGCGATCCTTGCATTGTGCATGAGCGCGTCAGGCTGTCTTGCGCTCCAGGCGCAAGAGAACACTTTCGACGGCAGCGGTGCGCTTCGCAATCAATCCGGCGGCCAAAACTCGGCTTTTGGTTACGAAGCGCTTTATTCAAACGCTACCGGCTCGAACAACACGGCGGTCGGCGCCCTCACGCTTGAATCCAACACCACCGGCTTTGAAAACACTGCTACCGGCGCCCAAACGCTTGGTTCCAACACCACCGGCTGGGAAAACACGGCCACCGGCGACATGGCGCTCAATCTCAACACCACTGGCTATATGAATACGGCCACCGGCTTCTGGGCGCTTGAAGCCAACACCACAGGGGACTTCAACACGGCCACGGGTCCTTGGGCGCTGGCTGACAACACCACCGCCAGCTTCAACACAGCCACCGGTTTCGATGCGCTTTATTCCAACACCACCGGCGCAGGAAACACGGCCACTGGTCCCTGGGCGCTTGGGAGCAATACCTCCGGCAACTACAACGTCGGCATTGGATATGCGGCCGGATACTACCTCACAGGAGGCAGCTATAACATCGATATTGCCAATTGGGGAGCTGCAGGCGACAACGGCATAATCCGCATCGGAACTTCCGGAAGCCAGACGGCCTTCTTCGCTGCCGGCGTCTTCGGCGTTGCCAGCACGTTGGGGAACGCCGTTGACGTGATGGTCGACAGCAACGGTCAACTGGTCACGCGAAATTCCTCGATCCGCTTCAAAGAAGACGTTCACGATATGGCCGCCACCAGCGACGGACTTATGCATCTGCGCCCCGTCACCTATCGCTACAAGCAAGCCAATGCGGACGGCTCCAAGCCGATCGATTACGGCCTGATCGCTGAAGAAGTTGCTGAAGTCTATCCCGACTTGGTGGTCAAGAACGCGGACGGTCAAATTCAAACGGTGCAGTATCAGAAGCTGACTCCCATGCTGCTCAATGAGGTACAGAAGGAGTATCGGCAACTGAAAGAGCAGGCTGCAACCATCGATTCGCTGGAGAAGCGCCTTGCGGCATTGGAAGCGGCTCTGTCCTCCGTCAGGCCGGAAAGCCGCGGCGCGGCAGAATAGGCTGCATTTCAGAGTAAATCAGATTTGCCCCACAACGCCCGCCGCCGGTTCCTCGCGCGCCGGCCGCGCTCTGCTTCCTCGGCTGGAAGAAACGGCGCAACCTGGAACCGATGCTATTGCTGGCGGCGAGCGGGATCGGGCTGAGCCTTTTCACCCGCTGCGGCGGCGCGTCGTCATCCACAACCACCACGACAACAACACCTGTAACATCAACGGTCACCGCGACGGGCACATCGGGATCGGGATTGAGTCTGGTGCAAGACACGAAAACATTCTCGCTTACGGTGCAATAACGCAATTCAAGAGCAATACAGCTGAAACGGCGCATCCCAAAGCGGGATGCGCCGTTATGCTTTTGAGACTGGACTTTGGCAAATTGGCATTCCCGTTCTCACGCATCCGTGTGGTGAAGTGCAGCCAGAAAAAAGGTGCAGTCTAGTCAATGCGCGGATCGGTCGATGCTTCGATCCGTCAAGAGATGGATTTGATCAATCAGCCACCGACAGGTTGCAACCTGCTTTGCGTGAGCTGCGAATCTTCCGGATTCGCAGGACCAGGATAGCTGCTTGTGAGCTTGCCGGGCGATACGTTTAAGGCGTTCTTCCACATCCGAGTTGTTCGTCTCGCCGACCTCTGCGGCGATATTACAAGACACTTCGAATCGTACGGTCTCGCCCCGCTCGATCCGAAGAATATCGATGCCGCGATAGATCTCTTCCATCGATGTGCTTTGGGTTTCAGCATCATCCGCCATCCTTGCAAAGACAAAATCGATGTCCGGGTGCGCAAGAGCACATGCAATCCACTCGTCGCGGTAGACCATCTCGTGAATATTGACTTGGACCCGGCGAAGTTTCGAAAACGTGCCAAGGTCTGGAAAGGCTTTGGGGGAAAACGGTGTCCTGCTGCTGACGGCGAGTCGAGTCAGCGATTCGGACAGAGCGGCGATGCCACTGCGAAACGCGTCGTCCACCTCGATCAAGCCCAGTTCTACGGCTGTGAGTGGCCAGTGGGCCAGACATTCCAGTCCCAGCACCAGCGAAGCCCCCGCTGTTAGCTCGCGCAAGCTGGCATGCCCGCAAGCAACGACAGGTTTGCATGGCTGGCCGGAGCTGAGAAATTGACCGCACGGGCGGAGGTCGAAGTGAGTACAGCACACAGGCAAGGCATTGTGCAATCGAGGATCTCGATGTTATCGACCTCGGCCCGCAACCGTGGAGCGGCTGGAGTTTCCGTCCCCGAGAGCACGACAATCAGGGTGCGTAGTTGAGTCAAGCGGGAGAGCGCATCCCAGCCCGAGATGGACTTGATGCGGTCACGGACCAGCCTTTCGACCCCCAGGTCAATCATTTCGCTGCAGAGATTGAGAGTCGTCCTACGAGCGAGATGGAGATTCCGAAGCATCGGAATTCCTGGCGGCGGTTCGGGAGGATACACACCAGCGAATGCTCTGAAGGCGTCGAATGGTGCGTTCCTCGCGGCGGTATTCCGGGTGATCTGGGGATAGCGCACCCGCTTCAGGGCGTAGTACTCGTCGAAGGTCCCGCCCTCGTACAATTGCTCGGGAGCCATTCCGCCTTGCCAGCAGGACTCGTAGAAACGGCGCAGCAACTCGGGACGAACGTTGGGCATAAAGAATCAGTTCGGGACAAGCCGACGAAACCCGTCCTTTCGATGTATTTCAAAACGTATCGCGTCTTGCTCAAAATACGCTGTCGTTTGCTCTTCACAAACAGGCTCGAATGTACCCTATGAGGTCCTAGGCATCTGAATTGCCGCATTGCATAAACCAAATCCAACGCCGCCCCGGTGCGACGATAGCAGGCCACCAGGGCCGAGCCGCCTACAAGAGGACAGCTCTGCCACAGAATGAGCGGATGCTCGCTTGGCTTGATTGCTTACTTTACCGTGATGGTAAACGTCTCGCTGCTCTTGCACCCGCTGGCGTTGGTGTAGGTGGCCGCATACGAGTCGGTGCCTAAGGTCAACGGGATGCTATTGATCTGACGCGACGTTGAAGTGTACTTGTTGGGACCGGTCCAGCTCCACGATCCGCCGCTGCTGGGCTGCGGACCGAGGCCGACAACTGTTGACGGCGAGTTCACCGTCGCGCTGGACTCCTGTGTCCAGGTTGAGCCTCCGTTGATTGAAATGTAGGGAGTGATGGCGGTGGGTGTACAGCTTATCGTCAAGGCAATCGTCGTGCTGGATGTGAGGCTGCCGGAGGTTCCTTTGACGGTGATGGCGGCGGAGCCGACCGCTGCCGAAGTGCTGGCTGTGAGAATGAGTACGCTGCTTCCAGTGGTTGGGTTAGTCGCAAAAGTTGCGGTGACGCCGCTGGGCAAGCCAGATGCGTCAAGCGATACGCTCCCTGAGAAGCCATTTTGGCCAGTCACGGTGATGGTTGATCTTCCCGAAGCACCCTGCGCTACGCTCAGTGTGGCAGGTGAAGCGCCGAGTGCGAAGCTCGGTGCCGGGTTGACTTTCAACTGCACGCTGCCGGCTGCCGCTCGGTAATCAGTGGTGTCAGTGGGCGTGAAGGTTACAGTTAGAGTGTCCGTGCCGACCGCCGGAACGGTTCCTGCCGCAGGACTATAAACAAACGTGCCAGGCACGCTCGCCTTCGCATTCAGTTGCGTTCCGCTCAGCGCAGTCCCATAAGTGATAGCTGCGGGCGTCGCCCATATGATCACGGGCGTAGCCTGGTTTACTGTGAGCGTGATGGTCGCCGTCGCTGTGGTGTAGTCCGTTGTATTGGTGGGCGTGAAGGTCACAGTCAGCGTCTGCTGGCCGGCAGTTAGGACCTTTCCGGCTGCAGGCGAATAAGTAAAGGTCCCGGCCACTGCGGAGCTGGCATCCAGTTGTGTCGCACTCAAAGCCGTTCCGTAAGTTATCGGAGCGGGTGTTGCCCAGTTGATCGCCGGAGAGGCTTTGGTCACCGTCAGCGGGACATGGGCCGTTGCGGTCGATGTGGTGTAGTTTGTGGGGTTGGTCGGAGTGAAAGTCACAGTCAGGGTACTGTTTCCAACCGGTAGCACCGTTCCTGCCGCCGGTGAATAGACGAAGGCGCCGGCTGCCGTCGAAGTGGCGTCCAACTGCGTCCCGCTCAATGCCGCCCCGTAGGAGATCGTCGCTGGCGTTGCCCAGCTGATCGTTAGCGGAGCCTTGTTCACCGTCAGCGTGACGCTCAACACCGCTGTCGTGAAGTCGGTTGCATCGGATGGGACGAAGGTCACCGTGAGCGTCTGCTGTCCGGCATTGAGCACCGTGCCGGCTGCGGGTGAATACGTGAAGCTTCCGGCGACTGTCGAAGTGGCATTCAATTGAGTTGCGCTTAGGGGCGTGCCGTAGGTGATCGCTGCAGGTGTTGCCCAGGTAATCAGCGGCGTGGCCTGATTTACCGTTAGCGTTACCGTCGCCGTTGCCGTCGTGTAATCCGTCGTGTCGGTGGGTGTGAATATTGCCGTCAGCGTCTGCTGTCCGGCGGTCAGTATGGTTCCGGCAGTGGGTGAGTAGGTGAAGGTTCCGGCCACGGTCGAGGTGGCATTCAATTGGATTGCGCTCAGCGGAGTGCCATAAGTGATGGCCGCGGGCGTTGCCCAGCTAATCGTTGGCGTAATCTGTGTGCCGATTCCGCTAAGCGAGATGCTTTGCATCGCATAGGCCGGAGCGGCAGCATTCAGATTATTGTCCGTCAGGATCAGCGAGCCGCTGAGAGCGCCCGCTGTGGTCGGGGTAAAGCTGATCGGCAGCTGGCACGATGCGCCTGCCGCCAGTGTGCCCGGCGTCGAGGAGCTGCTGCCGATCAACGGGCAAGCCGAGGATCCCCCGTTGTTCAGCGAGAAGTTCGTGGGTATGCTGGGACTGTTGCCATTCGCAGAAGCCGGGAAGCTGAGAGCAGCGTTGCCAACATTCTCAATCGTAACTGTCTGAGGGCTATCGGAGCTGGTTGAACCCACAGCCGTACTGGCAAAGGTTAGGCTAGGCGCATCCGCAAAGTCTTCCTTCAACACTCGAAAGTTGCCCGTATCGGCGATGTACACGTTGCCATCACTATCCACAGCGATCTCTTGCGGTATATTCAACGCAGTAGTTGAAATGGTGCTCTGAGTGTAGCCGGTTGCCGACGCCGTCTCCTTCAGTACGGTGTTGTTATACGGGTCTGTAATATAGACGCTTCCATTCCCGTCCACTGCGATCCCCGAAGGCATTCCTAATCCACTTGCCGGTAACGTGCTTTGCGTATAGCCATTGGCTGAAGGAGTCTCCAACAGAACTCGATCGTTTGCTTTGTCGGCAATATAGACGACGCCGTTGCCATCGACGGAGACATTCCCTAGATCGGACGATCCGGTTTCAATCGTGCTTTGGGTGTAGACACCCGCCGACAGCGTTTCCACATATAGAATCCCATAGGAAGTGGTGAAATATACATTGCCGCTCCCATCAACTGCAATTCCTAAGGGCTCGTTGTCGTCAGGTGAGAGATCGGCCATAATAGTCTCGATGTAGCCGCCCGTCGTCGGTGTCTCCTTCAGCACGTGGTAGTTATAGGCGTCCGAAATATAAACGTTGCCGCGTGCGTCAACCGCAACATCGAGGGGGAAATCAAGGCAGCTCGTGGGAATCGTGCTCTCGTTGTAGGCACCTCCCGACAAGGTCTCCTTCAGTATCCGGTTATTTGCGGAATCAGCGATATACACATTCCCGCTTCCGTCCACTGCGACACCGTATGGATCGACTAGTCCGAATGATGCGACCGTGCTCTCGGTCCCTGGCAGGAAGTTGACCTGCGGTCCCAGGCCGTGCCCTGGAGATAAGCAGTGGCAATCGCGTTTCCGTTGTTGTCATTGACTACCACCGCGCCATAGCGCGTTCCGGCGTACTTAGGCGTGAAGGTCACATTCACAGTGCAGCTTTGACCGGCAGTGTATGCGGTTCCTGCTACGCAACTGTCCGAGGCCGCATCGGCAAAGTCCAGTCCAGTTGTTCCCTGTGTCAGTACTGCTGTCGAACCCAGCGTGACGGCCGACCCAAATGTGTAAGTCAACGTCTGCACCAAGCTAGCCGTTCCGATGTTCGCTGCGCCAAGATTCGCGCTCGACGGCGCAAATCCGGGCGGAGGCACGATTGTCAACGCGATCCAAACATCTTCGGATGGCAGCAAGGGGTTTTGTTGATACCCAATAAGGCTCGCGTTGTAGCTTCCGATAGGGGCGTCGCTGCTCACTGTGAGCGTGACAACACTGGTCCCGCTCGTCGTGCTCGGAAGATATGACGACGTCACGCCGGCTGGCAGTTCATCGTCATAGAGACTTACGCTACCTGTGAAGCCGGTGTCGCCCAGAACCGTGATGGTGGATGTGCCGGAGCCACCCTGGGCAATCGTAAGCGAAGCAGGCGAGGCGCTTAGTGTGAAGCCAGGCGCCGCAACGACTGTGAGATTAAAGGAAGTGGTGCCACCGGTAGAGCCGGGGGGTAGGGCGAGGGCCATGATCGCTACGCTGTACGTTCCAGGGGCAGCGATGCCGCTTGCTGTTAACGTGAGCGTGCTCGTCCCGCTTGTGGGATTCGGACTGATGGAACCAGTGACGCCACCAGGAAGGCCCTGAACGGTCAATTGAACACCCTCGAGGAGACCGCCCGGGTTGGTCACCGTAGTTGTCACTGTCGATTTACTGGTAGCGCCTTGCGTCAAGGTCACATCGGGGGCGCTAATGGTGAAGTTCGGAAGTGGATTCCCCGTACCCGCAAGCGTGATACTCTGCGCTGCATAGCCAGGCGCGGCAGCATTCAGATTATTGTCGGCCAGCACTAGCGAACTGCTGAGAGCACCCGACATTGTTGGCGTAAAGCTGACGAGCATCGTACAGGATGCCCCGGGCGCGAGGGTGCCTGGCTGGAAGGAACTTGGACTCAGTTTTGCGCAGGTCGACATGCTCCCTATCGTGAAGTTCGCGCCAATAGTCGGATTGGTACCTGTTGACGGGATCGGAAAGGTCAGCGGAAGATTGCCAACGTTTGTAACCGCAACCAACTCTGGACTGTCGATGCTCGTGGCGCCGATCGTAGTGGGAGCGAATGCAATACTGGGCGGCGTCGAAGGATTCAGCTTCACAAGGCGATTGTTTGCGGTGTCGGCGATATAGACATCTCCGTTTGCATCCACTGCCAGGCCTTCAGCCCCGAAGAAGCCTTGGCCTAGGGGGAAGATATAGGGAGATGCTGGGACGTTGCCATTGACTGCCAGAATCTCTTGAACTATACCGCTGGCTGGGCTTGTGGCGTAGACGTTTCCGTTGGCATCAACTGTAATGCCGCTGTAACTTCCCTGGCTAGCCAATGTCTTCACCACTGGAGAGGCGGGAATGCTGCCATTGACAGCCACGATCTCCATTAACGACTGACCGCAGGCGAAAAAGACATCGCCATTACCATCCACGGCCAGAGGGCCAATGGTACACGCAGGCTCTGAAGCCAGTGTGACGATCGTCGGCGAGCCTAGGTTGCTGCCATTAGCAGAGAGAATCTCCTTGACCGCGGAGTTCACCGAATCGGCGACATATACGTTTCCACTTCGATCCAACGCCAGATATTGAAGATTATTGAAACCACTCGCCAGCGTTACGATGACAGGTGAACCAGGAGTACTGCTTGCGGCCTCAACTTCTATTACCGAATTCCCGGGATATCCGACAGTGTAGAGATTATCGCTGGCATCCAATGCCACGCTATGGTAGTTGCCACTGGTTGACGGGAGCTGTGCGACAGAAGGGGACGACGGAATGCCGCCATTGACCGCTGGTATCGCGTATATCCCGCTGGCACTGGCGACGAAGAGATCGCCATTATTGTCAACTGCCAGTCCCTGCGGGCTGCTGACGGCGGTCAGCGTGCTTGTCGTGCCCGGATAGAAGTCTATCTGCGGACGCCGAAGCACTCGACATCGCCAATGAAGCCTCCACGCAACCGATGGACACAAAAACGTTACCATTACCGTCCACCGCAATGCCTGACGGCCGGCTGAGGGCGGCCAACGTACGGATCGCGGGCGAGGCAGGAATGCTTCCATCGACAGCCAGCACTTCTTTTACCGCACCGCCATCGGCCACGAAGACATTGCCGCTAGCATCCACTGCCACGCCTAGAGGGAGGCTGAAACCGCTGCCCACCGTGACGATGGTCGGTGTGGCTGGAATGCTGCCATTGACCGCCAGAATCTCTTTCACGGCATTGTTCATGAAATCGGCCACGTAAAGATTTCCGCTGCTGTCCATAACCATACCCGTAGGAAGGCTGAAACCGCTGCCCACGGTGGACATCGATCCCGCCCCACTGAAGTGCGCGGTCTGTGCGGACACGCCATTCCCGGCACCACCAAACAGCACAGCCAGAGTGACAAGCAAGGCGACCAGCATTCTCCGTGTCCGCGGACGGCTGGAAACAAACAGGGGGGCAGCGGCGGAGATCGCCGAGGCGACTGAGGGAGGCATTGAGATCATGGCTGAATCGCTCCTTAGGGTTAGGAAGCCGTTTGGGCGCAATTGCCTGCCTGGTCAACAACCAGAGGCACAAACCAACGCAAGGCGCGCTACAAGAGCCTTAGGGTCCCGGAAATCAACTGATGGGAAGACAGCCGAAGTCTACCACAACCTGGCCATAAGAATCGCCGCCGGAAACATATAGTTGCAATCAAGCTGCTTGGGACAAACCCCATGGCATTGACGCAAGTTATTGATCCTCCTGTAGAGGGACCAGGCTGCAGGGCCGATAACCTTCTGCCGCTACAATTGACCTGAATTTCAACTAGGCACGTGGCAGGTTTGCGGATGTCTGCTTAACAGTACGCGGAGTGTCCGGTTGCTCGCCGGTTCTGCTTGGTCCGGACAGACAGCTATTGAATTGACCTCCTCCGACTCCAGGATCGAAGATTCGGTCCGACTGGATATTGGAGAACACCCAACTCCCTTTTACCTGTTCTAAGAGAACAATTCTTTTCGGAAGCTGTTTCATTCGTGGTTCACCCTTACTGACGATTTGCGTGCCGCGGTGAGCCCGCCAGGCCACCAGTTCCAATCGCCGGCAATTCGAAGCAAAGCTGGGCCGATCACCATGCGAACCAGTGTGGCGTCAATCAGGACAGCGACCGCCAGAGTAAATCCAATCATCTTGACCACCAGGAAATCTCCGAAGGTGAATGCCGCGAACACCACGATCATAATTGCGGCAGCGCTCGTAATCAGGCCCGCGGTTCGGGCCATTCCCTCAGGAATTGCGTTCGCTTCACTCAGCCCGCTCCTTCTGGCTTCAAGAACGCGCGCCACCAGGAACACTTCGTAATCCATGCTGAGTCCGAAGACAATAGCAAAGGCAACGATAGGAACAAGGGGAAACACGCTCCCCGTTCCTCCGGGAACTCCCAGCAACGCGCTTCCGTATCCATCCTGGAATACCAGGACCAATGCTCCGAATGAGGCGGCAACCGAGAACAGGTTCAGTACGATGGCTTTTACGGCGGCGAATAGGGATCGAAATCCGCCGATCAGCGCCAGCAGCGTCCCCACCACCACCAGCGACATTGCCGGCACAAAGCGGCCGGCGACAATCGTCTGGTAGTCGGCGTTGAGCGCCGGAATGCCGCCCACGATCAGCGTGGCGCCGGACACTCCGGCAAGAGCTGTCGCACCGGTCTTCCTGAATTCCCTGACCCAGTCAACCTGTTGGCGAAGTGATACTGAATCCCGTGGTAACACTTCAATCAGAGCGGCCCGTCCGTCGCTGCTCAAAAACGTTCGGCGAGTCTCCCGCGAGAGGTCGCCCAATGCAGACCGATTGCCCTCTGCAATCGTCGTGATTGAAATTACGCGGTCGCAACGAGGGTCGCTCGCGATCCGCTTGGAAAGTCGATCGATGGCATTCCACCCCTCGTCGCTTTGCGAAATCGAATCCACCGGCAATTCGATAAGTACACGCAACGATTCCACAATGCCGTTTCGGCCCATTTTTCCCAGGGTGTTAAGCGCGCGCACCGATTCCGCTGCCTCGGGAAGCCAGTTCCCTCGAGGGACGCTGGTATCGAGCCGTGTGGCCTGCCAGGCGAGCAGAAGCAAGGGTGTGCCGGCCATAAAAAGGGCAAGCCAGGGATGGGCAACAATGACCATTCCCCATCGCCGCCATCGATTTCCCGAGCGTTCAGCCCATTTTGCGTCGAGCTTCGGAGTAAACGGCAGCCGGCCGGCATCGATGTGGTGACAGAGCATCGACAGCACCGCCGGTACAAGAGTGGTTGCCAGAAGCACGCTCATTCCCGCTACCAGGAATCCAGCCACACCGATCGAACGAATCTCGCTGATGGGAACCGTGAGGAGAGCCAGAAATCCGATGGCAACCGTCGAGGCTGAAATCAGAAGCGTGTGTCCGGCCCGGCGTGCCGCGATCAACGAGGCCGCGGGTCCGTCGTTTCCCGCGCAGAGCGCCTCTCTGAAGCGGCTCACCATGAGGAGCGCATAATCTATCCCCAGGCCCAGCCCCAGCATGGTGGCCAGATTCTGCACCAGGATCGACAAGTGAAACCGCGCGGCCAGGAGCCCGGTAATGGCCAGGGTGGCAGCGATGGCGAGCTCGCCAACGGCCAATGGAATCATGGCAGCGATGACACTTCCGAATGCCACGAGCAAGAGCGCGAGGGTCGCGGGAATCGCCAGAGTCTCGCTGCGTTGCACCTCGTCGGCGCTGGCTTTCCGAATGTCGAAGTTCAACGGAATCTCGCCTGTCAATTCGAGTTTTACGCCGGGATAGCGACTCCGCAATTGATCTTCAAGAGAGTTTGCCCGTTGGTGAAGCTCGGGAACGAGCGATTCAACCGGCCCATCTGTTGACGCGAGCCCTATCAGGACAAACGTTCCACCGCCCCTGCCCAGGAAAAGCGGATCGCGCAAATCGAGGTAGGAAACGATTCCCGACACGCCCGGTTCGTCTTTCAGTCCCGCCTCAATGGCGCCGAGCGCTTGTTCGCCTTCATCCGAATTCGCGGGTGGCAATCCCTCGACCACCAGGACCACGCGATCCACAAATGGCGAGTGAAAGCGGGTGCGCAGCTCCTGCCGAACGGTCTCAGCCTGGCTCCCTTCCACGCGGGTTGCCGTCTCCAGATGGCGCTCGGCGTGAAATGAGAATGGAAGCAACGCAACGACGGCGATGAGTACGATCCCGCCCACCCAGAAACGGCGCACATGCATGAGACCCATGATTTCAGACCAGATCGCCAACTGTTAAGTTCAAGTCGATTTTTTTGTAGCATTGGACGCCTCATCACGTGCCCCAGCGCGCAAACACTTCGTATAGTAATCAAGGATGCAGCTTGGGAGCACCTATGGCGCATAAGCAAAGGCTGTATCCGAGGGGCACAGACCCAAAGCCGACGCGACGAACAGGGAACGACGACCTTGGTCCAACCTTCGCAGACATACTATCTCCTAATCCGCCGTAGCTACCCGGCCTATGCGATTTGCCGGGATTGGTTGACCTTGGCAATCAAGGAGGACTTATTCGTACACTCGTCATGCTCGCTTTGCTCTGCGCGGTTCCAATGTGGGCGGCTGACCCTCGCATTGGCTCATGGAAGCTCATCTCCGCGCAGTCGACCCTCGATCCACCGAACAAACTCTCCATCACCGACCTCCATGACGGAGTACATGTGGTCATGTCTGGCGATAAGCGTTTGGATTTTACGGCGGGCGGGAAGGGGCACGAAACGGCGGTTCCAGGCAACCCGGCGTTCAATCAAGTCGAGCTTGACAGGATCGACAAGAGGCACTCCGAAGTGAAGGAGAAGAAGGACGGAGCGATGGTAGCAACGGTTCGCGAACAGCTTTCAGCAGATGGCAGCGAACTGACGATCACGACTGCGAGCGCCGACCATGCCGACCAAATCACTGTGTGGACGCGAAGGGGCGGAGCGAAGTCCTCACGCGATCTGTTCGCCGGCGAGTGGACCGAGGATCTCAGCAAGACTCGTATGCGGCAGGGGACGCCGCTCAAGATCGAGGCTTACGGAAATAATGGGGTCCGTTTTTCGGGCGAGTTCAGCTACACTGCCCACTTCGACGGCAAGCAGTACGACCTCAGGAACTCCCGTAACGACACCGTGGCGCTTCAACTTGTCGATTCGCACACGGTGGATTCAATTTACCGGCGAGACGATCATGTGACGCAAAAGGACCGGTGGGTGGTTTCAGCCGATGGGCATGAGATGACGCTCACCACCTCGGGCACATTTGAAACCGGCCAGCACATATCCGAGAAGCTGGTATTCAAAAAGCAATAGAGGATTGTGTCTCCGCTTTACGCATCCGACCAGGCCAATCGACCGCTGGCGGCTGGCGCTAGAGCCGCATCTGGACCTGCAGCAGCTTTGGTATCACGAGCCTCGACTGAAATGATCCCCTTGCGATGCATGAATTTCAGGATTCCGTTGACCGTATCTTCGAGCGATGGATCGGCTTTGCCCCACTCCGAGGCATTCCGGGCCTCTCGATAGGTGGAGCTGTCGTAGCGTTTGAACTCCATAGCGGTGATGTTGTCCACTGAGCCCACCAGAAAATCGAGCAGCGGAAAGAGAAGATCTTCCTTCCTGCATCTCCTGATCAACTCGGGAACAAAATCGGCGACACTGAAAATCTCGAATTGCCGCGCGGTCGCCTTGGTAATCAGGTCGGTAATATCCATCATGTTCGCGTAGTCGTCCCGCACAACATGATAAGTTTTGTTCTCCGTTCCGGGAGTGGTGGAGATGGCAACAATGTTGTTTGCGGCAATATCGGCGGGCACAAAACTTACCTGGTTCAGTGCGTCCACTCCAATGCCGTGATTGACCATGAACGCAACCAGGCGAACCGCAATATCGAAGTTATTGCCGCCTCCCGTAACGGAAGGGCTCACTAGCGCGGGCCGGAAGATCCGCACCGAAAGCCCCTTGCTGCGCGCGTCATCGACCACCTGTTCCGCTACCCACTTTGATTGACTGTAGCCGAAATCGAGAAGCTCCATGTTCTGGTTCTGGTCGGTCTCATAAAGGACACTTTTAACGGCCCAGCCAAACACGAATGTCGTCGAGACGTAATTCAGGCTCTTGGGCCGCCCTTCGAATGACAGTCGCAAGACCTCGTTGGTTCCAAGCACGTTGGCTTCCCGCATCCGGTCGTAGTTGAACAGATAGTTCACCGTCGCGCCGTTGTGGAACACCGTGTCCATCTCGTTGGCGAGAAAATCCCACACCTCCCGCGTCAGGCCCAGATTCTGCTGTCCGAGATCGCCGCATATGGGAATGACGCGAGCCTCAAACATCGACATCATTCCGGCGCCGCAGGGCCCCATCGATGCCATCGCCGCCCTCAATCTTTGCCTGCCCTGCTCTTCGTCCGATGCTCTGACGAGAACATAAATCTTCGCCCGCGTCTGTTCCAGAAGGCTTTTCATCAGGAATGGTCCGATGAAACCGGTGCCCCCCGTGAGCAGTACATGATTCAGGACCGGTCTCGCTGGAACGGGCGCAGGCGCCGAGGGCGTGAAGATGAGCTTTCTGTCGTTGCTCATCATCAGCTTTTCCGCCGCGCGCTGCTCTTCACGGAATGCAGCCAGGGAATGACGCAGCAAAGTCAGTGCTTCTTCGGGAGCACGCTCCAACTGTTCGGCCAGTTGAAACAGCTCGGCTACGCTCACCCGCTGAATCACGCCGATGTCAACCTGCCTCGCCAGCATGTCGGCGCCTTTATCCTTTAAGTGCTCCTTAAGCTCATGCATGAACACAACAAGATCCAGCGAATCGAGCCCGGCTTCGACGAGGTTGTAAGATTCCTGGCCGGTCAGGTTGTATTTGGCTTTCAGCGCGTCGAAAGAAGTCTGGGTCTCGGAACAGGGCTCCGAGGCCCCGGCGTCCTTCTTCCGCAAAAACTCTGAGAGAACGTTAAACTCGCCTTCCAGCCACATGTGCTTGGCCTTGTGGCGCATGATCTTGCCCGAACTGGTTCTGGGAATCGCACGAGGCGCTATGAACGAAATCAACGCCGTTTCGACATTGAGATAATTCCTTACCGCAGCGGCAATCTTTCGCGCATCCGGGAGTACCTTCGGATTTTTGACTTCGGCCACGATCGCCAGCGCCGGTTCACTGTCTTCGTTAATCTGGAAAGCGGCGACGCAATTAGCCCGAACCTGACCTGACGCCCTCTCTACGACGTTCTCGACGTCCTGCGGATAATAGTTTTGTCCGCGGAGAATAATCATGTCCTTGATGCGACCGCACACGTAGAGCTCGCCGTTGTGGAAGAAGCCCATGTCGCCAGTCTTGAGGTAGCCCTCGTCGTACGGACTGTCGTCTGCCAGCCGCGCGCGAAATTGCTTCATCGTCAATTCCGCATTGTTCCAGTAGCCCTGGCACTTGCCGCTTCCGGCCACCCAGATTTCGCCGATGAGGCCTTCCTTAAGAGCAAAGTGCCGCTCCGGATCCACGATCTTCACGTCAATCCCAGGAAGCGGAATTCCACAACTCACAATCTGTGTCGACGAGTCGATCTCTGAGACATCGGTCGTCATGCGAGCTTTGCCTAGCGCAAGGGCACGCTTATTGACGGAAACAATAGTCCGGCCACCTAGCGAAACCGCCAGAGTGTTTTCGGCCAGACCGTAAGCGGCGTAAAAGCTCTCCGACTTGAGTCCGTAGGGCTGAAATGTCTCAAGAAATCGTGTGAATGTGTCCGGTTTTATGGGTTCCGCCGCCACCATCAACACCTTGAGCGAACTCAGATCGCATTGTTCCAGGCTCTCCCTTGAAATCCTTCCCGCGTGCAGGCAATAGTCAAATGCGAAATTGGGAGCCACGGTCGCGGTAGCCTGATAGGTCTTGATTGTGCTAAACCACAGGGCCTGGCTCTGAATGAAATCCATTGAAGAGAAGCCGTATGTCGTCCCGCCTTTCAGCGCCGGATAAAGGTAGCACCCGATGAGCCCCATATCGTGATACTGCGGAAGCCAGGAGACGACCACCGGCTCAGGGTGGTCGATCACGAGTTGGCACGTGTCCAGGATGTTCTCGTGCGACACCATCACGCCCTTGGGCACCATCGTCGACCCAGACGTGTATTGCAGAAACAGAATCTTCGAAGTCTCGTTAAAAGGATCGTCTGTGATTGTGTCCACGAAGTCTTCCGTGACAATCCAAGGCAGACTTGTGATGTAGTCGATGTCTACGCCGGAGGTCGAAACCCCGCTCCTGGCAAGATTTGTCCTCAAAGATGCATGGAAGTCACTGCTGGTTAACACCCCGCTCGCCTGGCAATCCTTGGCGATGTGGACCATTTTGTGCAGGGCGCTCTGGAAGCCGCGGGAGCTCGGAGGATACACGGGCACCGGGATCAATCCGGCGCGCACACAACCGAAAAACCCGCAGATCATCTCCAGACCGGGCGGGTAGGCGAGCAAGAGCCGTTCTCCCGGCGCGAATCCATGCTCTTTCCGCAGGTGTCCGGCGATCGCCTTCGTCCTGTAGAGAAACGACGCGTAGGAGTAGCTTTCGATTGGATTGCCGTTCAGATCAAGATACGAATAGAGGAGTTTGTTCGGGTGCTTTTCCCCGAGCCTATCAAGTTGGTCCAAAATAGACGCCATATGCGATCAGACATACCTTTCAAAGTGAATTGGAAGACCTCAGCACGTGGGGAAACACTTACGCTTTTGCTACGGCGCGGGCCATGATTCGGTGAAGTTCGCTTGAGTCTCGGGGAGCGGAACTCCAGTGTTAGGCGACCTTGAGACCAGAGGGAATAGCTGGTCTTTGTTCAAGTGCTGCTCGGTCCGGTCGGGGTCGATCGCCCTGACGACCGGTTCGGGCAGCTGGGAAGTCTTGCAGCGTCCGCCGGGCCTAGATCGCCCATTCAACGGATTGTCATACAAGTGGTTACATCGTAGCAGAGCCTGAAGGGAATTGGACTAATATTATCCACTTATCCGCTAATACGCCGCCATGTACGGCTCCGTCCAACCCGAATTCCCTTGATTCTACCTGGCCTTTCGAGCTAACATTCATGCGTCGAAGCTGTCGAAGTTGTGTGTTTAAAGCCCTGCTACCCCGGGCAGCCGATGCCGCCGGCAAGAGTACGCCCGACCCGGCTCAACAAAACACCTGGCAAGCACCGGAGGCGCTGGTGGCGACAGGGACTGAAGCGGTAATCACTTTAACTCCGGATGTGGAAGATCTGGCTCCCTCCGTGGCTTTGCCGACCCAATCCATCGGCGACCCGGCAATCGCGCCTTCCTTTCCGAAAGTGCTTCGCCGTCGTCTCGACAGTTTCTTTGCCGACACCAGGATCTCTCCCAAAGCTGACCGCTCGATGTGGCTCAAAATTGCCGTGGGTCTTTCCGTGCTACTGGGCAGCTGGATTGCCATCTACACGCTCCGGCCGGACTCATGGGGGTTTATCGCTTTCTACCTTATGGGCGGATTTGCCCAGACCTTCCTTTTGCTGAATATCGCCCACGATAGCAACCACAACGCCATCTCGACTGTGCCGGCCGTCAACAAGCTCCTGAATTATGTTTTCGATGTTTGCGGAATCAGCTCCTACATGTGGCGGATTCTCCATCATCGTGGCCACCACTCCTGCATCAATCTCCAGGGCGAAGACGATGCCCTTACGGGACGCGGTATCTTTCGCTTTACGCCGCATGAACCGCGCACAACCATGCACCGGTGCCAGCACCTCTATGCGCTGTTCTTTTACGCGCTGTTCTCTCTCGACTATATATTCGTCAGAGACTTTGAAGCCTTTTTCTTCCCGGCCCACGATTATTTGAAACGCACCAGGCATCCGGCGCGAGAATACGCCATCTTATTTGCGGGCAAGGCACTCTACGTTACCTACATGCTCGTTTTGCCGGTGGTAGTGCTGGGTAAACCGCTTCTGGTGGTCGCCCTGGCGTTCGTGCTGGTCCATTTGATTATCGGTTTGACCGTATCGCTGGTCTTCCAGACTTCACACACCGTTGACGGCACTTACTTCCCTTCGGCGCGCGGCGAGTTTGACAGCAGCGTGTACCACATCTTTGCCACCACGGCCGATTATGCGACCGAGAACCCGCTCGTGGCTTGGCTGACCGGCGGACTCAACCACCACATTACCCATCATCTGTGCCCCGCCGTGTGTCACACTCACTACGCTCCGCTGACCCGGATTGTGAAGCAAACCGCCGCGGAGTTTGGAGTTCCCTATCGGCAACATCCCACCATGACGCGGGCCATCGTACATCATCTGATACTTTTGAAACAGCTGGGAAACGAAGACTGATCGAAGATGCTCGGCACAGATTCTGGACTGGCATTCCTCGACCGGCAGGCTTTTCTGGATTACCCCCGAACTTCAGGGTAGACGCCATGAGATTCTCCACGTTTCAAAAAAAGTATCGGGGCGAGGTTTAACGTTGCCCATTCCTATACCCGTGGTTTCCCGAATTCGTTGTTTTACTGACTCGCCTGCGATGGTTCGCAATCCGGTCGAGGTTCTGACCAAGTACACTGAGCTCTACGGCGACACTTTCCGGTTCTATATAGGCGGTCTTAAAGAAGCTATCGTTACTACCAATCCCGACGTTATCCAGCACGTGCTGAAGACCAACGCGGAGAACTACCAGAAATCCGAAATTCAAGTAAAGCGGATGGGCCATTTTCTGGGCAAGGGCCTTCTCACCACCCATGGTGAAGCCTGGCGCACGCAGCGTCGTCTTATCCAGAAAGGCTTCGATCGCAAGCAACTTGAAGCCTTGTCTTCCATCATGCAGGACTCGCTCGCAGAGTCGCTGAAAGAATTCGAAAGACAAGTCCGTGTTGGTTCCGTCGATATTTACCCGCACCTGATGAAAATGACCTTCTCGATGGTCGCCCGATCGCTGTTTGGCGCCAAGTTGAAAGACGAAGACATCGATCTCGTCAGCCATACCATCTGCACCGTCCAGGAGTTCATCGTTCGGCAAACCCTCCAGCCTTATATGAATCCCTGGTTTGCCGTTTCCGGCGATCTGCGCAAACACGAAGCCATGCGCGCCCGTGCCGACAGCATTCTAATGGCTTACATCAAGCAGCGCCGCAACCAGGAGCCCGGCCACGATCTGCTGCAGACGCTGATGGATGCCCGCTACAGCGACGGCGAGGGCATGAGCGACGAGCTAGTTCTGAGCGAGAGCATGCAACTGCTGGTTGCCGGCCATGAAACATCGTCGAACGCGCTATCGTGGATGCTTTATCTATTGAGCTCGCGTCCCGATTGTCTCGAAAGGATTCGCCGGGAGTTCGATGCCGTGTTGGGCGACGCGCCTTTGAATTACAACGACGTTCCTCGGTTCGAATTTACCTCCCAGGTCATTCAGGAGGCGTTGCGCCTCTACCCGCCTTTTTGGATGATCGACCGCATGGCTGTTGCGGACGACCTTGTAGGTGATATCCCCATACCCCGTGGGTCGATGGTGATTGTGTTCGTGTACGGCGCGCACCACGCGACAGAGTACTGGCAGAGCCCGGAGAGTTTCGATCCCGAGCGTTTCACCAAAGTGAACGAAAAGCTGCAACCCCCGTTTACCTATCTACCATTCGGCGGCGGACCGCGGGGCTGCATTGGCGGAAACTACGCCATGCTGCAAATCCTCATGATTCTCAGTGTTCTGCTCAGGAGGTACGATTTTCAACTGGCACCGGGCCAGACCATCGAAGCCCGCCCGATGGTCATCCTGCGGCCCAAACACGGCATCCTCATGAACTTCACCGAGGCAATTGCACGTGACGCTCGGGCAATTGTTCGGCAGTAGAGTTTATTGATGCGATCCGTTCACGATACTTTGAAACAGCGAAATACCGAACGAAGCAGTGAAAATCGCAAGGAAGAATCTCGGTTTATATGCATGATTATAAATGATTTCATTGGTAGGCACGACTGGATTCGAACCAGCGACCTCTTCCGTGTCAAGGAAGCGCTCTAACCAACTGAGCTACGCGCCTGCAAAACAACTTCAGGTAGTCTATCAGGATCGGGGACTGCGAGAAAAGCATGGGCACGCCCATCCGCGATGCTGTACCATCGGGGACTGATGAAGTAACCCCAGACGGCCGGGGTCGCTCTCCACTTCGAAGCGCCCACAGTACTTGTTCGAACCCGCCATGAAAGATCTTGCAACCGAACAACTGAACCGGTACCGCACCACTCCTAACCTGCTCACACTGCTGCGTATTTGCATGGCGCCGTTTCTGGTGGCGGCTATTCTTGAGCACCGGTACGGGTTGAGCCTGGGACTGTTTGTGGCCGCGGGACTGACAGACGCGCTAGATGGGCTGCTGGCCCGGATGCTGAAACAGCGCACGATGCTTGGGCAATACCTTGACCCGGTGGCCGACAAGCTGCTGCTGAGCACGCTCTTCGTGGTGCTCATGGTTCAAGGCTTAATTCCAATGCGGGTCACGGTGCTGGTCTTCGGGCGAGACGTGGGGATTCTGGCGGTCGCAGCGCTGCTCTACGCAGCAACGGGCCGGCGCGAGTTCAGTCCCAGCGTCTTTGGCAAGGCCAATACCCTGGCGCAGCTGGCCGCGGTGGCAGCCGTGCTGCTGCACCAGCTCACTCCCGTCCACTGGGTCGTGATTTTCAGGATGGTGGCGCTGGACTCGACAATTGGACTGACGATCGCCTCAGGGTTGCACTACGCATGGGCCGCAGCCAGACGCGTGGGCACCCAGGCTACTGATGGCCACGGCCAGTAGCGGGATCAGATCTCTCTGTCGTGGCGAGCGCCTTGCAGAGTGGTAGCTTCAATAAGCCATAGGCAAGCGGTGCAGTTCAGGAGTCTTCGAAATTGCCTTCTGCTTCGACGGTGTCTTCAATCTCCATGTCGCGGAATTCTTCGGAGTCAAAGACCTCGCCACAATCCAGGCACTCGACAAATTCAGCGTCCTCGTGCCGGGAGACGACTCGTACCTTGGGGTGCTTGCAGACGGTTGCCATCGCTCGTGGTATCGGTGGAATAAACTACTCTACCCGCCAGATTGTATCGGCATTTTTCCTAAATGCAAACCGTTATTTGTTGAATCCCGATGGGCTGGTGAACTTTTTATCCCTCATCAATCAATCCAGGGCCGGAAGTTGGGGGAAAGAACTTGAAATCCCGACAGAAACGGTCGTATACTGAATACGGACTGAAGAAGTCGGATATTGAATGCTCAAACTGACAAAGAAAGCCGATTACGGCCTGATCGCTCTGAAGTATCTGGCCGAGCACCCGGAGAGGCCTGCGCTTAGCGCCAAAGATGTGGCGGACGCCTATGGCATCCCCGCGCAGCTATTGGCCAAGATTCTGCAGCAGCTGACAAAGTCGGGCCTGCTGCGCTCCCACGCGGGCATGAACGGTGGCTATGCGCTGGCCAAAGAGGCGCGCTCGATCTCGGCATACGAGGTGATTCTGGCCATCGACGGGCCGTTTTTCATTACCTCCTGCACCAAGGGCAAGACGGGCTGCGAGCTGACCCCGAGTTGCACCATCAAGGAGCCTTTGGCGCGGGTAAACGAAACGATCGCCGGGGTGCTGAAGAGCATCAGCATTCAGGATCTGGCGGAACACGAGCACCCGGCGCGCGCACACCCTGCACAACCTCTGGTGGCGCTGACGTTGTAGAAATCCCGGCTTCGTGAGCGAAGCGGCAATGAAGATGGAGACCAACATGGATACGCCGATGAAATTTGTGAGCAGCGTGGAAGTACCGGAGAGCGTGACTCTGCCGATTTATATGGATAACCACGCCACCAGCCCGCTCGATCCGCGGGTGCTAGCGGCGATGATGCCTTATTTCACCAGCAAATTTGGCAACGCGGCGAGCCGCAATCACTCCTTTGGATGGGAGGCCGAGCAGGCCGTCGAGGTGGCGCGCGAGCAGATTGCGCGGCTGATCGGCGCGACGGCCAAGGAGATCATCTTCACCTCCGGCGCCACCGAGTCGAACAATCTCGCCGTCAAGGGCATTGCCGAGATGTATCGCGAGCGCGGCAACCACATCGTCACCCAGGTCACCGAGCACAAGGCGATCCTCGACACCTGCAAGCGGTTGGAAAAATCCGGTTACCGTGTGACCTATCTGCCGGTGAAGGCCGATGGGCTCATCGATATGGACGACCTGCGCCGCGCCATCGACGACAAGACCATTCTGGTTACGATCATGGCGGCAAATAACGAGATCGGCGTGTTGCAACCCATCGCCGAGATCGGCAAGCTCTGCCACGAAAAGGGCGTGCTCTTCCACACCGATGCGGTGCAGGCGCTGGGCAAGGTCCCGGTCAACGTGATCGCCGACAATATCGATGTTCTCTCGCTCTCCGGCCACAAGATCTACGGCCCCAAGGGCGTGGGCGCGCTCTACGTTCGCCGGCGCAACCCGCGGGTGCAGATCGCCGCGCAGATCGACGGCGGCGGCCACGAGCGCGGCATGAGATCCGGCACCTTGAATGTCCCAGGCATCGTCGGCCTCGGCATGGCATGCGAGATCGCCCAGGAAGAGATGGAGAACGAGGCGGCCTATCTGCGCGGACTGCGCGACGGGCTGAAGGCCAAGCTCGAATCGGAGCTCGACTATGTCCACGTCAACGGCTCGATGGAGCATCGGCTGCCCGGCAACCTCAATATGAGCTTCGTCTATGTCGAGGGCGAGTCGTTGTTGATGGGAATCAACGACGTAGCCGTCTCCAGCGGTTCGGCTTGTACCTCCGCGACGCTTGAGCCGTCTTATGTATTGAAGGCTTTGGGACTGGGCGACGATGTAGCTCATAGCTCCATTCGATTTGGACTCGGCCGCTTCAACACCCAGGCCGAGGTGGACTACGTGGCAGCCAAGGTCATCGACGTGGTCAAGCATCTTCGCAAGCTTTCGCCGCTTTACGAGATGGTGCAAGACGGCATCGACCTGACCAAGATTCAGTGGGCGGCACATTGAGAGGACAGCCGTTAGCTTTTAGCTGTTAGCTATTAGCTAAAGGCTAGCTAAGGAAATATCACCTTCTAGAGAAAAGCTGGCGGCTAGAGGCTAGCAGCCAGGAGCTAAGAGATAAGCGGCTTCCCCCCGCAGAGGAGTAACACAATGGCATACAGCGACAAGGTGATCGACCACTATAACAATCCCCGCAACGTGGGCCAACTGGACAAGAGCTCGACCGCGGTCGGCACGGGCCTGGTGGGCGCGCCGGAGTGCGGCGACGTGATGCGGTTGCAGATTCGCGTCAACCCCGAAACCCAGGTGATCGAGGAGGCCAAGTTCAAGACCTTCGGCTGCGGCTCGGCGATTGCCAGCTCTTCGCTGGCCACCGAGTGGATCAAGGGCCGCACCGTTGACGATGCCCTGGCCATCAAGAACACCGACATCGTGAAAGAGCTGTCGCTGCCGCCGGTGAAGATTCACTGTTCGGTACTGGCAGAGGATGCGATTCGCGCGGCCATCGGCGACTGGAAGAAGAAGAACGTCGCCCCGGCGCCGGCCGAGACCGCAACCACGGCAGTAGCACAGTAACGGAGACCGCAGACACAACAACCGCGCTGTAACCGAAACCACGGAGACAACTCTGCAATAGCGGAAGTGAGAAGTTCGATTGCATGGCTTTGTATCAGGGCACTACTTTAGTCGTGCCGCAAGAACCAAGTAAGGCGAAAGAAAGACGGGTAGAAAAATGTCGAACGTTGTGACAATTGGGAACCGATCGGCGCAAACCGGATCTGCGCCACCGCCACGGCAAGCCGCGCCGCAAGCGCCTGTGCAAGGCATCAATGTCACGGAGCGGGCCGTCAAGCGCATCCGCGCGGCGATGGCCAAAGAAGGCGTCTCCGCCACCGAGGGCGGACTGCGCCTCGGTGTCATGGGTGGCGGATGCTCTGGGCTCTCCTACTCGATCAAGTTCGACACGCAGCCGCGAGAGCGCGACCGCGTCTTCGAGTTCGACGGCGTGCGGGTCTTCGTCGACCCCAAGTCGCTCTTATATCTGCATGGCATGACGTTGGACTATGAAGAGACGCTGATGCGGCAGGGCTTCAATTTCATCAATCCGAACTCCACGCACTCCTGCGGCTGCGGTTCGTCCTTTTCATAGCAGACTGCAGATTTCGGATTTGTGAGAGTTCAATCATGTTCAAGACGCTCGATTCTGCCGTTCCGGTTGCATGCTGGGCTTGTTCCATTGGCCATAACGACTCCACGCTTTTCTGTCCGCATTGCAGCAAGATTCAGCCCCCGCCGGGCGGGGATTACTTCTCTGTCTTCGGCATCGAGCCCAAACTCAACCTCGACCTTGCCGCGTTGGAGCACGAGTTTCACCGCCTGAGCCGCCGGCTGCATCCCGACCGCTTTGCCCGCGCGCAAGAGAACGAGAAAGAGTGGAGCCTCGCCGATACGGCGCTGCTCAATGACGCCTATCGCACTCTCAAAGATCCACTTCGCCGCACCGAATACCTGCTCAAGTTATTGGGCGCAGAGATCGGTGAGGAGAATAGTGGGAAGGATAGGAAAGATCCCTCCCGCGTTCCGGCCGATCTGCTCGAAGAGGTCTTCGAACTCAACATGCAACTTGAGGAGATGCGCGCAAATCGCAAGATGGACGAGGAAGACCCTGCCCTCGAGGCCAGCCTCGCCTCAGCAAAGGACAAGTTTGACGGCATGCTCGCGGCCGTCGACGATGACCTCCGCGGCGAATGGGAGTTGTGGGACGCGGGCGGCGCGGCAGCCCGTGGCGCATCGCAAAGGAAGATGGTAGCTCTGCTCGACCGGCGGCGCTACCTCAGCAATCTGGTTCGCGATGTCAACGAAGTTTTGGGAGCCTGAGAAAGTATGGCGGAAGGACGAGTAGTCGGAATCGACCTGGGGACCACCAATTCCCTGGTCGCATATATGGAGGGTGATGCGCCGGTAGTGATTCCCGGCGCGGACGGCTCCAATCTTGTGCCTTCAGTCGTCGCGCTCGATCCCATGCCGCCAAACGGCTCTCGCCCTACCGTAACGGTAGGCAACAGCGCGCGCAAGGCTCTCATCCAGACTCCGGAGCGGGTGATTTATTCGGTAAAACGGCTGATGGGCCGCAGCCTTCAGGAGGTTCATGACGAGCTGAAACTCTTCCCCTTCCGACTCGCGGGAGATGTCGAAGAAGGAGAAGTCCCGCGCATCCAGCTAGGCGAACTCCGCTTTACCCCGCCGGAGATTTCGGCGTACATTCTGCGTCAACTCAAGCGAAACGCCGAGCGGTACTTCGGCGCTCCGGTCACGCAAGCTGTGATCACCGTGCCTGCCTACTTCAATGACGCGCAGCGCCAGGCCACCAAAGACGCGGGCCGCATGGCCGGCCTCGAGGTGCTTCGTCTGGTCAATGAGCCGACCGCCGCCGCTCTCGCATACGGACTGAACCGCGCCAAGGAGGGGACGATTGCCGTCTACGACCTCGGCGGCGGGACATTTGACATTTCCATTCTCAAGCTGCGCGACGGCATCTTTGAGGTGCAGTCGACCAACGGCGACACGCACCTCGGCGGCGACGACATCGACAACCTGCTGCTGGCCATTGCTCTCGATGAGATTCATGCCGAGCACGGCGTCGATCTTCGCCTTCATCCGGGCGCTGTGCAGGCCGTGCGTAAGGCCGCCATCGAGGCCAAGATTCGTCTCTCCACCGAGCAGGTCGCCCACTTCGACATCGAGCTGCCCAACGGCGATCGCTATCAGAGGGAGATTCCCCGCGACGTCTTCGAGCTGCTCATTGAGCCGGTCCTTGCCCGCACCGCGGGACCATGCAAACAGGCCCTCGCCGATGTGGGCATCACGCCGGAGCAGATCGACGAAGTGGTGCTCGTCGGCGGTTCGACGCGCATCCCCGCTGTGCGCGAACTGGTCGACGAACTCTTCCATCTTTCCGCGCGTGGCAAGAAGCCGCACATCGAACTCAATCCCGATGAGGTCGTAGCTCTCGGCGCGGCGGTGCAGGCCGACATCCTAGCCGGCGCATCGAAGAGCACAGAGGAAATGCTTCTCCTCGACGTGACCCCGCTCTCGCTGGGCATCGAGGCTTTGGGTGGCGTGGTGGCGCGCATCATCCAGCGCAACTCCACGATCCCAGCTTCAGCCACCGAGCACTTTACAACCGGAGTGGACGGCCAGACCAACGTTGCCATTCACGTCGTCCAGGGCGAGCGCGAAATGGCCGCCGACTGCCGTTCACTTGCGCGCTTCGATCTCAAGGGCATTCCGCCGATGAGCGCCGGTCTGCCGCGCATCGAGGTCAAATTCCTCATCGACGCCGATGGCATTCTTCACGTCTCGGCGCGCGAGCAGCGCAGCGGAAAGGCAGCCGAGATCGAGGTCAAACCTACTTATGGATTAACTGACGAACAGGTTGAGAGCATGATTCTCGACTCCTTTGACAACGCCGAATCGGACTTTGCCCGACGCCTGCTGATCGAGGCACGCAACGAGGCCGAGACGATTCTCGCCGCGGTCGAGCGCGCACCGCTGAGTCCCGCGTGGGCACAGTTGCGAGGCGAGGAGCAGTCCGCCATCACCACCGCGCGCGACCGGCTGTTCCAGGCCAAGGCGGGCGAAGATGCTGCCCAAATCCGCGAGGCGACCTTGGCGCTCGATCAGGCCACACGCCGCTTTGCCGAGCTGATGATGGAGGCTGCTGTGTCGAGCGCCCTGCGTGGCAAGACCATGGATTCAGCCGGTGAGGAGCTGGCCGAGGCTGTCACTGCGCCCCACGCAATGGCGCCGGCGGAATTCAAGTAGGGCACGCGAGTGAACAACAAAGAAACGGACACAATGAGCGAACCTGCAGAGAAGAAGATCCCCGCCGACAAACTCGTGCGCGTCACCTTTCAGCCCGAGGGCCGGACGGTGGAGTTCGAGTTTGGCACGCTGCCCTACGAGCATCACGGCAAGCCGATGTCGTTCCTTGATGTGGCAGAGAACTTCAATGTCTTCCTCGATCACGCCTGCGGCGGCGTCTGCGCCTGCACCACCTGCCACCTTTGGATCAAAGACCAAACAGGCATCAGCGAGGCCGACGATGACGAGTTGGACCGGCTCGACATGGCCGCCGACCAGCAGTTGAACTCGCGACTGGGCTGCCAGGCTGTGATCACGCGCCCTGGCGACTACGTCGTCGAGATTCCCAAGTGGAACCGCAACATCGTCTCCGAAGGCAAGCCGCTAACTCTCGCCGAAGAGAAATAGCTCTCGATGCGGCGAACCGCGCACATAGCTGTATTGCGGATCTGGAACGATCTTCCACGGAGGAGTGGAATGAAGCATTTCTTTTTGAAGCTCACACCGCCGAGAACCGACTTCATGTGGACCACGACGGAACAAGAGAAGGAAATCATGCAGGCGCACGCCGCCTATTGGAAGAGCATTGCCGAGAAGGGCTGGGCCGTTGCCTATGGGCCAGTCGCCGCCGAAACCGGCGGGTTTGGCGCAGGCTTCTGGACGCTACCCGACGATGTCGATCCGCGGCCTGTCGCCGATGCCGATCCGGCCATTCTGGCGAATGTTGGTTTTCAATGCGAAATCCACCCGATGCCGGCGCTGATTCTAGGCAAAGCGGCCTGGAACTGATTTCCCCAAGGAGACCTGTGATGCCTCGCAAGATTCTATGGACCGACGCCGAGGAGATCGGCATTCAACTGCAAGAGAAGTTCCCGGAGCTTGATCCGCTGACGGTTCGCTTCACCGATCTGCATCGCTACGTCACCGAGTTGGAGGGCTTTGTTGACGACCCGGCGAAGTCGAACGAAGCGCGACTGGAGGCGATTCAAATGGCCTGGCACGAAGAGTTTGAGGACGCGAAGGGATAGGGCCTCTCGACACTGAGTTCATTCGGCCGCTTAACTCTCCTGCCTATCCTCCCACTCGCTCCAGCCAAAGGCTCCTTCAAAATGCTGGAACTCCTTCTTCTCGCTGGGCACAATGTAGACGCTGAGCACATCGAAACGAAACGGCGGGGTGGTCTGCAGAGGCAGATGCCGGAGGTATCGCCGGGCCAGCCGCCGCAGCGTGTTGCGCTTGTGCGAATCGACGGCAATTTGCGCAGGGGATGCATCGTGTGCGGTGCGAGTCTTTACCTCGATGAAGCAGAGCATCGGCCCCTGCCACGCAATCATGTCCACATCGCCGGCCACGTCTCCCGAAGACCAGCGCCGCGCCACCACGGTGTAACCTTTGCGGCGCAGGTAGAAGAAGGCCGCAGTTTCGCCCTCGATGCCAGTGGCCAGATGCGCAGGCAGGCTTTCAGCGCTGCTTCGTCTTCGCGCTGCCCATGCGAGACCGGCGAGGGCACGCTCCTCGCAGCCAATCCGTATCCGCTCGAACCATCCCATGGCAATCCATTCTCAACTGGTGGAGCGAAAGGTGCAAATCGGCGCTTGCAGGCCTAAACATGGTCACCTTTTTCTCCTTCTCTTCTCAAAATGAAACAGCGCCGTTCCCATATGGGAAGGCTCAACTTCCGTCAGAGGTTTGAAACTTGTCCGCAGCCGCTTACACCGATGAACGAGGTAAGGCTCAAGCATCATCGGAGAAAGAAGGGGCTATGTCTCAAGGCTTGCTCACAGGCATGTTCTCACAGCGCGCTACAAAAACGCCGCCGGTTCCAATGAATCACCGGCCGCCCGAGGAGATCCGGATTGAGGCGGAGGCAGACCATAGCTTCGAGTACGCATTGGACGCGCTGCCGGTAAATGCCATGTTCTGCGACCGGGAACTGATCCTGCGCTATCTCAACCGCGCATCGCGCAAAACGCTCCAAAGTCTGCAACAGCACCTCCCGGTACCGGTCGATCAGATCGTCGGGCAGTCGATTCACATCTTTCACAAATCTCCACCCAACATCGACAGGATTCTGGGCACGAAGACGAGCCAACATCATCTGCCCCACACAGCAACCATTCCGCTGGGGCCGGTGAAGCTCGACCTGAACGTGGAGGCGATGACCGGCAGCCATGGCGAGTTTGTTGGCGCGGTTGTAGTCTGGGGCATCAGCACCCAGGCGGCGATCGATGCGGTGCACGCGGCGCAAGAGGCACAGCGCAACGACATCGAACATCTGAACGGCAATCTGCAGATGGTGGCCACGGCTACCCACGAGATCGAGTCGAGCATCGCTGAGATTGCGCGGAACGCATCGAGTGTCGCAGAGGCATCGGAGAAGTCGCGCGCAGCCAGCGCGGAGAGCAAGACGGCGATCGAGAGCTTGCGGACCTCGAGCAGCGGGGTGGCCAAGGTGGCAGAGCTGATTGCTTCCATCGCCACGCAGACCAGCGTGCTGGCGCTCAATGCAAATATCGAGGCGGCGCGCGCGGGCGTTCACGGTAAGGGCTTCGCCGTGGTGGCCGGTGAGGTAAGACGATTGGCGGAGCAGACCGCATCTGCCACGGCCGAGATTCAGGCAAAAGTCACCGCCATCGGCGTCGATGTGGCCACAGCGATGGGGGCAATCAACCTGATCTCCAGCCAGACCGAGGAACTGTCGGGGGTCTCGCACCAGATGGCCGCGGCGGCAGAGGAGCAGCATCTGGCTACGCAGGAGATGGCGCAGAATCTCGAACGCGCCGCGCATCGCACCTCGGAGATCGCGAATATGAAGGTCGAGGAAGTTGTGCGGTAGCAAGGCCGAAGGTCAGCGCAGGACATCAGCCAGGCGGATTGAAGCGATCGATCGCTCCAGTCCGCCGGGCCTGTTCTTTCACTCACAACGAACCGGCTGTTCCGGATTTTGAGCGTCAGGCTAAAGCGGCTTCCCTCTCCGCCATCGCGAGCGCCTCCTCGAAGATGTCGAGCGCGACAGTAGCCTCCTGCTCGCCGACAATCAGCGGGGGGCAGAGCCGGACCGCAGTCTCGCCGCAGCCGAGAATCATCAGGCCGCGCTCGAAGGCAAGCGTCTCCACGCGATTGCGCAGAGCAGTCGCAGGCTCACGCGTCGACTTGTCCTTGACCAATTCGACGCCGATCATCAGGCCGCGTCCGCGCACGTCGCCCACCGCCGGATGGCTCTGCTTCCAGCCGCTCAGCCGTTCGAGGATCTGCGCGCCTACCTTTGCCGCGTTGGCCATCGCTTCGCGCTCGATGATTTTGAGCGTGGCCAACGCCGCGGCAATCGAAACGGGGTTGCCGCCAAAGGTCGAGGCATGCGAACCCGGCACCCAGTCCATGATCTCTGCGCGGCTCATGCAAACGCCCAGCGGCATCCCGCTCGCGATGCCTTTGGCCATGCAGACAATATCCGGCTCGACTCCCGAATGCTCGATCGCCCACCACTTTCCCGTGCGCCCCGCGCCCGACTGCACCTCATCCACCACGAGCAAAATTCCATGCCGGTCGCAGATCGCGCGCAGCTCGCGCAAAAAGTTGTCGGGCGCAACCACGTAGCCCCCCTCGCCCTGGATCGGCTCGACGAAGATCGCAGCCACCTCCTCCGGCGGCAAGATCGTCTTGAAGAGCCTCTCCTCGATATACCGCGCGCAGCCGAGGCTGAAGACCTCTTCCTCCTCCGGCCCACCCGTGCATCCGCGATAGGCATAGGGATAGCGCACGTGTGTCACTCCCGGAACGAGCGGCGCGAATCGGCGCTTCTGCTGCGGCTTCGAACCAGTCAGCGAGAGCGCGCCCATGGTGCGCCCGTGGAAGGCGCCGAGGAAGGCGACCACATTTTGCCTGCCGGTGTGGTAGCGGGCCAGCTTCAAAGCGCATTCGATCGCCTCGGCCCCCGAGTTGCCATAGAAGAAGCGGTGCGGGCCAGGCATCGGCGCAATCGTTGAGAGGCTCTCGGCAAGATTGGTGAGCGGCTCGTTGTAAAAGTCAGTGCCCGAGATGTGAATCAGTTCGGCGGCCTGCTTTTGAATCGCGGCCACCACTTCGGGATGGCAGTGGCCGGTAGAAACCACGGCGATGCCGGCGGCGAAGTCGAGAAACTCGTTGCCGTCCACATCCTCCACGCGAATGCCGCGCCCGCGCTTTGCAACCAATGGATAGGAGCGCGTGTAGCTGGGCGAGATCAGCCGGTTGTCGGCCGCGACAGCCGCCTGCGCCTTGGGCCCGGGCAGCGGAGAGACCAGCTTCGGTCCGAATTGGGCATGCATCTCTTGCTTGGTCATCTGATTGTCTCCTCAGTCAAGGGCTATCGCTGATCAGTTAAGTGATCTGTCATCCCGAGCGACCAATAGTGAACTGTCATCCTAAGCGAAGCGCAGCGTAGTCGAAGGACCTGCTTTTCCGTCTCTGGACTTGTTCAACGCAATCATGGACGGCTCCAACCGGCCGAAACCGGCGAGGCGGAACGATGCAAAGGGAATCTCTGATCTTCAGCGATTAATCGCTGGCGAAGAGGCTGGGCCGGGTGCGCATGGGCAGCACGCGCAGGTGCCGCCGCGGGCAGATGCTCCGCTCGCGCGACCGCGACCAGCGCCAGTTGGCTGGTACAAGCGGTCGATTGACAGCGCGCATGTGCATAGACACCCCGCTGGCCCGAGGATAGACCATTTTCGCTTGCGCTGTACAGCCCAATCGTTGCGCGGAGTCAAGCCGTTCTTGAGGTGGTCAAGTTCTAAGAGTCAATGATCATGATGCAGGATCGCGAACGCCCGTGCAATCTCAGTCGCTAGCCGGCTGCGCTTGCGTCTTGACCTCACAAGACAAACCGTAATTCACTCGATACGGGACCGTGACGGGATTTCCGCCCGAAAGGTAGAGACGCTCACCGCTGCGAATCTTGCGCTTCCAAACGACCTTGTAAAGCACCGACGATTTGGGTCCCACGGAAAATGTGAGGGTCTGGCTCTCGGTCAGTTTTTCGCCGACCTTCTGACCGGTCTGTCGCGAAACTTGCGCTTCAATCTCAGCCTTGATGGCTGAAAACACTTCGAGGCCAACTTTGCCGCCTAACTGACTGCTCGTGTCAATCGAGAGTTCGTTGGTCGACTCCCGCGCAACCTGGTGTACCGTGGTGAAGGCCTGGTCGCCGAAGCGATTGTCGAGTGGATACTCTTCCGTCCCAATCACCTCATCTGACTCCTGCATGCTCAGCTCCTTGATGAACTGGATCGGAGCCAAAGCCGGAACGGGTTTCACCTGGGCCGCCGCCGCGCCTCCCTGCGGAATTTCGACACCATCCATGGACAGAGCGAGTTTGCCTAACAAACCGAAGCCACGAGCACTGAGAAGAAACGAATGGCCGCTGCGCTGGAAGGTCCGTAAGTCGCCTAGCATCCACAACTGTTGGGAGATCTCCAAGACTACGCCGTCCCAAGTGATCTTGAGCTTGCCGGTTAATGCGCTGATATCCGCGTGAATGGCATGAGTGCCGTCCTCGATCTGAACCTTCCAGTTTCCTTCCATTGTCACTCCTGACTTGGCGCAATCTTATTACACAACACGAGCGATGCCAACCCGCACCATTGAATTCAGCGAGACGAGGGTTGGTCTCCACCTCCCATGTGGTGTGATCTGAGCGCCAGCTAGAAAGCTGCGTCTGAATTACAAACTATCCTTAACCCAACTCATCGACATTGAGGCAGACACCACAGCTATCGCGAAGCGCGTAAACGCCACTCCAGCTAAGATGGAATCAGCCCATGGCGAACTCCGCGACCCAGACAACCCACCTCGAAAAGAAAGCAGCCTCCGCTGCCTCCATCGCGTTTGCTTTCGGCTGCGTTTATTTTTTCTGGGGATCGACCTACACGGCCATTCGCATCGGCACGGTATTTATGCCGGCGAATCTGCTGGCTGGGACGCGTTTCCTGATTGCAGGCGCGATCCTGCTCGCATGGTGCCGCTGGCGCGGCATGCGCCTGGTGTGGCCGATCAGGACCATGCTGACATTGGGGCTAATCGGATTCTTTCTGCTGTGCGTGAGCAACGTCTGCCTTGTTTATTCCGAGAAGACCGTACCGAGCGGCTTGGCTTCGCTGGTGCTGGCTGTGATTCCTCTCTTCGCCGCTCTGGCTGAGATGCTGCTGCCCGGCGGCGAACCGCTGCCCGCGCGTGGGTGGCTGGGTATGGCCCTGGGGTTCGCAGGACTGGCTGCGCTGCTGTGGCCCTCGCTGTGCAGCGGCATGGCCGGGGACAGAGCTCGTCTCGCGGCCGTGGGTGTGTTGCTCATAGGAGCGCTGGCCTGGGTGACGGGCAGCCTCGTCTCGCGGCACTCGCGCCTCACGGTGAACAGCTTTGTGGCCGCGGGCTGGCAGATGCTGATCGCCGGAGCTTTCTCGACTCTGCTGGGAACAGCGATGGGCCAATGGCCCCAGTTCCATGTGAACGCGGCATCGGTAGGCTCGCTCGCCTGGCTCATCACCGGGGGCTCGCTGGTGGGCTACTCCGCATTCATCTATTTACTCGAGCACGTACCGGTGGCCAAGGTCTCGTCTTATGCGTATGTGAATCCGGTCGTCGCGGTGCTGCTTGGTATCCTGCTGCTTCATGAACGACCTGAGCCAGCCGAGTTTGCCGGCATGGCGGGCATCATCGTCGCCGTCTTTCTGATCACAACGGCGCAGGTGGACAAAAAGGGCGAGACGCAGGCTGTCGAGCTGCTTGAGACGATACCGCCGGAATAGTTCGAAAACTCGCGCGCAAAGCCGGTAGGATTTTTGACGGCAAGGAGGAGATTTCGAATGGTCAGACTTCTGGTTCAGTGGCTGTTGAGCGCCTGTGCGCTGCTGGCAGTCTCCACGCTGGTGCGCGGTTTTCAGGTTGCCGGATTGGGCTCCGCGCTGGTTGCGGCACTGGTGATCGGCCTGCTCAACGCCACTGTCGGCTTCTTCCTCAAGGTCGTCACTTTTCCGATCAGCATCCTCACCCTTGGGCTCTTTCTATTAGTGATCAACGGACTGATGATTATGGTGGCGTCGGCTCTCGTGCCCGGATTTCACGTGCGCAGCTTCGGCGCCGCATTCTGGGGCGCGGTTGTGCTCGCATTGCTGGGAATGCTGATTCGCGCGATTGCCAAGAGTGCATAGGGCAGCGCGCACGGATTTTGCCGAATCAGCGTCCTAGAGCCAGCGAGGGATCGGCAGAGAGCGAAGCCTCAGCGATCTCTCCTGCCAATAATCGCGGCCACGCGGCTGCGGCGATCATTGCGGCATTGTCTGTCGAGAGCGCAAGCGTCGGAAATGCTACGCGCAGGCCGCGCCGCTCGGCCTCGGCGGTGAAGCGCGCGCGCAGTTCGCAATTGGCGGCTACGCCGCCGGTGATGAGAATGCGCCGCACGCCGTGCGATTGTGCCGCGCCAAAGCTCTTCTGCATCAGATCGCCTACGACCGCGTGTTGAAAGCTGGCAACCAGATCGAGCACCTGCTGCGGAGCGAGCCCGAGCGCCTCCTCTTTGGTCTGCGGCGGACGGTTTGCGAGAAGCGGGTCCTTCGAGTCTACGCTCCGCTCAAGATGACAAGCGCCGGGCGCGAAGAGCCTTGCCGCCCGCACCTGAGCGTCAGGTCGCAGGTTGTTGAGATCCACATAGCGCAGCACTGCCGTCTTGATCCCCGAAAACGAGAACATCAATCGCGGATCGAGCTCTGCAATCGGCGCAGTCGTCGCTGCTTTGGTCCGTGGGGTCTTGCCGCGCAGATGCGCCTTCGTCTTGATCTGCGAGAAAGAAAATGGCACGGCCTTGGGATCGCCGAAGCGCGCGAGCGCGTCGATCCAGGGGCCTCCGGGGTAGCCGAAGCCGAGCAGCTTGGCAACCTTGTCGTAGGCCTCGCCAGCAGCGTCGTCGACGGTTCGCCCAACCAGCGAGTACGACCATGTCTGGCTTTGAGCCCCGGAGAGCGGCCGCGCGAGATAGAGGTGCGTGTGCCCGCCGGAGACAACCAGTGCAAGCGCGGATTCTTCGGCCGGCGAGGAGTTTTCCTCGGGGGCTAAAACCCCGTCTCCATTTGGCGGCTGAATGCACGGACTGGAGCCCGTGCCCTTCAAAGCCTCGCGCTCATTGAGCAACACCGCATGGATATGGCCTTCGAGATGGTTGACGGCAACCAGCGGCAGCCCTTGCGCGAAGGCCAGTGCCTTGGCGTAAGTGATGCCCACCAGCAGAGCCCCGGCAAGCCCCGGCCCAGCGGTGACGGCGATTCCGTCCAGATCACTGAGCGTGATCGCAGCCTGGGTCAGAGCCGCACGGACCACAGGCACAATGGCCCGCAGGTGTTCGCGGCTGGCCAACTCTGGCACCACGCCACCATAGCGAGCATGAGTGGCGATCTGCGATGCGACGACCGAAGAGAGCGTGCGCGCTCCTCGCTCAACCACGGCGGCCGCGGTCTCATCGCAGGAGGATTCAACGCCAAGGATCAGGCCGCGCGTGCTCATCTACCTAGTTTAACGGGCTCGATGATTTGCCGTGCGACGAATTAATCTCAGAGTAGGCCATGTTGCCGACAGCGCCTCAATTCGATGCGGCTCTCAGGATCGTTGCCGAGCTGCGCGTTGCCGGTCATGAAGCATACTTGGCCGGCGGGTGCGTGCGGGATCTGCTGCTGGGCCGCGAACCGAAGGACTACGATGTAGCGACCAGCGCGACGCCCGACGTGGTGTTGGCGATGTTTCCGCGCACCTTTGCCGTGGGAGCGCATTTTGGCGTGGTGCTGGTGGCAGACACGGCTTGCGCCGCCGGAGATAGACAGGCGGAGCCGTCTTATGGGATCACCGAGGTCGCAACCTTCCGCTCCGACGGCGCATACGCCGACGGCCGTCATCCCGACGCAGTTCGCTACACAAGCAGCGCAAGAGAGGATGTCCAGCGTCGCGACTTCACCATCAATGGACTGCTGTTGGATGTGGAGCGCGTCTTCCCTCAGGAGCTAAAGCCCGGTTATTTAGCTCAGCTGAGTGTACGGACTGAAGCCCCTACCCTTCAAGAGGCGATCATCGACCATGTGGGTGGGTTGGCAGATCTTGACGCCGGGCTCGTCCGCGCCATCGGCCAGCCCGGAGAGCGCTTTGAAGAGGACCACTTGCGCATGTTGCGCGCCGTGCGCTTCGCCGCCCGCTTTGGTTTCGAAATCGAGCCGCAGACACAGCTCGCAATTCGTTCACTCGCAGCAAAGATCCATGCCGTGAGCCGCGAGCGCGTTCGCGACGAGCTGACCAGGATGCTCACAGAGGGCCGTGCGCGGCAGGCCTTCGAGCTGCTTGATGAAACCGGTTTGCTGGCCGAGGTGCTGCCGGAGATTGCAAAGATGAAGGGCGTGGAGCAGCCGCCGCAGTTTCATCCTGAAGGCGACGTTTGGGTTCACACGCTCATGCTGCTCCAGCAACTGCCCGCCGACTGCTCGTTCACGCTTGCGTGGGGAGCGCTCTTGCACGATGTAGGCAAGCCGCCTACCTTTCGCCGCGCGCCCGATAGAATTCGCTTCGATGGACATGTCGAGGTCGGCGTTGCCATGGCCGCCGCGATCTGCCGCCGCCTCCGCTTCTCCAACGACGAGATGCGCCAGATTCTGGCGTTGGTCGAGAATCATATGCGGTTCGCCGATGCACCGCGCATGAAGACCTCGACGTTGAAGCGCTTCTTCAGGCTGGACGATTTCCCAGAACATCTGGCTCTGCATCGCATGGATTGCGTGGCCGCCAGCGGCAATCTTGATTGCTGGCAATTCGTTCGCGAACGCTTTGAAACGATGCCGGCCGAGGCAGTCCGGCCAGAGCCGCTCGTCACCGGCCACGAGTTGATTGCCGCGGGCTACAAGCCGGGAGCGAGCTTCAAAGAGATGTTGCGAGCAGTCGAGGATGCGCAGCTCGAAGGGCAAATTGCGACAGCCGAAGAGGCGCTCAAGCTGCTACGGGAGCGATTTCCCATTCCATGATTCGCGGAGTGGCGCATCGCGCTCAGCGATCCTCTCAGTGCTTTGTCCAGCCGAGCATGCCCGCTTCGAAGCTGCGGCGGTCGATCCGCGGCAACGTCCGCGCGATCTTGTGCGGAAAGAGCGGGTAGTGCCTCGCCGCGATCAGCAGTTCTGTCACGCACCAGACGTCATCCTCCGCAATCATCCAGTGCAATCGGTCGAGGCGCTCGAGATTGATCGGCACTGAATAGGAACGGAGAGTGCGTTCACCACGCAGGTTGTAGTAGCTCTCAAAGTAGCTCAGCGCGAGTTCGCGTAGCGTGCGGTAAATGGGCGCGCGAAAGCGCAGGCCGGCGAAGTTCGACTTGGCGATGCCGCCCCACAGGCCGCCCTCACGATAGATGGCGATCACGTGATCGTCGTCATGCACGGCCTCCAGATCCATCAGCAGGGGCTGACGTCCGTTGACGCGCAGTGCGGCAGCGGCCAGCAGGGCTCCCTCCAGACAGTGCCCTTTGCGCTCGCGCAGCACGCGATGCGGAGACCACGCCGTGTCCGCGTACTGGTAGGTGAGCCCATCAATGAACCTCTGAATCTGCGCCGGCGTTTTCAGCGCTCGCAAAGCGCGCAGATCCGCTGCCGGCAATCCGAAGCCATCGCGCATCTCTTGCTGAATTCCTCTTTTCGAGAGTGCTCTGTCCTACCAATTCTAATCTGTAGTTCTTTGTTCTAGGCTCTCGGAGAGTATAGAGAGATGCGTATTGGGCCTATTTCTTCTCCAGCGAATGAGCGGCCTTCGAATCTTTATCCCAGCCGTGAAACGGCGAGAGGTTGCCGGCATTCCAATCCGCGCGGAGTCCGGGCGCACTCAGATCCCAGTCCGGACGGATTTCGCTCATCATGGCGCGCAGATCATGCCATAGGTCTGTGACAGAGGGGCGACCCCAGAACCAGTAGCCGTTGTAAATGCGGTAGATCACGAGACGCGGCTTAAGAACCAGCGTGTGCGGAATCATCGGATTGTGTTCGGGATCTGTGTACTCCTGGATCTCAAGATCCTTCTGAACCTTTCGTTCGGGATCGGAGAGAAACGTCCACTGGGCGCCGATCGACGCACGGAACTCCTGCAATGTGTGATGGTCATCGGTGGATATGGTGGCGATCTGGGTGTAGCCGACGGCAATGCAGGGATAAAACGAAGCCAACTGGCGATGCTGCTGATGCTCTTTTGGGCAGTAGTGGCCGCGTGCGAGTGTGAGGATCATTGGGTCATCGCCCTGCAATTGGCTTAGCTTGCGCAATGTCTCTGTGTGATCGGGCAGCTCGTAATCGGGCAATGTGCTTCCAGGAACGATGTCTGGGCGCATGAGTGGACTCCTTTACGCACCGATTGGATGCCGGTAACTGCCTCCACGTCCATGCACCGATCTTCCCGCCGCAAACGAAAAAAGGGCTTCGACCGGCCAATTGCCCGGTGAAGCCCCTTTTTTCTTGGTTGTTCTTACTTTGCCTTGGGTCCTGCCGCGCGAATCGCTTCTGACGCGTCGAACTTCTGGAAGTTGGCCTCAAACCGTGCGGCCAGATCGGCGGCCGTGCGGTCGTAGGCTTCCTTGTCGGCCCACGAGTTGCGCGGATTCAAAATCTCCGCCGGTACATCCGGGCAGCTTAGCGGAATGCTCAGCCCAAAGGCCGGCTCAGTGGCGAACTTCGCCTTGTCGAGCCGTCCGTCGAGTGCAGCATTCACCAATGCGCGGGTGATCTTGAGGCTCATGCGCTTGCCCACGCCAAACTTGCCGCCGGACCATCCGGTATTGACCAGCCAGCACGCGGAGCCATGCTGGCGGAGCCGTTTTCCGAGCATCTCAGCATAGAAGCGCGGAGCCAGCGGCAGGAAGGGCGCGCCAAAACAGGCCGAGAACTCCGGCTCGGGATCCTTGACGCCGGTCTCTGTGCCGGCCAGCTTCGCCGTGTAGCCGGAGAGGAAGTGGTACATCGCCTGCTCCGGCGTTAGCCGCGAGATCGGCGGCAGCACGCCAAAGGCATCGGCAGCCAGGAACATGACGTTCTTCGGATGCCCGCCGATTCCGGGAATCACGGCGTTGTCGATGAAGTCCACGGGATAAGCCGCGCGGGTATTTTCAGTCAGGCTGATGTTGAAGTAGTCCGGCTCGCGCTGATCGTTCAGAATGACATTCTCAAGCACCGATCCGAAGCGGATCGCGCGGTAGATCTGCGGCTCGTACTCTTCGGTCAGGTTGACGCACTTGGCGTAGCAGCCGCCCTCAAAGTTGAAGATTCCCGACGGGCTCCAGCCATGCTCGTCGTCGCCGATGAGCCGCCGCGCCGGGTCGGCCGATAGCGTGGTCTTGCCCGTGCCGCTCAAGCCAAAGAAGAGAGCCGTGACGCCGTCGGCGCCCACGTTTGCCGAGCAGTGCATGGGCAGCACATCGCGATTGGGCACGATGAAATTCATCGCCCCGAAGATCGACTTCTTCATCTCTCCGGCATACTTCGTACCGCCGATGAGCACGATCTTGCGTGTAAAATTCGCCAGAATGAATGCGCTTGTCGTGGTTCCATCGCGCTCCGGCACTCCCTGGAACTCGGGCGCCGCGATCACTGTGAACTCAGGCTCATGGCCTTCTAGGTCGGCGGGCTCAGGGCGCACAAAGAGCTGGCGGACAAACAAGGAATGCCAAGCGTACTCGCTGACAACGCGGATTGGCATCCGGTACTCGGGATCGGCACCGCAATAGAGATCCTGCGCAAACAGGTCTTTGTCGCTCAGGTATTCAGTCACTCGATCAAGCAGCGCGTCGAACTTCTCCGGCGGGAATGGCTTGTTGACCTTGCCCCAGTCCACCACTGTATGTGTCGTCGCATCGTCGACGGTGAACTTATCTTTGGGGCTGCGTCCGGTTCGCGCGCCGGTGACGGCTACCAGTGCGCCGTTGGCCGCTAGTTTTGCTTCGCCGCGCATCAGCGCGGTTTCAACAAGTTGTGCGGCACATAAATTGGCATGCACCAGCGGGCTAGCCGCCAGCGCCTTCAGCGACTCCACTCCAGAGAGACTTGCCATGGACAGGACTCCTTAAAGACAAAAGATTAAAAAGGGTCAATGACTCATTGTGACATCCAATTGCCATTTGTGGGAAGACCAGATCTTCGGAAATCGGCAAGGAAGAGAAAAACGGGGCCCCCTTCCCTGTGGTGGCGTATGCCCAACAATTACCGGTGCGATCTTAACCGAGCGCAGGAGGCCGGGAACTCCAAAGCCAGCCGCTATTTACAGTCGGGCCGCGGTCTGGTCGCGGAGCTCGCAGCGCCGCACTGCAAAGACCCAGCTATCTCCAAGGCAGAAATTCACAAGCGAGCAGCAAAGAATCGCCAATGCGTTGGCGGTCAGCACCGGCATTCGAGCCCCGTCGACCAGCAGACGCATCAGCACCAGGTTCCCCAACATCGAAACCAGCCCGTTGGAAAGATGGAATCTGACCAGCTGACTGAATCGCGTGGAATGGTCTCGCCGGTCGCGCCATGTATACCTTAGATGCCAGACGAAGTTGTGCAGGAGGGTCAACTCGACTGCGGCCGCCGATGCCAATAGGTAGTGGCCTGCCATCCAACTGTTGAGAACTGCGAGCGAGACAAGCTGTATGACCATGCCCATGGCCCCGACCAGGTTGAACTTACTCCAGCGGATGAGCGTCTTCACGGCAGCGGCTCCTGGCGGTAGAGTTCGGCGGTGTGGCGCAGAGTCACAGAGATCGCCATTACGAACATTCCGATCGCAGCAATCGCTCCTCCCAGGTCAAAGAGCAAGATTTTGTACCCGAAGAACGCTGCGTAGGGATTTCGGAGCAGAGCAAGGTTGCCGATGATAAGTAGCAGGCGAATCTCGGTGGGGCCGAAGATACCGTGCGAAAGTCGAAACCGGGAGAGTGTATAAGTGGCGAGATAACTCTCGCTCGATAAGATCAGGAAGGCGAGAAGCATTGCCATTGCGATCTGCCAATGCAAAAACCCCGAGCAGGCGAGCCCGCACATCAGCGCGACTGATCCGAAGATATCTGCCATGTGATCCACGTAGAAGCCATAACGCGGCCGCTGCTGTTGGCGCACACGTGCGAGTGTTCCGTCGAGGCTATCTCCCAGCCAGTTGAGCGCGAGGCATACGATCACTCCCAGGAGCACCAGACGGTTGTATCGCGACAACGCATAGCAAACTCCGGCTCCGATCTGCGCTAGAACTCCCAGCAGAGTTAGCTGGTCTGAGCTAAGCCACACTGGCGCTCGTTCGGCCATCCACACCAGAGCACGTTTTTCAATGGAAGCTGTCAGCGACCTATTGATCCGCAGCGCCGTGATGAATTCCGATCCATTTTTTGTCGTAACTGGTGAGAGATTCATCTTCGCCTCCATTCCAACAAGTCACATGCGAGTCATCCATAACTCAAGCTATTTGCGCAGTGCATTGCGGACCGAGCGCAAGGTAAACTCCAGAGACTCCCGCGGCACGGTTTCTACAAATGGTCCGACTGCCCAGCCAAGCCCGGTAGGAATCGAGCGAGTCAGAGAAATCGACTCGATCTGCATGTAGACCCCGCCGTCCCGTTCCTCATAACTCCAGTAAGTCCTAAGTCGCCAAAGGAAGCCATGCTCGTCTTTTGCACTTAAGACGTGCTCATGGCTGGTTCCGGGCGAGTCAATCTCAGAGATATGTGTGCTGTGCGAGATGCTATAACCATGCCGCACATCCAGGCGGCCAAAACTCACGTCATAAGTCGTATCCATCACCACGGTGATGACATGGCGCTGGCGAACCCGCATCACTGTCTGAAATCGATCGCCGGCTTGCGAGATCACCCTCGTCTGCAGCACCTCCGGTGCAAAGCGCTGCGGGTAGGCGGCGAAATTCCTCATCAGCCGCTCAAAATCAGCGACCGTCGCTCCAGCCGCGAAGGCCGTGCCGCGCCAGTGGTGCAGCATGGCTCCCGGCAGATCCGCTCCGTTCGTGGGCGTGAGCTTCTCGACGATCAACTCTCCCCGCCGCAGCCGTTTCTCGACCTCTGCACTTGCCACCGGAGCGAGAAAGGCCGCCGCCGATCCGTGCTGCCGGACCAGCCGCGCCTCGACCCCGGCAACATACTTATCAAAGACCGAGACAGCCGCAGCCGGCGCCTCGCCCATGCCGATGCAGGGAGTGATCGCGAACGCAAGCGCAAGCGTGCACCTCAAAGTCGAAGTTCGCCGAAAACCTCTAGATCCCGTCATGAACAGCACCTTACCTTCTCGGGCCTCGCAAGGCAATGCATGGAATCTCATCTCAAATCGATTGATTGTCACTTCGCAAGTGATTGCAGCAGCTGGACTTCCTGAAAGTTGTACTTTGCCGTCTGCCTGTGGAATCCGCGTGCCATCGAATACACTGGCTTGAGAGATGACCGAATCATCCCCAGTAAGGCGCTATCGCTTCGGAGCTTTTGAAGCGGATGCGGCCACCGGCGAGCTTCGCCGCCAGGGCATTCGCATTAAATTGAATGCGCAGCCCTTCCAGGTGCTCCTGCTGCTCTTGGAGCGCCCGGGCCAGCTCATCACCCGCGAGGAGATCTCTCGCCTGCTCTGGCCCGATGGCACCTTTGTCGACTACGAGCACGGCCTCAACTCGGCGGTTAACCGCATCCGCGAAGCTCTCGGCGATACGGCCGGAAGTCCCCGGTTTGTCGAGACTCTGGCCCGCCGCGGCTATCGTTTTGTGGCTCCGGTCGAGCGGATCGGACTCGATGAGGAGCAGTCGTGCGTTGAACCCGCGGTGGCTCCAAACCAGCAAAAGGCCCCTCCGCCACAACCCGAGACCAGATTCCGCGGCCGGATTCTGGCGACGCCGCAGGAGCTGCCCCAGGCATCGCACTCCGTGGTGCGAACCCTCTTCGTCCTCATCGAAATTATGTACCTGGGCTTTTACATTGGCGCGCTGGCCAACCTGCCGGAGATCGAGGAGTTGCTCTCGACGTTGCCCAGAGCGGCTGAGATTTATCTTGGGCTGATTGTTACCGCGGCCGTTCTGATTCCCGTCCGCGCCTTCGTGCTTTCGGCAACGCTCTTCCGTGCGCCCGGAGCGCGACGGAACTTCATGAAGCTTTGGCCGTTTCTTCTCTTCCTCGACGAGTTGTGGTCGCTCGCGCCGTTTTTGCTGCTGCACCACATCAACTTCGGACTGGCGCTGGCCTGCACCACGCTGCTCGTTTACGCACCCTTCGCGCAGCGATCGCTGGTACTGATGGGAGCCGTGGGACCCGCAACAGAATCTCCCAAAGACCGGCCATCCTGAGTCTTTCGGTTCCCTACGAAAGCACCGGCAGGATCGGCATCTCGCCCATCTCTTTCGCCTCGTCCACCACAGACCGAAGGTGTGAAAGGACTTCGTCAACGGTCATGGTACAGATCTCGCGCCGCGAGTCGTAGCCTTCATCGATTGATTGCTGCAGGAAGCGGCCCGCGATCTGGGCGGCAAGCTGGTCGGTGATAGCCTTTCCAGTCAAGGACTTCTGGCGGCCCCAGGCCTCGAGCGGCAGGGCCACCCACAGAGGCCTGCCATTCACGTCAAAGCGCACATCCACGGCGTCGGCGTGACGAGTGGCAATGGCTACCATCGTGCCCTTCCAGCGGCAATGCAGCTCTTCGCCGCTCCAACGGTCCTTTACGCGGAAGTCTTCATACATAGACCAAGCCTACCGCCTCGCCCCGCATACGGCAACTGGACCTGGCCTGGCATGCTTTTTGAGCGCCGCGCACGCAACTTCAGCATTCCTATGGAGTTGTCTGAGTCCCTGGCTCAATGCCGCCTGGCTGCTGCCGCTGCGTCACGGTTTTTCACATCTTTTCGCTCGACTCGTGCGCTGCTCCGCCGATGAAGAAACCGGAGGAAGCCAGCCATCATGATGATTTCCGTAACGGTTCCGGAGGCGGTCATTCGCGCAGCGCAAGATCGCAGCTTCCCGGTGGAAGAGTTTGTGGACATGCTGATCGACAAGGGCATGGAGCATATGACGGGGCGTCCGATGGTTTCGAGCGCCATCGAGCGCATTCGCGCTCTGCGCACTGAGGTCGCCGTTCCCAAGCGCTGAACCGGCAGTATAAGAATCGACTGCTGTGGCTCCAATCTCCGGCTGGGTTGAAGCGCCGGGAAACCGGCCTCTGGAAGCCGCGAGCCGCCAATTATAGCCTCATTCGACAGCAGTGAGCCCTCCATGTCCGCTGAGGCTTACGTGCCTTCCAGCTCTCTAAATGGTTACGTTGGATTTTGAGCCAGGACTCTGGATCTGTGTATACTGTGGTCAGACCTCTGTGATCTCCAGTCAGAGAAAGAGTCCCACGATGTTGATCAATGAAGACCGCCTGTTTCCCGCTGAAGCCTCCACTCGAAAGATTGCCAAAGCACTCTATGCTCAGGTAGGTAAGCTGCCAATTCTCAGCCCTCACGGACATACGCAGGCGGCGTGGTTTGCCAAAAACGAGCCCTTCCCCGACCCGGCAAAGCTGCTGGTGCAGCCCGATCATTATGTTTACCGGATGCTCTACAGCCAGGGCGTGTCGATGGAGGATCTCGAAATCGGCCGGCCGGAGGTCAAGGATCCGCGCAAGGTCTGGGGTATCTTTGCCAGCCACTATTATCTCTTCCGCGGAACTCCGACTCGCATGTGGATGGATTATGTCTTCCAGGAGGTCTTCGGAGTTAAGGATAGATTCTGCGCCGCCACCGCCAATCTGTTTTTCGACATCATCACTGAAAAGCTGAAGACGCCGGAGTTTTTGCCGCGAGCGCTCTACGAGCGTTTCAATCTGGAGGTGCTGTCGACGACCGATTCTCCTCTGGACTCGCTCGACGCGATCAAGTCGATCCGCGCGTCGGGCTGGAAGGGCAGGGTTCTGCCGGCTTTCCGCCCTGACCCGGTGGTCGATCCCGAGTACGCCGGATTTGCCGACTCGATCCACAAGCTGGGCGAGCAGAATGGCGAAGATTCCACCACTTGGAGCGGATACCTGAATGCTCTGCGCAAAGCGCGCCTGCGCTTCAAGGAGCTGGGCTGCACATCGACCGATCACGGGCATCTGACGGCGCAGACTGCCGATCTCTCGAAAGCCGAAGCCGCGGATTTATTCAGCATGGTCCTGTCGGGTAAGGCCGACGCGCAGCAGCAAGTGCTCTTCCAGGCGCAGATGCTCACAGAGATGGCGGCAATGAGCATGGAAGATGGGCTGGTCATGCAGATTCATCCGGGCAGCACGCGCAATCACAACCGCAAAGTCTATGAAAAGTATGGCCGCGATGTCGGCTGCGATATTCCCCGCGCCACCAACTATGTCGACGCACTGCGCCCATTGCTGAGCCGATTTGGCAACGAGAGCAAGCTGACGATCATTCTCTTCACGCTCGACGAGTCGACTTATAGCCGCGAGCTGGCCCCGCTGGCTGGGCACTACCCCTGCCTGCGCCTCGGGCCGGCATGGTGGTTCCACGACAGTCCCGAAGGGATGATGCGCTTCCGCGAGTTGACGACCGAGACAGCGGGCTTCTATAACACGGTGGGATTCAATGACGACACGCGGGCCTTTTTGTCGATTCCTGCACGGCACGATGTAGCGCGGCGCATCGACTGCGCTTTTCTTGCAAGGCTGGTCGGCGAACACCGTTTGGACGAAGACGAGGCCTTTGAATTGGCGCACGATCTCACCTACGGGTTGGCAAAGAAGGCGTACCGGCTGTAAGGAGAGGATATGATCGGCAATGTGGCGCCCGGTGCCCATATACAAGAGGGTTCTCCGGCTGGAGTACGGATTGGCCATGTGCGCTGGACGATCTGCGCTATGTTGTTCGCCGCCACGACGATTAACTACATGGACCGGCAGGTTCTGGCGCTCCTCAAGCCCACCCTGATGTTGAGCGTTGCCAATCATGGCATCGGCCTGACCGAAGAGAGCTATGGGACCATTGTGGCTGTGTTTACCGCCTTCTATGCGCTCGGCCAGCTCGGCGCGGGGGCCTTCGTTGACCGGGTCGGCACGCGTATCGGCTATATGTGCATCATGGCCCTCTGGAGCCTCTCGGCGATGGGCCACTCGCTGGTCAATTCGGTGTTTCAGCTTGGCATTGCACGCTCCTTCCTCGGGATGGGCGAATCCGGAAACTTCCCCGCCGCCAACAAGGCCAATGCCGAGTGGTTCCCGCAAAAAGAGCGCTCGTTCTCCTTTGGCATCTTCAACTGTGGCGCCAATATCGGCGTCATCCTGGCCACGCTGCTCGTACCCCTAGCGGTGAACAACTTTGGCTGGCACTCCGCCTTTTTGATCACTGGATTCTTCTCGGCCTCGTGGATCCTGATGTGGTTCTTTAAATACCGCAAACCAACCGAACATCCGACACTCTCCGCCGCCGAGCTTGCCTACATCAACCAGGACCCGCCGGAGAAGGCCGCGGCATCGACGCCATGGATCGAGCTGTTTGGCTTTCGTCAGACCTGGGCATACGCCATTCCCAAATTCCTCACCGATCCTATCTGGTGGTTCTACCTCTACTGGCTGCCGGGCTACTTCAGCGACAAGTTTCATCTGAGCCTGGTGGGCCTGGGGCTGCCGATCCTGATCGTCTACAACGCCTCGGCCGTCGGCAGCATCTACGGAGGTTACCTGCCCGCGACCTTTATCCGCATGGGATTTTCTCCGCAGCGCGCACGCTTGGCAGCCATGCTTCTCTGCGCCAGTCTTGTCGTTCCCATTTTTCTGATCAACAACCTTCAGAGCGACAACTTCGGGAAATGGGCTGCGATCGGTCTGCTTAGTCTGGCCACAGCCGCGCACCAGGGTTTTTCGTGCAACCTCTTCACCACAGCCTCGGACATGTTCCCGCGCAGCGCGGTGGGCTCGGTTACCGGAATCGGCACCATGGCCGGGGCCGTCGGCGGCTTCCTCTTTGCCAAACTGGCCGGCCACGTGCTGCAAATATCGAATAGCTACTCGATCCTGTTTATCATCGCCGCGAGTGTTTACCTCTTCTCGCTGCTTATCAACGTCCTGCTCGCTCCGGGACTGAAGAAGGTGGAGTTGGCCGCATGAGTCTTTACTGTGCAGTTGGAAGTGTCGATACCGATCTGACCCCTCAGCAGTTGAACGATTTGCTGGTCGAGGGCCTCGGAAAGCTTGGGGTTCGCAACAATGTGCTCGCCGTTCCACCCGATCAGAGCCGCGAGCACTCACGCGCCGGCGATCTGACACGGTACGCATGGCAGCACTATGGCGACCGGCTCAAGGCGGTGCTGCCGGCACTCGGCACACATACCGCGATGCGGCCGGACCAGATCGCGCACATGTTCGGCGATATGCCGCTCGATCTCTTCAAGGTGCACAACTGGCGCACCGACATCGAGACCATGGGCGAGGTTCCAGCCGAGTTTATCCGCGAGCAGTCCGAGGGCAAGCTGAATTATGTTTGGCCGGCGCAGGTCAACAAGCTTATCGCGCACGGCGGCTTCGATCTCGTGCTCTCGATCGGCCAGGTCGTGCCCCACGAAGTGATCGGCATGGCCAACTACAACAAGAACATTCTTGTCGGCACGGGCGGCCGCGAGGGGATCAATCGCAGCCACTACCTGGGCGCTGTCTATGGCATGGAGCGAATCATGGGCCGGGCGCAAAATCCTGTACGCAACGTGCTCAACTACGCCTCCGATCATTTTCTGCGGCACCTGCCCATCGTCTATGTGCAGACGGTGGTCAGCAGCCGTCCAGGGGGCGGGCTCGCGGTGCGAGGCCTCTTCATCGGCGACGACGTGGAGTGTTTCAACAAGGCAGCCGAGCTAAGTCTGAAGGTCAACTTCCAGATGGTTGACGAGCCAATCAAGAAGGCCGTCGTCTACCTCGACCCCAGTGAGTTTCACAGCACGTGGCTGGGCAACAAAGCCATTTATCGCACGCGCATGGCGCTGGCCGATGGAGCGGAGCTGATCATTCTGGGGCCGGAGGTCAAGGAGTTCGGCGAAGACAAAACGATCGACAAGTTGATCCGCAAATACGGCTATCACGGCACACCCACAACTCTGGCGGCTGTGGCCGGCGATGCGGAACTTGGCAACGACCTAAGTGCCGCCGCACACCTGATTCACGGATCTTCGGAGGGGCGCTTCAAGATCACCTGGTGCCCCGGCCAGCTCACGAAAACAGAGGTCGAGGGCGTTGGCTTCGATTATGGCGACGTGAAGGCAATGATGGACCGCTATGATCCGAAGAAGCTCAAGCATGGGTATAACGAGGTTGACGGAGAAACGATCTTCTTTATCGCCAACCCTGGATTGGGGCTGTGGGCGCACCGCAGCCGGCTTTAACCCACCAAACACAGCTATTTCGAATAACCACAAGGAGTGAAGGACCGATGAGTAATGGACTGAACATCCGCAAGGATGGCGAGTTGGATTTTCTTTCGTTGGGCGCACTGGTAAATCGGCTCGATCCGGGGATTATCCCTTTCCGCAAGGCGACGGAGTGCAAGATTCACGTCAGCGGCGGTGAGTTCAACGTAGCCGCGAACCTATCCGATTGCTTTGGCATGAAGACGGCAATCGCCAGTGCTATGTCCGACTACCCCATCGGCGACCTGATTGCCGAGCGCGTTCGCGCCATGGGCGTGAAGCCTTTTTACAAGCACTTCAAGCATAACGGCGTCACCGGCCCGAATATGGCTACGGTCTACAGCGATCAGGGTCACGGACTGCGTCCTCCCGTGGTCTTCTACAACCGCTCGAACGAAGCAGCGGCGCAACTGAAGCCGGGCGATTTTGACTGGAAGGCAATTTTTGCCGGTGGCGTCCGCTGGGTGCACTCTGGCGGCATCTTCGCGGCGCTCTCGCCGACCACCGCTCCGCTGGCCGCCGAGATGATGAAGGAAGCCAAGGCAGCCGGTGCGATCACCTCCTTCGATCTGAACTTCCGCGAGAAACTGTGGAATATTCACGGCGGCGCAGAGAAGGCCGTCGAGACCATCGCCAAGATCGTCGAGAACGTCGACGTGCTTGTGGGCAACGAAGAGGATCTGCAGAAAGGACTTGGCATTCCCGGCCCCGAGGTCACGACCAAGTCAAAGCTCGATCCCACGGTCTTCTTCGGCATGATCGACCAGGTCACCAAAAAGCATCCCAAGGTGAAGGTCGTAGCCACCACGCTGCGCGAGGTTCACTCGACCAACCGGCATAGCTGGAGCGCGGTTGCATGGGTCAACGGCAAGACGCACATTGCGCCCACAGCCGAGCTTGAAGTGATCGATCGCGTAGGCGGCGGAGACGGCTTTGCTGCCGGCTTCATCTACGGCCTGCTGAGCGGCGAATCGCCCGACGAGGCCATCAAGCTCGGCTGGGCTCACGGCGCACTGCTGACCACCTTCCCTGGCGATACGACCATGGCAACTCTGGATCAGGTACGAGCCTTTGCCAAGGGCGGATCGGCGCGCATTCAGCGGTAACAGGGACCATTCACCGAGTTATCACCGGACGAGGAGAACTAGATGAGCAGTGAGTCTTTCGATCTTGCAGAATTGACCAAGATGTACGACTTCAAAGGGAAGACGGTCGCCATTACCGGCGGCGCCGGAGTGCTGGGCGGCGAAATGGCAGACGCGCTGGCAGGCTGCGGCGCAAAGGTCGCCATCCTCGACATGAATGAGGAAGCGGGCAAGGCGCTGATCGAGCGTTTAGGAGAGCGCGGCAAGCAGCTCTCCTTCTTCAAGTTCAATGCGCTCGATCGCGACAGCGTTGCTCAGGTCGCCAAGGATGTCATCAAGAGCTATGGCAAGCTGGATTGCCTGATCAACGGCGCGGGCGGCAACAAGCCGCAGGCTACAACCAGCCCCGACCTGTCCTTCTTCGATCTCCCCGCGGACGCCATTCGCTGGGTCTTCGAGTTGAATATCATGGGCACAATTCTGCCATCGCAGGCCTTTGGAAAGGTCATGGCCGACCAGGGATACGGCACGATCCTGAATATCTCGTCGATGAATGCTTTCCGCCCGCTGACACGCATTGCGGCTTACTCGGCGGCAAAGGCGGCGGTGAGCAACTTCACCCAGTGGCTGGCCGTGCACATGGCACAGGAGTATTCGCCGAAGATCCGCGTGAATGCCATCGCGCCCGGATTCTTCCTCACCAATCAAAACCGCTTTCTGCTCACCGACGAGAAGACGGGCGAGTGGACTCCGCGCGGGAAGACAATCGTCAGCCACACGCCGATGGGACGCCTGGGCGAATCCAAGGATCTGTTTGGATGCATGCTTTGGCTGCTCTCGCCGGCCTCGGATTTCGTCACCGGTGTCGTGATTCCAGTCGATGGCGGTTTCTCCGCCTTCAGCGGCGTATAGACAACGGAGTTGAACGATCGGATGTAGTTGTTTCCTAATTAGCCCCGGCCTCGGTGAGGTCGGGGCCGCGTATTTGCGGAAGAATCGTATCCTCGGCTAGTTCTCTGACCGCATGATTCTGTATCTGTAGCGCGGGTCTCCAGACCCGCACTCGGTACGAGTTCATTCGCTCACAGACCTAGGCTCCCGAATTGGTTCGATCCTTATGCGAAAACGTCCATTGCGCCCTGCAGAGGAACAAGTGCTTTCTGCTATTGAAGTGTTACTCGATTGAACCGATATCAACTTTGTGGGTCATTTTCCCGGTTGCATTTAAATGCGAACCGCAGAGGAGATAATTCGATGTACGAATGGAAGAACGAATACAGTGTTGGTGTGCAAGCCTTCGACAATGCTCATAAGCAGCTATTCACATGCTTCGATGAATTCTATGCTGCGGTCAAAGAGGGAAACGCGCAGGAGAAAGTTGGGCTGATCCTAGACAAGACGCTGGCCTACACCAAGCAGCATTTTGAAAGCGAGGAGAAGTGGCTCGCCGGCAAGAAAGATCCGGACCTCGTGCCCCACAGGGAACAGCATCGCAAATTCCAGGCGCAAATCGAAGACCTCATCCAGCAACACCGGGCCGGCAAAATTGCGCTCAGCGGTTCCGTGAGCAAGGCTTTGCGCGAATGGCTGAGCGGGCACATCATGCAGATCGATCAGCACTATGCGGCCCGGTACAAGGCGCTGGGAACTATCGCATCCTGAACTGACAGTCGCTGGGAGCGCGTCGAGGCATCAACCGGGCGGAATATCTCGTTAACTGTCGGTTCTCCAGAAAGCGCCGCGTGGCCCGTGTGCTTAGTGTTTTGTGCGCCGCATCGAAGAAGCCAGCAAGTCGATCACTTGCTCTGGCCGGCCGTAAAGCTACCGGCGGTCTTTGGCTCAAACCGGGTTTGACTAACCGGGTTGGACGCTCTGGTTCGCGCACTGATAGACTTATTGGGTTGCAGCCAAGATACCTCTCCCGGTTCTGAGCTGCCTGCAACTCTAGCAAAGAAGGACAACAAGAAACCCGTGGATACAAAAGCCCGTCACGCCCTGAAGAATGACAAATTTGCCCAGGCCACTGCGAGCAGCATGAGCTGGCTGAGCGGCCACCGTTCCGGCGTTTTGCGCTGGGTGATCGTTGGAGTTGTGGTTGTTGCGGCGGGTGTGGCCGCGCTCGTGTTCTGGAATCAGCGCTCGTCGGCCGCCGAGACCGCGATGGACGCGGCATTAGATGTCTACAACGCGCCGCTAACGCCGCCGGGCACCCCAGCAGCCAAAGGCAGCTACGCGACCGCCGCTGATCGGTCGAAGGCCGCAAATCAGCAGTTTGCCGCCGTGGCTCAGCAGTATAGCTGGCTCTCTGAGAGCGCCAAGGCCCACTATTTTGCCGGCGTGACCGACGAGGAACTGGGCCAGAACGGACCGGCCGAGATCGAACTGAAGGCGGCGGCAGGCAGCTGGGACCGGAATGTTGCGAATCTCGCCAAGCTGGCCCTGGCCGGGCTCTATCAGCAGACGGATCGCAATTCTCAGGCGATCGACCTCTACACCGCGCTGGCCGCAAAGCCTTCTGAGACGGTACCGGCGACCGTAGCGCAGCTTGACCTTGCGGATCTCTACGCCGCCCAAGGCAAGCAGGACCAGGCGAAGGCACTCTGGGCCAAGGTCAAGGACGCCGACAAGGATGGCGCCGCTGGCGGCATCGCCGCGCAGAAGCTGAGCGCCAAGCAGTAAGGCAGGCAGAAAGAGCGAAAGTGACTCGCGGAGCCGGCAGCTTCGCGAGTCTTTTCTTTTAGGCCGGGGCGCACAGAATTCGAGCATTTTTAACAGCGGATGCGTCTTGTGGACTATGAGCGCCGCCCAGGCAGTATTCTCAGGTTGGATGGAGATCGCGGATACAACAGTGCAGGAATGGGCTCGCCAGCACGAGGACGAAGCAGCGCTTGCGGGGCTGGTGAACCAGTACGCCGCAACACTGTATCGCGTGGCCTACTCTGTGATGCGCAATGCCGCCGACGCTGACGACGCGGTGCAGGAAGCGTTTCTGCGCGTGCTGCGCCATCGCGATACGCTGGGTGAGGTGCGCGACCAGCGGGTCTGGCTGATCCGCATTGTCTGGAACGTGGTGCTGGACCGCAAGCGCCGCTCGAAGACCCGGCCGGAGACCGACGACGTCACCGAATTGGCGCGCGTGTTGCCCGCAGAAGGGCTCAGCGCCGAGGAGCGCGCAGCGGCAGCCCAGCATCACGCTCACGTGCTGGCCTGCGTGGAGAAGCTGCCCGTGAAGGAGCGCCAGGTGCTGATGCTCTCGGCCTTCGAGGAGTTGAGCAGCGTTGAGATCGCCTCGGTCCTGGGCATCACCGAGTCGAGCGTGCGGTCGCGGCTCTTTCGCGCACGCAACCTGATGGCCGGACTGCTGGACCATACGAGGAGCTTGCGATGAATAGAGATCGGTGGTCAGAGATCGGAGACCAGCGTCCGGCTGCCTGGTCAGCGGATGAGAGAAGGAGTTTGTTATGAATCCCTCCGAAGAGAATTCGATTTTTAGCGCCTCTGGTTCCGGCGATTCTGCCGCGGCGGCGGAGTTTGAAGCAACGCTGCGGATGATTGCCAAGCTCCCCGCACCAGAGGGGCTTGAGATGCGGGTACAGGCAGGATTGCGATCGGCGCGTGCGTCGAGCAATGGGCGAGTTCTTGAGTGGCCCCGAGCCCAGCGGTCTGAAGCCTCCCGGTTTGGCAGTTCTCTGCTTCGCTCGGCGGCCGCGGCGGCGATTGCTGCTGTGATCGTCGGCGGCAGCTGGGGTGTCTACTGGCGCGTGCAGTCGATCCAGCCGGCGCGGGCAATCACGGTTCCGCTGCATCTCTCCACGCAGCGGGGGTTCTCGAGCGCCGGAGCCATGCGCACGCCGCAGACGCTAAGCGGGCCGATGGTGGAACATCCCGCTGTGACGCTGCCGGTGACGGCAGCGCCGCTGACAGCCACATCTGCCGTTCAGCCTGAGGCTCAGCCCAAGCGGACGGCGGTCAATCCTGCCAAGACAGCGGCAAGCAAAGCCATCGTCGTGCCCGCTGCGCCGCCAGAAAAGTAGAGCCCACTTCTGATGGAAGGCAAGCGGCTTTTCCGAGCCCCATCCTTTCTGCTTTCTTTTGCGGAAAGGATGAGAAGCCTGCAAAATCGGGTTGTCGATTTAATTACCTGAAAGGCTTTTGAAAATATAAATAGGGGGCGCTACCTTTCCCTTCAGCTGATTATCGTCGCGGCATTTCTAACCTGTCTCTTCGATCCCGACGATGTCGTCTGGAGATTCGTCAGGGAGTACCCGGCTCGACTGGAGCTTGAACACTTCTGCTTTTTCGTGGCTACGATTTTCTTTTGGGCTGCGGCTGTGCTGTGCACCTTGGCGCGAACGCTTCCCGCGCCGGATCAAAGCGACAACGCGGGAACGTCACGCCGCCATGGGATGTTTCGCACGCGGCGCTCGGCAGAGTCGATGGGCGATCTTCTCTTTGCCATTGGGCTCTCGTCTCTGGCCCCGCTTGAAGGAGCCATCCTGTTGCTGACTGGCGAGAGTATTCGCTTGCTTCGCCGGGCTGGGAGCCGGGAGCCGGAGCAAGAGCCCAGCGCGTCTTCATGGCCTCAGGCGATTCGCGAGGAGGCCGCCAAATGGGGACTGCTGGTGACGATGATTGTCTTTTCAATCACTCTCAAGGACAGCCTCGCCGAGCTTCTCGCCGGGACAAGTGTTGTCGTTTGGGCACTGCTGAAGTTGGCTGGCATGCGAAAGAGGATCGCCTAGCGAAGTGAGAGGCAACCGGTTTTCGGCTAATCCTGCGCTGATACAATCGGATAGGCTCCTAATCAGGCGGATTTGCCGGTTTTTGAGCTGAGACTCTGCTTGAAGTTCGATTGATGACCCTGCGACTTTTCAATACCCTGACGGGACAACTTGACGAGCTGGGACCCCGAGACGGCAGGGCCGTGGGCATGTATGCCTGCGGGCCGACGGTCTACGACTATGGCCACATCGGAAACTTCCGCACCTTTCTGCAAGTGGACGTGCTGCGGCGATTCCTGAAGCTGACCGGGGCCGAGGTGCGCCACGTCATGAACATTACCGACGTTGACGACAAGATCATCCGCAACGCCGCGGCGGCGGGAGTCTCGATCGGGGATTACACGGCGGGCTACGAGGCGGCGTTCTTCGAGGATCTGGATTGGTTGAGGGTGGAGCGGCCGGAGATCATCGCGCGGGCCACGGAGCATATTCCGGGGATGGTGGCGCTGGTTGAAAAGCTGGCGGAGGCTGGAGCGGCCTACAAGGCTGAGGATGGAAGCTGGTACTTCCGCCTCAAGGCCTTTCCCGAGTACGGCAAGCTGAGCAAGAAAGATCTCTCCGGCATGGAAGATGGCGCGCGGGTGGACGTGGACGAGTACGAAAAGGACTCGGCGCGGGACTTTGCGCTGTGGAAGGCGGCCAAGCCCGGTGAGACTTCGTGGGAGACAGCGATTGGACGGGGACGGCCGGGTTGGCATATCGAGTGCTCGACGATGGCGATGGAGTATCTGGGCGAGAGCTTCGATTTGCACGCCGGCGGCGAGGACCTGATCTTTCCGCATCACGAAAACGAGATTGCGCAGAGCGAGAGCGTGACGCACAAGACATTTGCGCGGCACTGGATGCATGTGCGGTTTCTTCTCGTAGACGGGCGGAAGATGTCGAAGAGCGAGGGGAACTTCTATACCCTGCGCGATCTGCTGCTGAAGGGCTACAAGGCATCGGCGATAAGGCTGGCGCTGATCTCGGTGCCTTACCGGCATCAGTTCAACTTCACATTTGACGGGCTGGTGGAGGCAACGGCGGCCGTCGAGCGGCTGCGGACGTTTAAGCTGCGGCTGACGGCGGGGGGCTACGCGCCTGGCGAAAACCCTGCGCTGCAAGAGGCCGCCAAGCAAGCGCAGGCTGATTATCTGGCCGCTCTGAGCAACGATTTGAATACCGCCGAGGCGAGGGCGCCGATCTTCGAGTTGCTGCGCGCTGCCAATACGGCGATCGACCAGGGACAACTGAAGGCTGGCGACCGGGATGCGATTCTGGCTGTTCTGGAGAGCTTCGACGCGGTCTTCGATGTGATGGAGGATCGCGATGGCGAGGCTACGCGGCTTGCGCTGGAGTGGGCGGAGAAGGCCGGGCGGATGGGCGATGTGGCTCCCGAGTTGCGGGCGCGGCAAGGACTGACCGATGAGGCCATCGAGGCCCTGGTGGCTGAGCGGACGCAGGCCAAGCGGCAGCGCAACTTTGCCCGCGCCGACCAGATTCGCGCCGAATTGGCGGAGAAGGGCGTTGTGCTGGAAGACTCCAAGGACGGCGTGCGATGGAAGCGGAAGTGACGGGGTTCGCGTAGACTTAAGCAACGGAGCGAGCAGTTTCCTACGGAGGTTTCCCATGGATTTCGAGATTGTGTTTGATCGCGAGGAAGATGGCCGCTGGATCGCGGAGATTGAAAGCCTGCCAGGCGTGCTTGCCTACGGAGCAACCAAGGCAGAAGCCCAGTCCAAAGTAGAGGCGCTTGCACTTCGCGTCGTCGCCGACCGCATTGAGGTCGATCAGAGCACACCGGATCAGGTTCGCTTTGCTGCTGCGTAATCGGCTGCTTCGCGTCCTGTGGCATTGATGCAAACTAACCTATTGGTGTTATGACCACCCCCTTGGAATTATGTCGTGAAACGGCGATCATTGCCGTATGAGTAATTGGCCTTCAACAAGCGCAAGAAAAGTATTGCGTGCACTGCAACGAATTGGCTGGCGCGAAAAGCCTCGCATCAGCAAGAGTGGCTCGCATAAGCAGCTTGAGCATCCCGACTATCCACACGAATACACTTGGGCATTTCATGATGGGGATGAAATCGGTCCGACGATGCTTGCGAAGATTGCCAAGCGGACCGGGCTGAGGCCTGAAGACATTTGAAAGGAATTGGGTTTTATGGAAGCCAACGAAGCGCAGGAATTGCAGGAACACGCCGAACACGCCGGGCACTCTGACTCACTCAGACCGGTCGCGTTGACCATGACCATCCTTGCCGTGCTGGTGGCTGTGGTCACCGTGCTGGGCCATCGCACGCACACTGAGGCGATTCTTTGCCAGACCAAAGCCGCGGTCGAACAAAACTTAGCTTCGGACGAATGGGCATATTACCAAGCCAAGAAGACGAACTCCAACGAAATCGAGCTGAACGACAACCTGCTCGGCGTACTGGCCATTGCCGACAAGGCCGCGGCGGAAAAGCTGGAGAAGAAACACGCCGACCGTCAGCAGAAATTGGCCACGGACCTCAAAGAAGGCGAAGAGAAGGCGCGCGAACACGAGAAGGGCGTTCGCGAGTTCGAACAGAGAGTCGAAGAGGCAGAGCACAAGGCTAACTACTTCGACTTTGGCGAGGCGCTGCTGGAGATCGGCCTCGTGATCAGCTCGGTGACGCTGCTGACGAAGAGCCGCATCTACTGGTATCTGGGGATGGGATTTTCGGTGGTTGGCATCGTGGCGACGGTGATGGGTCTGCTGCTGAAGTAGAGAGCGTCCGGACACCATCGATGCGGCCCTGGCCGCAGGAAACGGTCGAGCACGCCATTTGCGGATTGTTTGGGTCCGTGGTATCCCATATCTGGCGCGGTAGCGATGCGCCAGATATGGGATACCCAGACCAATGTTGCAAGAATCATTTAGACCTGGATGGTTGCTTCGCCCTTCTGCCAGCCGCAGGGGGTGAGCCCGCCGTTCTGCAGGGCGTCGAGGATGCGCAGGACCTCTTTTGGGTCGCGGCCTACCGACAGATCGGTCACGTAGACAAAGCGGATGACATTTTCCGGATCCACGATGAAGGTGGCGCGCTGGCTGACGCCGGCCTTGGCGTCGAGAATACCCAACTGCCCGGAGAGATCGCGCTTGATGTCGGAGAGCATAGGGAAGGGCAGGTTCTTGAGCGAGGGCTGCTCATTGCGCCAGGCCCAGTGAACGAACTCCGAATCGATGCTGCCGCCCAGCACCTGAGCGCCGCGGCTGGCGAATTCAGCGTTCATCTCACCGAAGGCGGCGATTTCAGTGGGGCAGACAAAGGTGAAGTCCTTGGGCCAGAAAAAGTAGACCTTCCACTTGCCGGCATAGCTCCGATCGGTAATCGGCTGGAAGGCCTTCTTGAGGTCGAGATCGACCACGGCTGTAAGTTCAAAGGCGGGGAATTTTTCTCCAACGGTCAGCATGCACGCTCCTTCTTTCAGTTGTGGTGAATGGTGTGTGCCAACCGAGGCGCCGAGGCCGTTCTGATGATCAAGCCGTAGCGATTCCACAGAGGCCGCACTCAGTTTGAGCACAGGAATTGTCCCTCTTGAGATGTGCGAAGGCGTGGAAAAGATGCGCTTAGTTTGGCCAGCCGCCAGAGGCCGAGCGGCGACGGAAGCGTTCATCGACGGGCTGACGGTCTTTGAAGCCGGAGTCGACGGTGTGCCAGTGTTCGATGGCGGGCTCGCCCAAGCGCCAGCAGAGCAACACCACCTGATCGTCGATGCGGCACGGGAAGTCCAGCAGGCCGGAGTCGAGGTCCTTGACCTGAACACCAATGGCGTCGATCTCGGCGACGCTCTCGCGGGCTCGCTGCACCAGCGATTCGAGTTCGGCGCGCTGCCTGGCGATAGCGGCCACGTCAACCCTCATGCCGCCGGAGAGATAGATGCGGCGAGCCGTCTCTGAAAGGCTCTGCTCGACCTGCTCGGCCTCGCGCTTGCCTTCGATGGCCCGCTTCAAGAGCGACTCCAGCACGGGGAGCAGGGATTGAGCTTCGTCGAGGGTGAATGTCTTCATCTTCTGGTGCCTTGGTGAACAGGATACGCCGAAACCGCTCTGGCCGCCAGACGGGAGAGCCGGCCCGCCTGTGAGTTTGATGCGCAAAGCACGCGCCTCGAACCAATTGCCGACACGCCAGGATTTTTGGCGATTGCTTTTTGTTAGAAAACCCCTGCTTGCTCCGCGCCCCCGTTTGCGCACGTAATCCGGCATTCCGCCACTGGACAGCCGCTCTAAAACACCCCTGCCAGAAAACTCTCGGTCTGCTGGTGCTTCTCTTTTTTTGCGCCGCAGCCTGCCAGCACGACTGGAGAGAGCGTGATAACCGGACAGTGTGAGTGAGCCAGCACCTTGTAGACCACACCCTGGCGCGCTACCGCCGCAAAGGCCGATGCGCCCTGCGCTCCGAGGACGATCAAATCGGCCTGTTGCGCACGAGCCTGATAGAGCAGCTCCTCAGTGGGATCGCCGGGAACCACTACTGTCTGCGTGGCGAAGTTTCCTGGAAGCTTCTTCGAAATCAGGGAGAGAATCTCTTCCTCCAGTATTTCGATGCTCCGCCCGGCGAGGGTCTCGCGACGATCCTGATCGCGGATGACATGCTCAAGGATGAGGCGGGCATTCTGCTCCGCGGCCAGTTCCGCGGCAAAGGCAGCCACCACATGCGAGGATTCATGAAGGCTTATGCCGCAGAGAATGGTCCGCGTCTCGAAGTTCCGGTATTTGGCGTGAACGACCTCCGGCCCGATGATGCATACCGGCACGTTTGCAGTCCGCACGACGGCCTCGGCGACTGAGCCCACCAGCAACTTGCCGATGGGTCCCGGAGAGTGGGTGCCCATGACAATGCGGTCAATCTCCCGTTTGCCCTTCCGCTCGCGCAGAAAAGCGACGATCTGGTCGGCAGGCAGGCCGGGGCGCACCACGGTTTCACACTTCACGCCCGAATTGCGGACGCGTTGCGCCAGCGGCTCAAGATTCCCCGCCTCGACCCGCTCGGCAGCAGCATAGTCGTAGTAACGGACTCCCGAGGCATCGGATGCCGAAACCACCAGCGTGTCGTAGGCATGAAAGAGGATCAGTTCGGCTCCAAACTCGACCGCCTGGGCGAGAGCGAAGGCGAAGGTCTTCTCGTTGACGGGAGTCTCGGCGGCAAGAAGGATGGTGGAGGGCTTGCTCCAATCCGGCTTGAGTGCAGAGGCCATGGGAACCTCCTGTTGGTGCGCAAATATGTTAGTGGACCCGCTGATCCGACGCGGTGTCCGGCGGCACTGGGCGTGGTGAGTCAAGTCACCCTGAAAGAGCTGTTTCTACGCCTACCCGCGCTGGGGGATCTCGCGTTGCCTGGGGGCCGGGGTCACGATCCTGCCAATGGTTCAGCGCTCTCCGCGCGCTGCGTCCCGTCTCCGGAGCCCCTCCGGCAGGAAAGATCCATGTTGATCATTGAGCGAGATGACGTGATTCAGATCACGGCAAGCCTCGCACCAGAGCTGTTCTTCTCAGAGAGAATCGTGGTGCTCCCGAGCGGTCTTCCAATTCATGGGGCTCTGCCGTAAGCTCTCATGGTGGCTTTCTTTCGAGGGCAAAAGAAGTTATCGGCAGTTTCCGATTTTTCTTTAGTGGATTTGAAGGCCGCTGATTCCCCTGCTGGTGCCGTTCCCAGCCCCTCACGCCTCGATTCCACAGGAGGTCCTATGCAGCCGATGCACGACATTCCGGCCCGTGGCGGGCTGAACTTCGATGAGACGCCATTCCTGGCAATCTGGGAGGTCACACAGTCCTGTGACCTGGCCTGCAAGCACTGCCGTGCCGCCGCCCAGCCGATTGCACACCCCGACGAGCTGAGCAATGCCGAGGGCAAGGCCCTGATCGACCAGATCGCCGAGATGGGGATACCGATCTTTGTCTTCACCGGCGGAGATCCTATGAAGCGTAAAGATGTCTTTGAACTGATCGGCTATGCCGCCGGCAAAGGCGTCCATGTGGCACTGACACCGAGCGCCACGCCTCTGCTGACACGCGAGGCAATCTTCAAGCTCAAGGAGGCGGGACTGGTGCGGCTGGGCATCTCGCTCGACGGCTCGACGCCGGAGATTCACGATGCCTTTCGCGGACTTCCCGGCGCATGGGCGCGGACCATCCAGGCAATCGAATGGGCCAACGAGGCGGGAATTCCGATCCAGGTGCATACGACGATCAGCCGCCACAACGCGCACGATCTCGACAGCCTCTGCGCTCTCTTCGAGCGGCTGGCCATCGTCATGTGGAATGTATTCTTCCTGGTTCCGGTGGGACGCGGACAGCTCGACGACCTGCTGAGCGGCGATGAGTTTGAGCAGGTCTTCGGAAAGATCTATGAGCTATCGCATCGGGTCAACTTCCAGATCAAGACCACCGAAGCGATGCACTACCGGCGCTATCTGCTGCAACACAATCTTGAAGAGCGCAAGATGAGCCACGGAACGATGGCCGGACACGGGCATCCCGGCGCGAGGCCTGCCGCAGGGCAAGACTACGAGCCCGGAACGCCGACTGCCGACGCTCAGACCCGCACAGCAAGCTGGGCTACCCGCCGCGTCAACGACGGCAAGGGCTTCCTATTTGTTTCGCATGTGGGCAATGTCTATCCCAGTGGATTCCTGCCCATTCACGCCGGCAACATTCGCGAAAAGCCTCTCAGCGAAATCTACCGCAACGCGCCGATCTTCAAATCGCTGCGCGACACGAGCAAGCTCGAAGGCAAGTGCGGCGCCTGCGAGTACAAGGAGATCTGCGGCGGTTCGCGGGCGCGTGCGTACGCCGTGACAGGCGACCCACTGGCTCAGGAGCCCTGCTGCATCTATCAGCCGAAGCACTGGGACGGCGAGTTGGAGAATGCGGCGGCCGCCTTTTCAAAGGAATAAAGGCCGCCGTTAAATTCACACGCCACGGAAACTTCATCGCGCTGTCATATCATGATGGACGGAGGCGAGATGAAGGTCCTATTTATTGGCGGCACCGGAATCATCAGCACAGCTTCGACGAGATTGGCGGCGGAACGCGGGATTGAAATGACCCTGCTGCGGCGAGGGCGGCACGAGATCGAGCTGCCCGACAGCGTTCGCACGATTACGGCGGATATTCACGACGAGAGAGCCGTAGCCCAGGCACTGGGAACGCAGAGATTCGACGCAGTCGTCGATTGGACTGTCTTCACCATCGGCGAGTTGGAACGAGACATCCGGCTCTTCCGCGGGCGCACGGACCAATATATCTTCATCAGCTCGGCCAGCGCCTATCAGAAGCCGGTGGGACACTATCTCATCACGGAATCGACACCGCTCGCCAATCCATTCTGGCAATATTCGCGCGACAAAATCGCCTGCGAAGAGCGGCTAATGAAGGCGTATCGCGACGAGGGTTTTCCGATCACGATCGTGCGCCCTTCGCTGACCTATGGCGACACGCAAATTCCACTGGCGTTCAATAGCTGGCAGACATCGTGGACGGCCGTGGACCGGATGCGGCGGGGCAAGAAGGTGATCGTGCCGGGCGACGGCAGCTCGCTGTGGGTGATCACGCATAACACCGATTTTGCAAAGGGGATGGTCGGCCTGCTCGGCCATCGGCAAGCGATCGGCCACGCCTTTCACATCACGAGCGACGAGGCGATGACCTGGGATCAGTTCTATCGCATCACTGCGCAGGCTGCGGGCGCGGGGGCGGAGATCGTTCACATCGCTTCGGATTTCCTGAGCGCGTGCCTGCCCGATGAGCTTGGCGGCCTGAGCGGGGATAAGTCGGTCAGTGTCGTCTTCGATAACACCAAGATCAAGCGCTTTGTGCCCGGCTACTGCGCCAAGGTGCCGTTTGCTCAGGGCATCCAGCGAACGATCGATTGGTTCGATGCCGATCCGCGGCGCAAGACCGTTGATAAAGAGGCGAATGCAGTTTGGGACAAGATCATCGACGCCTACGAGGGCGGACTCGGCGAGGCCGTGCGCAGGTTTCGCGCATAGATGAAGGGAATTGCTCTGAGAACCCGGCGTCTGGCCTGACCTGATCTAATGAATGTTGGAGACGGCGATGCGAATAGCGATCATCGGCGGCGGAATCGCGGGCCTGTCGGCTGCATTCGAGCTGGAGCAGGCGCGCAAGACCGGCGTGGCGATCGAGTACACGCTCGTTGAGGAGCGCGAGCGGTTGGGTGGCTGCCTGGCATCGGAGATCGTCGATGGCGCGGTGCTGGAGCGAGGCCCGGACTCCTTTCTCACCGAGAAGCCGGCGGGGGCAGAGCTGTGCCGCGAGCTAGGCCTGTCTGCCGAGCTGACTCCTTCCAACGACGCCGACCGCAAGACATATATCGTGGTCCGCAACAGGCTCGTTCCCCTGCCCGACGGACTGATGTTTCTTGTACCCACCAAGCTCGTTCCTACAGCGATGACACGGCTCTTCAGTCTCTCAACCAAGGTACGCATGGGGCTGGAGCTGCTGCACCCGCCAAGGCCTACAGGGCTGCCCGACGAGTCGGTCGCTTCTCTTGTCGAGCGCCATTTTGGCCGCGAAGCTGTGGAGCGGCTGGCCGATCCGTTGTTATCTGGAATCTTTGGCGGTGACTCGACGCGCCTGAGCGCGCGCACCGTGCTGCCGCGACTGGTGGAGATGGAGAGCGAATACGGCTCGCTGACCCGCGGCATGTTGGCTGCGCATCGCAAGCTGCGCGCTCGTGCAAACGCGGCTACGGAGGGAAAGAACGGCGGAATGCCTCGCGCGCCGCGGGCGATCTTCACTGCACTGCGAGGAGGCATGCAGCAGCTAGTCGATGCATTGACCGCGCGGCTCGATCCCGCCTCGGTGCGGCTCTCGACGCCTGTCACCGGCATCGAGAAGAGAGCAGACGGCTGGAGCATAAAACTCGGCGGCGCAATGCAGAGCTTCGATGCAGTGATCATGGCCTCGCCGGCATGGGCCGCTGGAGCGTTGATTGGCCCGGTGGATGCCGCGCTGGGCGAGGAGTTGGGCGCGATTCCCTACTCATCGTCGATCACCGTCAACCTGATTTATGACGAGTCTCAACTAGGCCGCCTGCCCGACGGATTCGGCTTCCTTGTTCCAGCCGTCGAGGGCCGCGCAATGCTGGCCTGCACCTTTGTGCATCGCAAGTTTCTGGGCCGCACTCCGCCCGGCAAGGTCGTCATCCGAGCCTTTCTGGGCGGCATGAAGAACGAAGGTCTGCTGGCCAGTGCCGATGCCGACCTAGTGGCCACCGTCCGGCGGGAATTGAGCGAGATTCTGGGAGATGTGGTGATTCCACGAGCGGCTGAGCCGGAGCACACGCAGGTCTCGCGCTGGCGCCGCGCCATGGCTCAGTACGCCGTAGGCCACCAGGAGCGCATACAACGCATCGCCGCGCGCGTCGCCGCGCTTCCAGGACTTCGGCTGGCGGGTAACGCCTACGACGGCATCGGCATCCCCGATTGCATTCGCCTGGGACGGCAAGCGGCGAAAGAACTACTGACAAGTCAGTAAGTCAGCGAGCTTGATAGAATCCCACCCCTTCCGCAGAACGCCACCCCACGGACGAGGACCTGTCCGTGGGGACCCCGGTTCGCGGAAAGGATGGGTCACTGAGCTTTCCGGGATAACACGCCAATCTTATCTTGGCGCCACCGGCAAGATCAGCGCGCTTGGATGTGTCGCATCGTGAAGGATGGTATTTGTGGCCTTCACGAAGCTCGCGTTTGTGCTGGCAGGCTTGCCCGTATTCAGGTTGCGATCGAAGCGCGGGAAGTTACTGCTGCTCACCTCCAAGCGAATCCGATGCCCATTGAGAAAGACGTTACTCGTCGACCAGAGATCGATCTTGTACTCGTAAACCGTGCCGGGAACGAGAAGCTTGGCCTCGGCGGTCGATTCGCGATAACGGGCCCTGAGAATTCCCTCGGTAAGGTTCTGCGCAACGCCATCGGGCCACACATCGACTAACTTGGCGGTGAAGTCCGTATCGACGGCGGATGAACTGGCATATAAGTCAAGAGTTATCGGGCCGGTAACTTCTGTGTCGCTTTCGAGAGGTGGCGTCGAGTAAACCAGCACGTCTTCGCGAGCCTCCACCTCCTTCTGATCGCGTGGCCCGCCAGGCAGATGCGTTGCGTCGCAGCAGAGCGGTCCGCCAACCGTGGGTACCGGATTCACTGGATCGTAGACGAATATATCCGGCGCTTCCGTCTTAGCAGCTACTGTCGAAAGTATGCCGTCGCCAGCAGCGCTGTTGGCCCTTCCTGCCGAGTGCAAATAGTAACTGGCCGCTTTGGCCCTCTCCAGCGGCCAGCTATCTTCGTCGCGCCACTTATTCTCGCCCATGACAAAAATCCTGACCGGCTTTCCATTGGCAAACATGTTCTTTTTGCCGAGCAAGAGATAGTCATACCAGTCCAGAACATAATCGTTCTCGTCAAAGGCAGCGTCGGGACCAAAGTCGAACTCACCGACGTTGCGGCCCCAGCCGGAGTGGCCGCCAACCGCGACGATCAGGTGTTGCCCATTGCGAGCCGCTTCGTTGCCGGCGTGTGCCTTGAGTCCCTGGTAGTTGCGCAGCGAGCCTCCCTGAAAGATGTCGTACCAGGCGGCGATGGTGAGCGCGGGAACCTGAATTTTGTCGAAGTTCTCCTCGATCGACCACTGCTTCCAATAGCTGTCATAAGCGGGATGGTCGAGCCAGTCGAGAAAATAAGGCGCAAGCGTATGCGTCAGGCTCTGGCCATCCGGAACCTGCACGACGTTGAAGACCGGAAACTTGTTCAGGGGAAGAATTCGATCCGTGACAAGGACATTGGCAGAATCCCGAATCTGGCGGCTGTAGGTATCCTGCGCGAGACCCGAGGTCCATGACTCGTTAAACCACTGCTCGAAGGCGCCGCCCTGATAGGTCCAGTTTTCGTGGTAATTCGAAGCCGTCACGATCGGGCAGATTCCGGCCAGATGAGGCGGATGGCCGATGGCGGCCAGCATCTGCGTCGCACCCACATAGGAGCCCGAGAACATGCCGACCTTGCCGGTAGAGTGGGGCAGCGCGGCGGCCCACTCGACAGCGTCATAGCCATCGTCGATCTCGTGCTTAAAGGGATACCACTCGCCCTCTGAAGCATACCGCCCACGCACATCCTGCGCAACCACCATGAAACCGCGCGCGGCCCCCTTGCGGCCAAAAGCGGCGAATCCGTCCTTGTTATAAGGAGTACGCACGAGCAGAACCGGATAACTGCCGTCACCGGATGGGCGATAGATATCCGTTCGCAGCGTAACTCCATCGCGCGTCTTCATCGCAACATTGTGCTCGAAGACGACGTCGGAGGCGGACTGGCCACTAACTGGAATGCACGGCAGAAGAATGACAGTGAGGGCGAGCAGGCAAAGAGTCTTATTGAGCACGTAATATCCTCGATGGCAAAGGCCGAGTCCATTCTATCGGCTTGGCCCAGGAGTTACCGCTCCAGATTCGGGCGAATGTAATACGCGGCGGAGAAAGTATCCGCGAACGGCCTAATCGCGTTGATAGCGAATGGGGCGGCCCGTGAGATGAGAGAAACTTAGATTGCCATGACAAGCGGTGACGCGAGAGAGATATCAATACCCGTGGCATTGGATATCGAAAAGATTCCAAAAATGGTTCTTGACATTTCGAACCGGGCTTGCCAATCTTTCTAGCAACAGTTTCATAAGGAATCGGGCGCGGTGGGCTTCCCCTGTTTCAAAGTCCGGCTAGCTCCTCACGCTATGCAATCTGGCCCCACCTCTGCGCAGGGAAATGTTTCTGCGAAGCCGCATTTGTCGCCGCGGGGCTGGTTGTGTCCCTTCCCGCTACGCGTCCCGCGGATCGCGACCGCCTGACGCGAGTATTCGTCCAAGATTGACCGGGCTCCTTTCTCTTGGCAGCGCATTTCGCGAGATGCATCCACAAGTTCCATGCCCTTCCACCATTCCAACAAGGAGATTTGAATGGCTGCTTGCAAGTTTAGCCCTGAACTTAACATCAAGAAGTCTGACCTGCCGGTAACATGCAAGATCGAGAAGGGTCAGAAGGACGTCACGATTGCCTTGGCGCAACTCTTCGATTCAAACAAGACAGCAACAACTCTTGCGATCTCGGGCGACGGACAGAGCTTTACGATTCCCGGCAACACCGCGACGGGGAGTTATGTCCTCGAAGTCAGGATCCAAGGTGGTCACCGTCCGCCGCCGCCTGTGGACATCGTTGAAGACTGCGATGCGGAGCGCTCAATTGTTTCCATCATGGACCCTAACTCGAAGCTTGGCGCCGTTTCCATGGCGGTGCTCCCATGAAAACAAATCGTGTGTTTTTGTCTCCCATGGTTCTGATTGCGGCGCTTTCCATCTCCGGCCTGACGATTCCACGGCAGGCAAAGGCCCAAGGGACGAGCAAGGACTTCTGCGGTATTCTCGCGTCGGGTCTGCAAAGCGAAGCAGCAAGGTTTCAGAATAACTCGGCACTGACCAACGAGGAACGAAGTCAGGAGATAAGAAAAAGGGTTCGCGACAATTTTGTGAATATCGTGAACGCCCCGAGTTGCTTCTTCCAGGCCAACATCTCGAACCCATCGACCAGCATCGCGATCGCGCCCGCACGCACGTCTCTGTGGAATGTCTTTGGAAGCCTGAGCGGAAGCCAGCAGCAGGGCTCAAGCCTGTCGTCGACGGGGTCGACCAATGCGGTGTCGAAACCCTCCGGACAAAGCGCGATGTCCGAGGAGTTCGGCGGATTCAACGCAAGCTCCGGAACGAGCTCCCTGACTCTGCAATGGTCGCCGGGAACAACATTCACTGACCTGACGGCGGTTGGGTTTGTGCAGCTCTGCATCGACAAGAACCTTCCCAAGGGATGCATATCTCCGAGTGTGCTCAAAGGTCTGGCGCCGCTTACATTGAAGGTCACGGGGAACACATCGAGCAGCGGGCAGTCTCTCACGGGCACGGCGGCGACTCCAGGGTCGACCGCGCCTGCGCAGCAAGTGACGGTGAGTTCCAAAGGAAACAGCGGTCCCGGCTTCGGCGGCATTACCGTGCAGTATTCGATTATGGGCTCCAAGAGCAAGGCGGCGGCGGCAGCTCTGACTGACAATAGCAAGTCCGGCTCGGCGGCGGGCAAGAAGGCAGGTGCCTCGCCGACCGACGCTCCACCGGTCGTTAAGCAGTACGTCGCTGAGGCCAAGCTGGCAGATCAGACCTATGTGGACCTGGATCAATGCGACATCTTCAAAGCATGGAAGAGTTCGGCAGAGGGCGTCCTCACCGAGCAGGTTGGCAGCGCGCCAGCTCGAAGCCAAAATGAAGTCCAGACGGCGATCGAAAATCAGTACACGAGCCTGCTCACCAATATGGTCAAGTCGACGAGCTGCAGAGCGGCGCTTCAGGACTTCCGCGAGTTTTTTGCGGCGATTCTCGAAGCAAAGACCTACGAGGATTTCCAAGCCCAGAAGGACGCCTCGAAGACACCGGAGGTGGCCCTGGAATACGATCTGAACACTCCTCAGAACAAACCGAGTTACTCGTCCGCCAAAGCAACCTTCACCTATTCCTTTGGAAATCGGAACGATCAAGGGAGCGCCAACTCGAAGAAGGGCGACGCCAGTCCTGGCTCCAAGGCCCAGAACGAGGTTCACCAGTACGCCAAGGCGCAGGTGGATGCGATGACCTCCGCGCCACCAGGCTCCCACTCGACTCAGCAGACAACGGCCAATGCCAAACCAGAGGCTGAGGCCAATACCGCGCCCTGGTCGCTGACCATGACGGGTGCGGCCGACGTATACAACGCAGCGCCGCCGAGTTCCGTCCCGTCGTCGAGCCATCTGCGGGATATTCAGGCTGGAGCGGAGATCGCTTATCTGTTTTCTCCTACCGACAAGAGCGGAGCGATACGGCAACTGATTGGCGATGTAACGGCAGCGGCGGCATACTCCTACCAGGACCAGACCAGCCCGGCAATTCTGACCGGCGCGGCGCTCAACGACTTTGCGGGACTGCCCAGCTCGACAACCACCGCCTACGCCAAGCGAGGGGTCATTCATCTGGGCCAGGTGCGCCTCGGATTTGGAAAGGGCGGGAATACGAGTTTCCCTCTCGCCTTCACTTACTCGAACCGCACCGAACTGGTTGTCCATCCGACATGGGGTCTACAGTTCGGCATCAGCTATAACCTGACTTCATTGTTCGGCTCGCCAGGAGCGGCAAAGCCAGCGAGCACCTCGGGAGATAAATAGCGCAAGCTCTCCGATAACTCCCGGCCGGAGCATGCAACTCGGCCGGGAGCCGGGCGGGCTGCTACATGCCGCCCTTGCCGAGCAGGAACCCGATGCCGTAGGTGACTGCGCCTTCGACTGCGCCGACGACGGTCATCTCCATTCCAGAGGACCACCACGAGCGGACGGTGATAAGCGATTTGGCCGCGCCCACAGCGAAGTGTGCCGCCAGCGAGATGACCGCCGCCGCAACGACAGCGCCGATTCCCTGCATGAAGAAGAAGGGGATGATTGGAATCGCCGCCCCAACGGCGGTTGAGAGCGCACCGGAGCCGGCGGAGACGAGCGGATTGGCAAGGGCCTCTTCGCTCGAACCGAGGCGTTCGCCGGCCAGAGCGCGGAGCATCTGCTCGGGGTCGCTGGCGATGTGATTGACCATGTGGTCGGCATCGGCCTCGGGCAGGCCCTTGACCTGGTAGTAGAGCGAGAGCAGCTCGCGCGCTTCGGGGCCATTCATCCGGATCGCCTCACGCTCGCGTTCCAGTTCGGCCATGTAGATTTCGCGTTCGCTCTTGGCGGCGAGGTATGCGCCAGAACCCATGGAGAGGGCCGAGGCGATGAGCCCCGAGAGGCCCGCCAGCAGCACGTACTTGCTGTCGCCGGCGGTGGCGCCGCTGACGCCGCTGACAATGCCGAAGATGGCGCCCAGGCCGTCGTTGACACCGTAGATCGCATCGCCGATCCAGCTGCCCGGCTGCTTGCGGCCCTGGTTGCGCTTGGCGAGCAACTCCTCCAGCACGGCCTTGGGATCGATGCGTGGCGCGCCGGCCGGCGCCTGATAGTGGCCGCGCAGGAGCGATCCGAGCTCACGATGATGGTCCTTCTCGTCTTCGATGACGTGTTCTAGGATGGCGATGGAGTCCTCATCGCCCAGGCCCTTCAACTGCGAGCCGTAGTTGGCGATGTGGCGGCTCTCTTCAATCTCGAGCCGGCGCAGGGCCATGCGAACGCCACCGGCGCGGTTGGCCAGCGAGTTGGCCTCGCCGCCGGGGTTGCCGCGATAGACGGGTTCGTCTCCACCGAGTTCGACGATGCGGCCGTGCCAGAGCTGAGCGTGTTCCCACTCTGCGCCGGCCAGGTGGCGCAAGACCTGAGAGCGCACGGGGTCCGTATCCCGGTTGGCCAGGGTGAGGTAAGTGTGGTAGCCCTCCATCTCTGCCTGCCAGTTGCCTTCCAGCGCCGCCAAAACTTTTTTCAACTTGGCACTGCTCAACGTCGCATTGGCCATTTCCATGTCCTTTCTTCTCTTTGAGAATAACTGAGTTGGGGGCGCAGGGGTAATTGTCTGATGCCTCGGCTCACGGCCTCGCTTCCCTTGTCATGGGCTGAGCATATAGTGTTGTGTGCAGCGAAAAAGCCGGGATTCCCGGGCGCAGATCGTTTCACCGGCTCAGAACTAAGCCGGGCTCCCTGGGCGCTTCGAGCGTCGAGGAGAAGGCAACAAACCTTTACCAGGTGATTTCTTTTTGAGGAAGCGGAGAGAACAAACTATGGCCACGCAATCCACAATCCAGAAGGCTCCGAACGCACCAAACTACTTAGGCCCATTCATCACAGTTGCGATTCTTTTTTTCATCTTCGGGTTCATCACTAATCTGAACATGGCCCTGGTACCCCACCTGCGATCGATCTTCGATCTACCATATGCGTGGGCCATGCTGGCTGAGTCGGCCTTCTTCCTAGCCTACTTTGTCTTCTCCTCACCGACCTCAAAACTGATCGAAACCATCGGCTACAAGAAGACGATGGTAGTCTCCCTCTTCATCCAAGTCGTGGGTTGCTTACTATTCGTTCCGGCTGCCAGGATGGTCAGCTTCCCACTTTTTCTCACGGCGGTTTTCGTCGTTGGAGCGGGAGTGACCGCCCTGCAGACAGCGGCGAATCCATATGTGGCCATCCTAGGGCCGGAGAGCAGCGCCCCAGTTCGGCTAACCCTTGCGCAGGCTCTCAACTCGCTCGGCGGAGCTATCGCTCCAATCATTGCCGGACACTACATCCTCACCGATGCCGCCAAACACGCCCCCAAGGCTGCCATAGCAGATACGGTTCGAATGCCGTACATACTGATTGCCGCGGGTTTGTTGGTGCTGGGATTGATCGTGGTCTTCCTGCACCTGCCACACATTACGCGAACAGATGAACCCGACTCCGGCAAGGGGGGCGAATTAGTTACAAGCAGCAGCATCTGGGGTTATAAGCACACCGTGCTCGGCGCCGTGGGCATCTTCCTCTATGTGGGCGTTGAGGTCGGGCTGGCTTCGATCGCGGTCAATTACTTCTTGGAACAGGGCATCAACGGCGATAGAGTCGCTGCATTCTTCGCCGGGTTGGGCGGGTTTGGGGCGTTCATCACCGGCTGGCTTGGTCCCTGGACCAATGTCAATATCGCCGCGACTCTGGTCTCTCTCTACTGGATTGGAGCGTTGGTTGGCCGCCTGCTGGGATCATGGATGCTGACCGTGATAAGGTCCGGCAAGCTGTTGGGCTTCTTCGGCTTTGCAGGGACGGCCATGGTGCTGGTTTCCATGTTCAGCAGTGGTCAAATCGCTATCTGGACGTTGGTGCTCTGCGGCTTCTTCAATTCGATCATGTTCCCGAATATCTTTGCACTCGCGGTAAAGGGACTGGGCCCGATGACCAGCAAGGGATCGGGACTTATCATGACCGCGGTCGTCGGCGGAGCCGTGGTTCCAGTCCTCATCGGCAAACTAGCCGATTGGGTGGGCATCCAGAACTCCTTCGTGATTCCGATCATCTGTTACCTCTTTATCGCCTACTACGGGCTGTGGGGATCGAAGCCCGCGCGGACCGTCGCGGCGTAGTTGGTTAGTTGTTGATCAGAGGCCCTTTGGCTTTAGGCTGAAGGGCCTTCCTGTCTGTGGATTTCGTAGCGGTTCGGGATTCCCACAATTCGCTGCTAGGATTCACAAGCCCTCTCGAAGCTCAATCGACCTACACTCGAAGAGATGGCTACGATCCCCAATCTGGCGCTCGACTCTGGTTTGCCGGCCAATATCGATGCTGAAAAGACGATTCTCGGCGCGATCCTGCTCGACAACGCAGCGCACGCCGAGGCTGCGGAAAAGCTCGACTCCGAGGATTTCTCTCTCGACTCGCACCAGCGCATCTTTTTGCGCATGACTGAGCTGATGAACGAGTCGCGGGCCGTCGACATCGTGACTCTGTCGAACGTGCTGGCCCAGAAGAAGGAGATTGAGACGGTGGGCGGCGTGGCCTACCTGGCGTCTCTGACCGAGGGGCTGCCGCGGCGTCCGGTGATCGAAGAGTATATCCGCATCGTCAAGGACAAGAGCCTGCTTCGGAAGCTGATGCTGATCTGCTCGGCGGCCATCGCGCGGGCGGCGGACCAGGGCGAGAGCGCTCTCGATGTGCTCGGCGCCGCTGAGTCGCAGCTGATGGAGGTCAGCGAGAAGGGCGTAACCCAGGGCTTGCAGCGCCTCGATCAGATCGTCGAACACTCATTCGGCACTATTGACAATTTGTATAAAGAAAGCCGCGAGGTCACCGGCCTGGCGACGGACTTCACGCAATTCGACATCATGACCAGCGGCCTGCAAAAGAGCGAACTGATCATCATTGCCGCGCGACCCTCGATGGGCAAGACGGCGCTGGCGATCAACATTGCGCAGAACGCAGCTATCAACCACGGTGCGACGGTGGCCGTCTTCAGCCTTGAAATGAGCAAGGAATCGCTCCTGCGCCGCATGCTGTCTTCGCAGGCCTGGGTCGATCAACAGAAGCTCAGGAAGGGCTTTCTCGGCCGCGAAGATCACGACAAGCTGGTTCATGCTCTGGATCAGTTGGTCGAGACGCGCCTGTTTATCGACGACACCGCGGGAATCTCGCTCTCCGAGATGCGAGCCAAGGCGCGGAGGCTCAAGCAGAACTCCGGCGGCCTCGACCTGGTGATGGTTGACTACCTGCAACTGATGACGGCTTCGGTGCCTTCGTCGGGCAAGAGAAACTACGAAAACCGCACGCAGGAGGTCTCGGCCATCTCGCGCGGCCTAAAAGCACTGGCCAAGGAGCTCGACGTGCCGGTGATTGCGCTCTCGCAGCTCTCGCGCGCCGGCGTGCAACGCGATGACAAGCGGCCGATGCTGAGCGACCTGCGCGAATCGGGCTCGATCGAGCAGGATGCCGACGTCGTGGCCTTCATTCATCGCGAGGCCTACTACAAATCCAACAAGGAAGAGCTTTCGGAATCCGAGCTCGCGGAGTCGGAAATCATTCTGGCAAAACAGCGCAATGGTCCCACAGGGACGGTTCTGCTCAACTTTTTGGCTAAGTTCACGCGGTTTGAAAACCGCGATCTCAGCAATGAAGGCTTATGAGCGCGCGAGAAGATTAGCGCGGCGGCAACGAAGAAGCGCGCGGACGCGACGTCGGTTCACGGTTGGTTGAGGATCAGAGCGATGCGGCCGGCAATCAAGTCGTTTGGCGACTCGCCAGGATCTACCTCGGCCAGTTCTATCGGGAAGTCGATGTTGTGCGGCCGCAGTACGAGCCGATTCGATAGATAGTCCGCATAGCGCAGCGTGAGATGCGCCCCGTAGCGCACCGCGTAGAGGTTGGGCCGGTTGCGCCGGTAGGGCATCAGCGAGTTATAGTGGCGATCGAGCAGCGCAATCGCCTCGGGCAGAACCAGTGGCTCCATCGCAAGCGCATCACCCCGGGTGACGCGAACCGCCACGAATCGCTGCCAGGCGCGACGGGGGTTCGATGTTCTGGCGCGAATCGACTGCAATAGCTCCCCCGGCAGATTCAGTAGCAGTTGAACCGCCGAGGGCCGAATGAATGGCTCAAAGAGCGCCGCGGCGTGAGAAACAACCGGAACCGCGCCGCTGTCTCCCTCGGCGGGCGATGTCTTTTCAGGGTGGAACGCAGGCAGCAGATCGCTGGCCGCCATGTGCTGCGCCGCCAGAATCAGATCCAGCGCCTCGAGGGAAAGCTGGCGGCGCCGGTGCAGAAAATTTGAGAGATGAGGCTGTCCAAAACCGGTCTGACGCGCTAGCAGTGAGACGCTGAGAGTGCCGCGCTGTATCCTGCGCAGGAGTTCCAGGCGGAGTCGCTCGTGCATCTGGGTAAAGTTCATTTGTGGAAAATTTGCTACCGGCATTAAAGATGAACTGTCTCCAGTTTCTTTCTGCAAACCTGGATGGGGGGATCGCCTTGATTGCCGGCATTCATGAACAAAAGAAATAACAGAGAATCGCAAAGATAATTCAGAATATTGACGCAAGAGAACTAACTATCTAGATTAGATTTACCAATCTGGAACTGGGCTGTGGGAATTTAAGCGAGAGGTAATTCATTGCAGTGGGGCTGAATCGGGGCGAAGTTCTGCTCTATTCAGAGTGCAGTGAACAACCGCCGAAGGAATCAGTGTCCCTCGGCTTTCTCATTCCCGCTCCGAAAGCGCCTTAGGGAAGCGTTCAGGGACAGCCTGCCGGAATCATCCGAGGATCTGCGCGCTTAAATCATGACAAAAAACGAGAGAACTAGGGTGGCTATCCCCCAATCGGGACAGAAGATCCTGAGTAGCCGTTCCCCGTGCTCCATGCCCCGCGGAAGGATCATTTCAAAACAAGTCCGCCGGTAGAAGACCAACACAGGGGGAATTGGTCATGGAATTACGCGTGCTGCTGAAAGTCTGCGAAGGGTGCGGTTGTCTTTGGTATCGCGCCCAGACACAGGGGGAGTGTATTGCAGTAGTTGTGAAGAGAAGTTTAAGGATTTTCCAACGCCGGAAACTCGCAAACGGCGCGGACGCCCAAATCGCAAGACGCTGTTCAGGGTTTGGGCGGTGGCTGAAGCAATTGGAGGTGCTGAATGAGCGCAGCACTTCAGTTGCCGATGCTCTGGGGAGAAGCCGCTCAGGAGCGGGCCGGGCAGCAGGGCCAGGAGAGATGGGCGAAGAGACCAGAGGCTGCGTCCGCGGCCAAGCCGAACCAGAGTGCCCCGGCCGCCAGGCCGGTGGTCAGTCTGGGTTTTTATAGGAAGCATACGGAGAGCCTGTTGCGGCGTTATCTCTATGCGTCGATGCAGGTGGGCAGGGCCCCGAATATCCTCGGTGACCCGGTCGCCCGCGGGTGGTGCTCCAGCCGCCCGATCCGCACCTTCGAGGACGCGGTGATCTTCGTTCTCGATGTGGAGAGATGTCTCAACAAACTGGGCTCGCTCGATCGCATGATGCTCGGCCGGATCGTTCTCCAGGAGTACACTCAGGCCGAGACAGCCAGCATGTTGGGAATGGCCGTCAGAACCATATCGTATAAGTTTCCTCAGGCCCTCGACCGGCTGACGGAGAAATTGTTGGAGTCCGGCCTGCTGGTATTACCGCACTGATCGCTAATCCTGTGCCCTATATCTACCGGCGTCCTCGGCCGGTAGACACGGGTCCAGATTGGCTTCCCGCCGACATCGTTCCCAGCGCGTTAGAATCGATCTTCCATCGGAGGAACCGATTCCATGCGCTTTGCTTCCCGCTCTACAGCCTTCCTGGCCCTCGTGGCCTCGACCGCGCTTGCCGCCCAACGAGCTCCTCTCAAGCCCACCACCGCCGCAGAAGCGCCCAACCGCGACACCAGCTACATCGACGCCCAGGGCACGGCGCACGTGACGCGGGTCGTTCCCATTCCGGCCAGCCTCAGCGACGAGGCCCGGCAGATGCTGAGCCGCGCCGAGCCTGATCAGGGCCCTCCCGAACCGCTGGCCTCGCGCCGGAGCCGCACCGATGCCTGGGCGCTCACTGCGGCCGCCGCGTGGAGCAAGCTCTGCCCCAATCAACTCGTCGACGACAAGATTGCCGGCGTTCCGGTGCGCATTGCGACTCCCGCCGGAATGCCTGAGGCCAACCGGGACAAGGTGCTTCTCAATCTGCATGGCGGCGGCTTCAACTCCGACTCCGGCTCTTACACCGAGTCGATTCCCATCGCCGGATACGCCAAAATCAGGGTCGTTGCCGTGCTCTATCGGCTTGCTCCTGAGCATCCATATCCGGCAGCCGTCGACGACTCGGTCGCCGTTTACAGAGAACTGCTGAAGAGCTACAAGCCGGAGCACATCGCGATCTACGGCACCTCGGCCGGAGCTATCCTCACCGCCGAAGTGGCCGCCCGGCTCAAGCAGCTTGGCCTGCCGCAACCCGCGGCTCTCGGCATCTTCAGCGGCATGGGAGACTTTGCCCGCCAAGGCGACTCGATGGCGCTCTACGCGCTGCGCGGCCTCGCCGGACCGCTCGCCCCGCCCACCGCAGGCCCGCACGACCGGGACTACGTCACCACGACCGATCCCAGAGACCCGATTCTCTCGCCCATCTACTCTGACCTGCACGGGCTGCCGCCGACGCTCTTTGTCACCAGCGGCCGCGACCTGCTGCTCAGCGGCACGGTCAACCTGCACCGCGCCTACCTGAACGCCGGCGTCGATGCGCGGTTGGTTGTCTACGATGCTTTGCCGCATGCCTTCTGGTATAACTCGACTCTGCCCGAGGCAATCGAAGCCAACAAGCTGATGGCGGATTTCTTTGTGAAGCAGTTGAGCAAGTAGGCATGTCGCCTGCGCAAACGCTCCACGATTGGAGCATGCATGCCGACGGATGCTTAGAGTTAAAGGGAATCTGGAGGGTTCGTGAGCATCTTGGAGATCTTACGTGTCTATGCTGTCAAAACACGTGGATTTGGTGGGGTCTGAAATCTGTCAAGACTCGCGGCAGGGTTCGTCCTCGCAAAGAAACCGAATGAACAATTCTCTATGACTTAGTCCCCACGCCTGATTTTTTGGATCACCTGACGTTTTCTAGTTTTCGGTTCTATCACTGTATTGTCAGAATCGTCTGCGACATCGTAGGTAAGCCCGACTGTTTCAAGCTGCTTTCGAATCTTTGCTGGTATCTCATCAAGATGGTCGAAATGTCCCTCGATCTTGCCCTTCGGAGTTACCATCCTAACGACTCCCTCTTGTTTTGCTCGGGTGCAGTCGCGGAAAAGATAGATTGCCAACTTGATCATGTGTTTTTCAGCCATGCTAATCCTCTTTCTTCCGATCTAAGTGAGGCCTTGCGGCGGGAGTGGGTTATAAAATGAAGCATCCAAAACGAAATGCCCGGCGCGAGGCCAGGGTTATTCGGTGAAGCGGCTGGATGCCCTCCATCGTAAACCTGTCTCCGTACCAGCGCAAGGATCGGCGGTGGGTGCGTGGCCCATCATTTCGCGCACTTGGCGAAAGGGTGGGAGACCACGAACCTCATGGCGCGCAAGCGCCGTCCGCCTGGACGGCCGGTCCTCCTCACGCCGCAGTTGGAATCTTTGCGGTCAGCTTGACGCCGAGGGCGTCCATAACCGCCAGCGTTGTCTTCAGCGTCGGGTTTCCCTTTTCATTGAAAGAGCGATAAAGCTGCTCGCGTGAGAGGCCTGTCCGGCTGGCAATCTGCGCCATTCTTTTGGCACGGGCAACAACGCCCACAGCATGCGCGATGTAGCCCGCGTCGTTGGTTTGAAATGCCTCCGCCATGAAGACCGCGATGGCTTCGTCCGATCCAAGATCTTCGGCAAGATCGTAAGGGGTCAATTCCTCACGCACGGTTTTCTTAGCCATTGTCTTCGCTCCATTCTGAGCAATGGGAAAAGGCCAGCCTGCTTCGGCTGGCCCTCTCAATTTTGCGTTTGTGCTTTCGGGTTAGAACTTCACGGACGCGGCGCGAGGCGAGATGCCGCTCAGCTCGGCGGCGCGGGCTTCGGCATAGGCTGCGGCGCCGAGCAGCGCGGCGCGACTGTCGAGAATGACGCGCACCGGCATGTTGATGAGCAGCTGGCTCAGGCGGCCCTTGTCGGTAAAGGCCTTCATAAAGGTGCCGTCCTTCAGCTTTTCGAGGATGCGGGGCGCGATGCCGCCGCCGATGTAGACTCCGCCCACCGAGAGCAGCTTGAGAGCCAGGTTGCCGGCCTCGGCGCCATAGGCCGAGACGAACATATCCAGCGCCTTCTCGCAGGTTTCGCTCTTGGCCGCCAGCGCCAGCTCGGTGATCACAGCGTTGGGATCGGTTGCGGCTGCGATGCGCTCGGCGACCTTGGGCGACTCTTCCATGCCGCGCACGTCGCGCAGAAACTCATAGATGCTGGTCAGTCCCATGCCGCTGATCACGCGCTCATAGCTGATGCGGCCGTTGTACTTCTGCTTGAGGAAGCGCAGCAGGTCGATCTCGTCTTCATTGCGCGGCGCGTAATCGGCGTGACCGCCCTCGGAAGGGTACGGCGTGTGAATGCGGCCATTCCAGATCAGAAGGGCCTCGCCCAGACCTGTCCCGGCCGCCATCAGAGCGCGATTGCCGATCTGGCTGGCGTCACCCTCGCTGAGCGTGTAGATCTGATCGGCGGAGAGCTCGGCGACGCCGTAGCCATTGGCCTCAAGATCGTTGATCAGGAAGACGTGCGTAATGGCGAGACTGCCGGAGAGCTCGTGACTATCGAGGGTCCAGGGCAGGTTGGTAAGGCGCAGCCGACCGTTGCGCACCGGGCCGGGCACGCCAAAGCAGGCCGCAGTCACCTTTTGCGCGCCGAGAAACTCCTTTACGATCTCCTCAAGGCCGGGGTAGTCCTTGGCCGCAAAGCGCTGGTCGCGGGAGTACTCCAGCTTTCCATCGATAAAGTCATACAGTGCTAAGTGAACCTTCGTGCCGCCAACGTCGCCTGCCAGAATCATCTATCCCTCTCCAAAACACCACAGCCATCCTCGTCTGTAGAGGGTAGAAGCGCCGCTGCGGCTCGATCCAGAATCAAGGTCAGTATACCGCTTGAAGGCCAAATCAGCTGGCTGGGCAGCCGTTCGGGGTCATTTGGTCCGGTGAAGACCTCCTTCAAAACGGCGGCCTTTCCCGAGCCCGAGACAAGGAAGAAGACCGACCTGGCGTTGTTGATAACCGGCCAGGTGAGCGTAATGCGCGAGGTGTTTTTCTGCTGCACGCGATTGGCGACGACCAGCCGGCTCGTCTCGTGCAGCGCCTGCGTGTGCGGAAAGAGCGAGGCCGTGTGGCCATCGTCGCCCATACCTAATGCGACCAGATCGAAGCGCGGTCTCTCGGCGCCTTCGAGACGAAAGCCGGAGCGCAACACCTCTTCGTAGCGCGCAGCGGCTGCCTCCGGTTCGAGTTCGCCGTCGATGCGATGGATCTGCGTAGCCTTGAGCGGCACATGATCGAGCAGGGCCTCGCGCGTCATGCGATAGTTGCTCTCGGTATCGCTGGGAGGCACCGGGCGTTCGTCGACCCAATAGAGATCGAGCATCTCCCACGGCATGCGGTTGCGCCAGGGCTGTGAAGAGTCGGCAAGCAGCTCAAACGCCGCCTTAGGAGTGGAGCCGCCGCTGATGGCAATGCGCGCTCGTCCTCGCGCCTCGACGGTTTCCTGGGTCATCTCGACCAGATACTCAACCGCCCGGCGAGCCAGCGCAGCCTGATCCGGCTCCACATAGTACTTGATCTGAAGCTTCCTACCCACGCGCGGCGCACTCCTCTTTTTTTCTAGGTTACGCCCGGGAAGAGGCGGAAGGAACGTGAACAAAGACTCATCGATGGGATGCAGCTGGCGGTTGAACTGTTTCCGGCCTACCTGCCGAGGTATTCCCGGTACTGCGTTTCGATAACTCCGGCGGCGCGGGCGAGGGCGAGCTTTGAGAGGTTGTACTGGTAGAGGCTCTCAACCAGGTTGGTCTGAGCCGATGCCAGTGTGGACTGGGCGGTGACCAGCGGAAGATTGTCGTCAACCCCGGCATTGACGCGGTCGGTCTCGTCGGCGAGAGCGCGTGTAGCGAGTTCGACGTTCGAGCGGGCCACTTCAACGAGCCTGGCTGTTGCCGCCGCGTCGAGCAGAGCCGAGCGGACCTGCTGGTCGATCTTGCCGCGCAGGTCGTCGAGCTGAGCATTGACGGCGTTCAGATTGGCCTGAGCGGCATCGGCATCGCCACGCAGCCGGGCCTCGCGGAAGAGCGGAAGACTGAGCGTGCCCACGGCGGCAAAATTGCCGTGCGAGCCCGCGCCGTTGACTTGACTGACGCCATAGTAGCCGTTGAAGCTGAGCGTGGGCAGGCGCTGGCTGCGGTAGGCCGTGTGGATGGCCTTGAACTCGACCGCCTGATTCTGCAGGTTCTGATAGTCCTGGCGATTCTTATAAGCAATTGCGCGAACCTCCTCCGGCGTTTCGGCGGCCAGTTCGCTATAAGGAGCCACGTCGGTGAGAACGACACTCTGACCGGGGTCGATGCCGATCTCGCGCTTGAGCAAAATCAGGCTCTTGTCGAGTGCGTTCTGCGCGGCGATCACAGCCTGCTGTTGCGCCTGTAGCTGAACTCGCGCACGAAGCTCGTCGAGGTTCGAGGCGACGCCGGCCTCGTGCGCTTCGTGGGCCTGGTTGGCCAATACCTGGGCAGATGCCACGAGCGCCTTGGCATTGTCCACCTCGCTCGCCGCGGCAATCGAGTGCAGATAGGCCGAGGCCACCTGCTGCACGACCTCGCCGCGAGCCGACATTCGGGCAAAATGAGCTGCTCGTTCCGCCGCGTCAGCGCCTCTAAAAGCCGCGATCACCGGGCCGGAGAAGAGCGTCTGACGAAGGTGAAGCTGCCCCTCGGTGAGGTCGTCGCGAGTGATGAAAGAGAGCCCCGAGGGCAAGATGCCGCCAGGGAAGAGCGAAGCAAACATCTTGATCACGCCGGGACCAAAGCCCAGCGCCGCCAGATTCTGCTGATGGACGCCGAGATCGCCGGTCAGCGTGACAGTGGGCAGAAACTCCTGCACCGCCTCTTTCTTTTGGCCCTGGATCGACTTTTCGCCATTTTCGGCTTCCTTGAGCCCCAGGTTATTCCTGAGTCCCAGCGCGATGGCCTCGTCGAGCGAGAGCTTCAGAGGCTCATCTGTGATCGGGCGGATTGTGACGCTGCCAAAGAACGGGTTGGTGGCAGAGGTCGGATTTGGCGCCTGCGATTGCAGGCCTGCCGCCGTGGCCGAAAAGACAGCGATGGCAACGAGGGCCGGCGAGGCTGCTCGCCGCAGGACGATCTGGCGCGCTCGATTCACTCTTTTCATTCTCTCAGATGATCGAGCAGGCGGTAAGACTCCCAGACCGGAAGATTCCCGCGATCAGCTTCACAAGGGTACCGCAAGCAGCATATACATCACGGGATTTGGAGTGGGACGACCGCTCATGAATCCCTGGACCTCATTCGCGCCGAGGGCTTTGATCAGCTCCAGCTGCTCCATCGATTCGACTCCTTCGACGATCACCTTCATGCCGAAGTTGTGGGCCAAGGCAATGAGAGTGCGAACCATCGATTCCCTCTCCGGCTGCGTGTTGAGGTCGGTCATGAACGATCTGTCGATCTTGAGAACGTCAAAGGCAAGCGTAGGCAGATAGCTCAGGCTAGAGTAGCCGGTACCGAAGTCGTCGATGGCCATGCTGATTCCAATCGCTCGAAAACGGTCGATTGTCTCGGCGACCTTCTTGATGCCGGCCAGCATCACCGACTCGGTGACCTCAATCTGCAGCAGCTCGGGTTTCAGTCCTGTGCGTTCGAGGATGCCGCTCACCTCTTCCACAAATCCGTAGCGGCGGAACTGCACGCTGGAGACGTTGACGGCCACCTGGATGGGATAGGGCATCAGCTTCTGCCAGCGAACGGCCTCGGTGCATGCCTGCTCCATGATGTAGGCGCCCAGGGCCCCGATCATTCCGCTCTCCTCCGCGATGGGAATGAACTTGAGAGGAGGAATGCTTCCGAGCGTCGGATGGGTCCAGCGTGCGAGAGCTTCGAAGCGAGTGAGGCGGCGGCCGGCCAGCTCGAACTCCGGCTGATAGTGAACGGAGATCTCGTTCCGGGCAACAGCGCCGCGCAGCTGATGTTCAAGCGTCAGCCGTTCGTGCACGCGGGAGCCGATCTCGGGGGTGTAGTAGACGACGCGGTTCTTGCCTTCGCGCTTCCCGACATACATGGCGCTGTCTGCCTGCTGGATCAGCTCCTCGGCGTTGGGAGCATCCTCGGGGAAGACGCTGATGCCGATGCTCGCGCCGATGGCGAGAAGGTGACCCTTGACCTCGAAGGAGCTCGAAACCTCCTCGAGCAGATTCTCCGCCAACATCACCGCGTCTTCCCGGGTGAGGATCTTGTGCATGATGACGATGAACTCGTCGCCACCCAGGCGGGCCAGCATGTCCCCCTCGCGAATCCATGAGCGAAGCCGGCCTGCCACCTGCATCAGCAGGCCATCGCCCACCGCGTGACCCAGACTATCGTTGACCAGTTTGAATCCATCCAGATCGAGATAGAGCAGCGCAACCGTGACGCCGTCTTTCTTTGCCTGGACGAGCAGCGATGAAAGCGTCTGCAAGAGGAGCTTGCGGTTGGGCAGGCCGGTAAGAGGATCATTAAGCGACTCAAAGACTGCCGCGTCCCTGGCCCTCTGCAACTCGGCTTGATTCTCCCTGAGCTGGGTTACATCGATGGCCGTGGTCTCGTAGACTAAGCCATCCGCCGTCTGCACCGGCGTGATGTTCATCATCAGATGGACCCTGGCGCCGTCGGGGCGGCGGAGACTGACCTCGCGATTGCTCACCGCCTCCTCTTCCAGCACACCGCCCAGCAGTTCCGCGTTTGCGGGATCGTGCTGGAACTCCCGGCACGAGCGGCCGATCAACTGCTCGCGAGACTCAAAGCCAAGCATGTGTGCGAAGGCCGCATTGCAATCGACGACCGTGCCGTCGGGCCGCCAGCTGAAGACGGCAGCCAGGTTGCGTTCGACGAGCCTGCTGTACTTCGTCTCCAGGCGCAGCTCGCTTTCCAGGCGCGCGCGGATGATCGCGGTCTGCTGGCGGACCTTGCGCCTGAGCAGTGTCACCCAGATCAGCGGTGAGATGATGCCCACCGCCATCATGCCCAAAAGGGTCAGCGCTCCCCTGAGCGTCGGCCAGCCGACCATCCCGCGCACCGCGATGTCCTTCGGCGACTCCACCAGAACCAGCAGCGCGCCAGGCCACTCGTTGCTTCCGTTCTGAGTCAGCGCGACGCCGGTTATCTCCAGAACGGAATCGCGCGAGAGGCCCACGATCTCGCGCGTAGAATCGCTTCGCAGCAGAACCGCGTAGAAGCGCTGTGTCCCTTGCTCAAGCTGATAGACAAACTCGGTAGAGGTGGCGCTCTGATCGATCAGGCGCGCCTTCAGATGCACGCGCCTACCATTGAGAGATTGCTTGAAGACCTCCTCAGCCGTTACCTCTAGCGGGGTAATTCCGGCTGTGTTCAACTGCACCGCAGCCAGATTCACCGCCGAATCCGTCAGCTCCAGGCCGAAGGGGCCACGGCTCAAGAAACCAATCGCGTCCACCGTCTCTCCAATGTGGACTTCGACCGTCCTCGGGACTCCCACAAACAGCGTGCCCGTGTTGTCTTGAATGCAGAAAAGCTTGGGAGATTGCCAGGTCACGATGCCGCGCAGATGCGTGATCGGCACGAAGCGCTGGTCGGCGTCTGAGGCGCGAAGCTCGCGAATCGGAGCAGGCGGCGAAGAAAACGAAACCGGCAAAGGTGGCAACTCAACCTGAATCTCTCTCAGGGTGTTGACAAACAACTGCGCGCCCACGCGTTTGTGATTTTCGTCCTCGTGACGGGCAACAATACCTGTCGCCCGTACCGTCGCGCCGATGAGGCTCTGCGCCTCAGGGCCGTCCCGCTCGGGTACCATCAACCAGACGACTTTCTTCCCGTCGTAGATGCGATAACAGATGCGGCTCCAATCTTGCTCACACGCGTGCAGCACGCCTTCGGTGACCACCCGATGAGCTTCGTCCGCGCCGACGTCGAGTTCGGCCACGGTTTTCTGATCCGGTTGGGGAAGCGTCCCCATTCCTAGAACGAGGAACTTCGGATGAGCTATCAAATTGCCATTGTCGTTGGCATCCGTTACGGCGCGCACCCGAATTCGTGTGCCCAGCGGAAAAACAGTATTCGAACCGTGAACGTCGATGAAGCTTGTGCCCGTCTGATCCTGCACAAACAAAAGGCCCCACGTTGGATCGGAGTACGTTACGACCGCACCAAGGTCAATGGGGTACGCTTTTTTGGCTTCGGCATGACTCAGTTGGAAAACGTCATGAATCGTATGGAGGGTCGGCAGCGGGCGGGAGCTAGCGCCTGCCTGCGCGTACGAGAGGAGTGGAAGCAGCAGGGCAGGGAGGGAACAGAGCGCAAACGCGCGCAGTCTGCCCCGTCCGCTCGCATGATGAACTGCTCCTGTTTGCCTCAACTGTACCTTATCTTCCGCGCCTGCCCGCCGTGCCGGCTGAGTGGCCCATTCAAACTAGGCTTATCAGAAAATATCGGTCTCCGCCATTATCAAGGTCAGTACCCCCCAAAAATAGGGATTACGTTTGTCAGGAGAACCGATTACGTTTGTAAGCAAACATTCCCATATCAAGAAGATAGGTGAATTCAGCCCGTTGCTGTCGAATACCCGCAAAATCACGTCAAGGGCTCAAGTTGACGGGGCGGGGCCATCGCGCTGGCGGTCTTCCTTCAAAATGCTGTCCCAGGCTCATTGCTTCCCGGGCATCCTACACCCGTCAACCGACATCGAGCATCTGATTTCTTCTCAGACTGAAATTGCTCCCACAATCTTGGCGGTCTGGCGGCATACCATCGGTCCGGCTCGTGCTTGGCAATCGACAAGGCTCAACGCCGGAAGATAAGATGAAGCGAATCCCCCGTACATCGACGGAACTCAACACTCTGGAAGATCAGCCTCTTCCGCGAAGGGGTCCAGTACCATGAAGCGACTTGCTACCGCCCTTCTTGTGAACGCAGCCCTGCTTGGCTTGGGCGCACTTGCCCAAAATGCGCCCGTCCCTGCCGGCAAAGTGAATGACTGGTGGCACAAGTCGTATCCCACCCGGCCCGTCAACAGCCCCGACGCAAAGAAGCTGCCTCTGATCTCGGTCCGTGGCAACCGGTTTGTCGATCCCGACGGCAATCCGGTTCTCTTCCGCGGTGTCAACATCGCCGATCCCGACAAGCTCGAGACCCAGGGCCACTGGAGCAAGGATCTCTTTGTCAAGGTCAGGCAGACCGGCGCCACGGTGGTCCGCATTCCTGTTCATCCGGTCGCATGGCGCGGGCGCGGGATCGCGAATTACCTCGGCTTGCTCGATCAGGCCGTCGAGTGGTCGACCGAAAATGGCCTATATGTCGATATCGACTGGCATTCGATCGGAAACCTGAAAGACGGACTCTTTCAGGACCCGATGTATGAGACCAGCCTGCCCGAGACGCTCAATTTCTGGCGCGTCATGGCTGCTCATTTCGATGGAAACAACACGGTCGCCTTCTTCGAGCTGTTCAATGAGCCCACGACCTTCAATGGCCGGCTCGGATCGGTCACCTGGGGCGAATGGCGCGAGATCAATGAGGATATGATCACCGTCATTCGCGGCTACAACCGAGACGCCATCCCGCTGGTTGCGGGCTTCGACTGGGCCTACGACCTGACTCCTCTGCGCCTCAGCCCCATCCGGGCCGAGCGCATCGGATACGTCACCCACCCATATCCCGACAAGAGGAAGCAGCCCTGGTCCCCCAAATGGGAAGAGGACTTCGGCTTTGCCGCCGACCACTACCCGGTGATTGCCACCGAGATCGGCTACAGCTCCGAATACGGCTCCAAGGCGGAGAATGATGGCTACGCCAACGAGATCACGACTTACCTCGAATCGAGAGGAATCGGCTGGATTGTCTGGTGCTTCGATGCCGAGTGGGGTCCGACGATGATCTCCTCGTGGGAGCCATTTGCGCTGACCGATCAGGGGAGGTTCTTCTCCGATGCGATGCACAGGGAGCCGGGGCCTCTGGTCCACAGTCCAGGCAAGTAGGGGGCTTGCACCGATTTTGCTCGTGTGCACAGGGAATTCTGAGCTACTATCTCTTGCGTCGGTTTTTGCATCGTAACGGTTGCGCCCTGAAACAAAGGGCGCCGAGCAGACCGGCGAAGGAGAGCTATGGCCAACCCCAAGAAATGCGCGAATGCTGCCTGCACCTGCCCAGCCCCCGAGAAGAGCAAGTATTGCAGCGCCCACTGCGAGGGCATCGGGGACAGAAGCGAAATCAACTGCCTCTGCGGTCATCCCGACTGCAACGGCAAACTCTCTTAGGTTGAGATTTTGCGGCGGCTTCGCTGAACGGAGAATCGCACGAAAGATAATTCGGGCTGCGGCCTCGCAGCCCGAATCCCGCTCCAGTGCCTGCGGCCGGCTACTCGACCAGGAAGTCGCGAATTAGCCCCGCCGCCATTTGCGGCGCATCTCGCATCCCTGTGTGTCCCTGACCGAGCAGCCACTCGACGCGAACGCCCGGCAGCACCGCGGCCAGAGCCCGGGCGGCATCGAGCATCGGGTGTTCGGCGCTCAGGCTGCCCACCAGCAGCATCGAAGGACAAGTGATCGCACCGTAACGCCGCAAATCCGGGCATTGCGCGTCCATCTCTTCGAGCTCCCGTATCCAGCTCTTGGCAAGAATGCGAAGCCGGGGCCACGCCTTCGAGGTGCGCATGGCGTGAATGGTGGCAGCCGGCATGTGAGGAAAAGCATCCAGGCCAAACTCCAGAGCCCGATCCGGATCTCCCTCCGCGATGGCGCGGGCATACGGTAGCAGGTTTTCGCCGGCGATAGGGCCTCCCACCGGCAGAGGCGGCTCATAGACGACCAGACGTGGCACCGGATGGCGCAGGGCGGTTCCCAGCACGCAGACAGCTCCATAAGAGTGGCCGACTAACATGGCATCCGATCCGGTCTCGGCTTTGGCGGCTGCAAGGACGGCTTCGATATCCTCGTACTCGCGCTCGATCGAATACGGGCCAATACCTTCGCCGCTCTTTGCGCGGCCTCGCCGGTCCATCGCAAAACAGGTGAAGCGATCGGCGAGCAGCCGGGCCACAGGCATCCAGTCGGTGTGCGTGGAGACGCTGCCGTGCACAAAGACAACGGCCGGTCCGCTGCCCAGACGGCGAAAGACGATGCGCGTTCCGTCGGAGGAGTGCACCGATCCTTCGGCCACCGCTGCCGGTGCATGCTCCAGAACTGTTGGGTTCATTGTTCTTATCGTAACTCTGGCATCGCACCGGGTGGGCTGCCATGTCTCAGCATGGGGAACGAAGGCAGATCAAAGCGGAGACGCATCCGGGCCCAGCGGTGCTTGCCCGATCGCGCGCACGCTCTTTTCGATCGCCATCCGGTCCAGGGTTCCCAGCGGAAGACTGAGGAAGAGCTGCACGCGATTGCGCATCTGATGGAGAGTTTGTGTGAAGGCAGCGCGCTTTTCGTCGTCGGAGCCTTGCACGGCTGCGGGATCGGGAAAACCCCAGTGCGCCGTCACCGGCTGCCCCGGCCAGAAGGGACACACCTCGCCTGCCGCCTTGTCGCAGACCGTGATCACAAAGTCCAACTCCGGCGCGCCGGGAGCGGCGAACTCGTCCCAGATCTTGCTCCGCAGGCACTCAGCCGGATAATCCAGCCGCTCGACCTGCTCAATGGCAAAGGGATTCACCTTGCCCGCCGGATGGCTGCCCGCGCTGTAGGCTTTGAAGCGGCCGGCGCCCATCGTATTGAAGAGCGCCTCGCCGATAATGCTGCGCGCCGAGTTCCCGGTGCACAGCACGAGTATGTTGTAGGGTTTTTGCATGGTCTCCGCCGATCTGGGCTAATTGCAGCAGCCCGGAGGGCAGCATCCAACCCCCGGCTTCTCCGCCCGGATAAAGGCGCTGATGAACTTGCCTTCGATCTGCGAGGCGACGGCGTCCACATCGATTCCGGCCTCGACCAGGAAGGTCCGCGAATCCTCGACCGAATACACCCGCGTCGGCTCCATCGAAACGCAGCAGAAACCAGCCCCTTCCAGCTTGGACCTGTACTCTCGCTCTTCCAGTGCGCCCGCCACGCAGCCCACCCACAGCAGCATACTCTTTCGCACCTCAGCTGGAACCTCGCCCCGCACCACGACGTCGGAGACAGCGAAACGTCCGCCCGGCTTCAGCACGCGGAAGGCCTCGCGCAGCACGCGGTCCTTGTCTGCCGAGAGGTTGATCACGCAGTTGGAGATGATGACATCGACCGAGTTGTCGGGCAGAGGAACATCCTCGATCTCGCCCTTCAGAAACTCGACATTCTTGACCCCCGCCTGTCGCTGATTCTCGCGAGCCAGAGCCAGCATGTCGTCGGTCATGTCGAGGCCATAAGCCTTTCCCGCCGGTCCCACACGCTTGGCCGAGAGCAGCACATCGATTCCGCCGCCCGAACCCAGATCGAGCACCGTCTCGCCCTGCTTCAACTCAGCCAATGCCGTTGGATTGCCGCAACCCAGCGATGCCAGTACGGCATTGGCCGGCAGTCCACTCTTCTGTGCCTCGTCGTAGAGGTTGGTCGTGACCGGGTCGCAACACCGCAGAGCCGGATCGCCACAACAGGCGATGCTGCCGCTCTTCTTCACTTCCCGGGCTGCCGCCCCGTACTTTTCCTGAACCAGTGTCTTGGTATCCATAAGAGCGCCTCACATACGCTTAGACGAATATATTATCCATGATCATATTTGTCAAGGCGTATATAATTAATCAGTGCCTGGTCGCTCCAAATCGCTTTCTCTGGCGGCTCTCTTTGCCGCCCTGGCTGACCCCACTCGTCTGCGCCTGCTCAACCTGATGGCTAGCCGCGAGGTCTGTGTCTGCTATTTTGTCGAGATTCTCGGCCAAAGCCAGCCCAAGATCTCGCGCCACCTCGCGTACCTGCGCAAGGCTGGCATCGTTGCCGCCCGACGCGAAGGCAAATGGATGCACTACAGCATCTGCCCTCCCGCCGATCCATCGGCGGCCTCTTTGCTCGCCTCGGTTCTTCAGTCGCTCGGCAACGACGAACAGATGCTTGCAGACCGTGCCAATCTTGCCCGAGCTCATTGCGAGCCGACTGAGCTTGTGTCTCTCTCAAAGGCTTTCACCCGGGTTCAATAGTCATCTGCGAAACATGTGAATGGCGCCGCGGGTCTTCCTTGCCGAGGGCAATCGACAATCGATCCGGTGAAGCATTATGCCGGTTGATTCAAGAAACAGAAGAGTTATGATGTGCGAAGGTCATAAAGCCCGCTTTCTTATTTGCCGATAATGCTCCCGTGCGTGTACTTTCGGGTGGGCCCCCCAGGGAGAAGAAAGGCCGGACTTTTGAGACACGGAAACTCATTTTCTGTGGCAGCCAGCCCAGAGTCCCGCAATCAAACTGAGAGCGCGCTGCGGCTTCACCGGGAAGTGCGGGCGAAGCTCCGCCTTCGCTCGGCCGATTTCGACCTGCTCAGAGCATCCCTTGCCACACTCCTCTGCGGATTCGCCTTCGCTGCAAACGCGGCCCGCGCCCTCGAGCCGTCCGCTCCATTGCCCACGCTGACTACGGCCCGCCAGGCTCACAGCCTCCACAGTGACGAAGCCAGACGCGCCTATCCCGTCCATCTCAAGGCGGTGGTCACTTACTACGATCCCGATCTCGGAAATGGCTACGCTGCGCTATTTGTGACCGACGCGACGGGCAGCATATGGGTAAACGAGCCGGCTAATAAGATTCCCTCGATGCCCGCCGGAACGCTGGTCGATGTTACCGGCGTGACAGATAACGGGCTCTTTGCTCCATACATCGCATCTCCTCATATTGTTCAGTTAGGGCAATCGCAGTTGCCCGCAACGGCCGTCCGTGTGAATCACGCCAGCCTCTTCAGTGGTATATGGGATGGCCAATGGATCGAGGTCGAGGGCACGGTTCATTCGTTCACCGTGGCAGAGCGCGACGTCACGGTACGCCTTGAGATGCCCGACGGAGCCCTCACTGTGCTAATGATGCGCGAAGCCGGCGCCGATTACTCCAAGCTGGTGGATGCGAAGGTGCTGATCCGCGGCAATGCCGCCCCCATCTTTAGCCGCACCAAATATCAGATGGTCGGCGCGCGCCTCATGGCGCCCGGTCTCGCCGCCGTCAAGATCGTCGAAGCCGCGCCCCTCGATTCCTTCAGCCTGCCGGTGGCGCCGGTCGATAGCTTGATGCGCTGGAATCACATCTCAATTCTGAAGCACCGCGTGCATCTGCGCGGAACGGTCACTCTCCTCTGGCCCGGATCGTCTCTCTGCATTCGCGACGACAGCGGCTCGATCTGCATGCAGACCAGGGAGCATACGCCCATCGCGGTCGGCGACATCGCCGATGTCATCGGCTTCGCTGAGATCGCCGGCGATGCTCACATCCTCACCGAAGTCGATTACCGGCCTGGCGGCAGGGGCGAGTCTGCCCCAGCCACGCCCATGCAGGCCGATGTCATCCTGCACGGTTTGAATGACTCTGAGCTCATTTCAATCGATGGCGAGCTGATTGGTCGCGATCAAGCTTCCTCCGACACTACCCTCATGCTCAGCGCCGGCAAAGTCATCTTCACCGCCGTGCTCCCTAAAAGCCTCGCCGATCCCCAAAAAGACGTATGGAAGACCGGGAGCCGGCTGCGCATCACAGGAATCTGCTCGATCAGCGTGAATACCCAGAGCAGCGCGGCCGGAGAAGCGGTCGCAGAGGGTGAAGGACTCACCGTCGCAAAGTCCTTCAAAGTGCTCATGCGCTCGCCGAACGATATTGTTGTGTTGCAAAAGGCCTCCTGGTGGACGCCGGCCCACGTCCTCGTCCTGCTGGCCCTGGCGCTCATCGCCACCCTCGGTGCGCTTGTCTGGGTTCTTGTGCTCAGAAAGCGAGTCGAAGAGCAGGCACGGATGCTGCGCGAGAGCGAAGGCCGATTCCGCCATATGGCCCTGCACGATTCCCTCACCGGCGTGGCAAGCCGTGCGCTGCTCGACGATCGCCTCAACGCCGCCGTCGAAACCGCTAGACGCCGCGAAACAGGGCTGGCCCTTCTTATGGTGGACCTCGACCAGTTCAAAGAGATCAACGACACCTTTGGCCACCACGGCGGCGATCAGGTGCTGCGCGTCACCGCCGATCGGCTTGTGCAGGCCGTGCGCAAGACCGACACCGTCGCCAGAATGGGCGGGGACGAATTTGTTGCGCTTCTTCCAGATTTCGACGATCTGGCCATGGTGGAGGGGATTGCAACCAAGATTGTAAAATCGCTGGCAGAACCCGTTGACTTTGCGGGCCGCGATATCCCGGTCTCCGTCAGCGTCGGCGTTTGCACCTCAGCCGCGGGTGGACTCGACGTAGAGACATTGCTCAGGTGCGCTGACAACGCCCTTTACCAGGCCAAAGCAAAAGGCCGCAACTGTTTTCACATCTCGGCCTCAGCACCGACATGCTGCCCAGCAGAGCCCGGCGAATAACCAGCGTCTCACACCGCTCGCGCCGCTCTCTCCCGCCGAGTTGAAAGGCTGAACTCCGATGACGCGATGGCTGCTGCGCTGGTTGCAACGGGTTGCTGTGGTACTTGCGGTTATCATTGTGGCCACGTATGCCGGCGATTGGGCCATTTACAAACTGCGCGGCTCGCCTCAATCTCAGGTCACGGTCAACCGCTACGTCACCATTCCCCTCAAAGGCAACCGGCAGGAGTTCGACTTTCTCGGCTCCAGCGCCGTCTCCTGCTCTGTCTCTCTCTTTCCGCAAGCGGGCCAGAGTGCCTGCTGGCAACTGCGCCGCAATCCAAATCAAGGATTGGCCCGGTAAAGCTCCATCCGGCAGAGAGAGCCACTCAAATCCCTCCAAACACAAGCCGGTGACACCGATCACGTTCAGCACGTGAAACGCCGCGTACCATCGTTGAATCTCAGGGCCTGTGAACTGGAAAGCCGCTCGAACGATGTACAGCCGAACCCAAAACGAAAACGGGACCTATAATACCCGCTGTCTCTTCTGCTTCATGACCATCGCTTCGTCTGTCGAGACAGAGCAGGAGCTGGCGAAGCTGGAGAAACATCACATCTGTCCTGAGAGGGCGCTGGCGGAGTTGCTGGAACAGGGAAAGGCCATCGAATCTCGGAACCACCACACGAACGCCGGCTGACCCAGCTTCCCTGACTCTATTGCATCCGCGCGAGATCACGCAGTTGGCGGGCTGTAGCCTCAAGAAAGGTCTCTACGCTTGCGCCCGCGGGCCGCTCCACGCCTGCCTTCGCCTGGATCGCGGCGGCGATCCGCTCCGCCAGCGCCTGGCGTGTTGGCAGAGGCATGTCGAGTCTCCGCGCGAAGAAGCCCTCCAAAACCTCCAGATCCGTCGCGGTCAGCTTCGCGATTCCGGTCGCCGGAAGCGAAAAGGCCATGTGTGGCTCCGGTGCCAGAACCCTGGGAGAGAATATCTGCGCCGTAAAGGTTCGCGCCCCCGAGTCGCCCCAGATCGGAGTCTCCTGCTCGCGATCGCGAACCACAAGCGTCCCCGCAGCCAGATCGCCCAGCCGCTGGTGCTGGCGTGTCGAAAACATCGAAATCACCCCAACCGCGTAAATGGGGAAGGGTTGCATATCGACATAGCGGACCAGATTGCGGGCCATCGACTCGAAGAGGCCAATCGCCCTGCCGGAACGCTGGATCACGCGAATGCGCGCAACACGCTTGCCGGGCGTGCGTCCGTTCCAAAAGGCCTCGAAGAGCGCGAAGTAGCTGAGATTCAGCAGGAAGATGCAGGAAACGACCAGGAGACCAGCGAATCGGCCGGAGATCGCAGGTGGCGTCTTGAGGCTCGCCATGACAACCGTAAAGGCGATGAGAATGACGATAAAGCCGGCGACCCAGATCAGGGTATCGACTAGAAGCGCAATAAAACGGCTGCCGATGCCGGCCAGGGGCATCTCGATATCCACCAGCTCCGGCGTGTCGATGTTAAGCTGATCTAAGTTAAGCTGGTCTGAATTCTTCTCCATGGCGCAAATCCTCTCCAACCAGTGGATTCTCAAGCGCCGGCCTCACTGGGACCGGCTCTCATCGCTGCTGGCGCAAGCCGACGCGAGCGGACTTAACCAGCTCTCTCGCGCCGAGTTGCAGGAGCTGGCCCTGCTCTACCGTCAGGTCGCAGCCGATCTCTCGGTCCTGCGCCAGGACACCACATCCCGCACTTACTCGCAGCATGTCAATCAGTTGTTGGCTCGCGCCCACCATATCATCTATTCCGGCAGGAAGACCAATCTTCTCACGCTGGTTCGGTTTTTGCGCGACGAATATCCGAGGATCTTCCAGCGCCAGATCGGCTTCGTCGTGGCCTCGCTGCTCATCTCGACTGGCTTTGGCCTGCTCGGCGCGGCCATGACCGCAACCCGCCCCGAATTCATGCGCCACTTTGTCGGGCCGGAGATGATCGCTACCATGGAGCGCCACGAGATGTGGACCAACTCGGTGGTCAGCGTCGCGCCCCTGGCCTCAAGCGCGATCATGACCAACAACATTCTGGTCAGCTTCGTGACCTATGCCGGGGGAATCCTCTTTGGTGCGGGCACTCTCTGGTTTCTCTTCACCAACGGCATCATGCTCGGCGTTATCGGAGCGGCCTGCCACCACTACGAGATGTCGCTCGCGCTCTGGAGCTTTGTAGCTCCTCACGGCTCTCTCGAGCTGCCGTCGATCATCATCGCCGGAGCCGCCGGCCTGCGCATCGGCCACGCCATGCTCTTCCCCGGCGCGCTCCGCTGGAAGGAGTCGGTGGCACGGGGCGGCATCGAAGCCACCCAACTAGTCTCCGGCGTCATTCCCCTGCTGATCGTCGCCGGCACACTCGAAGGCTTCTTCTCGCCCTCACAGGCTCCTATCTGGCTCAAGTTCACGGTTGGCGGAATCCTCTTTGCGCTGCTCAACCTCTGGCTCTTCCGCCCGGTGAATCCAGTGGCGGAAACCAGATAGCCGGTCGATTCCTTCCGCCTATTTGCCTGTCCCATCCGCAACCGGCTGCGGCATCTTCATGAACTCCTCCGGCTTAAGCGCCCGCCGAGTCATCCGCGCCATCAGAATCGCGCCCTTGAAGTAGTCCGCCTTGTTGATCCGAACGCCAATCGAGGAATGCCCCGCAAGCTGAGGGCCGATCTGCAACGGGCCGGAGCTCTGAAGCTCGCCGTCCACGTAATTGCTAAAGGTCTTGCCATCGTAGACCGCCTCAACCCGATACCATCTTCCGGCCGGATGCAACAACCCGCGATTCAACAACGTGAGGTGTTGCCCGTCTGTCGTAGCGAAGCTGTCCAGGGCCCATTGCCCATTTACAACTCTCGTCTCAAAGAGCATCCGGTTGTTCGTGTCCGCGCCCGTCTTCGGATCCTGCTCCTGGAGATGAAAGAATCGCTGCTCCGGGCTGCCGTCCGCGTCTGGCCGGATGATCACCTCCCAGGTAAACGCTGAGACGCCCGCCAGCGGGTGAACCCCAACAAAGAGTGCGTCATCGACGCCGTTAAACTCCACTGCCTTGCCATAAGGCGAATCGATCACCTTCGGGTGACCGACAACGACGGTCGGATGCCCACCCACTTCGCTGATTCTGTCGAATCGCCAGACCTCCTGCGCGGGAGCGCCCGCGGTTGTGCTTCCGCTGTCTTTTGTTGCGTTCTGCGCATTCGTAACCATAGAAATCCCCGCCAGGCTCGCCCAAGAGATCAGCCCGAGTCCTTTCGTCCATGAAATCACTTTCATCTACACGTCCTTCCACTCCGTTCTAGGCTAACCGATGCGTTCAGCCCCGAGCGTGATCTGCCGCCCCCAACTTTCGTATATTTGTCGCATCCCCCTGCTGCTGTTAAACTTCCCTGTCAGAGTCTTCGAGTTTAAGGCTGCTTGTGTCCCTTTGGAGGCCAACCGTGCCCGATTTTCAGCCCTTCGTCCCACCCAGCGAGAACCCCCCGGAATTTACCATTCGCGCCCTTCTGCTGGGATCCTTCTTCGGGGTCGTCTTCGGCGCGGTTACGGTGTATGTGGGCCTGCGCGCCGGCCTCACGGTCGCCGCCTCGATCCCCATCGCCGTGCTCTCCATTAGCATCCTTCGAGCCTTCGGCCGCAGCTCCATCCTGGAGAACAACATCGTCCAGACCACCGGCAACGCCGGCCAATCCATCGCCTCGGGAGTCATCTTCACCCTACCGGCCCTCGTCTTCCTCGGCTTCGATCTCGAGTACTCGCGCATCTTCATGCTTGCCTTGATTGGCGGCTGGCTCGGCGTGCTCTTCATGATTCCCCTGCGCCGCCAGCTCATCGTGCAGGAGCATGGCAACTTGCCTTACCCCGAAGGCACCGCCTGCGCCGACGTTCTCATCGCCGGTGAGCGGGGAGGCTCTCTGGCTGGCCGCGTCTTCCTCGGCCTCGGCCTAGGCGGACTCTATACCCTCTTCCAGAACAGGAACATCTTCAAGGCATGGCCGGGCTCGCCTGAATTCTTGCCTGATTTTGGCCCGCAGCACGTTCTCAAAGGCGCGGAGATCAATGCCGACGCCACGTCTGAGTACCTCGGCGTCGGCTACATCATCGGACCGCGTGTCGCCGGCGTGATCTTTGCCGGAGGCGTCTTCTCTTGGCTGGTGGTCATGCCGCTCATTTACTTCTTCGGCAAAGAGCTCGGCCACCCTGTCTACCCCGGCCAGGTCCCCATCGCCGACATGGCTCCCAGCGATCTCTGGGCCACCTACATCAAGCCCATGGGCGCCGGTGCCGTAGCCGCCGCCGGGCTCATCACCCTGCTCAAAACTCTGCCGACCATCTACGGCGCCCTGGCATCCGGACTGAAGACCATGCGTCCCGGCGCAGCAGGCGCGAGTGCCAAGCCGATCCGCACCGAAAATGACCTCTCCATGGGTGTCGTGCTCATCGGTTCGCTGCTGATCGTCGCGCTAATGTTCGTCTTCCTTCAGTTCAAGCCCGTGCCCGGCGCATTCGTCGGATGGGCCGCCAACCTGGCCGCATCGCTGCTTGTCGTCGTTTTCGGATTTCTCTTCGTTACGGTCAGCTCGCGCATCGTCGGGCTGGTCGGCTCCTCGGCCAGCCCGGTCTCCGGCATGACCATCGCCACCCTGATGGCCACCTGCGCCGTCTTCCTCGTGCAGGGCTGGACCGCTCCCGCATTTGGCGCTCTCGCCATCACCATCGGTGGCGTGGTCTGCATCGCCGCATCCAACTCCGGCGACACATCGCAGGACCTCAAGACCGGATATATTGTCGGCTCCACTCCGCGCCTGCAGCAGATCGCCCTGATGGTAGGGGTCGTCGTCTCGACGGTCATCATCGGTTTCACCCTCAACCTGATGAACACCGGCTTGCAGGAGTTCCACGCGATGGCGCAGCCGTGGGACCTCAATGCCTCCCACCCCGGTGTCGTCGCCCAATCGGCTGCGGATCGCCTTCCTGCCGAGATCCCCGTCGTTGCCGCAGACAAGACCACGACAGTTCATCGGCGCGTCGAATACACCGTCCTCAACGCTATCGGCTCAACTGAGTTACAAGACGGTAAATATCTTTATTCATCCGCCAGCGGACGGATTGAGGTACATTGGATTCAGGGGATTGGAAGCGCCAGCGCTCCGGCGCCGCAAGCCAAGCTGATGGCCACCGTGATCAACGGTATTCTGAGCCGAAAGCTGCCCTGGGGTCTCGTACTGCTCGGCGTCTTCCTCGTCATTACGGTGGAATTGCTGGGAATTCGTTCGCTGACCTTTGCGGTCGGTGCTTATCTGCCTATTGGCACCACGCTGCCCATCTTCGTTGGGGGCGTGGTGCGCTGGCTCGTTGATCAGGCCGCCAAACGAGCAGGCGCCTCCGACAGCGAGAGCGATATCTCTCCCGGCTCACTCTTCGCCTCTGGACTTATTGCAGCCGGAGGCATCGTCGGGCTCTGCGGCGTAGCTCTCAAAGCCATAGAAGCTACTTATTATGGTAACCGCGATCTCTTAAACCTCCCTCACACCCTAGTCGATAATAACTACGTCAGTGTGTTGGCCTTTGGCGCACTGGCCTTCTCCCTTTATTACTTTGCCCGCAAGCCTCTGAGGAAGTAAGCGGCCGGGAAAGGATATGCAAGTATGCAGATGACCGTGCCAGGGAGAACAATCCGAACGACAACAGCATTATTGTTATCTCTGTTTGCCGTCAGTGGCTCCGTTCGGCTCAACGCGCAAAAGCCCTCCGAAGTGCAGCTCGATGATGATTCCGATTGGTGGTCAATTACCAGATCGGGCGATGCTGGTCCGGGCGGAAAACTCCAAGCAAAGGCAGAAAACATCCAGGATCGGGAGATTCCGCCGGGCAACTTCACAATTGTCGGGATCGACATCAGAAACGGGGCGCTCGCAGAGGGCCAAAGAGAATTGGGCGATGCCACCGTCATCGATCGCGCAACCTCTGGAGCCGCAAGGGGGCAGCGTTGTTATGTTTCGGAGTCTGGAGAAAAGGTCTACTTGATCGTGGAAGAAGGTGAATTCAACTCGGCCTTCTATCTTTTTTCAGAGACGCCCCCGTGGAAAGGGAAAGAATACTGCGCCAGGTCTAATAAAATCTCGAAAAACCTGGCAACCGACTCGGGGTTGAGGCTCGGCCAAAGCGTCGAAGAGGTTACCACGATCCTTGGCGCACCAAGTGAGAACCGCGGAACGGAACTTATGTACCTGTTAAAAGTCAACAGACCTACACCGCCGGCGGAGCTTTTCAAGCTTAGAACGCAAACCGCTGCCCTCAGTGACCAGGAGTTCCAGGATAAATTCGGATTGACCGCGACCACCGCCGTGATCCGTGCGAAGTTTAGCCATTCGAAGCTGGACTATCTCGCGATCTCAGTGTCGCAGACCAGATAGGCGCTCACCTCGCTCTCCCGCCTCTCCGCATTCCGCGGGGGCCGGCAACTTTCTCGAAACTCAATCCGCGCTCGACGTCCTCGGCCCAGCGACCTCGCTGCAACAAGAATTCAGGCTCATCCACCCGTTATCATGCCTTTGAGAGGTACATCTCCCTATGAATTTCACCGGCAACACGATTCTCATCACCGGCGGCGGCACTGGCATCGGTCGCGCCCTGGCCGAAGAGCTGCACAAGCTGGACAACCAGGTGATCATCGCAGGCCGCCGCAGGCAGACGCTTGACGAAACCACCGCCGCCAACCCCGGCATGAAGTCCTTCGTGCTCGACATTCAGGATCCGGTCGACATTGTCACGTTTGCCGCGCAGACAGCAGCGGAGTTCCCCAAGCTCAATGTGCTGGTCAACAACGCGGGCATCATGCGGGCCGAGAATCTGCTCGCTCAGCCGCGCAAACTCGACGACTCCGAGGCCGTCATCGCGACCAACCTGCTCGGCCCAATCCGGTTGACGGCGGCTTTGCTTCCGCACCTGCAGATGCAACCTCACGCTGCAATCATCAACGTCTCATCGGGCCTGGCCTTTCTTCCTCTCACGGTGACGCCGACTTATTGCGCAACCAAGGCCGCGATTCACTCTTACACCGAGTCGCTCCGCTATCAGCTCAGGGCAACGCAGGTCGAGGTTCTGGAGCTGATCCCGCCGTATGTTGCGACGCATCTGATGGACGGCGCAGATGACCCGCGGGCCATGCCCCTGAACGAATACATCGCCGAGGTGATGCAGATCCTGAAGACGCAGCCCACGCCTACCGAGATCTGCGTAGAGAATGTGAAGAGGCTGCGCTTCGCCGCCAAGAGCGGCCGCTATGACGAGATCTTTACCGGCCTCAACTCCGCGTGGTCTAAGGGCAACTGAGACGGAAAGATCATGGGAAGGCGCTATGCTTCGCGCCTTCCCGGACGGTACTGCTCGTTACCGTGCAAGGGTGAAGACCACATTGACCGTGGTCTCGACCTCGACTGGCTGGCCGTTGAGCAGATAGGGCCGGTAGAGCCAGTTGCTGACGGCATCGAGCGCTGACTGCAGCAGCAGCGGCGGACCGCTCATCACGCGCAGATTCTCGATTGTGCCGCCTTTGGAGATGGTGGCCGCCAAGATCACTGTGCCCTCCGTGCGCGTGGTGACGGCAATGGGCGGATAGACAGGCACCGTCTTGCGAAGGATCAGACCTGCGGAGATTGTACTAGGGAGATGCGCCGGACCGGTCTGGGCGGGACGGACGCTCGGCTTTGGGCCAGCGGGAAAGATCCCGGACCCGTCTCCGGTGCTTCCCGGAGTGCCAGGACCGCTCGGAGGATCGTAGGCAATCTGCGGTGGATCGGGGACTGGCGGGATAATAACTCCCCGCGGAATCTGTCGCGGCGCCACGAATTGGTTGAGATCGGTCCGCGGCAGCTGGCGAGGTTGCTGCACTGGCTTTGGAGTCGGATCGGCCGCATGCGGCGCAGGCGGCACCGTGATCAGAATCGTTTGGGACTGCGGCGGCAGTGCCTCGAGATAGATCAGCGGAACCAGAATGAACGCCAGCAGGATGGAGGCATTGAAGGTGAAGGCCGCAATCATCCAGCGGCGGCTGCGTGTGCGGATTCGTCCCGCGGATTCAAAGGTTGAGTCTTCAAACATGGCCTGCCTCCCAGGAGCACCAAATTCAGCCGCGCCGGGTGGAAGCTGGAGGCCATTTTCAGACGCGAGCGGGCTCACCGCTCACGCGCACTAACTCGGCGCGGGGAGCGGGGCTCTTGCCGCTACGCCCCGGCAACGATGTTTTGATGCCGGAGGTTCAGGCACTCCGCAAATCCCAATCGGAACCACTGTACTTAGATAGACACCACAGGCTGACAAACTGTTCCCGGAGTTACAAGAAAAATCAGACTAACTCCCACGAGCAGCATGTAACCTTTCCAGTGACAGCACCGTAAGAATAAGTAGAAAGGGGAAGGACGAATGCAGAGCGAGCCAAGCAACGTCCTGAACCTCTTTCGCGAGGGTGACGCCGATGCCTTCGAGAGTCTCTTCCGTCACTATCAGCGCTCGGTCTACGGATGGATCCTGCGCATCGTGCGTGACCCGGCGGCAGCGGAGGATCTGACCATTGAGAGCTTCTGGCGCATTCATCGAGCCCACGCACGATTTGAGCCTGCACAGGGCTTCGAGGGCTGGGCACGACGTATTGCGACACATGTGGCGCTCGACTGGCTGAGAGCGAAGCTGCATAACAGCGAAGTCAGCGCTGAAAGCTGTGCCGAGTTAGTAGCTCCACTCGCTGCCGATCCGGCAATTACCGCGGAGATTCGCTCGAAGACCGCGCAGGCCTTTGGTCGGCTGCCACCAAAGCTGCGGGTTGCGGCCACGCTTGCGGTGATCGAGGAGCAGCCGCAGAAAGATGTGGCTGCTGCGCTGGGAATCTCGATTGCTGCCGTCAAAGTGCGCCTCTTTCGCGCGCTTCGTTTGCTAAGGAATGACCTGAAACGACAAGGAATCACGCCATGAATGAAGACGATCGGGATCGGATGAAGAAGTTGTTGCAGCAGGCGCTGCCGCCGGTTGATATGGACGCCGAACCAACCCGCGACCTGTGGCCCGCGATGTTGCGGCGGATGGACGAGGAGGCTCTCGCGCACCCGCAAGCCGGAATCAACTGGGCTTGGTTTGACGGGGTGCTTGCGGTTGGTCTGGTATTGCTGATTGGGTCATTTCCGGCTGCGATTCCGGTGATTCTCTACTACCTATGAAACCGCGGGCGCATGCTCGCAGAAACTGGAGGAAGCCATGAACACTCATCCTTATCTTCGCGCTTATCTGGCCGGCATCTTTGTGCCCACCCTCATCCTGCCTATTCTGCTCACCGTTTTTATTGTGGTGCGGCTCGTGCTCAGAGTGCCGGTGCCCATCGAACAGGCGCTGATCTTTCCCATGGCGGTGGTGCCGTCGCTCTTCGGCCTGTGGAATATGCTTTGGCTTGGCTCGCACGATCGCACGCATCTGCCCATTGGCCTGCATGGAGCAATCTTGCCTCTCGTTCTGATGCCGATGGGAGCGACGACGGCTGCCTGTCTCGGGGCGCTGGTGCTGGGCTCGCACGGAGTCACATGGTTTAACGCGTGCCAGGTACCCTACACGCTGATCGTGCCGTGTTTCCTGGCGGCTCTGGCCGGCTACTACCTTGTGTGGAAGTACATCGTTGGCTCATTCAACCGCGTGCTCGGGATCGCGTGATCGGCTGATCGGCGAAGCTACGCGCCGGGATTGAAGAAGTCTTCGAGTCCGGCGCGTTTTGCGTGGGCGGCCATCGATGCTTGAATCTCCAGAGCCAGAGCCAGCGCCTCGCGGCCCTGGCGCGCAGTGACCAGCGACTGGCGTCGCGTCCGGACCGATTCAAGGAAGGACGTAATCTCCAGCCGCAACGGCTCGCCCGGCGTAACGGCTGGCTTGGAGAAGGTCAAGCCCGCATTCGATCCCGCAGGATTTGTGAACTGTGCGATCACCGACGGGTCGATCTTTGCCATGGCGGCAAACTGCGCAATCAATGCCGGATCAATCTTCGCCAGATCGATCTTCCCCGTCGCGATACCCTCCGCGATGCCCGGCGGCAGCAATGCGGCAACCTGCGGCGGCAGCGACGCAATCACTTCGGCTGGCGAAGCTTTGCCCGTCTCCGCTTCAACGCCGATCACCAGCAGATCCTGTCGCGCGTAGTCGATCGAGACATACTGCCGCGGCTCGAAGAAGCGCAGCTTGCGCACCCGTTCCGTCGAGACGCGCGAAGCCGTGAAGTTCGCTACGCAGCCCGACTCAAACTCCACTCGCACATTGGCGATGTCCACCTTGGGTGAGAGAATTGGCAGTCCGACGGCTCGCACCTCGCGCACGGGCGAAGCCGCAAAGGTGAGCACAATGTCGAGATCGTGAATCATCAGGTCGAGGACCACGTCGACGTCGAGGGAGCGCGGAGTGAAGACCGAGAGCCGGTGGGCCTCAAAGAACATGGGCCGGCGCAGTTGCGGCTGAGTCGCCAGCACGGCGGGATTGAAGCGTTCGAGGTGTCCGGGTTGCAGGATGCGATGATTCTTGTCAGCGCGCGCGATCAGATCGTCGGCCTCGGCAAGCGAGGCGGCTATCGGCTTTTCAACAAGCAGATCGATGCCGGCGTCAAGCAGTGTCGAGGCCACGGCATAATGATGCACGGTCGGAACGGCGACGGTTGCCGCGTCTACTTTGAGATTGGAGGCCAGCAGTTCATCGACGGACGCGAAGACTGGAATCGAATATTTTTGAGCCTTCTCGGCGGCTCGCATCGGCTCCGGTTCGACGGCAGCGACGAGCGCAACGCCCTCACCCGCCGTCTCCAACTCGCGGTAGACGCGCAGGTGGTTCCTGCCAAATGATCCTGCTCCGGCAACTGCAACGCGTACGATGGATTTTTCAGTTATAGCTCAGCCTCTGTTCCCGGCCCGTGGCCTTGCACGACCTTCAGACAGCGGCTGTAGAGGCTGAGCAGCTGGGCAACGTGCTCTTCGGGTTTGGGTGCGCCGGTGCCGCTAAAACCAGTGGAAGGCGCGGCGGGCCGTCCCATCCCGGCAGTGCCGGCTACGAATTTGAGCAGATCGAGTGCAATGTCTTCGTTGCGGCGGGCGCCAAGGCTCGTGTTGTTCAGTGCGTCCATTCTGAAGATTCTCCAAAGAGGATGCTACCAGATCCAGGGTTGCGGGATCTCTTTCATGGCGGCGCGCGCCAGAGCCAGCCGATCCTCCGCCAGTGCGGCCTCTTCCATTCTGCCCAGTCGCTTCAGCGCGGCGATCTCCTTCTCGAGATTCTCGGCGATGGTCTCGAAGTTGGGGCTCGATGCCTTCTTCCTCTCGGCGTAGGATTCCTGGAGCCACTGCACGGCCTCCGCGTCGTTTCCGCTGTCGAGATAGATCAGTCCGCGCGTTCCGTAGGCCGTCGCTGGTCCCGGATCGCCGTTCTGCGAAAGGAATTCGACCGCGCGGTCGACCAGCTTGTGCGCCTCTTCAATGTTGCCCATGCGGCGATGGCAGTTTGCCATATTGTTGAGCAGCACGCCGATGCGCGAGGGTTTGACGGAGGGCGAACGCTCGCGAACATCACGAGCTTTCTCGTAGTGCGCCAGCGACTCCTCGAAGCGCTCTTGCTCCGAATACATGATCCCGAGATTGACCCATGCTGCGGCGGCGAGTTCAACCTGCTTCCTGGCAACATGCAGCTCCGCGGCCTCTCTATAGCATTGTTCTGCCTCGGCTGGATCGTTCTTGCGCAGTGCATTGCCGAGCTCCAGCAGAACGTTGGGCAGGTGATCGTCTCCCGGATAGGCGCGCAGAATCTGCAAGGCAGCCCGCAAACGAACGGCCGCGTGCTCCCCCAGGCCAATGCGGTTGTAGCACTGGCCGACGCGCCAGAGCATGTCGGATAAGGCAATCGGCTTGTTTTTCTCCGAAAGGAGCTGAATGGCCTCCTCGAAGAAGGGGATCGCCTGGCGGTATTGCCTGCGAACCATCAGCGAGCCCGCCTCGAGTCGAGCCTTTCGTATCTTGAGGTCGGGGTTTTCCGCCATGAACTCCTCGCTTGGGGGAGGATGCAGCCTTAAGTATAAGTCTCAGCGCAGAGATTGCGCACGTGGATGGTGGTGGAATCATTGCGCCAGATCAAGCGTAGTCAATCGCGTTACCCTTGATTCATGCAGACGGCCCAAATCGGGATGGGCAGCAACCTGGCCTCTTCGGCTGGCCCCGCGGAGGAGACTCTGGCGGCAGCGGCCCTGCGCCTCAAATCGCTCGGCCGCTTGATCTCTCGCTCGTCTCTGTACTCGACCGCTCCAGTTGGATTCGCTGAGCAGCCGAGGTTTGTGAATGCGGTGGTGTCGCTGGAGACGGAGCTCGGTCCGCGCGAGTTGCTCCTCGGGTTGCTGGCGATCGAACGGGAGTTTGGCAGGGACCGGACGGCGAAAATCGCAAATGGACCCCGCACACTCGATCTCGACATTCTGCTCCTGGCCGATCTGGTCATCAACGAACCGGAACTCACCATTCCTCACCCGCGATTGGCCGAACGGGCCTTCGTGCTGGTGCCGCTCAATGAAGTTGCTCCGAAGGCTATTGACCCCGTGAGCGGAAGAACCGTGTCACAATTGCTGTATAGCCTGCGCCAGACCGGCGACGGCGAACCGGATGCGGTGTTTCCAATCCAAAGCGATGGCTGGCGCGCTGGCGCTTGCGGGGATGATGTTTGTCCCGCCGAGGATATGCGCACAAGCCGCTGTCGTGAAGGTCACAATCACAGTTGAGGAGAATCGGGGCGGAGCGCTCGCCGGAGCTACAGTCACCAATACCGCAGGAGAATTGTTGGGCCGAACTGGCCCGGACGGCCGCCTGAAGATCGAGTGTGCCGCGCCTTGCGCGATCGTTGTGGCTGCGCAGGGATTCGCTGAACAGAGCGCGCAAATCACGGGCGAGACAACGATTCGGCTTGAACCTTCCGGCGCCACCGAGGCGGTGACAGTCACCGCCTACCGCGCGCCGCTGGATGCATTGGAAAGCCCCGCGACCACGCGGCTGCTCTCCGCGCAGGCTCTCGACTCGACGGCTTCGATCACTCTGGACAGCCAGTTGCGGCAGCTCCCCGGCGTCGAACTCTTTCGGCGTTCGACCTCTTTGGTCGCCAATCCAACCTCGCAGGGAATCAGCCTGCGAGGACTGGGGTCCACCTCAGCCAGCCGCACTCTCGTGACCGAAGACGATGTGCCGCTGAACGATCCGATCGGCGGCTGGATTCACTGGCAGGAACAGCCCGAGCTTTCGATCCAGCGCATCGAGCTGGTGCGCGGAGGCGCCAGTGATTTGTATGGATCGAGCGCCATCGGCGGCGTGGTCAATGTGGTCTCTGCGCGCCCGGCGACTGATTCGGCTGAGCTGCGGTCGAGCTATGGTGGCGAGGGCACTTTCGATGACAGCGCGCTTCTTCAAGCGAAGCGTGGACCATGGGGCGCGCTGGCCGCCGGAGGAATGATCGGCACCGACGGTTACATTCAGGAGGCCCCATGGCAGCGGGGGCCGGTCGACATCGCCTCCAGCGTTCACAGCCAGAATGCGATGCTTCTCGCCGAGCATGTGCGCGGACCGCTTCGGCTGATGGTGCGCGGCAGCGGCTTCAACGAGGCGCGTGGCAACGGCACTCCCGACCAGACCAACGGAACCCGTCTCTGGCGCTACTCGACAGGCGGCGACTGGCAGGCTCCGCGCGGCGGCTCTCTTGTCGCGCGAGTTTACGGATCGAGCGAGCACTACCGGCAGACCTTCTCGCAGATTGCCAATTCCACAACCCTGCGCAACGGTGAGACGCTGACCAAGTTTTCGCTGACCCCTGACAACGAACTCGGCGCGGCGCTCCATTGGAGCCAGCCGTTCGGCGCGGGGTTGCTGCTGGTGGCTGGAGGCGACGCCCATGATGTGCGCATCTGGGACCGCGAACAGAGCTACGGCAGCACAGCTGCGATCACCAACCTGCACGACCACCAGCGCGACTCCGCGGCTTATGGCGAGGTGATGTGGACGCGCAAGGGCTGGACGACGACTGGCTCCGCGCGCATGGACTGGTTTCAGAACTTTGATGGGCAAAAGCTGACATCGAATGGGTCAACCTGGACGCCGGCCACGACTCAGCCCCCACAATTCAACCAGGCAGTCTTTGATCCGCGGCTGGGTCTCTCGCGCAAGGTTGGCGATCACTGGGCGATCTCGGCATCGGGCTTCCGCGCCTTTCGCGCACCCACGCCTAACGAGCTCTACCGCTCCACCCAGGTGGGCAACAAGCTCACCAACCCCAACGGCTCCCTGCTGAGCGAACGCGCCACCGGCTGGGAGAGTGGCCTGGCGACTCATTGGCATTGGGGCAGCGTTCGTTCGAGCTACTTCCTCACGCAGGTCAATCGACCTATCGTCGCGGTGACGACATGCTCGACCTGTTCGCCGATCTTGCTGGCGCGCGAGAACCTCGGCCAGATCGAGAGCCGCGGTGTCGCATTGGACTTCGAAGTCGAGCCGCTCAGGTGGCTCGTGCTCGACGGCGGATACCAGTTCGCCCACGCAACAGTATCGAGGGGTTATCTTCAGCCTCCCACTCCACCAGCGACCGCGGCGGTCCTTGTGGATCAGGGCAACTGGATTCCCGAGGTGGCGCGCAACATGGCCACGATGAATCTGCGCGCCTACCGGCCACGCATCGGAACCCTCAGCTTGCAGTCGCGTCTTAGCGGCCGCCAGTACGACGACGATGCGAATGCCTTCATGCTCCATGGCTATTTCCGCCTCGACGCCTACGCATCCCATGATTTTGGACGGCGATTGCAGCTCTTTGCCGCGGGTGAAAACCTCTTTGATCGCCAGATCGAAGTCTCGAAGACGCCCACTACGACGCTGGCCGCCCCTGCTCTCGCGCGTGCCGGATTCCTTTTGCGCTTTGGCGGAGAGAAGCGGTAACCTCGGCCGTGCCCGATAAAATCGTTGAGTGAGCCTCGACTTCAAGGTATTGGCAACAACCGCAGCCGGCGGGCGGCGCGGGCGTATGCATCTGCCGCATCGCACGGTCGAGACGCCGGTTTTTATGCCCGTGGGCACGGCGGGCACGGTCAAGGCCGTTCCGCAAGATACTCTCGAGGCCCTCGGCGCGGAGATCATTCTCGGCAACACCTATCACCTCTATCTCAGGCCGGGTCACGAGGCGATCCGCCGCATGGGCGGTTTGCACCGCTTCATTAGCTGGCCGCGCGCCATGCTCACCGACTCAGGCGGCTTTCAGGTCTTCAGCTTGAGCGCCCTGCGCAAAGTCAGCGACAAGGGCGTTAGCTTTCGTTCGCATCTCGACGGAAGTTCACACTTTTTTACTCCCGAGCATTCGATCGATGTTCAAATCGCTCTCGGCGCCGATATCTGCATGGCCTTTGACGAGTGCACCGAATATCCCGCCGACCGCAGCCGCGCCGAAGAGAGCCTGCGCCTGACGATGCTCTGGGCGCGCCGCTCGCTCGAGCACTTCCGTGCATTTTCTTCTCAGGTTCCGTGGCATGAGGAGCTGGCCGGCCGAACGCAAAGTCTCTTCGGCATCGTTCAAGGAGGAATGTTTCGCGATCTGCGCAGGGAGAGCGCCGACCGGCTCATTGACATGGAGTTCGACGGCTACGCGATCGGGGGTCTGAGCGTCGGAGAGCCGCGCGAACTGACGCTGGAGATGATCGCCGAGGTGCTGCCACTGCTGCCGGCCGACAAGCCTCGGTACCTGATGGGCGTCGGCTATCCGGATGAGATCGAGCAGTACGCGCGCATGGGCGTGGAGATGATGGATTGCGTGCTACCCACCCGTGCCGCGCGCCACGGCCTGCTCTTCACCAGCGAGGGGCGGCTCAATATCAAGGGGGCGCGCTTCGCAGAGGATCAGGGCCCGCCCGACCCGGCCTGCGATTGCATGGTCTGCCGCCGCTACACCCGCGCCTATCTGCGCCACCTGATGCAATCGGGCGAGGCGCTAGCCGGAACGCTGAACACGATTCACAACCTGGCCTTCTATCTCGGAACCATGGAACGGGTAAGGAGGAGTCTTGCGGGAGAGAGCGAGTCAGCGAATTAGCCAGTCAGCTATGGGCACTCAACCAGAGCGGCACTTCGTCTTCAGTCCCCGATCGCACCGCCGAGCAACGCTTTCAGCGCCCGAACGTACTCGGTCAGGGCCTGTCGGCCGGCCTCGGTGATGCGATAGTTGCTCTGCGGCTTGCGCTGCACGAACTTCTTCTCGACCGAAACGTAGCCGGCCTCTTCGAGCTTCAGCAACTGCGCGCCCAGGTTGCCGTCCGTTGAGCCGGTCTTCGAGCGCAGCCAGGTAAACTCCGCCTCCTCAACACCGCTGAGCAGCGAGAGCAGCGCCAGGCGCAGCTTCCCGTGAATCACAGGATTCAGCTCTGGCAGATCAGGCATGGAGAGCCCCCTGTTGCTTGCGCACGCGGGCCTCGCAACTCATCGCATAGACGCCGAAGACGATCTGGCAGAGGAAGATCGCCACCAAAAAAACGATTTGACATTGGTTGTCGGTGGCAAAGCACGCAGCCACGGTTGCCGCCCACCAGACCAATGCGGCGCTAATCTGCGCCTTCCACCGGATGAGCATGCCCGAGGCCCCGTTTGCGACGCCCAGCATGGCAGCTACCACAGCGACAAAGATGTTCTGGTTGAAACGGCCGCTGAAGCCCAGAGCCGGCAACAGCACCGACATCGACACGCCCATCGCGGCCCACACCGAGAAGATGGCTCGGCCAATCGTCGTTCCAGGCCTTTGCACTGACTGGTTCTTCCTCTTTCTCTGGATAATGATCATGCACACTACCCATGCGCCGGCCATGGTGACGAGCCAGGCCCACGGCCAATGGTACAAGGCGGTCCAGGCGATGGCGATATAGTAGGCCACGCCCCAGAAGACGAAGGTCCAGCCCCAGCTCTCGGTCGTGCGCCGCCCCTCGGCGATCATGCTCTCGATCAGGCTCAGTCTGTCTCTTAACTCCAGCTCTTCTGCGTGTTCGGTCATAGTGAATCTCCTCGGAGGATACTCTCGTCTCTCTGAGATGAACCCTCAATAGAGAGCACTCTATAACATAGAGCACAGAGAGTCAAGAAAATTTCTTCATCTTTCTTTTGAGTCCGCGAGACGCTTACGCTGCGGTGAGGCGCGAACGTCTGAAATCTTGACTATCGACGCGGCTGGGGTCCTTCCGCTGGGCTGCGCTCATGTCGGTCAACTCCCGGGTAACCCGCTCGACGACTCCGGCCCAGTCGCCGGGTTTGCTCTGGCGCAGAAGCCGGGCGGTCGGGTACCAGGGGGTCGTCTCGGTCTCCTGCATCCAGCGCCAGTCGGCCAGATGCGGCAGCAGAATCCACACCGGCTTACCCATGGCTCCGGCCAGGTGGGCGATGCAGGTGTCTGAGGTGATGACCAGATCAAGGGTGGCCACGAGAGCGGCGGTCTCGGCAAGATTGCGGTCGCGGCTCGCTCCGTCCCATACAAAGAGATCGCCGGGCAGGGTCGCCAACTGCTCCGCCGCAGGCCCTTTTTGCAGAGAGATCCAAGTGATGCCGGACAAGCGAAGCAGAGGCAGCAGGGTTTTCAACTCAAAGGATCTGCGGCTGTCGGCCTTGTAGCGCGGATTGCCCGCCCAGCAGAGCCCCACGCGCAGCGGACAGGCCGGCGTGGGCCTGACATGAGGGGTGCGCAGGCGCCTGTCGACGGCAAGACAGGGATCGGCGCCAAGATAGGCGCCCGGCCAGGGGACCGTGTCCACTGTTGTATGAAAGACGGCGGGCAGGCTCATCAACGGACACTCAAGATCGAAGTCAGGCTGCTTCTCGCCGAGCACTGTTGTCTCCACGAGCCCGGCGCGCATTGCAGGCAGTGAAGCCATCAATCTTTCGACAGGCTCCTGCACCTGCAGGATGACAGCGCCGCCTCGCGCCTCGACGAGCGTCGCATAGCGACAGAACTGGATGGTGTCGCCCAGGCCCTGTTCGGCATGGAGAAGAATCCGGCGTCCGCCGAGTTCCTCGCCTTGCCAGCGCGGCTGACCGAAGCGCCTTGGGCTGCGATGGACCTCGCGGAAGCTCCAGCGAGCCTCGTAGCCGCGCCATCCTCGCTCCCAGTCGCTGAGGCGCAGGCGGGTCAGCGCGAGGTTGTAGATCGCGCCCGAGTGAGCAGGATCGAGAGCGACGGCCTTCTCGTGTGCACGCAGAGACTCCTCCATCCGGCCCATGTCGAGCAAGGAGTTGCCGCGGTTGGAGGCTGCTGCCCGGCTGCCCAGCGCCTCGGCCTCATTGAAGACCTCGACAGCTTCGGCAAAGCGGGCCTCTTTGTGCAGCAGAATGCCATGCATATTCACGGCCTCAGCGTTCCTCGGCTCGCGAGCCAGAGCCCACCAGAGCCACCGCCACGCGCCTGCCATATCACCCTCGACCGCGCGGAACTGGCAACAGGCCAGATGCGTCTCGACCTGCTCCGGGTTCAGCGCGAGGGCCTTGCGCAGGCAGGCCTCGGCCTCGTCGGCGCGGTCGCGGTCGCGCTCGAGAATCGCCAGATTTACCCACCCCGAGATCAGGTCGGGGCGCAGCTCGACTGCGCGCAGCAAGGCGGCCTCAGCATAGACATCGCGTCCCTGCTCGCGCAGCAGGCAGCCGAGATTGACCCATGCGGCGGCAAACTCAGGGTTGAGCACCAGGGCGCTGCGATAGCGCCTCTCGGCCTCCTTTGGCCTTCCCATATGCGCCAGGACGAATCCTGAGGCGAACTCGGCCTCGGGCAGGCGGGGCCGCAACGCGAGGGCGGTCTTGTAGCGCGTGAGAGCCTCTTCGTCGCGGCCCAGCATGGCCAGAGCATGGCCCATGCTCATTTGCGCGGCTACGAGCGCCGGCTGCGAGCCGAGCACCCGTTCAAACTCCTTGATCGCGTCTTCAGGACGGTGAGCAGCCAACAGCAACTCGCCGAGGCCCATGCGGGCCAATGCGTTTCCGCCGTCGAGCCTGAGGGCATGAGTGTAGGCACGCTCTGCATCGCCATTGCGACCGGCAATCCTCAGCGCCTGGCCAAGCGCAATCCACGAGGCTGTCATCCGCGGCGCTGCGGCCACCGCGGCCTCGGCCATCTTGACCGCTGCCTCGGATTGGCCACTGGCGAGCGCCACCAGGCTGATGCCGACCAGTGCCTCGGGATGGCAGGGATTCTCCTCGAGCATTCGCTGGCAACCGAGCGCGACCTCTGTCAGATGGCCGTTCAGCTCTGCGGGCAATATTGCCTGGCTCATCATATCGATCTGGGAGTATCCCTTACCTGGACGCTAGGCCCGATGCGGCGGAGGCTCAAGAGCAAAGCGCATGAATCGCGGTGTTGCCTGCGTAGGATTTCCCGTTTTTTGAGGCTGGTTCGGATTTGGGAGCGAGTGGCGAGTTCATGAGGCCACCGCTCACGCAGAATGGCCGGCTCGTTTTTGAGCGGCCAACTGCTGGAGGGCCGTTCGTACACGAGCAATCACCGGGGGCCAGTCGCCGTTCGTACCCTGGCGCAAAAGGCGCGCGGTTGGGTACCAGGGACTGTCGTCGCGGTTGAGCAGCCAGCGCCAGTCGGGCGCGTAGCCGAGAAGAACCCATACCGGGCGGCCGAGCGCGCCGGCGAGGTGAGCCATTGAGGTATCGATGGTGATGACCAGGTCCAGATGAGCCATCTGCGCCGCTGTGTCGGCCATATCGCAGGTAAAAGGGGCAAGGTCGGTGATTGGCAGTTTTCGGGCGGCCAACTCCTCGGCTCCCAGCCCCATCTGCAGTGAGAAGAAATGGAGTCCCTCGATCTCGAGGAGCGGTTCCAGGAGCTCAAGAGGAAGGGAGCGGAAACGGTTCTTGGGGTGGTCGGGATTGCCGGTCCAGGCAAGGCCTACTTTGAGTCCTGAGGCCGGCCAGGGAAGCGTGGCCGCCGCAGCTAGAGCCTCAGGCGGAGCGGAGAGATAGGGGACCTGCGCGGGGACGGTTTCAAGGGTGGTGCCGAGAGCGAGCGGCAGGCTCATCAGCGGGCAGTGGCAGTCGAAGTAGGGCAGCGAATCGCCGGTATTGACGACGGCCAGAAGACCGGGGACTCGCTCGACCAGCCGATGCAGCTTGGCGGGCAGATCGAGAATGACACGGCCGCCGGCGGCCTGAACGAGAGGCACGTAGCGCAGAAACTGTATCGAGTCGCCCAGCCCCTGCTCGGCGTGGAGAAGGACGCGCGCCCCGCGCAGAGGCGCGCCCAGCCAGAGAGGCTGGGGCGAGGTGCGCGGCGTGTAGACCTTCCAGCGCACCTCATAGTTGCGCCAACCGTTGACGTAGTCGCCCTGAAGCAGCTGCAAGAGGCACTGGTTCATGCGCGCATCGCCGTAGTCGGGCACGAGGGCCAACGCGCGTTCGCACCAGAGGGTGGACTGGACCAGATCGCCTTTATCGAACCAGGCATTGCACATGCAGTTGCAGGCCTTGTGGTGGCCGGGGTTGAGCTCCAGCGTGCGTTGATAGAAGCTGATCGCCTCATCGACCTTGCCCTGGGCATGAAGAGCGTCGCCCAGGTTGCAGTGGAGGTCGGCGTAATCGGGGGCAAGGACGAGCGCCCGTCGAAAGCACTCGATCGCCTCGTCGAGTTTTTTCTTTTGCCGGTAGGCGTTGCCCAGATTGCAGAGGGCATCGACGTAATCGGGCTTGATGGCGAGGGCCTGCTTGTAGGCCGCCACTGCCTGGTCGAATTTCTTCTGGGCAAGGTAGGTGTTGCCGAGGTTGTAACAGGCCTCCTCGTGGTCCGGCTTGACTTCGAGAGCTCGCTTGAAGCAGTCGACCGCCTCGTCGAATTTGCGCAGGGCCTTGAGGGCATTGCCGAGGTTGGACTGGTAGTAGGCTTGATGGGGGTTCACGACGATAGCGCGGCGAATCATCCGCTCAGCCAACTCGTATCGTCCGGTTTTGTAGGCGGCCATACCGAGGAGGTACAAACCGTCAGCGTGGCGAACGTCGATGGCCAGAATTTGCAGGCAGAGCCGCTCGACCTCGGCCATGTGTTCGGCATGATATTCGCGAAGCGCGAGGGCCAGGAGGAGTCGAATCTTCTCGGCTGGCTTTGCCTGGGGCGGGGTGGCTGGCTGGCGGACGACTGCGTAGGAAGCTCGTTTCCTCGGGTTGGTATGAGCTTTTCCCAAGAGATGACACTCCTCTGCGTTGATTTGGAGCGAGGGGCTCCGCGGGTGGGTAGGCAATTGGAACGCCTAGCTTGAAAGGCGGAGGTTAGAGAGGTCTCAGGAAACATCTCAAGCAAAATCTGCGGCCTAAGCGCCTCTGACTGATCGGATTCCCCCTCGCTTTTTTTGATTAAGCCTCTGTTATGCTGAAGGGTCTACGCGGGTCAGGAGGATTCATGCCGGAGCACAGGGGGCGAAAGCACCACCAGGACCGGGTTGCGGAGGCGCTGCGTGAGGAGATTGGGGTGCTGATCGAGGGCGAGTTGGTCGATCCCCGAATCGACCTCTGTTATGTCACCGAGGTGGTTTTGAATCCTGGCGGCAAGTCGGCCAGGGTTTATGTGGCGATCGACAGCGCGGTGAAAGACATTGTGAAAGCAGAAGAGGAGACGGTGGCCGGTCTGGAGGCAGCCAAAGGGTTCATCCGCTATGAGCTGAAGGAGCGGATGGGAGTGCGGCATGTGCCGGAGCTGAGCTTTTTTGCCGACCGCTCGGGGCGGTTTCAGGCACGGATCGAAGAGCTGATGAGCCGCCATCGCAAGCGGCAGAAGGCAGTCGCGGCGGAGGGCATCGCGGAGCCGAGTGCGGCGAGCGAACAAAAGGTATCGGTGGAGTAGCCAAGGCATGGATCACGCCAACCGCAGCATCTCGTTCGAGCCGGCCGTCGACAGCTCCGGCACGGCAGCGGCGTCCGCATTGGGAGGTGCGCCGGCGAGAAAAGCGGCGGATGGGATCGAGGCGATCCTTGGAGTTCTGCGCCGGGGCGAACGATTTCTGATCTGTTCGCACATGCGGCCCGATGGCGATGCGGTGGGATCGATGCTGGCCATGCGGATGCTGCTGGAGCAGCTAGGCAAGCAGACCGACCTGGTGACGGCGGACCCGATCCCGAATGTTCATCGGGTACTGCCGGGCGCCGAAGGAATACGATCCACCGCGCATGTCGATGGCTCGTATGACGCGGCGATTCTGCTCGAGTGCGACGGGCTGGCCCGGACCAGGCTGCTGGGGTTGGAGCAGTATCTCCTGGTCAACATCGACCACCACGCGACCGGGCGCGCGTATGCCGATCTGAACTGGATCGACCGGGGTGCGGCCAGCGTTGGCGAACTGGTCTATCGGCTGGTGAAGGCTGCGGGAGCCACGATTACGCCTGAGATGGCTACGTGCCTGTATACCACGTTGCTGACCGACACGGGCGGGTTCTGTTACGGGTCTACGCAGGCCTCGACATTTGGCTTGGCGCGGGAGCTGGTGCTGGCCGGAGCCGACCCGATCCGCATCGCGCATAACGTGTACTTTTCAACACCGGCGTCGAAGCTGCTGCTACTGGGCGCGGCATTGAACCACCTGACGCACGAGGGGCGGCTGGCCTGGTTCTGGGTAACGATGGAAGATATGGCGCGAGTCAACGCCGTCGAGGAGGACTGCGAAGGCATTGTGAATTTCGCGCTGTGCGCCTCGGGGGTGGAGGCTGCGGTCTTTTTGCGCGAGATGCCGAACGGGCGCTTTCAGCTGAGCCTGCGCAGCAAAGGGCGGGTGAACGTGGCGGAGATTGCCGGGCGGCTGGGGGGCGGCGGCCACGAGAGCGCGGCTGGGTGCTCGCTGAACGGACCGCTCGATCATGCTGTGGAAGTGATTCTGGACTTGTTGCGTCCAAGCGTAGCCGCTTCGCCCGAGGAGTCGTGCATTCAATCCCAGCCCGAATCTGTTAGCCTTGACCCTGTTGAAGAGAAACAAGACCTTCGAGTTTTGAGAGCAAGACCAGGGCAGCTTTAACCTGACACATGCCTTGACGAGCCGCTCACCCGGCTTCAGCGACTGGAACGGTCGCGAAGAGAGCCCGTTGCGTCGAATGCATCGAGCCGAGTGCGCTGGTTGCGGGCGCCGATCGTTCCTGGTTTGGCTCACGAAGCGCGGAGTGGGGCCAAAGTCAGTCAGCCTCCCCCAGTCGCCCTGACCGAAACCGGCCTCGCCTGTCAGCACAAGTCGGGCGATGGCCCCGTTTGGAGAAACGCTGGAAGTGGAAAAACTTCAGGAACCATCTGCTTCTGAGAAGCCCGCAGGCTGGCGCGTACGGCGACCTGGTTGGGCATCTGTTCGCGAGGCGGCAGTTTTCCTTGCCTTTGCGCTCTTCTTTCTGCTTTACGGCCAGATGCCGCTGGTGGGCGGCGATGGACTGGGCCTGGTGGGAGCGGATGAGCCGCGCTACGCTCAGATCGCGCACGAAATGCTGGTGCGGTTTGACTCGGCGCACACGCTAAAGAGCAGTTTGAGCGCCTGTGTCACACCATTTCTCTACGGTCATCCCTGGCTGGAAAAGCCGGCTCTCTACTACTGGAGGGCGATGTTCGTTTTTCAGGACTTTGGCGTGCACGACTGGAGCGCGCGCCTGCCCTCGGCCAGCTTCGCTTTCCTGATGGTGGGATTGATTTATCTGCACATGCGGCGCTTCCGCCCCGGCGGCCACCTGGACGCGGCATTGATCACAGTCAGTTGCGCAGCGATCATCGGCTTTGCTCGCGGGGCCTCGACCGACATGCAGATGGCCGCTCCGCTGGCGATCGGCTTGTTGGGCTGGTACGCGTGGTATGAGACAGGTTCAAAGTTTTGGCTCTTCGATATCTACTTTTTCACCGGCGTGGCTACGCTGGCCAAGGGGCCGGTCGCGCCGTTTCTGGCGATTGTGATCGTGACAGCGTTTGCCGCGCTGCGCCGCGAGTGGTCGATTGTCTGGCGCTCGTTCTGGTGGCCGGGGGCAGTGCTCTATTTCGCGATCGTGTTGCCCTGGTTCATTGCCGTGCAGCACCAGAATCCGGACTTCTTCCGTGTCTTCTTTGTCGAACACAATCTGGAGCGGTTTGGCACCCGGGTCTTTCATCATGAGCACTCATTCTGGTACTACCTGCCGGTGGTGCTGCTCGCGGTGATGCCGTGGACGGTGGTCTCGGTACGAGCGCTGATCGACGGCATTCAGACCTCGGTCTGCGAGTGGCGGGCACGGCACACCAGCAAATGCAAGCCCTGCGCATCTCGTCCGGGGGATGCCTTTCCGGAGTTCCTGGTGCTGTGGGCGTTGATTCCCATTGTCTTTTTTTCGATATCGCAGTCGAAGCTGCCTGGCTACATCTTGCCCGCGATTCCGCCGATCACGATTCTTACCGGAGATTATCTCTACCGGCGACGGCAACAGGGACTGAACCGCTGGGTGCTGCTGGGCCACGCGGTGCTCTGCGGCGTGATGACCCTGTCGGCGCTCATGATGCCATGGTTTGTCGTTCACGGCACGCAGATGCCGCCAGCCCGAGAGCTGGTTGCGGCCCTGCTGGCCTCCTGCGGCGCGACGCTGCTGATTCTGATTATTGTGAAGGGCTTTGGCGTGTCCCGCCTTCGCTTAGTGACGTCCGGCATTCTGGTGGTCCTGGTTCTGTTTGTCTATGGTGTGGGCCCCTTCTTTGGCATTCCGGCGATCGGAGCGACGAAACGGGTGATTCACCTGTTGGACCGCACGTACTCAGCGCGGCCGCTGGCCGAGGAGCTGGCAACGGTAGCTCCCAGCATCAAGACGGCCGCAGTCTGCTGTGTGATTCGCGACCAGGTGAACCCGGACAAGCAGTACTCCTTCCCACGCGATATCGAATATGGGCTCTCGTTTTACCGGAACCGCCAGGTCGTCAATTATTCGGATGACGGCGTGCCGGATGAGCAGCATCTGCTGGTGGTGCAGGTGACCGGGCGCGGCGGTAAGGACATTCATACCGAGGAGGCGCTCAACGAGTACCTTGACGGCCGGCACTACGAGCCGCTCTTCGCCTGGCCGGAGCGGGGACTGGTGGTTTACCTGGTAGGCAGCCGGTAAACTGTCAGATGACGGTGGACCGCCATACCGGCTCAGAGCTGCTGACTGTCTGCGGTTCGCGAGAACGTAGAGCCGTCCCGTTTCCATTGCCGTCGGAAGGAACCTATGGCATCGAAGGCTTCCATCGAAATCCTCGATCTGCGGCACTTTGCCGGGCCGGTGGTGCGTCCCGTGCTGGAGGCCGAGGGCGAGCTCTGGAAGCAACGCCTGCACTGGGACTACCGCATCTCAGCCAGGGTACTGATGCAATATCTCGACAGCCATACGCTGCCCGGCTATGCGGCGATCGAAGCAGGCCAGGTAACCGGCTATGTCTTTTGCGTCTACGAAGACACGAAGGCGGTGATTGGCGATGTCTTTGCGCTGGAGGGCCCGCATGAAAACGGCGGAGCAGCGGCGGCCGAAACGACAGCCAATGAGATCGAGGAGACGCTGCTGCGCCACCTGCTCGAGCTGCTGGTGAACTCGCCGCATGTCGACAGGGTGGAGTCGCAACTGCTGGTGCATCCATCGGGTTCGCATGTACGGGCCTTTCTCGATGCGGGATTCCAGATTCACCGCAGACTTTTCATGGTGAGGCCGCTCGAAGGCTTCTTCAGCGCGCCGAGAGTGAGCCTGCCCGGAGAACTCGAATTGCGCCCCTGGCGCGACGAGGATCTGAACCCAGCGGCACGGCTGATTGCGGCGGCCTATGCGGGCCATCCCGACAGCGTGGTCAACGACCAGTACCGCTCGACGCATGGCTCGCTGCGCTTTCTCAATAACATCGTGCGCTACTCGGGTTGCGGGGTTTTCTCGCCGCAGGTTTCGCATGTAGTTATTCAGCGCACTTCAAGGGAGATCGTGGCCCTGGTGCTGGGTTCGCGCGTCAGCCCGGAGAGCGGGCACATCACGCAACTCTGTGTGCATCCCGACTACCGGCGGCGCGGGTTCGCGCGGATGCTGCTGAACCTTGCTGCTTCCTGCTTCCTGCGCCTGGGCGTGAGCGAGATCTCGCTGACCGTGACCGAGGCAAATGAAGAAGCGATTGACCTCTACCGCGCGGAAGGCTACGACTGCGCCCATAGCTTCGATGCCGCGGTCTGGCAGCGGCCGCGGGCGATCTGAGATCGAAACTGGCCAAAGCGGAGCTCTTCAGAGATTCGCGTTATTTCTTTTTGATGTAGGGGAGCAGGCTCTTCGGCACTTCCCGGCAGGCGCATTGCTGCCGATGCTCCCGGTGCCAATGGATTCTCTGCTCAAGCGTTGCCTTGGGCGGCATCGGGTTGTTAGTGTGCCATTCCTTGTTCACTGGGCCGGTCCTTTCAGAGAGAACGATCGTCTTCGCATCAACCCATCTGCCATGAAGAGGTGATCTTGGTTCCGGGGCGCAGCATGGCCAGGACCGGACAGAGTTGCTCCTCGGCGATACGAAGAGCGCGCTCGACAATCTCAGGAGCGAGTTCGGCGCCGCGGAGATGATAGACAAGCTCGATTGCGGTGACGACCGTCGGATGCTCTTCGCGGCGCTGGGCTTTGGCCTCGACCTCAAGAGAGGTAAAGTTAGCTTCCATTTTGCGCGAGAGCACGAGGTTGAGGGTGTTTGCGGCACAGGCGGCAAGGCTGGCCAGAAGCACCTCAAGAGGCGTGGGATTGGCATCTCCTGCGGCGGGGTAATCCATGGGGATGGAGTGACTGCGAACTTGCACATCGACGCGCATGTCGCCGAGATGCATAGCGCGGACGGAGAGATCGGTGCGCATCGGGTGCCTCAACGTGCAGAGGAATTTGCCTACTATGCTAGCTCAAGCGGAGGGGCTCAGCGCGCAATGAGGAACATGAGCCAACTGAGCACGATCACCGAGCCGACAAAGAGCACAAAGCAGTACGCCGCGTAGCGGAGCATGCGCAACGGCGTTTCCCTCATCGTGATTCCAAAGACTGTGGAGGCAAAGAGGGAAAAGAGCAGCACCGCGGAGAAGTGAGTCACGACTTCCTCCCGGTGCGGAGATTGTGGGCATCGACAGCGGCGATTATGTTGAGCAGGCCGGCAACGACGATGAAGCGCGTGCCGTAGTCGGCGACAGTCACCTGCACCTGGTCCGCTCCCCAGCCTGCAAATCGGCTGACCAGGTAGAGCAGCCCACTGCCCAGGTCACCGGCCAATCCCAACAGGTCAAGAATGTTGTGGACGTCAGACTTGATCTGGCCGTGCATGGCCAGCCCCATCGCGAACATGCCCAGGATCGAGGCTGCCAGCAGCGCTCCACGGTACCACTTGCGCATGAGGAAGTGCCCGGCTCCGGGAACCAACCAGCCGGCGATCAGCGGCAGGTAGACAAAGCCCTGTTGCGTGTCGGGTTGCGCGCTGGATTTTGCCGCGGGCGCTAACGCGGCGCTTTTGGTTTCTTCAGTTGCCATCCCTTTTGACTATAACGCACTGCGGAGGCTGGAAGTTCCCGGTCCCGATGCCTAAATTCTCACCAGCTCTTGCTGAATGCGGCCGGTGACCCAGGCCTTGCCGGGAGCGGTCATCATGTTGACCTCGCTGCGCACGCCGAACTCGGGCAGATAGATGCCCGGCTCGACGGAGAAGCAGGTGTGGGGCAGAATGCGGCGCTCGTCGTGGGTTTCAAGATCGTCGAGATGCGCGCCGGAGCCGTGCAGCTCCTGCGCGATGTTGTGACCGGTGCGATGAGTGAAGTAATCGCCGAAGCCGACTGCGCGAATCACAGACCGGGCTGCATCGTCGGCCTCAAAGCCGCGGATGGGCCGGTTGGCAGCAAAGGCATCTGTGACGGCCGCGATGGCTGCGTCGCGCGCATTGCGCACGGTGTCGAAGACGAACTGTTCGCGCTCTGTCGGCTCGCGACCGACGACCCCGGTCCAGGTGATGTCGTAAAAGATGCTGGCCGGCTTATCGACCCGCGCCCAGATGTCGATGAGCAGAAAATCGCCTTCGCGGATGGGCGAGGAGTGGTCAGCGGTGGGCTGATAGTGCGAGTCGGAGCTGTTGGCGTTGACGCTGACGTCGGGGCCGTTCTCCCAGATGAGGCCTTCGTTACGCATGGCCGTGCTCAACCATTGCGCCATCTCGAATTCGGTGAGAACGCCTGCGGCGCCGGTGGCGGGACGGAGACTGCGGCCGATCTTTTTCCAGCCCTCGGCGACAATGGCGTCGATGGCCTTCTGCGCAACGACGTGGGTTGCGATCTGCTCGGCGGTGAGCACGGCCTCAAAACGGCTGACAAGATCGGCGGAGCTGACAATGCGCTTGCCGATCGAGCGCAGGAACTCGATGGTTCCGGCATCGACCATCGACACGTACATGATGGCGTTGTTGGGCGAGTATTGCATGGCGAGGGTGCGCGCACCGTCGAGCATTGCCTCCAAGCCGCGAGCGAGTTCCTGCCAGCTCGAATAGAGGCCCTTGGCGCCGGTTAGCGAGTCGAGCCGGCCCTGCTCGATGCGATGCACGAGCTTGCGCGGATCGCCGTGAGCGGGCACGAAGTAATACCAGCGGCGCGTGACGTGGGCCTTCTCGTCGAGGCCGAGGATGCGCCCGGCGATGGGGTCGCGATGATGATGGTCGTAGAAGAGCCAGCCGTCGAAGCCGGCCTCGCGGATTGCAGCCTGGATCGCTTCGAGATTCATAACGGCCATGATACTCGCGCTGGACGGGTGCGGAAATCAAGTTTTACAGCGCGGCCATCGCCTCGGCCTGGCTGGGGAAGAGAGCGGCGTATTTCGTGATGCCGACCATGGTGAAGACTTTGGTGAAGTGCGGCGAGAGGCCGAAGGCCGAGATCTTCTGGGCCGAGTTCGAGGCCTCGATCATCATCTGAATGACCAGGGCGATGCCGCTCGAATTGATGTAATCGACCTTGGTAAAGTCGAGCAGGACGAGCCTGGTGGTCTCTTTGGGCAGGGCCTGGTAGGTGCCCAGGACTGCTTCCTTTGAGGTGCTGGCGATGTCGCCCTCGAAGCGCAGGACGGCTACCGGATGCCCGGCTGGGGAAGTGAGCTGGTCAACGCGCGCCTTGGTTTCGCTCTGCACTTGTCGATATTCTCCGTATTCTCTTTGATTATTCCATGGCCTTATCGAGGCGGATGAGGAGCCGGACGTAGCTGCTTTTGCCTTCGGTGCCGGCGACCCACTCGGCTTCGTCGACCAGGGCCTGGATGAGGAACATGCCCATGCCTCGCGGATCCTCTTCGCCGTGCATCTTGCGGTCGATGTCCGGTTTGACGGGCTGCCTGGTCATTCCCTTGCCGTCGTCGAGGACCTTGATCTCGAGCGAGTCGGCGCCGGCCGAGAGCACGACGCCTACGCTGAGCTTTTCATTGAGGCGGTTGCCATGTTCGATGGCGTTGATGCAGGCCTCGGCCACGGCTGTCTTGAGGTCTTCGACACGATCTTCACGGAAGCCCATCAGCTTGGCAACCGCGGCTGCCGTGCTCATAGCGACCTTTTCAAAGCCCATCCGCGAGGGCAATCGCACCTCAACTTTGGTGGACTTGAAGTCGCTCATGCCGTCGTCCCCGACCCGCTCGCTACGCGGCACAGCGCCAGTGCGGTCATGTCGTCTCCCTGCGGCCCGCCTTGAGAAAACGCCTGGATGGCCGTCCACAATGCATCGAGAATATCATCGGCCTTCCGGGCCGGGCACTTCAAAAACGCGTCGAGCAGGCGCTCGGGACCAAATTCCTCATCCCCGCGGAAGACCTCGGTCAGGCCGTCGGTGTAGAAGAGAAGCCGGGTTCCTGACGTGAATTCGCAGCGCTCGCTCTCGTAGCGCATACCGGGCAGCATTCCCAGGGGTGTACCGGCGGCCTCGAAGAAGCGGGGAGCGGCATCCGGCTTCACGAGAAAGCCGGGGTTGTGGCCGGCGTTGACGACCTCGATCTCGCCTGCCTCTGAATGCAGCCGGAGGAAGATCGCCGTGACATAGCGGCGGCGGGCCTCTTCGCCCTCGGCCCAGTGGTGCTGGTTCATGCGCGCGGCCAGATCACCCAGAGGAAGCCCTTCGGCGGCCATCGCGCGGAAGGCCGAGCGGAAGCTGGTGGACATCATGGCCGAGGCCATGCCCTTGCCGGCCACATCGGCAACGGCCATCAGAATGCTGCCGTCGGGCTGGGACACCACGTCGAGGTAATCGCCGCCAACCTCGTAACAGGTATCTGACCGGAATCCCAACGAATAACCGGCAATCGAGGGCAGCTTGTGGGGCAGAAGAGACCGTTGAATCGCACGGGCGGCCTCCATGTCCTGCTGCACGCGGGCGAACTCGATATTGCGTTTGTGGTTGCGGGCGTTCTCAAGAGCAACGGCGGCCTGCAAGGCCAGCCCCTCGATGAAGTCGGCCTCGTAGATGGTAAGGTCCCGGCCCTCCGGCGTGGCGACCAGTAGTTCGGCCATGCGCTGGCCGGTGCGGTCATCGAGCGGATAGGTCAAAGCGCCCGCTGTGGAGTCGGCGTCGCCCTCTGGCGCTTCGCCATAGGTCATTCCGGCTGAAGGAAAGGCAGCCCCGGCCATCTCCAGTTCGCGGACAACGATGCGCAGGACCTGCTCGAGGACTTCTTCTTCGCGGGTGGTCGAGTGGACCTGGCGGGAGGCCTCAAGCAGCGCCTGCAAACGCGCCACCTGCTGCTGCAGATCGATCGTCTCGCCGTTGCCGGGAAGCTGAATCTCAGCCGCCATTGAGCATAACCTCCGTGGATTCTCACTCTAGCATGGCCGTCGCGGTGTTGGCGTTGGCGGGGATCGGGAGGAGGGCTCCTGCCGGTTGGAGGTTTTTCTCGACCGAAGGACTGAGGACACCGGTCCTGTTGCTCCATTAGCTTTGGCGTACCCGCCCTTTAATGTGATTTAAATCACATTTCTTTGCGAGGCCACTTTTGGAGGTTCCGGATGAAGAGTACAAAGAAGCTGTTGATGTTGATGGTGGCTGGCATGGTTGCAGCCGCAGGCACCATGGCATGGCCGCAGGGTTGCGTTGCGGCCCATAGCAACCAGCGCGTTCTCGACGAATTGGTTGCGCCGAGCCAGGCGAGTACGCCATCGCCCTTTTCGATGCACAATCTGACGGTGAATATTGGCTATAGGGTCTTCAACTCGAACAAGTATTTCCAAGGCAGCAATGAGATCGCGAGGCCGACTGCCGTAGAAAACCACCAGAACATCTTCGATATCGGCATCGAATACCGGCTGAATAAACGCTGGAGCCTTATCGCGGATGTGCCGGTCTACAACGGCACGCGCGACCAGATCTATCCGCCGTCGGGAGTTTTCCAGGTGAGCGGGCTCGGCGATATGACGCTTGGCGCGCAGGCCTGGCTCTTCCGCCCGCCGACGGAGAACGGCGGCAATATAGCGGTGAGCACTGCTGTGAAGATTCCGACGGGAATCGACAATGCGACCGGATCGGCTCTCTACAAGGGTCAGATCATCAAGGCCACAGCCGATCAATCGATGCAGCCGGGCGATGGGGCTTGGGGATTCAACGTTGGTGCGCAAGCTTACAAATCGCTCTGGCGGCGCGCGTCCCTCTACGGTCAAGGTACCTACCTGTTCAATCCCGAAGACACCAATGGCGTGCCGACGTTTCGCAGCCAGCCGGGCCAGGGCGTGATGTCGGTGACGGACCAGTATCTTTATCGCGGCGGGGTCTCGCAAGGAATGCCGAGACTCAAGGGACTGGCGCTCAGCCTTGGTGTCCGCGGCGAGGGCGTGCCGGTGCGCGATCTGATCGGCTCGAGCGATGGATTCCGGCGGCCGGGCTTCATCTTTTCGCTGGACCCGGGATTGATCCTCAACTACAAGCGAGACACCTTTGCAGTGAACGGCCCGTGGGCGCTTTATCGTGACCGCCCGCCGAGCGTGCCGGAGATCCAGTACAACATCACCAATGGCGATGCTTTCTTCGCGGACTACACGGTGATCGCGAGCGTCTCGCATCACTTCTAGCGGTTCCCGGCCGGATCAGGTGCGAAGCAAAGCACGTATGTCACGGGTCTCCAGAATGCGCTTATCATAGCCACGCCGCGCGACGGCCAGCATCGCCTGGCCGATCTCGCGGGTGGTCAGCACCTGATTCGGAAGAGCATGGCCGAGGATCGGCAGCAGCGGCTTTGCGAGACCATAGAGGACGCGGTAGGCGCGGGTCTTCGATTGGATTCCATCGAGCGGCTGAATGATTCCCGGCCGGAACATATAGGCCTTGAGTGGGAGACGCAGCAGGGCATTTTCGGTGCGGCCTTTGACGCGCGCCCACATGACGCGGCCCTTTTCGGTGCTGTCGGTTCCTGCGCCGGAGACGTAGATAAAGGTCGTGCCAGGATTGAGGCGGCTCAGAGCTTCGGCGGCTGCGAGTGTGAGTTCATAGGTGATGTGTTCGTAGTCGGCCTCTTTCATTCCGGCCGACGAGACGCCGAGGGTGAAGAAGCAGGCGTCGGAGGCGGACAGTCTGGGCTCGATACCGGCGTAGTTCGAGAGATCCGAGAGTAAGATCTCGTGGAGTTTGAGGTCGTGCATTCCGGTCGCACTGCGGCCAACGGCTGTCACAGATTCCACATCTGGCGCGCGCAGGCACTCGCGCAATACGCCCTGCCCTACCATCCCGGTCGCACCGAAGATCAGCACTCGCATGCGCTTCCCTCTTTGTCTCTTTGGACAATCACGGGCCGGAAATAGTCTCAGAATGACCTGGTTACAGGATGCGAGGGGAGCGGCAGCCAGTGCGGGTGGTATGCGGCGACATGCAACCGGGGCAGCGCAGGATTCTCTGAAAATTCATGGAACGAAGTACCGGGCAGGGTCTGTTTTCGTTGGCAATGGGATGGGTGACGGATTAGCTTAGGGACATGCGAAAAACAAAGATCTCAGCCGCGCTGATCTGCCTGTGCGCAATTGGCTCGGGCATATGCGCGGCGCAGGAGAAGAGTGCGCCGCCTGATGTGACGATTGCGCCGAAGTCGAGCGCGGCGGTGATGGCTCAGGTTGTCGATCCGGTCAAGGAGCCCGCGATCTCGCCCGAGGAGAAGTGGGGGCTCATCAGAGGCAAGATCAAGTACGTCTTTGTGCTCTTCCAGGAGAACCGGTCTTTTGATTTCTATTTCGGCAGCTATCCGGGCGCGAGCGGGCTCTACGCAGACGCCAATGGCCCTTATACGATGGGCCAGGTGGCTGGATTCACGCAACTGATTGTGAATACCGATGGGAGCCTGGGAACGATTACGCCGTTCAAGATTCCAGCGACGGTGAAGGATGCGAAGGGAAAGACAGTCGAGCTCTATCCTGCGGATATCGCCTCGGTGAACCACTCGCATACGGGGATTGTGCGCAAGATTGCGCTGGACTCGAATGGTCTCGCGCAGAACTCGGAGTATGCGCTGACCGAGGAGGGCGTGACTCTGGTCAACGGCGTGCCGTCGAATGCGCCGACACTCGAACGCAAACAGTTTGGCGAACTGGTGATGGGCCACGTGGATTGCGACACCGCGCCGTTTCTGTGGAGGTACGCGGATCGCTTTACGCTCTTCGATCACTTCATGGACACGATCATCGGGCCCTCGACGCCGAATGCGATCGCCATGATCTCGGGCCAGACCGGCGAGACGCAGTGGATGCTGCATCCGGATGCTGCTACGACCGGCGGTCAGGGCAAGAGTGGGATCGTTCCGCTGGTTGACGACCCTGCGCCTTATTGGGGATCGGTGCTGGACACGGCAAACAAGCTGCGTCAGCCGCAGGCCGTGCCGCCGGGAAAGACCATCTCCAAGAACCTGACCTTTGCTACGCTGCCGCTGTCATTCATGGGCGACGCGATCAAGGAGACGACAGCGGCCGACTACGATCCTGACTTTGACCTGCCCGATGTGCAGAACGATATTGAGAAGATCGC
>JBEKKL010000002.1:0-35449 GCA_050010735.1 Occallatibacter sp. | reverse complement strand
GCACGGCGTGAAGGCGATCGACTGGGGCTGGTATCAGCAGGGATACGACCACGAAGTCAACGACGCCTCGTGGAAGGCGTCTCATGAGGGTTATGTAGCGCATCACAACGCGCCGCAATATTTCGGCTACGTGGCGAACAATCCGCAAGCGAGCACGCATCTGCACGGGCTGAGCGAATTCTTTGACGCGGTGGCAAGGAAGCAGCTGCCTGAGTCGGGCGTTTTTTATGTTCGCGGCGGCTATGGCAACATTCGCAACTGGAAGCCGGTCGATCCGAATCCAAAGCTGGCGGAGGTTTTTTCAGGCAACGACGATCATCCCGGCTATTCGGATACGCAGATCAGCGAGGGGTTGCTGGCAGAGGAGATCAATGCAATCGCGGCCAGCCCATACTGGAGCCAGAGCGCGATCATCATCACCTACGACGAGTCGGATGGGCTCTATGACCATGCGCAGCCGCGGATACGTTCACATGACGCGAACGGGCTGCCGCTGGAGCAGGGGCCACGGATTCCGGCGATTATGATCTCGCCGTATGCGGTGGCGCATGGCGTTTCGCATGTGCCGTCGGAGCATAGCTCGATCATCAAGTTTGTGGATGAGCTTTTTCACCTGATTCCTTTGGCCGATCTGCCGGATGAGGCGAGGGCGCGGGCGATTGGCGCGGATAAGTTTGGCCAGCCGAATCTGGGGCCGGCGGACGATCTGGTGCCGGGGGTGGGCGATATGAGCTCGGCCTTCGACACGCTGCGTTTGCAAGGAAAGAACGCGCCGCTGAGCGCCGAGTATGCGACGATTCCCGCCGCGGAGATTACAAGCTTCCCGCACGCGGGCGGCGCAGGCTGCAAGCAACTAGAGATCAAGACGACGGACAGCGGGATTCCAAATCCGGTGCCGGCGGATTTCAACCCGCGGCCGGATACTACGCCGGGAGTTCCTACGGCAGGCGGTTGGACGCCATAGTGCGAGGGCGAACGAAGATCGCGGCGTTGATGTTCGTTGTGCTGGCGACTCGCGGCGTCAACTGCACGTCCCAGACTCCTCCGACTCACGAGACGACCCTGGCTCGCGTGCGTGCCGCGGGTGTGCTGCGCTGCGGCGTCGACGTGGAAGAGGCCGAGTATACAACCTCGGACGATCATGGAAATCGCACAGCCTTTGATGCCGACCTCTGCCGCGCAGTGGCGGCGGCCGCGCTGGGGGAGAATGCGCAGATAACCGTGGTGCATTATCCCGACGACGCCAGCGCGATCGAGGGGCTCGGCAAGGGCGAGGTCGAGATGGTCGCGACGCTCTCCGACGATTTCACTCACGCGGTGGGAACGCATCTTACATTTACGCGGCCGGTGCTGTGGGATGGCGTGGGCTTTCTCGCGCCAGAGGGCAGCACGGCGATGAGGGCGCGTCAGTTGAGCGGAAGGAAGATCTGCTTTCTTGCTGAGACTAGAGTGGAGGAAAGCGTACGCGCCTGGTTTGCGCGCGAAAAACTCGACTTTGTGCCGTTTCCCTTCCAGGAGGAGGGCGAGATGCAGGCGGCCTTTGCCACCGGCAACTGCGGAGTGGTGGCGGGCGACCGGACGCGCCTGGCGCAGGACCGGGCCGCATTGTCGCGGCATGGAAGACAGGAGCGGCTGCTGCCCGAGACGATCTCAAAAGACCCGTTGGCAGCGGCGGTGCGCGACGACGATCACGAGTGGGCCGCGATTGCCAACTGGGTGATGGAAGCGCTCGTCTATGCCGAGGAGAGAGGCGTGAGACAGGCCAATGTGAAGGCAAGGCTTGCGCATGCCGATAGTGATGCCGACCTTCGTTTTCTGCTGGGCGCGTCGCATCAGATCGGGCCCGCGCTGGGGCTGGAGAATGACTGGGCTGCACGGGTGATTGCGGCGACGGGCAACTATGGCGAGATTTATGAACGCGATCTCGGGAGCGGCTCGGCGTTGAAGCTGCCGCGCGGCGAAAACAATTTGCGGATCCATGGCGGCATGATGGAGGCTTTGGCCTTCAAGTAAGTCCGTGTCAGAATGGAATGGTTCGGAATGGCGGGCGGGAAAAATAATCGTGCCGGCCCGTCGGACCGCCGCGGGAATGCGAAGATTGAATCATGACCACCGCCACAGCCCCGATTGAGGGCACTGCCTCACGGGGGAAATTCGCGATGCGACGCGTCGCGCTGATCTATAACCCGGCCTCGGGGCAGCACTCGGTAGGGCGCCACGCCGCCATCGACAAGGCGCTCGCCGTGATTCGCGCCGCCGGAGTCAAAGTCGATGCGATGGAGACATTTGCGCCGGGCAGCGCGGGAGTGCTGGCAAAGGATGCCGTGCGCCGCGGTTGCGACACGATCTTTGCCTGCGGCGGAGATGGCACGGTCCATGAGGTGCTGCAGAGTCTTGTGGGCACCAACGTGGCTCTGGGGGTGGTGCCGCTGGGCACGGCCAACGCGCTGGCGGCGAATCTGGGTTTGCGGAGCTCTCCGGCAAAGGCCGTGCGTAAGCTGCTCAAGGCCGAGCCGGTTCGTATCTCAGTGGGCCAGATCTCTTATGTGAACGGCACGGGAGCGACTCGTTCGCGTTACTTTACCGTGGCGGCGGGGGTGGGCGCCGATGCGCTGTTTCTCTCACGCCTGGACCCGGGCCTCAAGAGGCGCTTGGGCTACGTTCTCTATGTGATTGAAGCTTTTCGCCTGTGGGCCACGCACTCCTTTCCTCTCTTTGAGGCGGCCTTTGTGGAGCGCGATGGAAGCGAGCCACGAGTCGAAGAGATCTCCGAGTTGCTGGCGGTGCGCATCCGCAACTTTGGCGGAGTGCTGAATCACATGGTGCCTGGAGCCAGCCTGCACAAGAACGGGCTGCGCCTCGTGGCATTCAAGACGCGGAGCCGTTTTCGCTACTTTACCTTTCTGATTGGAGTCGTCTTTGGGCGGCAGCACTTTTCAAAAGATATAGAACTGCTCGACGCGGTCTCAGTGGAGTGCCATCCGCGCCAAGGCTCGTCGACGCGTGTCTTTGCAGAGGCCGATGGAGAGCTGCTGGGCGACCTGCCGGTGCGGCTCGAGATTGTGCCGGATGCCGTGAGCCTGCTGATTCCACTGAACGCCCGTCCGTGAGGTCACGGCTTGGGCATCGCCGGCTCGCTCAACTCCGCCGCCTTTAGCTCGCTCAGATTGGCCTCAACAGCCTGCCGACGAGCGGAGACCTCTTCAGGCGGCGCTGACGAAGAAGCAGAATAAAAGTCAAGGATATTGGCGCGTAACCGGGCTGAGGTCCGGTTGAAGTCTCTAGCCGACAGCTTCGACAGAAGAGCCGCGTAGGAGTCGTCGGCGAGCGAGTATTCTCCTGCCGCGGTGGGGAGGCCGTCATCGAGATCGCAGTTCGGGAGCACCAGCTTGCCCGCGCGCACCTCTTCTAATAGTTCGCGATAGTGATCGGTGGTGGTGTTGATGCTCTTGATATAGAGGTCTTCGGTCATGGGTGTCGGATTGTTGAAGCCCAGGCCCTTGAACGGGCCGATCCTGGGTACGAAGCGCAGAAGCGCAGCGAGGAATCGCGTACCCGCGCCCGGCCTGGCATAAGTCGTTCCCCACTCTCGCTGGTAGTCGGAGCGAGAGAGACGATAGAGAAACTTCTTTCGCGCGAAGTTTGGCGTTTCGCGGATCAGATCTTTCTTATGCATCGCCAACGCGACACTAGTCATTTGGGGAATCAGCCGAGCGATAAAGAAGCGATAGGAACCAACTGCAAGCTCCTCGTGCGGCAAGATCTCCTTCAGCTCCAGGCCGTAGATAGCGGGAAAGACGCGCTCCAGCAGCGGTTCTGAGACCTCGAATCCGATGAGGTCGTGGTACTGCTGCGGCGCATAGCGATTTTTGGCGACCTGCAAGGTATCGAATCCAAACTCGGTCTTGAGATGGGCTGCCTTGGCCTGGGCATAGCGAACGGAGTTACCAAACTTTGCTCGCAGCTTTGGATAGCGGAGCGCGACCGCTGCGTTGACGGCCGGGTGGCCATCGATGTCGGCCACATAGTGAGAGAGCGCGCCGAGCGCGAAGGCGTACTCATCGGGATTTTGACTTTCGACCAGCAACTCCTGGACAAAATCCCCGGTGCGAACGTAGTGCGTCAGGTCGCTGAAGTCCTTATTGCCGAAGGGATAGTAGCCGAGGTCCTGGATGACGGAGCCGCCATAGGCGTAGGCATGAGCCTCCTTGATGTGATCTTCAGTTAAGCCGGGAAAGCGCTCAATCAGGAGAGGCCGAATCTCGGAGGTCCATGTCAGGTCGATGATTTCTTCATGTGTGAGGACCGAGTACGCAAACGAAGGCGGAGCTAGCGCGATCATGACGAGCAGCGCCACAGCGCCACAGCAGGTCCACAGGCGGATCATCGCACCGCGCAGACCGCTCAAATACGGCCCAGCAAAACCAGGATCACAATGATGACCAGGATGGTTCCGAGCCCTCCGGAGGGGTAATAACCCCAGCTTCGGCTGTGCGGCCAGGTTGGCAAGGCGCCAATCAACATCAGAATCAGTACGATAATCAAAATCGTTCCGAGCATCTATATCCTCCTCGCACTTGCGCATTCTCATAGTACGAACCGTTCAATGCATTGAATTGCGCCTCGTTCTTGCCGGAGACTTGAGCTTAGATGCGCCTGGGCTGCGTTTGGTTTGTGCGTATCAGTCAGGGTCTTCGGTTTGCATTGGGGACCTGTAGGCTGCGATGATGCGTGCGTGTCTTTTTCCCGGAGGAAGTGCCTTGAGCAGAACCGGCCTACTTTTCTTCGCAGTGGTCGCTGCAGCTTCGGCGAGCCTTGCGGCTCAGCCCTCAGGATGGCCGCCTGTGCCGGGTCATCTTACCTTGAATCTCTGGCCGGGCGCAGCGCCTGACGCGGCCGTGAATCTGCCGGCAGAGGCCGATATGACGACCGCGAAGGATCATGTGATCGCTGGACGTCCGGTGATTCGACTGGGCAACGTTGCGACGCCGACGCTGACGCTCTACTCGCCCAAGGGCAAGCATACGGGCGCGGCAGTGGTGGTCTTCCCCGGCGGCGGTTATAGGATTCTGGCCATCGATCTTGAGGGCACAGAGGTGTGCGATTGGCTCAACTCGGCAGGGATCGCGTGCGTGCTGCTGAAGTACCGCGTGCCGGATACGGGGCCGTACCCCAAGTCGCCGGCCGCACTGCAGGACGCGCAACGCGCCCTTGGCCTGGTGCGCGTGCACGCGGCAGAGTGGAAGATCGATCCCAATCGCATTGGTGTTCTCGGCTTCTCGGCCGGAGCGCATCTGGCCGCGGCGTTGAGCACGCACTTTGAGCAGCGCCTCTACACGGCGGTGGATGATGCCGACAAGCTTAGTTGCCGGCCCGATTTCGCTGTCATCGTCTATCCGGGCTATCTGGCTCTCGCGGATAAGAATTTCGCGGCCAATCCGGAGATCAATCCCACCGCGGCCACGCCACCGCAGTTCGTCTTGCAGGCTGAGGACGACCCGGTGCATGTGGAGAACTCCCTCGTTTACTATCAGGCTCTGAAAAACGCCAAGGTGCCGGCGGAGCTGCACATCTATGCCGAAGGTGGCCACGGTTACGGGCTGCGCCGCACCGAGCTGCCGGTGACGCGTTGGCCTGAGAGCGTGGAGACCTGGCTGCGCACGATCAAGATGCTGCCGGAGAAATAACCGCTACAATTCCTCTCATGCTGATTGGTGTGCTCACTGTTTCCGACCGTTGTTCGCAGGGTCTGATGACCGACACCGCGGGCCCGGCCGTGGCTGCGCTGATCAAGCGGCAGTGGCCCGGGGCTAAGGTGTCGGGAGTGCTAGTGCCGGATGACGAGGAGCCTATCGTCGGATTACTTGAGGAATTTAGCGCACAGGGTGCGGCGTTGATTCTGACCGTGGGCGGCACGGGGCTTGGTCCGCGCGATCGCACGCCTGAGGCGACGCAGCGTGTGATCGACCGCGAAGCGCCGGGGGTGGCTGAGGCGATGCGCTCGCTGGGAGCCGCGAACAATCCCTTCGCGTGGCTTTCGCGGGGCGTGGTTGGGCTGCGAGGCAATACGCTGATCGTCAACCTGCCCGGCAGCAAGCGCGGAGCGGAAGAGAGCTTGACGGCGATTTTGCCGCTGCTTGCGCATGGAATCGAGATTGCCGGGGGCGGGCAATCGCATCCATGATCGCCGGGTCGAATTCATTTATGGGAATGCAGAATCTGGAACGTAGAGATCGCGATCAGGCGGCGGCACGTTGAGCGCCTGCCTTTGTCTTCTTTGCGCGCACTTTTTGCTCCGGTGCGACAGAGAGACGCAGGCCGACGGTTTTCAAGACGGCGACCAGCGTCTTGAGCGTCGGATTGCCTATCGGTGACAGCGCGCGATAGAGAGACTCACGGCTGATGCACGCCCAGGCGGATACCTGATCGAATCCGCCGCAAGCCTCTGCGATTGCGCGCAAGGATAAGAGGCCCCCGCATTCTTCGGGATCGTTCAGACCCTCAACTGCAACCTTCGCATACTCTAACGCGAACTCACGATCTTTACGCAGCTCTTGAACTTCCCATTCGTGGTGAGAAACGACGCCGACAAGCTTTCTTATGTGCTTTCCCGCTTATGAGGCCTTGGCGATCTTCCGGTCTTTCGCAGGCACGACTGGATGTACGCGATTCACCTCTGTGAGGAAGCGATCGACGGCCTCATCGTCGTTGGGATCATAGGGGCCGTCGTCGGGATCGTTGGCGTCGTAGGGAATGGGTTCGTCCGTCACTATGCTTCTGCGGACACGTTCCCAATCAGTTCTGCTGGGCTGGCCGGAGATTGTCATAGATGCGGCGCTCCTTTCGCGAGGCCTTGCGGAACGAAATGATACGTATATTATATCCCCGAACGGTGTAAACGAGAGCAAGAACTATGCCGCCCGTTTCAACGAGGGCGATATCCAGCCAGCGTTCCTCCCCGCGCCCTTCCATCAGAAAGGTGATCTTGTTCGGGTTCTCGAACACCATGTCGGCATCGTCGAAGTCGAACCCATGCTTCCGCAGGTTTGCTTCGCGCTTGGCTTCGTCCCATTCGTACACAAGTGCAGTTTACGCCGGTAGGGTCGGAGATTACTGCAAGCAGAAACAATTTGGATTATCGAACTATGCGAGAGCTGCGCATAGTAAATAGCTATGGATACCACCATTGTCGTTTCGGTGATCGCAGCCGCTTCTGGTGTGATCGTTGCAGCTGTCAGTTTCCTCCTAACAAAGAAGAGGGAAAGAGAAGCGGACTGGCGAAAGTATAAATACGAACAGTACAAAGAATTCGTGGTCTCGATCAGTGGAATCGTTGCCGGTGACTCGACACCGGAAGGCAACCGAGCATTCGCGAGGGCCTGCAACACCCTTCATTTAATTGGGTCGAAAGGTGTACTTGTAGCGCTTCACGCCTATCAGGATGAAGTCGCGCCTTCCAACCCGAGTCACTCGGCTACAAAGGAATCGGCCATGCTGTCAAAGCTGGTCTGGGAGGTCAGGAAAGATATCGAGATTCCTGGAACCCGTCAGTCTTCAGATTTCTCTGTCCAACTTTGGTGTTCTGGCACAAACCCCAAGAATAATCGGTAGTTTCAGGTTTCTTGCTCAATTCAAGAACATCGTCCGATACAGCGTGTCGCGCTGGACTGGCTTGAAGCCGGCGTCGCGGATGATTCTTCTTAGCTCTTCTTCAGTCGTGCAGTTGCTGGTGCCGGCGGCCTTGACGACGTTTTCCTCTAACATCACCGAACCTACATCGTTGCCGCCGAAGTGGAGGCCTAACTCCAGAACCTTTAATCCTTGAGTTACCCAGCTTGCTTGCACATTCTCTATGTTGTCGAGATAGAGCCTTGAGATAGCCAGCACCTTCAGGTATTCGACGCTGGTGGCTTCTTCCCAGCCGTGGCCGCCTAGCGCCGTGTTCTTTGGCTGGAAGCTCCAGGGGATGAAGGCTGTGAAGCCGCCGGTCTCTTCCTGCAGGCGGCGGACGACTTCAAAGTGATTGATGCGCTGTTCGAAGGTCTCGCCGACGCCGAACATCATGGTGGCCGTAGTGCGCATGCCGAGCTGATGCGCGGTGCGATGGACGCTGACCCAATCCTCAGTGTTGCACTTGATGCGGGCGATGCGCCGGCGCACGTCGTCGTCGAGAATCTCGGCGCCGCCGCCGGGGATGGAATCGAGGCCCGCGGCGCGCAGACGGATGATCGTTTCGCGAAGAGAGAGATCGGAGTATTTGGCGATGGCGAGGACTTCCGAGGCCGTGAGGCAATGAAGCCAGATCTCGGGAAAGCGCTGCTTGATGCCCGAGAAGAGCTGTTCGAACCAGTCGATCTTCAGATCGGGATGGATGCCACCCTGCATGAGGACGCCGGTGCCGCCCATCTCCATGGTTTCGGCAATCTTGTCATAGATCACTTCGAAGTCGAGGATGTAGCCCTCTTCGGATCGTGCGCCTATAAGCGGGCGGTAGAAGGCGCAGAAGGTGCAGTACTCGGTGCAGAAGTTGGTGTAGTTGATGTTGCGATCGATGATGTAGGTGACGACGCCCTCGGGGTGAAGGCGGCGGCGCACGGCATCGGCCTCGAAGCCAAGGCCGATCAGGTCGGGGGAGCGAAAGTGGTCGAGAGCCTGTTGGCGCGTGAGCGGCATAGGTCGATTCTACCAACTTATGGTTTGCGATCCTGCGGCTTTGGAGAGGACGGGTGCGCGGGCTGAGGCTTCTTCGCCGGGGCGGAGACACCGAAGCTCAGCAAGAAGAAACTGAAGCCCTTGCGCAGCGAATCGAGCAGGCTCATGGATTCGATTCCCCTTCCTGTGTGTCATCGCGAAACGAACTTGTCAGAGGGCCGTTTGAGTTTTCCGCGGTCGTTTCGATTCTCTCGATCGTCCCGGATGCTGATAAAGATCTCCCAAATGCTCCCGGAGAAGAAGGCGGCAAGAGCTAAGAGAACTCCCAAGATTGACAGAAGAACTTCCATCGCATTGCCCTCAGTTCGAGTTCTCCATCGCGCCCCGTGGCTAGATCGCCGTCCGCGCAGAATCGGCTACTTCGTTTTCAGTACGGATGTCTTGGCCGCCGGAGCTACGGGGGGCGCCGGCACACCGCGCAGAAGCTCAACCGCGGTTGGCGGCAGGGGCTTGTCGGCGTTGCTCAGCAGCAGTGTCACCTGCCACATCTCGGTTTCGGTGAGGACGTCTTTGAAGGCCGGCATGCCCGTCATGCGGATGCCGTTGGCCACCTTCCAGTAGGTCTCGCCCACCGGATCGTCGGTGACACCGATAACCGTCTCCGTGCCATGGTGGTGCTGCTCCCAGAGCGGCGGCGCGTCAGGGGACATGTGAGCGCCAAAGATGGAGGGCTTGCCGTAGAGGCCGTGGCATGCGGCGCAATTCTGACTGTAGATGCGCGCGCCGGCCACGAGATTCGTTTCATCGACCCCGATGGGTGAGGTCTTGACCATCTCGCGATTGATGCGCGAATCGAGCAGCGACCCGGCAATCTCCCTCTCACCCGGCAATGGCGGATCGGCCACTGCGACGGGCACGTGGCCACGCCAGATCCACAAGCCTGCGACGAGCGGTAACAGCATGATTCCGAGCAATATGCCAAACAGAATGCGCCCCATCTTCGTTCAACCTCCCGTGCCCTTCATGGTAGTGCATTTTAGGGCTTCCTGCGCGCAATGAATGGGGTTGGGGGGTGAATCCAAAAGATTTGCTGGACAAACGCGGCCGGATTTGACAGAGTTTCGCCATACCGCTCCGCGATCCCCAGAACCAGATGCGTGCTGTAACGAAGTTAGGCCCCGGCACACTATCTCCCCAATCCGCAGGAAAGGAAACTTCCCCATGACAGATCACTCAAAGATGAAGCTGGGCCGGAAGGCCATCAAGACGGACTCGCGCACGCTGGCCTTCGGCGACTACCTCACGCCGGCGTTGCCGCCTCCTCCCCCGGCTGCCGACTGGACCAAGGGCATCACCGATTGGGGCATGATGCTGAACGATACCCTCGGCGACTGCACGATCGCCGGCGTAGCTCACGCGGTGCAGGTATGGACCGCAAACGCGGGTTCGATCGTAACGGTGCCTGACTCGACCGTGCAAAGCTACTACTCGCAGTGGGACGGATATGTGGCGGGCGATCCGAGTACCGACAACGGCGGGGTGGAGCTGGACGTCTTGAACGACTGGCAGAAGAACGGCTTTGCCGGCCACTCGCTGCTGGCCTTTGCCGATCCGAAGTTCAGCAACCTGGTGGAGGTCCGGCAGTCGATCGCTCTCTTCGGCGGGGTTTACATCGGCCTGTCGCTGCCCATCACCGCGCAGAACCAGGACGTCTGGGACGTGGTCGCGAAGGGCGGCGCGAATGCGAAGAAAGGCAGTTGGGGCGGTCATTGCGTCTTCGTGCCGAAGTACGATGCAAGTGGCTTTACCTGCATCACCTGGGGCCAGCCGAAGACGATGACAGTGGCCTTCTGGAAGAAGTACTGCGACGAAGCCCACACCCTCTTCGGCCAGGACTGGCTGACGGCCAAGGGGTCGCCGGGCGGATTCGACGAGAACCAATTGCAGGCGGACCTGAAGGCGATCAAGTAGATCGCCTGGCCTCGAAAGCCTCCGCAGCAGCCACAATCCGGCTTAGGCTCAACCCAAGGCTCCCCCAAGGTGATTTAATACCTATGGGGGGAGCACGGTCCGCATGGATTGGCAATGTGCTTCCGCACTCCCGTGGAGGTTACCCGAAGCCGATGTATTCATCTCGCCGTCTTGCCCTTCTGCTGGCGCTGGGTCCCGCATTTGTGACCGTCGCACTGGCCCAAAGCTCGAGTTCGAGCACTACTCCCGAAGCTTCAGCCACAGCACAGGCTCCCGCGCAGTCTCAGGGTCAGACGAGCGTGCAGGCCCGCATCCGGGCTCGCCGCGCACAACGCCGCGCCGCGGCGATTCACGACGCCTACGCTCACACGTATGAGGCGAACCTGGGCTTTGGCTACCTGAGGTTTAGTCCGGGACCAGGGCCGGTGTCGCGTGTGACGTTGAAGCCGGTCGGGTTGGAGCAGGCGCACGAGTACGCATGGGATGCCGGCTTTACCCGCTACTTTGACGAGCGGCTGGGCGCGACCCTCGAAGCCCGGGGTTATTACGCCACCGCCTACGTGGGCGGCCTCTATAACCCCTCTAACAACACCATCACCAACCCTGCGATCGACGAGTACGCAGTTCTGGGCGGCCCAACCTACCGTTTTTACATGCAACCAAAGTTTTCGGTCTCTGGCCGGATTCTGGGCGGAATGATGCACGGCAACTTCTCGAGCGACGTGGGCAGCTACGCACCGATTTCGACGCAATTTGGACTGTGGCCTGACGGGAATACCTTCGCCTTCAGCGCCAGCGTTCCGGTCGAGTTCAACGTAACCCCGACGGTTTCATTGCGTGTCGCACCGGAGTACTTTTTCTCGGGCTTTGGCTCGACGATCCAGTACACTCGCGGTTTCACCACCGGGATCGTCTACCGCTTTGGAAAGTAACGGGATATAGGGACTAGGGATCAGCCGGCATGACCGGCAGTATAGAGCTTGTCATGAGCTACTCTGCCGGTCGATAAGTTGAGCGTTCTTCCAGATGACTCCCTCCACTCAGGCCGAGCTTTCAGAACCACTCGCTGCGCCCGACGCGGCGTCGGTGGATGCGCCGGAGAGCGGCGCGACGGCAAAGCTGATCCACGATCTCCGGGAACTCTTCAAGGTCAAGGTGGTCGCTCTGGTGCTGGTGACGGGCTGGGGCGGCTTTTACCTGGGATCGATCGAGTCGGGGATCACAAGCGTGCAGCGGGGACTGCTGGATGCGCTGCTCGGCATTGGACTGGTTTCGGCTGGAGCCGGCGCACTGAACGAGGCTTTGGAACGTAAGACCGACGCGCGGATGAAGCGCACTGCGGACCGGCCGATGGCCGCCGGACGGTTCTCGCTGGCACAGGGAGTGTTGGCCGGCCTGGGCGCGCTGGCGTTGGGGGCCTACTGGCTGCTGGTGCACACCAACCTGCTGACGGTGGCTCTGGCGCTGCTGACGGCCTTTACCTACGTCGCGATTTATACCCCACTGAAGCGGGTCACAGCCATGGCTACCTTCATCGGCGCGTTTCCGGGGGCGATGGGGCCGATGCTCGGCTGGACCGCAGCGCGCGGACGCATCGAGTGGCCGGCGGTGGCTCTTTTCGCGATTCTCTTCGTGTGGCAGTTTCCGCATTTCATGTCGATCGCGTGGCTGTATCGCGACGACTATGCCAAGGCTGGAATTCGCATGTTGCCGGTGGTGCAGCCGGACGGTTGGTCCACAGTAGCTGAGGCGCTATTCTTTGCCGTGGTGATGATTCCAGTGAGCCTGGCGCCGTGGCGTCTGGGCCTCGCGAGCCTGACCTACGCCGTATCAGCCGTCGCTCTCGGGTTGATGTACCTGGCCTATACGGTCCGCTTCGTCCGCATTCTGCACGCGTCTGAAGTCGAAAGCCGCAAACTGGCTCGCGATCTGCTCAAGGTCAGCGTGCTTTATCTGCCATTGCTCTTCACAACGTTGATGCTCTGCGCTCGGGAGGCAGTCGGAAAGCGATGATAAACGCAGCGTCAGTGTCCAGCACCAGGCCAGCTATCGGCGCAATTCTCGCCGTCAGCGCCGCTGCCACGGTTTTCCTCTTCTGGCTGATTTACGTTCATCCCGCAGCCGCGTCGAGTGAACAGTTTGCATTTTTGCCCGCGCTCAACGCGGCCCTCAACGGCCTTAGCGCAGTGACATTGCTCATCGGCTACACATTGATCAAGGCGCGCCGCATTGCCGCTCATCGCGCGGCGATGATCACGGCCTTCGGATTTTCGACGCTGTTTCTGGTCAGCTACATCCTGCATCATGCGCTGCACGGCGACGTTCGCTATCCAGCTCACGCGGCTTTGCGCTCGGTTTATCTACCGCTTCTGGCCAGCCACATTATTCTGGCCGTGGTGGCGCTGCCGCTAATTCTGGTCACCTTCTTCTTTTCGCTGAGCGGGCGGTTTCCGCAGCACCGCAAAGTTGCCCGTTGGACCTTTCCGCTATGGCTCTATGTTTCAATCACCGGCGTGGTGACGTGGGCCATGCTGCGGCTGGCGCAGGGGTAGAGCTGGGGACTGAGGGACTGAGGGAATCAAGGAATAGCGATGGCTTCAGGCGGCACAAACTCTAATGCGGCATCGGCCAACGACGGCACTCGCCAACTGCTGCAATGGGGTGCGTCGATGGTGGGCGCGGGCCTGGGGGCGGCGGTGATGCTTGAGACCGTGCTGGGCGGCTTCTCGCCGACGGGCGCAAGCACCAATACAGGCTGGTTTGCCCTGATCGTCGCGCTGATGTGCATTCCTTTTGGCGGACTGCTGCTTTTGCTCGGCGTGGCCAAGTGGCTGCGCAACCGGTCGCTTTCGCGCCAGCGATGAGGCTCTGTTATTCTTTTCGATGATTGGAGTGGAACAAGATGGCAAGAAGCGTGAATAAAGTCACCCTGTTAGGCAATGTGGGCAAAGACCCCGAGATCCGTTCGACCCCCGGCGGCACCATGGTGGCCAATCTCACCCTGGCCACCAGCGACAACCAGAAAGACGCTCAGGGCGCCTGGCAGGAGCGCACTGAGTGGCACAATCTTGTCGCATTCAAACGTACTGCGGAGATCGTTCGCGACTACGTGAAGAAGGGATCGAAGCTCTATATTGAGGGCAAGATCACCACCCGCAGTTGGGAGGACAAGGAGACCCACCAGAAGCGCTATCGAACCGAGATCCTGGTCAATGAACTGGTGCTGCTCTCGGGCCGCGAAGATGGCGCAGGCGGAGGAGGAGGCTACAGCAGGTCGAGCGGATCATCAAGTTCGACGGCCGGCCTTGATCAGCGTCCTCAGGGCGGTCAGGACGACTTCGCGCAGCAGACGGAAATCTCCGACGAAGACATACCGTTCTAAGTCGGCGAGTCGGCAGGCCAGCGACCGATATGGCTGACTTGCTATGCCATCTTCATCAGCGTTGCGATGAGCGTGTCTCTGCGCCGGTTGGCGATACCATCCACGTTGCCGAGCACGCGCAGCCAGACCAGGAAGGCGCCGGCAGCGAGCAGCAGAAAGACCGGTACCGGCAGCCACGGGCTGTCGAGGTACCAGCCGAGCGCCAGGACTGCAGCGCCCACCCCCATCACTCCCAACTCAATCAACAGGCTGATCAGCGCATTGGACTGCGATCCGCGCTGACGGGAGATGCGGCCGGGATTGATGCGGTAAGGCATGGCGAGCGAAAGGATGTTGCCCGCCGCCAGGTTGACGGGCAGCGCAAAGAGCAGCCATGCCGCCGTAGCCGCAACCATTGAGCCATCGGCTGGGCCAAGGCGCAGGGTGCAGAGAATCGCGGCCAGCAGCGCGTCAAGTCCGAAGAGCAAAGAGTGAAAGAGATTCTTGGCCAGCAGGACGGTTCGGATGGGCGTGGGAGAGAGAAAGAGCAACTGAATCCCCGCTCCCTCAGTGCCCAGGTTGTTGTAGAACATCTGCGTGAAACCGAGCAGGGCGTAGGCCACACAGAGCGGCAACGCTAACGGAAAGGAGTTCCCTGAGGCCGCGGCGCCGTTGCGAAAGATGCTTGCAAAGATGACGACCATCAGCACCGGCACGCCCAGGGCCCAGAGCAGCGGCAAGCTGCGAAGCAAGTTGCGCGCATCCTTTTCTATCACGGCGAAGATGAGTCCGGAGACCGAAGAGCGCTCGCGGGCCTCGTGACGAGCCACGCTGGCGCGGTTGATTGAGATTTTGTTTTTGGCTGTCTCTGTTTTGCTTTGCTTCGGCGCCTGGCCGAGGCTTTCGCCGCGGTGCTCGCGCCTGAGACGGCCGGCGAGCAGGGCTCCCGCAGCCAGGGCGTATAATCCGATCGCGCTCAGGGAGCCAATTGCGTAGACGGGTTGCTCGTCGGCTGCCTCTTCCACGGCCTGCGCTATGAGCCCCGGCGGCAGCCAGCCTTGTACCTCCTGAGCCCTGCCGAGCCAGGGTCCATACTCGACCGTCATCTTTTGGTACTGTTCGTAGCGCTCCTGCGGAGTAGAGTGCCTCTGATGGCGCGCATGCAGGGCGGGATTGAGCAGTTGCAGGCTCATGATCAGGATCATGAAGAGTGCGCCCATGATCTCACGCGTCCTGCGCTGGGCGAGCCAGCGGTCGACCCAGGCAAAGATGGCCCGCGCCAGCAGAATGTTGAAGAGCGCAAAGATCGCGAGTCCGAGCGCCGTCCACGCAGAGAGATCGGGCCGCGCCGCGGTGATTCCGAGCCAGATGCCGAGACAGCAGAGGGCGCCCAGAATCGTGGAGATATCGACAAGTCCGAAGAAGAGGTAGAGCAGGATGTAGGACCCGAAGCTTACCGGAAAACGGAGCAGGATGCCAAGATCGAACTGCTCTTGCAGCGAGGCCACCACCACGGGAATCATATGCCAGAGAATGCACAGCGCCCAAAAGACGACGGGCAGGAACGGCCACTGCTTCTCTGCGGTCAGAAAGTATGCGCCAAAGCCGAATCCCGCCGCCGCGACCAGCCCGAAACCTGCATAGAAGACGTATCCGACTGTGCGCACACCGAACTCAACGGCGCCTAGTTTGGAGCGCAGGCCGTTGGCGAAGATGTGCCAGCGCAGAGCGACCATCGCGGCGTACTGCGCGCGGGCCTGTGCGCTCAGCAGGCCGCTCATGCGAGCCATGAGAGCTCCTGGGCGGGCTCGATTTGACCGCCTGCGCCGACGATCGAGAGGAAGATCTCTTCGAGGGTCAGGCGCTTTTCTTCGCCCGAGCCGGGTAGAGTGCTGGCAACACCGGCGCGCAGTTCGCTGATTGAGCCGTTGGCTACCAGGCGGCCCTGCGAGATGATGGCCACATGACTGCAGAGGCGCTCGACGATTTCGAGCACGTGGGTGGTGAGAAAGATCGTCGCGCCGCGGTTGAGCATGCCTTGCAGCATCGCCTTGAGCATGCCGGCGGCGATTGCGTCGACGCCTTCGAAGGGTTCATCGAGAAAGAGCACCTTGGGCCCGTGAATCACAGCGGCGGCCATGGCCAGCTTCTTCTGCATTCCGTGGGAGAAGTCGGTGACCAGCTTGCGGCTCTCGCCGGCCAGTTGCATGAAGTCAAGCAATTCCTCAGTGCGCTGGCGGGTGGTTTCGCGGTCGAGGCCATACATGCGGCCGACGAAATGAAGAAACTCGGGCGCGGTCAGCCGGCCCAGCAGAGCCATTCCCTCGGGCACTACGCCGATCTGGCGCTTGAGTTCGAGGGCGCTGGAGCTGAAGGGCTGACCGAGAATCTCGATGGTTCCGGCACTCGGCTCCAGCAGGCCGGTGAGCATCTTGATGGTGGTCGATTTGCCTGCTCCGTTGGGGCCGAGAAAGCCGAAGAACTGGCCCGGAGCCACGCTCAGGGTTACATCTTCAACGGCGGTCAGCGCGCCGAAGCGCCGGGTGAGGCTGTGGGTTTGAATCGCCGCAACTTCCATTTGCGCAAGGATAGCAAGGTTGGCCGCCCTTAAAAAAGACGCGACCGGAGCAGATGGACGGAACCACCTGCCCCACCCCCCACCCATATTTTGGCGACAAAATCTCTATTTTCAGTTATATAGAGCACGGGTTCTGTTGTAAAATATTCATAATTCAGGGGTTACCCGCAGAATCCTCTTACCAAACGAGTTACGGGCGGATGGGAAGCAGAAACCAGAGATCAGCGGTCGGGATCAAGGGACTTTGGGCAGATGGATGACCTGGACTGGATCTCTCAACTGCTCCTATTGTGCGACAAAGCGAAGTAATGATCTGCAAGGACTGGGACTGGCGCTGTCGGGCAAGCTCAGCAGGCTATCCGGGCTAGCCAAGGCTGCGGAGATCGTCGAGAACGGCATCGACGAGACGCTGAGTTACTACGCCATGCCGCCGGAACACTGGCGTTGCCTGCGGACCAACAACCCGCTGGAACGGCTGATGCGGGAGATTCGGCGACGAACCAGGGTGGTGGGAGCGTTCCCCGATGGCTAGTCGGCGTTGATGCTGGTCGCCGCGCGACTACGGCATGTTGCAACAACCAAGTGGGGAACCAAACGCTACCTGCAGATGGACCGGCTGGCCGAAGTTGTGGCCATCGCCTAACCGCTTTGCTGCTGGCCCCCATGGGGGCCAGCAGCAAAACAACCCCAACCCAACAGCCTTCCTGAGTAAGACGGAAGATCGAAAGTGCGAAAAACTCTGGACACTACCCCATGGGCATATGTTGGCGATTTATTTCATATTCTACAACTTGTGCCATGTTCACAAGGCACTGCGCGTTACTCCAGCAGTGAAAGCGGGACTAACGCATCATGTATGGACTGTTGAGGAATTGGAGAAGCTTCTAGAACGAAAATCAATTCTCGATGGGCTTGCTACGGCGGTCTACTTAGACCGCCGCAAGTTGTCTTCTTTCGCTGTGAACGCGGCGAGGAACAGAAGCCATCACTTTAGACACAATGAGGTCAATGATATTCCCCACTCGGAAAGCCACATACTTCATCATTATTTCCCTGCGGAATGTCGAGTACTCCTCAATGATGAGTCCCAATACCACGCCGTTTTCCGCATCAATGCGAGCTAGTACTTGGCTGCGCAGCCCTAAAAGATCCGATACGCTTATCACTTCGATCTTTGCGTCCGGTGCTGCCTCGCTCACATCGATAAAAGCCACGTTGGTATTTTTGTCGAGCGTAAGTTGCGAGGTCATTTTTTTCTCTCCCATTCGAAAGGCCCTTTGGGAAGCTCGTTCACTCCGTAGAAGGTCTTGATAAAGTGCGCCTTGCGAACGAACCTTCCCAAGCCCCTCTGAATTTTGACGGCAACCATCAGATAAGGTTGGCCGCCGGTTTCAATCTGGTAATACGCATTCAACGTTCCATGTCGTTCGTTTCTTTTGACACATATCGGCGTGTGGAAGTTTCTTTTCAGTGCCTCCACTACGAATGCGCTTTCAAGATGAAGCCGTATGACATGACCGATCAGCGTGCTCTTGTAGAGAAGTATCGTCCGCCCCTGCCAGCATTTGAGTTCGCAGACAACATCACGCTTCTTCCCCACGGGCCCCGTGTCTTCTTTCCATGACAGGATTACAGTATAGCCACAATACCCCTTAAACAATGATCAAGATCAAACGATCTGAGAACATCTTCCTAGGTAACCAAAGTAACTCGTCCCAGCTTCGTGCTATACAGTTTTTATGCCAAAAGGGGAATCGGTGGAAATCAAATCTGACCCACCACCCAGATCCGCCGCTTTAAGGCCGACGACAAGAGCTGCGGCTTCGCGTCAGGAATCGACGACAATGAGGCCTTGGCGCGGATCGACAAGATGCTGGAGATCTATCCGTTTCCCAAGGACCGCGCGCTCGATTACATCGGGAAACCGTAAACGCAACTTATGGGCTTCGTGGTATCCCACCCATGGTCACCCCAACGACGAAGACCTGTCGTTGGGGACCCTGGTTCTGCCAAAGGAAGCGGAATGGATGGAGCACGTGCGGGTCTGGAGACCCGCACGACAGCCGGTCGGGAGACACGGCGCTACAAATGCAGAATCATTCGGTCAGAGAACTAGCTGGCATCCTCTTCTTCCGGCTCGGCTAGCGGGTCGTTGTCGCGGTCGGTGACTTCGGCTAGCGCGGCCAGTTTTGCGGCTAACTCGGGGGTCCAGGCTGTGGCGGGGGCGCGCCAGCTCCAGTTGCCGGCGGCTACGGCAGGAGTGTTCATACGGGCCTCGTGGCCTAGTTCGAGCAGATCTTGCGCAGGGACGATGGCAAGCTCGGCGACGCTGGACTCCAAGACGCGGATCAGCGGCCAGACGGGGTTGTCGTCCACCGGTCCAACATAGGCCTCCACGGCGTTGCGTACGGCGATGCTGGCCGTCTGCCACCAACCCAGCGTCGTGTCGTTGTCATGCGTCCCGGTGTAGGCGACTGTGCCCGCGGTCATGCGGTGAGGCAGGTGGATGTGCGCGCCCTTGTTGCCGAAGCCGAATTGGAGAACCTTCATGCCGGGGAGATTCAACTCATTGCGAAGCGCGTTGACCTCTGGAGTAATGAGGCCGAGGTCTTCGGCAACGAGAGGCAGGGGCCCGAGCGCTGCTTCGAGGGCGCGAAAGAGCTCAAGGCCGGAGGCTTTGACCCATTGACCTTTGACGGCGGTTGCCTCGCAAGCGGGGATGGCCCAGTAGGCCTCGAAGCCGCGGAAGTGATCGAAGCGGAGGATGTCGCAGAGCTGAGAGGCGCGGCGGACGCGATCGATCCACCACTGAAAGCCCTGCGCGGCGAGGAGATCCCAGCGGTAGAGAGGGTTGCCCCAGCGCTGGCCGGTGCGCGAGAAGTAGTCGGGCGGAACGCCGGCAACGCGAATGGGCTGGAGCTCTTCGTCGAGTTCAAAGAGTTCGGGATGAACCCAGACGTCGGCCGAGTCCATATTGACGAAGATGGGCAGGTCGCCCATGATGCGGATGCCATGCCCGGCGGCGGCCTCGCGAAGCTTGTTCCACTGGAGCGAGAAGGCGAATTGCAGGACCTGCTCCTCGGCGACGCGGCGGGCATGAGTGGCGGCGGCATGCGCCAGCGCCTGGGGCTCGCGGCGGCGCAGGGGCTCGGGCCAGACGGTCCAGGCGCCGGTATTGAATTGACGCCGCAGTTCGGCGTAGAGGGCGTAGTCGGCGAGCCAGCTTGCCTCGGTATTGCAGAAGTCCTGGTACTGGGCCCATTGCGCGGCGAGTTCGGGTTCCGCGCTTGTGGCGGCTGGTCCGCGATCGAGGAAGTTGCCCGCGGCTTCGTCGAGGAGCTTCGCCTTCCGCCACTCGATCTCTTCAAAGTTGACCGGGCCACTGCTTGAGCCCTGGCCGGCAATACGTTCCGGAGCGATCCAACTCCATTCGGCGAGGAGTTCGAGGCTGATGAGGAAGGGACTGGCCGCGAAGGCCGAGGTGCCGGCATATGGCGAGTTTCCATAGCCGGTGGGGCAGAGAGGCAGCACCTGCCAGATGTGCTGCCGGGCCTCGGCCAGAAAGTCGAGAAACTGGTGAGCCGCAGGACCGAGGTCGCCGATGCCGCCATTGGATGGCAGGGAGCTGACGTGGAGAAGGACTCCTGAGGAGCGCTGGAATTGCATATCTCCATTATCGTCGGGAGAGGCCGGGCGATCACAGTGCATTTGGCCCGGCGGCTATAATCCGTCTGTAATCTCATGCCGTCGTTTATCAGAGACTCAACCAGGAGCAGCTCATTGCGAATTCGATTGGACCGAATCTTCTTTTCATTATTGGCATTGTTGGCATTGGCGCCCTCAGCGCTGGCGCACCCCGCGCGGTCGGCTGCGATCGTTCAAAAGAAAGCGGAGCCGGTGGTGCTCGACACTGGCTGGCAGTTGCGAGATGCGGCCAAGGTGCCGCAGGCCGGGGCTCAGGTTTCGACGCTGGGCTTCCCGCTGAAGGGCTGGGCTCCGGCCACGGTTCCGGGAACGGTGCTGACGACTTTGGTGAACAATCATTTCTATCCTGAGCCGCTGTATGGGGAGAACAACCGGCCGGAGACGATTCCCGAGAGCCTGGCGCGGACGTCGTATTGGTACAGGACGCTAGTCGAGATTCCGAAGAGCTATGACGGGAGGCGAATCTGGCTGAACCTGGATGGGATCAACTACTCGGCGACGGTGTGGGTGAATGGCGCGCAGGTAGGCGCGATGCGCGGAGCATTTGTGCGCGGCGTTTTTGACATCACCAACAATGTGAAGCCGGGAAGCAAGACGATTGTGGCTGTGCTGGTGACGCCGCAACCGCATCCCGGCGAGCCGCATGAACACACGATGCGCGATGGCATGGGAAAGAACGGCGGCATCACGGCGATCGACGGGCCGACTTTTTTGTCGACGATCGGATGGGATTGGATTCCGGCGATTCGAGACCGCGACACGGGGATCTGGCAGAAGGTCTTCATTTCAACGACCGGGCCGGTGGTGGTGAAGGATCCGCTGGTGACGACGGATCTGCCGTTACCGAGCACGGACTCGACGGATGTGGCGATCCAGACGACAGTGGAGAACGTCAGCGACAAGCCGGTGGCTGGCGTGCTCTCGGGAACGATCGACGAGATCGCGTTTGAAAAGCCGGTGCAGATCGAGGCGCACAGCAAGCAGGTTGTGAGCTTCGACGTGAAGGACACGCCTGCGCTGCACATCGATCATCCGCGGCTTTGGTGGCCTAATGGCTATGGCCCGCAGAATCTCTACAAGCTGCACCTCAGCTTCAAGGTCGACGATAAGGTCGAATCGGATTTGCAGGACGTGAGCTTTGGAGTGAGGAAGATCGGCTACAGCGTTCCGGGCACCGACACGCTGACGATCACAGTGAATGGCGTTCCGATCTTTATTCGCGGCGGAAATTGGGGATTGGATGAGGCAATGAAGCGCGTTCCACGCGAGCGGTTGGAGGCGCAGATCCGAATGCACCAACTGGCGAATCTGAATCTGATTCGCAACTGGGTAGGGCAGAGCACGAGCGAAGATTTTTACGAGCTTTGCGACAAGTACGGGATTCTGGTGTGGGACGAGTTCTTCCAGCCGAATCCGAGCGACGGACCGAACCCGACCGACATCGACACCTACATTGCGAATGTGCGCGAGAAGATTTTGCGTTATCGCAACCATCCGTCGATTGCGCTGTGGTGCGCGCGCAACGAGGGCTTTCCGCCGCCGGAGATCGATGCGGAGCTGCGCAAGCTGATGGCGGAGCTTGAACCGACGCGGCGGTATCAGCCGAGTTCGACGGATGGCGCCGGAGTTCGCTCGCATGGCCCTTATTTCTGGCGGAGGCCGCGGGACTTCTACAACGTGACCGATGATTTTTTCAAGACGGAGACCGGGACGGTTTCGGTGCCGACGATTGAGTCGATCCATGGAATGATGCCGAAGAAGGATTGGGAGACGATCAACGACGACTGGGCCGAACACGATCTGGCCAAGGGCGCGCAAGCCGGCGACATCTACCCCGAGATACTGGCGGCTCGTTACGGCAGAGTGGCAAACCTGGCCGACTTTGTGCGCAAGGCGCAGATGATGAACTACGAGAGCTACCGCGCAATGTATGAGGGGCGGAATGCGAAGATGTTTCATCCGGCGACGGCGGTGATCACGTGGATGAGCCATCCGGCGCAGCCGAGCTTCGTCTGGCAGCTCTACCACTATGACCTGGAGCCGAACTCATCGCTCTTTGCGGTGAAGAGTGCGGGCGAACCGGTGCACATACAGTTCAACGAGGCTGACGGCGATCTCGAAGTGATCAACAACCTGCCGCAGCCGCTGACCGATGCTGTGGCGCGCGTTTCGGTCTACCTGCTCGATGGATCGCTTGCGATGCAGTACGAGACAAAGGTAACGGCAGAGGGAAGCGCGGCGACGAGCCTTGGGCCGGTGAAGTTTCCCGATCTGCTCTCGACGACGCACTTTTTGAAGCTGGAACTGGATGACTCGGAGGGAAAGATTGTGTCGACGAACCTCTACTGGAGGGGCGAGCCTGGCTATGCGGACGTTTTCACCGACCTGGAGAAGATGCCGACGGTGCCGATCGAGTTTCAGGTGGCACGGAAAGATGACAACGGCAAGCGGCTGCTGACGCTGACGGTGCATAATCCGACGGCGAATATTGCGCTGCTGGCTCATCTGCAACTGCGCAGACAGCACTCTGGCGAGCGCGTGCTGCCGGTGTTTTACAGCGATAATTACGTGTCTCTCACGGCCAATGAGTTCAGGACGATCACCATCGAGGCGGATTTGAATGCCTTCAAGGGCGACGACCCGCTGATCACGGTGGATGGGTGGAATGTAACGGTGGCGCCGGCGAATCTGCACGATGTGGAGATTGAGCCTAACCTCGACGCGCAGCCCGACCACTGGCCGGTGACGGGGCTGCCTTTCGAAACCAAAAACCTGCGCTGAAGCGCCCGTACAAGAGGAACAAAAAGGCCCGCATGCCAGATGGCCGCGGGCCCTTGTGCTGACCGGAAGAGTCCGCGATTATGAGGCGGGAAGTCCACCAGCCTTTTGCCTGAGAATCTGGATGCGCTTGTGCTTGGTGAAGTCATCCATGATGGAGCTGAGGAAGACGCTGAAGGCTTCTTCGCGGCGCTGCTCGAGGAGCTGGTCCTTGGTCTGGTCGAGGTTCTTGGCGATCTCGTCGGCCGAGGGCTCCTGCTTGTCGACGATCTTCACTACAACTCCCGTTCTGCCGGTGTTGATGGGGCCGCTGATGTTGCCGACCGAGAGGTCGAAGATCTGCGGCGCCACCTGGCCGACCTGACCGAAGTCTGGAACCTGGCCGGTCTGGGGCACCAGGTCACTGGTCTTGAGAGTCGCGCCAACTTCCTTGGCAGCCTTGGCCAGATCGTTTTCGGTCTTAGCCTTGTTCGCCAGCTCCTGGGTCTTCTGGTTGAGCATGAGGGGCAGTTGCTCGTTGCGATAGTCGTCCTCGACGTGGCTCTTATAGGTGGCAAACTCGGGCGCGTGGGCCGCGGCGACTCCGGTGATCTGGAAGACCGCATAACCTTCGCCGGTGGTTGCAAACTGCGGCGGATCGCCCTGTTTGGATAGGAAGGCCTTGCTCATGATCTCGGCTGAATCTGGCAGCGCGGGAATGACGTCTCTCGAAGCGAGCAACGGAGTTGTCGCCACCTCAAGATGGTGCGCAGCGGCGGTCTTATCGAGGCCGTTCTTGATGGCTTCTGAGGTGAGGGCCTGGGCGTAGTCGCGCTCGGCCTTGGCCGACTTCTGGCGAATGAGCGTGGCCTGGATGGCAGGAAGAACCTCGTTGATGGCCTGGGTGTGCGGGGCTTGCCGCTCCTCTACCTGCACAATGTGGTAGCCATATTGCGTCTTTATTATTTTGGTGTCGCCGATCTTCTGCGTGAAGATTGCCGAGTCAAACTCGGGAACCATCATGCCGCGGCGGGCAAAGCCCAGCTCGCCGCCCTTGTCTTTGCTGCCGGGGTCGTCGGAGTTCTGCTTGGCCAAATCGGCAAAGTTTGCGCCGCCCTGAATCTGCTTGAGCAGCACATCTGCTTTCGCCTTGGCCGCGGCATCGGTTTTGGCGTCGGCTCCGGGCGCGACCTTGATGAGGATGTGGCGGGCGCGAGCCTGTTCGGGCACGGAATACTCAGACTGATGCGCGTTGAAGTACTGCTGGATCTCCTGCTGTGTGGGCTGCGGAACTCCGCCGGGAATCTGATCGGGAGTGAAGGCGAAGTAGGTGATCCTGCGCTGCTCTGGGATCGCGGTCGCATAGCGTGCGGCATTCTTTTTGAAGAAGGACTCGAGATCGCTATCCGAGGGATTGATCTGCTTGCGCAGGTCGTCGGAGGAGATGACGGCGTAGTCGAATTTGATCTTGATGTTCTGCTTGCGATAGCTGTCGCGCGCTTCCTGGTCGCCGACCGTAACTCCGGCGGTGATCATCGCCTGAAGGCGGCCGATGAGAATGCTCTGCTTGACCTCTTGCTCAAACTGCGCCACCGACTGCTGACGCTGTTGAGCGATGATGGCGGCATACCGATCCTGTCCAATGAATTGGCCATTGGGAAAGAGAACCTGTCCGCTCTCGCCCTGATGCAGGAGCTGGACCACGTCGTCGTCGGTGGCGGTGATGCCCAGTTTTTCGGCTTCGTAGATCAAGACCTGCTGCTGAATCAGGCTCTGGCCGACCTGCTGCTCAACGAGCCGCTCGAGGGCAGGGCTGTCGGGGTAGCGGCTGCGCTGCAGCTGCTGACGAGTGGCCTGACTGACCCGCTGTTGGCTCACCGTCATGCCGGAAGAGAGGAAACGGCTATACCAGTGGGGGTAGATCATGGCGTAAGTGTCGGTGTTTGAGGCACTCATACCGGTGAGGCCTGGGATCAGGTAGATCACCATGCCCACCACAACGACGGCGATGATGACAACGAAGATCGCTTTGACAACTTGGCTGTCTTTTGCTTGCAGGAAACGGATCATGGAGGACTTGGACCTTCAACTCTCTACGTGCAGACAGGCTTTACCGCCCATACGCGTAACGGCGTTTTTGAGGGCGGAGGCTCGACTGAGTGCGCAATTGTCGCGCAAATTATGGCTAGGCGCGATTCACTTGCAATTATAGACGAGAGAGAAGAGGCCAAGCACTCATTGAATGGCAATCGGCAGGACAATCGCTTTAAGAGTTATCAGAGGCCCCATTTCATCGCCTTGCGCCGCCCCTCCGGGGCTCTAAGACCATTTTTGAGGACTCATTCCCCACGCTGAAGCGCGGGGCTAGCAACCACTGCGCCTCCGGCGCGAGAAAACCGGAATTACATGCATCAACAAAATACGTTCGTGTGATTGCCCTGAGGCAACGGGCATCCGGGAGGCCGGATGCCCGATTTCTTTAGTTCGGGTTTAGTTCACTCAGCGCCAGTAGTAGTAGCCGCCGACCATGTAGTAAGGCCGGTAATAGACCGGCGGATAGCCGTAGGGAGAACCCACTGCATAAGGCCCACCGTAGTAGGGATACGGACGCCGGTAAAGCGTTGGACCGCCTTGAAAGAGCCCCTGAGCCAAGCGGGCGGCTTCTTGCGCGCTGACCGGATTGACGGTTACGGGGGCAGCCAGGTGGAAATCTACCCGAGCCTCGGCGGGAATCCAGACGCCAGGCCCTGGAGTGGCCGCTGCTGCCGCTGTGCCTGCCGCCGCGCCGGCTCCAGCGCCGATGGCGCAGCCTACACCGCGACCGGCGATGCAGCCAATAATAGTGCCCATCATCGTTCCGCCGACGACATCGCTGGCTGTCCTTCCGCCCTTGCCCGGCCCCTTCACCTTAAACTGGTCGGTCGTGAGTGGATAGCTCTGCCCGCCGAGGTCGAGGGAGGTGAGCTTGAGCGCCAGTTCCGGGCTTCCTGCGAGTTGGCCGGCCTGCTTGACCTCTGTGACCACGCCATGAACGGTTGCTCCGCGCGGAATGGCGAGTACTCCGCCTTGGGCCACGTCGTGGATCACAGTGAACTCAACCGGGGTGCCGTCCTTCGCACGCTTGCTCCCCACCGGTTCATTGGTCCGCAATTGGATCAGCGTTCCCTGAGCGACGGTCACAGGACCCGTCGGAGTCTGATAGGGTTGAGGCCGCTGACGAGGACGGGCCGGAACATACTGCGGGCGATCCTGCTGCTGGTCGGGCTGCGCCTGAGCCTGGTTTTGAGGCTGCTGACCCGGGTATGGAGGCTGCCCAGGAGCTGCCTGCGGTCCATCGGCGGGAGGCGGAGGCGGAACAGGCGCCATACCCTCTTCTGGATCACTGCCGGCCATGGGCTGGTCGCCGGCATCGGCCGCGGCCTGCGGGTCACCGACCTTGAGGTTGTTGTCAACTTTGGTTACACCCGCCACTCGACCGGCAATCGAACCAGCCAGATCTTTGGAGGCCTGGGTGGAAACGGTGCCGGAGAGTGTAACCTCACCCTGGATGGTCGCCGCGGTGATCAGATCGTTCTTTAGCTGCTTGGCGGCATCGAGGGAATGCACCACATCCATCTCGATCTCGCCGTCGGAGCGTGAATTATCTGCTACAGCGCCAGCCGGAGCGGCATCGGGAGCGGGTGCCGGACTCGGGGCTGCATTTTGAGCCAAGGCAATCACACCGCAAAAAGTGACCAGTCCGGTCCACGCGAGTGTTTGAAAGACGAGCTTTTTAAGCATTGACCGATCCATTTGTTTTCTCCTGCGTCAGGACTTCTGCGCTTGGTTCTCGTCGATTAGACGACGAGTCGCGAAAGCTGTCATCGGTGGGAACCCGGCTGCGGGGAAAAAGTTCCGCTGCGAAGGGACGCTTCGGCAGGCCGAGCCTTGGCGTTTGCGCAATTGCCGTCGGCTCTCGCAGACGTTAGACTTAGGGTTCGAGGGCACCATGTTAGTTGTGATGAAGGCGCAGGCGACGCCTGAGCAGATCAAAGCCGTTTGCGACCATATCGAGCTGTTGGGCTTCCGGCCCCATCCACTCCCCGGCGCGCAGCGCACGGCCATCGGGATCACCGGCAACCAGGGCGAGGTGGACCGGGGAAACCTGGAAGCGCTCGCGGGCGTCGCTGAAGTCATCCGCGTATCTAAGGCTTACAAACTGGCCAGCCGCGACGTGAAGGAAGAGGACACGATCGTTCGGTTTGCCGGCACTGACGCAACGATCGGCGGAGACGGACTGGGCATCATCGCGGGGCCGTGCTCGATCGAGAGCCGCGAACAGGCCTTTGCCATCGCAGAGGCAGTGGCCGGCTCCGGTGCGCAGTTCTTTCGCGGCGGGGCATACAAGCCGCGCACTTCGCCTTATGCGTTTCAAGGCCTGGGGCTTGAGGCATTGCACATCATGGCCGAGATCCGCGAGCGCTTTGGCCTGCGAATCGTGACCGAAGCCATCGACAACGAGAGCCTCGATCTGGTGGCTGAGTGGGCCGACGTGGTGCAGATCGGCGCGCGCAACATGCAGAATTTCTCTCTCCTCAAACGCGCAGGAAGGCTGCGCAAGCCGGTGCTGATCAAGCGTGGCCTCTCGGCGACGCTGGAAGAGTTTTTGATGGCCGCCGAGTATGTGATGAGCGAGGGCAATTATGAGGTGATCTTGTGCGAACGCGGCGTGCGCACCTTTGCCGATCACACGCGCAATACCCTCGACCTGAGCATCGTTCCCGCGATCCAGCGGCTGAGCCATCTGCCGATCCTTGTAGATCCGAGCCACGCGACCGGCAAACGCGACAGCATATTGCCGATGGCTCGCGCGGCTGTGGCCTCGGGAGCCGACGGCATCCTGGTCGAAGTTCACGACCACCCGGAGAAGGCCCTCTCGGACGGGCCACAGTCGATTTATCCAGCCCAGTTCGCCACCATGATGGACGAGCTCGAACAGATTGCTCCGGTGGTCGAACGCACACTGCCCAGGGGCATTCACGCCGGAGCCGCCAAGGGGTGAAGAGGCAAGCCGATCCAGTTATGAAGGCCGGACTCATCGCATGAGCGCATCGCACGACCTCATCGCACGCTTCGCCGGCTTCACGCTGCTGGCACTGGCTCTGAACGGCTGCCGCTCCCACGACTTCCCGCAGTACCCGGCCAATTATCGCGAATACGCCTATGTGACCAACGGCGGCAGCAACACCGTCACTGTGATCGATGTGGTGGACGTGCGTGTGGAGCGTGAGATTGCGGTCGGCGAAGACCCGATTGCGGTGGCGATCAGCCCAACCCGCAACGAGGTCTACGTGGTCAACTCGGGCGCGGCGGGCCGAGACGGCTCACTCTCGGTGATCAACGCGGAGAACAATACGGTTGCGGCCTCGATCACCCTTCGCCGCCAGCCGGTCTCGATCGATGTCGACTCCACCGGCGATCTGGCGTATGTGGCCGATTCGGGTTCCAACAGCATTTCAGTGGTGGACCTCAAGGCGCTGCGAGAGATTGCGGCGATCGGCACAGGCGAGGAGCCGGTTGCCGCGCGGGTCTCTCCCGACGGAAAGACGCTGGTGGTGGCCAACCGCAGAGGTAACTCGGTGAGCGTGATCGATCCGGCTGCGCGCCGCGTGCGCCAGGTCTTCGAGGGTTGCCCTGGAGCGAACGACGCCGTGATTCTGCCGGATTCCTCCAAGGCCTTTGTCTCTTGCTCGGGAGGCCACCAGATCATGGCCATCGCGCTGGCACGCTCGGAGGCGCATTCGGGCCAGGGGGTTTCGTCCGATCGAGGAACGGCGCGGCCCGACCGTCTGGAGGCTCTTTTGGACTCGGGACGAGGACCGGTGCAGTTGGCTCTCAAGCCGGATGGCGGTGAGCTGTTCATTTTGAATTCGCTCTCGAACTCCATCTCCGAGGTGGTGACGAACACGAATGATATTGGCGGGGCCTACATGATCGGCGATGATCCGGTGCGCGGCCTTGTATCCACGGATAATTCCCTGCTCTATGTAGCTAACCTGCAATCTCAATATGTGACGGTCTATTCGATCGACGACGGCAAACGCGTCGGCTCGGTGCAGGTGGGCGACGGACCTTCGGCGCTGGGGTTTTCGGGCTCCGGTCTCTTGCTCTTTGTTGTCGATACGCGTTCTGGCGACGTGGCAGTTGTGCGTACTGCATCGCGCTCGCTATTTACGCTTATATCCGCGGGCCGCGCGCCGAACGCGATCGCGGTGAAGGCCTTCAAACTGCCCTGAACTCTGAGCTCCGATGGCCTTCCATCAACCTGCGACCTGTTCTCATCTTCAATTCAACGGTAGGCTCTGGATCGTAGCCTCCCGCCGCGAGATCGAATCGGCGATCGACGCGGTGAGTATTCGGGCAAGGCGCTGAAGGGCCGACCATCTTTGGGAAGCGGCCAGGCTGCGCCCTTTCAGGTGAGCCCAGGGGCGAGGCTTTTTGACTTCGATCACGGAGCGGCCGGGCTCCTGGCGCATGGCGATCCATTGTTCCTGGGCGGCCTGAAGATAACGCGCCGCGAGTTGCGCGTGATATTCGGCTTCAGAGTTTTTTCCCGAGTTGCGTTCGATATGAGCGCGCAGGAAGAGGCGGGTGGCGATTCGTTGGTTGTAGCGGGCGATTTCGCCGAAGTCGGTAGGCAAGGCTGGCTCCTCTCTTACCGCTTGTCGGCAAGGGGTGGAAGGTTCATGAGTTCAGACTCTTTGTTTTTCGGCGAGAGCCGGAGGGGTGGAACTCGCCGCCATGGCGATCTCGCTCGGGTCAAAGAAGAACGGTTGTGTTTGTCTGGAGCTGTTGCAATTAGGAGGGCAGATTTAGCCGCGGGAGATTATGGATTTCTAATGGAATTCAAAACGGTGCAGTCACGTCTGTTAAGAAACTTGTCGAGACGGCGGGGCGGAAGACTCTGCTGGTTGATTACAAGCGTCTAACCGGCGCGAGCGGAGCAACGGTTCAGTGCGAATTGCGAGGCGAGGAGCCGGCATTGCGCTTCTGTGCTCGCCATTTGAGCCCGAGCCAGAGGAGGTAGCTTAGCTGGATAGCCCACGTCACGCAGTATGCGGCGGCGACGAATTGGTGGTCGAGAACTGCTGCCTGATCCATAGTTTTCCTCGTTTTTTATCTGGTTTCGGACGAGCCGATCAAATATGCGCTTGGAGGGCGTCCAGGGCCTCTTTCTCGGTGATCTGCTGGCGCTTGCGTTCCACTTGATAACGAAGCACAAGGATCAGCAGGCCCCAGCAAAGCCAGGCGAGCATATTCCATAGGAGTACGTGAGCCATGGATGGCGCCATGCCGGAGCCTTCGCTGCCGCCGAAGACGGGGGCCGGATGCTGGGTGCGCCACCAGCGGTTGGACATGTAAACGATGGGCACGTCGATGGCTCCGAAGATGCCGAGGACTGCTGCGTATGTCTGTACTTGCGGACCGGCGGCGAAGCGGCGCAGAAGCAGATAGCTGACGTAGATGAGCCAGAGGACGAGAGTGGTTGTCAGGCGAGCGTCCCATGTCCACCAGATGCCCCAGGCTCGCCGGCCCCACAGGGGTCCCGTGGTGAGCACGACGCTGCAGAAGACTACGCCGACCTCGGCGCCGGCAAGCGCCCAGGCATCGGAGATCTGCGCCCATTCGGGACGGCTGCGGCGCCAGGCGAGGTAGCCGATGGAGCCGAGGAGGCTGACGGCAAAGAAGAGGAACGCGACCGAGGCCGAAGGCACGTGATAGTAGATGATGCGAAAGACGTAGCCTTGGAGTGCATCGTCGGGAGCGACATAGATGGCCTGATAGAAGCCCCAGACCATGAGGGCAACGGTGAGAGCTGCGTAGAGGAGGATGAAGGTCTTCTTCATGGGGGAATCCTGATCGAACGCTATCAGTGTACTAGGTGCCGGCGGCGCGGCAGCAGGCTTGCCGCGGATTCACCAGCTGCAATGACTGCGGCAATCGTAATCGTCCCGGCCATAGAGGTCGCCGCGGCGTGGGTCATGGCGCGCCGCATCTGCGGCAATGATTCTACGATGGCAGCCCACCGACCAGATTTGCGCCAGGCTCCGGATCGAATCGCGGTTGCGCAGCCTGGGCCGGTTCGCGGCTCAACGACAAAGGACGAAAGTGGGCTGCTGAATTGCGAGAGCCTGACGGCAAATCGGACTCATGAACTTTCGATGAAAAATGCGATATGAACGAGAAACATTCGGGCGCTGCCGAATCAGGACGGTTGTTCGACCCTCCAGAGATACAGGTAATCGGCGTCGCTCGATGTGGCCACTTCGATTCCCTTCTGACGCGTGGCGCGATTGAGCGCGGCACGAATGTTCTCCTTTGTGTCCGGTAGCGCGTGCAGCGGCACTTTGAGCGCCGTTCCGGGCTGGAGATTGTCGATATCGTTCAACAGCTGCGTGACGATTTTCTTATGCTTGCCGTCCCGGCCTTTGGGAACATCGAGCTGAAGAATGGACTCGAATGCGCTCGCGCCGGGCCTCTCATCCGGATTGGTTGCCATGTTCTCTGCTCCTTTACTGATTGCGCACTAGCTCCAGCTTTTCGGGAGTTGACCCCTTTCCGCTCCTCGTTTCCCCATTGAAACCTCACCTAAAATTACCGTTAAACTATCCTCGTAGAGAAACAATACTAATCTGCCGGAGAATTTGCAAGGCGCTAAATGAAAACTCTGATCACTTTTGCACACCCGTCTAAAGTAAGACCATGCCGCCCGGAAAAAGTCGCGCCTCGCAGAAAAACGTCTCACTATCTTTGCGTCGTGTCCCACTGTTTTCCATCGTATTTCGATCGACGTCAGTTGCTAACGAATCTCATCGCGTCAAAAAGGATTTTCCCCGTATCGATGAGAGCCTGCTAGATTCGCTCATAGAGATCTTCCCTGTACTGGGCCAGCTCGATTCGCTCCCCTGCAAAAGCGGCCCAGATCTACAAAAACGCCATTCGCGGAAGGGCCGAAGGGCCATCGAAGTCCGTTGGGCCAGATCCGGCCCGAGAGATGAGGAACTCCATGAACAAGCATCTGTCCAGATCCCCGCACATTTCTACGCAAACGCCGTCGACAACTTTCCCCACCGTGCCTTTGAAGGAAGTACCGAGGCCCACTTCGTCAAGTGAAACCTATCGCCCCGTAGTTCTTGTTGTCGACGACGAGTCGACGATCGCCGACACGCTCACTGAGATTCTGAAGCTGCGAGGCTTTGCGGCGATGGCCGCTTACGACGGAGAGAGTGCTTTGGAATCGGCCTTACTGATGCCACCCGAGTTGCTTATTTCCGATGTAATTTTACCTGGCATGAGCGGTATCGACCTTGCGATTGCGATGAGGCGGATCTTCCCGGATTGCAAAGTCCTGCTGTTTTCCGGACAGGCCTCGACCAGCGATCTGCTGGTTGCCGCGAGCAAGCAGGGACACCATTTCTCGCTGCTCACCAAACCGATCCATCCAACGGAGCTGCTGGCGCGGGTTTCAGAGGCCTTCCGTTCGCGGCCTCAATCGAAAGCGGCCAATGTCGCCTGAGGCGCTTGCTGCGCGGCACGCATCCGGGTCTCGCCTCTGAGATCTGCCGAATTGCGTGCCGGCCAGGAGCACACTGCACGCCCGTTCATCGACAGCAAGACCCGATGAGCGGGGAAGAGCTTGTCATGGCCCAACGTGCTTTTTCAGGGCGTTCAGGCCGCCATCGTGGGAAACTGGAGCACCTTCGCAATCACGGTCTCTTTCCTTCGGCCCAATACCCCGGCCAGCCCCATCAACGCCCGCGAAGCACATGCCGGACAGACCATGGAGTTATTGCCAACGGCGTCGCAGTCCTGACAGAGGTAGGCTGATGCAAGCGGCATATGTTGTTTTGCGGTGCGAGTCATGTCATCGTCTCCGATTGGCTTCTATGGAAGATCCGGCAAGCTAATCGGGAGTATGTCAGTCGGCCGATGGTTTTTACTGAGCAATTGGACTCAGATGGTCGTCTTCCCCCACAGAGCTGATCTGAGGACGTTCCGCCCCTACGAGGCGAAGGGATTTTGGTTGGGGCGCTTTTCCCGGATTGCGCTACACCACCCAGCGACGAAGACCTGTCACTGGGGACCCCGGTAGCTCTTTTGCTTTTTATCGCTGAATCTATCCAGATCGTCATTGAATCAGAATTGAAAGCAAGTATTCAGCTAAAAATCGAAACGCGGAAGCCCGATTCTCGGAGTTTTTCCGATGACTCCAAGTATCGATCTCGAGGAGGAGAATCAATGCGAGTAGTGCTGCGAACGCTTCTGATCTGTCTTCTTGCGCCAGCCGCAGTTGCCCTGGCGCAGGATAAAACGCCAACAGCGGCAGCCCAGCCCCCTGCCAATCCATACAGCGGATTCGTCAAGGGCGCTTATGGAATCGTGAAGAACAACCTGGTGCTCTCAGCCGAAAAGGTTCCCGAAGAGGATTACAGCTTCAAGCCCACGGACGCGGTGCGCAGCTTCGGCCAGATCATCGGACACGTTGCCGACGCACAGTACATGTTTTGCTCTATGGCGCTGGGCGAGAAGAATCCGGCCCCGAATATCGAGAAGACAAAAACCACCAAGGCCGATCTCGTTGCCGCGCTGAATGACTCCGTTGCTTATTGCAACAAGGCGTACAGCAGCATGACCGACTCCTCGGGCGCCGAGATGGTCACGCTTTTCGGAATGAATATGCCGAGACTAGGCGTGCTGATGGTCAACAATATGCACGATATGGAGCACTATGGAAACCTCGTGACCTACATGCGCATGAAGAACATCGTTCCTCCAAGCAGCACACCGCCGCCCCAGGCGCAGCAGAAGAGCGCGCAGCCGAAGGATTGATGCGCGATTTGGGCTCCAGCCCCGGTCCCCGACGGCGGGTGACCGGGAGACCCGCCCACCCGCCGTTCACGATTGTTGCTTGAGATGGACGAGCAAGCGTGGTATATTGCTGACATATACGAGGCTGTTCATGCTCGACGTTGGACTCTATGTTGGATTTGACTGGGACAAAGGGAACGCCAGGAAGAACGAGAAGCACGGGGTCTCGAAATCCGAGGTGGAACAGGTCTTTCTCAATACGCCGCTGCTGCTGGCCGTTGATCTGAAACACAGTCAGAGGGAGCCGCGAATTCACGCGCTGGGCAGGACCGACGTGGACCGCTGGTTGCACGTCACCTTTACCGAACGGGGAAACGGAACATTGATTCGTCCCATCTCAGCGCGGGCGATGAGCCGGAAGGAGAGAGCCGTCTATGAGCAAGCAGTTAAAGCCCATTCCTAAGTTTTCGAGCGAGGCCGAGGAGCGCGCCTTCTGGGAGTCTGCGAAGAACGATAGTACGGAGTTTGTGGATTGGAGCAAGGCCAAGCTGGTGAGCTTACCAAAGCTGCGGCCCTCTACGGAGACAATCTCATTGCGCATGACGCAGGATGTGCTGAATGACATCCGCGATCATGCGCGCAGGCTCGATGTGCCGTACCAATCGCTGATCAAACTCTGGTGCGCGGAGAAGGTTGCGGAGTTGAAACTATCCCCGCGAACGGTCCAGCGGGGCGGCCAGTGATCGTATGAGTCCGCGCACCATCGACGGAAGGCCTACAACGAATCACAACAGATGTCGAGAAAGAGCAAATCCGGGTTGCCAAGATCTGTGCCCCGCGGCGAAATCGGAGTGGTCGCAACATTATCTGTTTCGGGAAGATATACCCTTTCAGGGGCTAAAGCCCGAGGTCAATTGGGGTCGTCTATCGGCACGACTGAAGTCGTGCCCTGACGCTTCTGGGCTTGTTATTGAGTGTTTCAGCAGGCCTCAGTTTTCGTGCCAATATGCTTCCGGGCTCGTTATCGAATGTTTCACACCGTTTCGAGCCCGGCGTTTCTCAGGTCGAACCTGCGAGTCGTGAGGGCCAAGAGGACTCGATGACAAGAACCGCTAGTCGAGGTTCATCGTCCCCACATCAAAGGGTCGAGATTTGGGCCACACCCCAAAGCTCAATGTTGACGAAAAGCGAAGAGAGAGTGAAGATGGGGGAAGGGGTTATTTACGACCAATTTTGTCACTTTTGAGGACGGACTCAGTTATCTGCCTATTTCCGAAATCGAATACTTCGGATACGAGCATGAGGGAACGAATAAGGGCGGAACTTGGATCAAACTGAGGAATGGCCATACTATACATTCGCAGTGGGAAGTGTCGAAGATTGCCGAATTGCTCGGACCCACTACTGTCCGGTTTAACTCGGTGGCATTGTCTGCAAATAGTTGCAGGGTAATTGTTTAGGGAACCTCTGATCAACTCATCATTTTCTCGCGCACAAGGAAAAATCTGATTGCGGCGATGGTTTCTTGCGCTACGGACGCGATTTTTCCGGCTTCACGCTGCGCCGCTCGCCTCGTT
>JBEKKL010000001.1:0-147082 GCA_050010735.1 Occallatibacter sp. | reverse complement strand
GGCACGTATCCGACGGATGGGATGGGGAGAGCAGGAGCTTTCCCGCTGCATCTCGACTTCCGTCCGCGCCTGATTTCTTTGCCCGCTCGACCATGCTTAGATTGTGCGCCGAAGGGTGGTAACTCTCGCAAATCGGGCGCGCGCATTATCGACGCGGCGGAAAAAAGCCGAAAGGGCGCGGTACGCGGATGGCCTCTCAACCGCCTCTGGAGAGTCTTTGCAGTCAACTATCAACGAGTCCGTTGGCAATCTACCGTCGTCCCAAAGGCGCTCCAGCCGAGATCGGCGCTTGCCGGGATCAATCTGAAACTCGGGCGAAGAATTCTTCCAATTCGTTAGCCATTCTGAAGGAAAGCGAGTGCGGCATAAGCCGCGCTCGTTTTCGCGCGTTCGGAAATGCGGAGTTGAGCAGGTGCTAACTCCTGTTCCACCCCCGTTGCCGCGGTGCGTTAGTTGACCACGCAGGCCATTCCATTGAGCGAGACCGCTGCGGGCACGGCGTTGGTGATGCCATTCCAGGTGCCGTTGAATCCCACGCCGGTGTAACTGGCACCGGCGGCGATGCTGCCGTTGTAGCTCTCGTTGGTTACTGTTACGTTGGCTCCGTTTTGAGTTCCCACGCCGTTCCAGAGCTGCGTAATTGTCTGCCCGTTGGCAAAGGTCCAGCTCAGCACCCAACTGGTGAGCGCAGTCGTTCCCGTGTTGTCGATGGTGATGGTTACTCCGAAGGCGCTGGAGTTCTCAGGCTGAATAGTGTAAAGCACCGTGCATTGGCTGATGGGCTTTGGAAGGACGGTCAGGACGACGGTGGTGCTTGAGCTCAGGCTGCCGTTGACTCCGACGATGGTGACCGTGTAGGTTCCCGCCGCAGCCGTGGCACTCGCGGTGAAGGTAACCACCCCGGTCGAAGTGGTGGGATTGGGGGCAAACGCGGCTGTTACGCCAGCCGGGAAACCCGAAGCGGTCAGAGTCGCGCTGCCGCTGATACAGAACCCAGACACCGTGATGGTGTCGGTTGCAGTGCCGCCCTGAACAACTGAAAGAGTTGCCGGTGAAGGAGCAATGGAGAAGCCTTCTGCATCGCAGCCGCCAACAGCCAGATTGACGGTGGTCGTAGCGCTCATGGCGCCGGAGATTCCGGTGATGGTGACCGTGAAGATGCCGGATGCGGCTGTGGGACTGGCTGTGAACGTGGCCACGCTGGACCCGGCAGTTGGATTGCCGGCAAAGGAAGCAGTTACTCCAGTGGGCAGGCCGGACGCTGCAAGGGTTACGCCGCCGGTGAATCCTCCCACGTCAGTGATTGTGATCTCATCGCTGGCGCTTGCGCCTTGGGCGATCGACAGCGCCGGTGCCGCGGGCGTGAGGAGAAAACCGCTGCTGTTGACCGTCTGGCTCAATCCTGTGGCCGCGCTGGATTCAAAGTAGCCGTTCTCCTCTGTAAACACAGCTCCAATCGTGTCGGTTCCGGCGGCCAGTGCGCTCGTCGTGTAGGTAGCAGCGACCCCGGTGAAGACGTTCGCGCTGCCGCTGCTAATAGTGATTGGCGAGCCAACCGGAACCCCATTCACGGTGAACTGGACCGTTCCGTATATTCCTGATGGCGCGTATGTGGCGGCGCCGGTTCCAGGTGTGCCAATGACACACGCGGGAATAGCAGTTGCGACAACCGTCGCCGAGAGAGTTATAGACTGGCCCAGCGTTGATGGGTCCTGCGAAGAGGTGAGCGTAGTGGCAGTTATGCCCGAGCAATCTCCGGCGACAGACTGCACCAGCGTGGATGTGCTTGCAACATACCCTGAGCCGCTGGTGGGGATGTAGGTCGCAGTTATGGTGTTGCTGCCGGCGAACAGCGCGGCGGTTGTGTAACTGGCGATTGTGCCGTCTAGAGGAACCGGCGAACCCATCGGCACGCCGTTGACGCTGAACTGAACCGACCCTGGTGGAGCCAAAACCACTGCCGGCGCCGTAACCGTTGCGTAGAAGGTCACGTATTGACTCACATTGGACGGGTTTGCCGAGGAGACCAGCAAAAGGAATGTTTGGATCGCCTCGAGGGTGTAGGTTGCCGAAGCCGCGGCGCTAGTCGAGTAACCCGGAGCCACGGCGATGGCCTCGAGGGTTTCGCTGGAAGATACGGCAATCGCTCCCGTGTACAGGGTCGAACTGGTCGTGGGGGCGGTCCCGTCGGTGGTGTAGTAGATGGTTGCCCCGGCCGTCGTGTCGGAAATGGTCACCGTCTGCGTCGTGGTGTATGTCCCGCTCGCCAGACTGAAGGCCGGAGTGGCCGCCGCGGGAAGGTTGATGGTATATGCCGCGGTTGCCGCGGCGCTGGTGGAGTGTCCGCTGGCCATTGCTATCGCTTCGATCGATTCCGTCGACGAGACCGTGATCGCACCGCTGTACGCGGTCCAAACCGGCGTCGCCGACGTTGCGTCGGTTGAGTAGTAAATGGTTGCGCCCGCCGTTTTATCGCTGATCTTCACCGTCTGCACCGTTGTGTACGTTCCGCTGGCCAGACTGAAGGTCGGGGGCGCGGCCTTTGGCAAAGAAGTGGTGGACAGCTGATATTTCCAAAGATCGTTGGGACTGTCGTTGCCTCCAAAGAGCCAGAGATTGCCGCTGGTATCGAGCCAGTTCGCAGCGCCTTCGCGGCCTCCGGGGATGTTACCGGTAGCGGGCGTTCCCACTGTGCCATACTCCGCCGCTGGGGTACTGGCGTTGCTTCCGCCCACCCATTCCCATTCGCTGGTGGACGGAGTGAACTTCCAGAGATCGCCAAGAAGACCAAAGGTACCGGTTGAGCTATAGCCTTCGCCGCCGTAGAGCCAAAAGTTGCCGCTGCTGTCGGTCCAGCTTACGGCCTGAACGCGACTGCCAGGGATGTTTTCGGCAGCCGGTGTTCCCAACGCGCCGTACACTCCCGACTGATCGGTTGCGCTGCTTCCGCCCATCCACGTCCATTCTTTGGTGGCCGGATCGAACTTCCAAAGATCGTTGGAACCGGGAAGGTTCAAACCGCCTGCAAAGAGCCAAAGATTGCCGCTGGTATCCAGCCAGCTTGCGGAATACTCGCGGCTTCCGGGGACGTTTCCGGCGGCGGCGACGCCCAAGGTGCCGTAGACTCCGGGCTGGCTGCAATCGGCGCCGTTGGATTGGCAGATCAGGGTGCCGCTTCCGCTCATCCACGTCCATTCCTTTGTGGTTGGATCGAACTCCCAAAGGTCGTTGAGCCAGCCCAGCGTTCCGGCTGCGGAGCCGTAGCCCATACCGCCAAAGAGCCACAGATTGCCGCTCTTATCAATCCAGCTCGAACCGCCGTCCCGCCCTCCTGGGACGTTTCCTGCGGCAGCCGTTCCCAGTGTGCCGTAGACACCAGCCGGGCTGGCTGTGTCGCTTCCGCTGATCCACGCCCATTCCTTGGTGGATGGATTGAACTCCCAAAGGTCGTTGAGCCAGCCCGCTCCTCCGACCCCATCGTAGCCTGAGCCGCCAAAGAGCCAGAGATTGCCGTTATGGTCGGCCCAGCTCACGGCCCCATAACGAGTTCCGGGAGTATTGCCGGCGCCAAACGTTCCCAACGTGCCATACACCCCGGGCAAACCGGAACCGGCGCCGCTCTCAATGCTGCCGCCGATCCAAGCCCACTCGTTGGTGGGAGGGTTGAACTCCCAAAGATCGTTAAGCCCACTTTGCAACCCATTGGCGTCGATGCCATAGCCGCCAAAGAGCCAGAGATTGCCGCTGTTGTCGGTCCAGGTCGAAGCGCCCCAGCGGCTTGGGGGTACATTCCCGGCAGCGAATGTTCCCAAGGTGCCGTACACCCCAGGTTCGCCACCGTAGATGCCGAGGGAACTGCTGCCGCTCATCCACGCCCAATCGCCCACTCCCTGTGGATGGGCAGGCGCGCCAGACGCGAACAACAGGAGGCAGAAGAAAACCGCGCACAAGGCGGAGGATCGCGTCCGCTTTTGCGGATCGTTGGAGATTCGATCGGAGACGGCTGCGAAAAGCTGCGAGAAAATCGGGGGAGGCTGGCAAGTCATGACTAGATTTCTCCTGCAAGGAAGGTTGACCGGTTCGCCGCTGTTTATGTGGTTGATAAGCAGCGGCCCAAAGCAAACTCCGGCTCTTCTGCAAGGAGGCCTGGGCTTCCGGAATCTGTCACGATTCGAGGTCGGAGGAATAGTACCACAGCTCCACAAGAGAAGTCCTCGACAAAAGAAGCGATCAAATCGCGGAAAAGCACTTCCGTCGCGTAAAAGCATTCCAGGGATTTGCATGTCGCTACAGTCTGTAGCGCATGTATTTCTTGAGAGCGAACATGGCGGCAAGGCTGTGGGAGAGCGCTGTGTCTGCCAAACCAGGCAGGAACATCGAAAGCTCAAACGGCGCTCACCGCAGATGTTCCAGGCGCTAAGCCTAACAGGCACTGAACTGCACAAGTTCACCGCCGGCCTGATGGCACAGACGCGCGCATGTCCGCCTTAGATCGCGGGGCGCCAGAGTTGGAATCTCACAGACCATTGCCTTCTGTTTCACGACTCTCCAGCAACTGCTGCGCATTTACCCCAAACACTGGAACCGGCGGATTTTGACCGCGGAACAAGTCCAAGGCCACTCCGATACTTCAACCGTTCCCTAGCCAGACCTCAAGATACTGAACAGTGGACCTTTATTAAGGTGTCCGATAGTCTGCCGCAAAACATACGATCTGATCGTATATTTCACGCATGTGGATCGAATGTGAAGTTGAAGCTCGACTCAGACGCTCTGCCAAGACGCGGCCTGTGATCGTCCTGACAGGGCAATCTTATTCAGCCCAGATCGTCGCCAGAGGAGCTGCAAAAAGCGCTGATACGACTTGAGGAGTATTCTTTAGTGGCGCATTGAGCCTACGAGCAAGTACCTAGGAACAATGAGGTTCGCAAGCCTGAAGGCACTGGTGATTGGATCAAGGGTCCGAAAGCGATGCCTATGTGGGGAAAACCTGGGCACAGTCTGCACTCAAAGATTCTGATATCTTGTAAATTATTTATTTTACATATCTTACTTATGGTGCCGGGAGGGGGGGTCGAACCCCCATGACCACAAGGGCCGGCAGATTTTGAGTCTGCTGCGTCTGCCAGTTCCGCCATCCCGGCTCGGGGTTGGAATCCGCTCTCAAAAGTATCGCACAGCCCTTGCCTTTGCGCCAAAATCTGTGTCGGACCGCCCTCGGCGCAGGAAATCCCGAAACGATCTGGAATCGCGGCGGCTCTGAAACCAGGCTCCGGCCGCGTGTTCGCAGGTCGCGGGCAGAGGTCCAACCGGAAGCATTCATGGCATTTGGGACCGGCCTCGGCTTTCCACACGATCCGACCGGTCTCTGAAGGCCGTTCCCGTGCGACAATTAAGGCAATCGTGATGACAACAGCATCCTCTGCAGTCGTTCCCGAGCCGGTCGAGATTACTCCGGCGCTGCTGGCCCAGCACAGCATCACCGCTGATGAATATAGCCGCATCGAGGCAGCGTTGGGGCGTGTGCCCTCGCTCACCGAATTGGGCATCTACAGCGTGATGTGGAGCGAACACTGCTCCTACAAATCTAGCCGCGTCCATCTCAAGCGCCTGCCCACCAAGAGCGACCTTGTTGTCCAGGGGCCAGGTGAGAACGCCGGCATTATCGATGTGGGCGAGGGCTGGGCCTGCGCGTTCAAGATCGAGAGCCATAACCATCCCAGCTATATCGAGCCATTTCAGGGGGCGGCGACCGGTGTCGGCGGCATTCTTCGCGACATCTTCACCATGGGCGCGCGGCCGCTGGCGGTGATGGATTCGCTCCGCTTCGGGCCGATCGAGGCGGGAGGCGACGAATCGGACTCCGCGCTTGTGGCTAAGAATCATTCGATCGTCGAGGGCGTGGTTAGCGGCATCGCGAGTTACGGCAATTGTTTCGGCGTGCCCTGCCTGGGTGGCGAGACCAAGTTTGAGGCCTGCTATAGCGGCAATCCACTGGTCAACGCCTATGCTCTCGGATTGGTTCGCAAAGACGAGATCTTCTATGGCAAGGCGTCGGGCGCGGGTAACCCGGTCATCTACGTCGGCGCCAAAACTGGCCGCGACGGCATTCACGGCGCGACGATGGCCAGTGAAGAGTTCCATGAAGGAACCGAAGCCAAGCGGCCCAATGTGCAGGTGGGCGATCCGTTCATGGAAAAGCTCCTGATGGAGGCCTGCCTCGAGGCCATGCGCACCGGCGCCATCGTCGGCATTCAGGATATGGGCGCGGCAGGGCTGACCTGCTCGACCTGCGAGATGGGGGCGCGCGGCGGCGTGGGACTCGATGTCGAGCTGGATCTGGTTCCGCAGCGCGAGACCGGCATGACCGCCTACGAGATCATGCTCTCGGAGAGTCAGGAGCGAATGCTGTTGGTGGCCAAGAAGGGCCGTGAAGATGAGGTGTTGAGCGTCTTCAAAAAATGGGGACTGGACGGCGTGATCGTCGGCACGGTGCAGCCCGAGCCGCGTCTCCGCATCCGCCATCACGGAGTGCTGGTGGCCGACATTCCGAATACCTCGCTTACCGACGACGCTCCGCTCTACCATCGCCCGGTCGGCGTGTGGAAGACGCCGATTCCGATGGAGCCTTCGGAAGAGATAGCGGCCAAGCTCACGGAGGATCGCGACTTCAACGCCGACTTAAAGCAGTTGTTGGCCAGCGCCAACATCTGCTCGAAGCGCTGGGTTCACGAGCAGTACGACACGATGGTTCAGACCAACACGGTCATTGGCCCCGGCGGCGAGGGAGGCGTGATGCGCATCAAGGGCACTGCAAAGCCGCACGCGGCTGACGGACCCGTCGGAGAGATTGGCCTTGCGATGGCCCTGGACGGCAACGGACGCTGGGCTTATCTCGATCCCAAGCTCGGCGCGATGCACGCCGTGGCCGAGTGCGCGCGCAAAGTGGCCATGACCGGCGCAAAACCGGTGGCCGCTACCAACTGCCTCAACTTTGGCAATCCCGAGAAACCGGAGATTATGGCGCAGCTCTCTGCGGCCATCGACGGCATCGCCGAAGCCTGTACTACGCTCGGAACGCCGATCACCGGCGGCAACGTCTCTCTTTACAACGAGACCAAAGGCGAGGGGATCTATCCAACTCCTGTGCTGGGCATTGTGGGAATCATCGACGACGTGACCAAGGCGGTTCCCGCGGATTTTCAAGAGTCAGGCGATGCAATTGTGCTTCTATGGCCGATTCCGCGCGGTCAGGAGCCGGACCCCAAGCTCGAAGTGCCCTTCACTCCGGCGCCGATGAGCCCCTACGTCGCGCTTCCTGTCACTCTGCCTCCGCCTTTCCCCATGGCATCCCCCGTTCCAGACCCAGTTTCCGATCTTCCCGAAGACACGATCGACTCTCCCGACTCCCGGCTGATCGCCTTTGGCTCCTCGGAATACGCCAAGGTAGTGCTGGACGGTTTCTGGGGCACTCCACCCTCGCTTGATCTGGATGCGGAGGCCAGTCTGCACAAGCTGCTGGCGCTGCTTGCCGATGAAGGGCTGCTACGTTCGGCCCGCGATATCTCCGATGGAGGCATCGCCGTCGCCCTGGCTCAGGCCGGCTTTCCAAAAGGAATCGGTGCGACCGTTGAGCAGGACGAATCGCTCCAGGCGCATCCGCTTTTTGGTCTCTTCGCCGAACCGGCCTCGACGCTGTTGGTCGCGACGCACCCGAGCAATCTCTCGGCAATTGAAAAGCTCGCCGGAAGATACAACTTCCTCGCCGCCCGCATTGGAACAACCGGCGGTGATCGCCTGGAGATCAAGGTCGACGGCGAGACCTTCATCTCGACGCCGCTCACTGAGCTCCGCAAGTCTTGGGCCTCAGCCCTGGAAGCCAACCTCCACGGCGAGGTTATGGCCTGATGCGCTTGCTTTATCAAGGTCTCCCCGGTGTCCCGCACCGCTCCGCCGAAGCCTTTGTCCCTAGTCCCTCGTCCCTCGTCCCTCGGTCTGTCGTCGAAGACGACAGACTGCGCGAAGAATGCGGCGTAATCGCAATCCACGGCCATCCCGATGCCGCCCGTCAAGCCTATCTTGGTCTTTACGCATTGCAGCATCGCGGACAAGAGTCGGCGGGCATCGCGACTGCTGATGGTCAACACCTGGCGAACATCAAAGGTATGGGCCTCGTTTCGGAGATCTTCACCGACGACGTACTGGCGAAGCTACCCGGTCCGATGGCCATCGGTCACACGCGCTACTCTACCACCGGCGACTCTGCCCTGCTCAACGCCCAGCCCATCCGCGTCGATTCAACAAAGGGCCTCATCGCCATTGCCCACAACGGCAACCTGGTCAACCTGGGCAACGTACGCGCGCGCCTGGAGCGCGACGGAGCTTACTTCCAGACCACATCGGACTCCGAGATCATCGTCCAGCTCATCGCCCACTCGCACGCAGGAACACTTGTCGACTGCATTGCCGATTCGCTCTCGCAGATTGATGGCGCCTTCTCCATCGTGATGATGACTCGCGACCGCATCTTCGCCGCACGCGATCCGCGTGGCTTCCGGCCGCTCTCGATGGGCCGCATAAAGAATCCCGACGGTCCAGACACCATCGTTTTTGCCTCGGAGAGTTGCGCCTTCGACCTGCTGCGCGCGGAGTTCGAGCGCGATGTGCTGCCCGGTGAGTTGGTCATGGTCACCGAAGACGGGGTCACCAGCCGTCAGTACGCGACCGGAGTCCCGCAATCCAGTTGCATCTTCGAGCACGTCTACTTCGCGCGGCCAGACTCGCGCATCTTCGGCCGCTGGGTGCAGGAGAGCCGCGATCAGATGGGCCGTCAACTCGCTCGTGAGTCAGGCGTGCCCGCCGATGTCGTTGTGCCCGTCCCCGATTCGGGAGTCACCGCGGCTCTTGGCTATGCAGAGGAGGCCGGCCTGCCCTTCCGCCTTGGCCTTATCCGCAACCACTATGTCGGCCGCACCTTTATTGAACCGGAACAACGCGTCCGTGACTTTGGCGTGCGCCTCAAGCTGAATCCGGTGCGCAATCTGCTCGCGGGCAAAAGAGTTGTCCTGATCGACGATTCGATCATCCGCGGCACGACGAGCCGAAAGATCGTGCGCATGGTGCGCGGAGCAGGCGCAAAGGAAGTCCATCTCCGCATCAGTTGTCCGCCGACCGTGTCGCCATGTTTTTACGGCGTAGACACCCCGAGTAAGCGCGAGCTGATTGCGGCCAATAACTCCATCGATGAAGTTCGCCGTTATATCGAAGCCGACTCGCTGGCTTACCTCTCTCTCGATGGTCTGCTGAAGTGCTGCGAGGGCGAAGAGCATACCGGCTTCTGCACTGCCTGCTATACCGGCAACTACCCGACCCAGTGGGTAGATGTGGATGCGATCTTGCCTGCAACGGTGGCCTTGTAGGGCCGGTCCATCATCGCTTGTGTAGCAAATCCGCAGTGCCAATACTCTCAGCTCAGTGAATGTGGCCGTGCTGGACCATGGCGCGTGGCCGGCTTCGTTGGATAAACGTCACAATCACGTCACAACTGGACAGCTGGAAGGCTGAAGTGGGTAGGTGTAAGTTTATGAATCAAATGGTCGGGACGGGCAGATTTGAACTGCCGACCCCTCGCACCCCAAGCGAGTGCTCTACCAGGCTGAGCCACGTCCCGACACGATCAAGCCGACTCAGGCGAGCCGGCCTCTGGGGTCATCAATAGTCTACACGAGGCCAGCCATCCTGGCGCGCAGTTGGCGGCGGACTTGCTCCGATGCATTCAGGATTCTTGGCCGATTCGGTGATCGGTCCTGAGGCGGATTGCTTCCTGGATCGCCGATGGACCTTCTCAATGGCTGGGTGGCACGTAATCCTGCGGGAGTCCTGCACCTTCGCTGAAAAAGAACTGTTCCATCTGCTCGACCAGGAACTGTTGCGCCTGGGGAGTCCAAGGCTGCAATCGGTATTCGTTCAACAACATCTTCTGCCGGTCCACCCACTCGGCCCAAGCTGCTTGAGAGACATTTTTATAAATCTTCTGGCCAAACTCCGAGTCGAAGGGTGGCTCCTCGAGGCCCTCCATCTCTTTTTTGTAGCGAACGCAAAATACCGTGTGTGCCATCCACATACTCCTGAAGCTAATTGTAGTGGATCGGGGTTTCGCGCTCATTCGGTCCCCACAATTCTTCGCAAAGGCGAATCGAGCGGTGAATCGGAGGCCTTTGCTGGCGTTTTCATGCAGAATCTACTTGACAATCGCATGAGCCAGAGCTTTCCTTATCTCGTCTCAATCCACGCCTTTTTTGAGCATCTGGACCTCCGCCAGGCTCCCCGGTCCAGGTACGGGCGTGGGAGATTCAATTCCAAATACTGGATCTCGATCCAGAAGGAGCTATCGTGCCTGAAGAAACTCAGACTAATCCCGCCCAGCCACCAGTCGACCAGTCCGGAATCTCCGACAACACAGCCGGCGCGCTTGCGTACTTCACATTCATCCCGGCTGTGATCTTTCTCATGGTCGCTCCCTATAACCAGAAAGCGTTTATTCGTTTTCACGCATGGCAGTCGATTCTGTTGACCGTCGCCGCAATTGTGATCTCGGTTGTTCTGGGAATCGTCCTCGGGATCCTCACGTTTTTCCTGCCATTCTTCCTGCGTGGTCTCCTGTGGGGGCTGATCGATCTATGCTGGCTCGGCCTTTGGCTCTTGCTGGTCTACAACGCCTTCAAAGGGAATCTCTTCAAGCTACCGCTGATTGGTGATCTGGCAGCAAAGCAGGCAGGCGTCTAAGGCAGCAATACCTGTCGGCATGTGGCGCTGACGGCTGGTAGCCCTCAGCGTCGCTTGCCCTTCTTGCCAAACCGCTTCCTCGCTTTTGCAGGCAAAGCAGCCGCGGTTTTTCGCTTGTTCTTCTTCGGCTTCGGTGGAGTCTTGGCCGCCTTCCTGCCGGCGAGCGGCAATCCCTCTTCGACAATCGAAAACTGCAGCTTGCGCTCCTGCGCGAGGATGCGATCGAGAATCACCTGCACGCGATCGCCTGCGCGGAAGCGGCGGCCAGTGCGCTCGCCGATGATCTCGTGAGTGTTCTCGCGCCAGGTGTAGCGGTCGTCGCGCAGAGAATCGATAGGCACAAGTCCCTCGACAAACAAATCGGTAAGCTCGACAAAGAGGCCGTATTTGGCCGGGTTGAGCACCAGCGCGGCAAACTCCTCGCCGACCCGGTCTTCCATGAAGCGCACCTTCTTCCACTCGACCAGCTCTCGCTCGGTCTCGGCTGCACGGCGCTCGGTCTGGCTGCACTCTTCGGCGATCTGGGCCAGCTCGGACTCGGGAATCGGCGGCTCTCCGGCAAATCCAGAGGCATGATGCACTTTCTTTCCCCGATGAATCACAATACCGGCCAGCCCTTCATTCGGATGAGTCCAGGGTGAGCTGTGCCGGCCAGCTGCCACAATGCCCTCACCGGATACACCTTCCGCCAGCAGAGCCTTGGTGATCCGATGGACGATCAAGTCCGGATAGCGGCGAATGGGCGAAGTGAAATGGGTATAGCTTGGTGCGGCCAGCGCAAAGTGCCCCAAGTTGATCTCGGAGTAGCGGGCCTGTTTGAGCGAACGCAGCATCAGATAGCTCAGAATCCGCTCCTCAGGCTTGCCTTCGATCTTTGCGGCAAGTTTCTGATACATCCGAGGGGTCACCGGAATATCCTCGGGAACCTCGTGCGTGCGAACGTTGCGGCCAGTGCGTCGCGCGTCGCGTCGATCGCCGCGAGTCTGGATGCGCTTGACAGGCAGAGCGCCGAGACCAAGCGAGTAGCCGAAGCTGGCAGCCAGCTCTTCAAATTGCACGACGCGGCGCGGCTCCGGCTTCTCGTGAATGCGATAGAGCGAAGGCACGCCCAGGTCTTCGAGCCAGGTCGCCACGCACTCGTTGGCGGCTAGCATAAACTCCTCAATGAGCCGGTTGGCCCAGGTGCGCTCGGATTTGGTGACGCCGCACATCTGGCCCTGCTCGTCAAACTCGATCACCGGCTCGGGAAGATCGAAGTCGATCGAACCGCGAGCCTCGCGGCGCTTGTTCATCAGGCCGGCCAGTTTGCGCATCAGCTCGAAGCCTGGAACCAACGACGCATAGCGCTCCCGCGTCTCGGCGTCACCTTCGAGGATTGCGTGAACGGCTGTATAGGTCATGCGTGCCGCCGAACGGATGACGCCCTCGACGATCTCGTAGCTCTCGATGCGGCCACCGGAGTCGAGCTGCATGATGCAGCTCAGAACGAGGCGGTCCTCGCCGGGTCGCAGGCTGCAGATATCAGTCGATAGCTCCTGCGGCAGCATCGGAATCGCCCGATCTGGGAAGTAAACGCTCGTTCCTCTCAGCCGCGCCTCCAGGTCGAGGTCGGTTGTGGCGCGGACATATTCGGCCACATCGGCGATATGCACCTGCAACTCGTATCCGCCGTCCCGGCGTTCCGTCACCAGCACCGCGTCGTCAAAATCGCGGGCAGTCTCGCCATCAATGGTGACGATTGGCAATTCACGAAAATCGCGGCGGCTATTGACCTCCTCAGGATCGAGACGCGCCACGGCGCGGGCCTCTGCGAGCACATTGTCAGGAAAGATCCGCGGCAACAGGTGCTTCCGGATCATCATCTCGACATCGACGCCGAAGTCGTCAGGCGAGCCGAGGATCTCGATAACCCGTCCGATTGGCGGCCTGGTTGGCGTGGGCCAACCGGTGATCTCGACATCGACGATCAAGCCTTCGAGATCGTCGTGAGCCTCCGTCGATGCTGCTCTGGAGCCCAGAACGCGGTGCGGCGTAGCGGCTTCTATCGCCGGCGGCATCTCCTGGCCGTCGGGAATCAGAATCTGCTGCGCCATGCGCTCGTCAAAGGGGACAACCGTGTTTCCCGGCGCGCGGTCGGATCGAGCGTAATGAAAAGCACCAACCACGGTGGGGTTGCGGCGCTCCAGCACGCGGACGATGCGGCCCATGCGGCGTCCATCGGCCTTGGGCGGCTCAACCTCGACGAGCACCTGGTCGCCCTGCATGGCGCCGTTGATCTCGTTGGGGGGAATGAAGATATCCTCCTCACCCGTCGCCTGTCGCGCATTGGGCCGCACAAAGCCATAGCCGTCGCGATGCAGATCGAGGCGTCCGGCTGCCAGATTGTCGCGTGTGCCGCCGGCGCCGAGTGGCCTGGGAATGTTCCAGTGCTCGCGGTCCAGCTTCATCAGTTGGCCGCGCTCAGTCAGCCGGGCGAGCTGTTCCAGAAGCAGACGCCGTTCCCTGCCGCCCGCCAGGTTCATTTCGCGGATGAGCTGCTTGTATCCAGCCTTCCCGCCGGCTGAGCGCGCAATTCGCGCCAGCAATTCCTTATCGGTACGCGCCAGCCGTTCTTTGTCACTCATATTTCAAGAGTAGGCTATGACGCCCGACTCGCCCGCTTCGCAATCTCCCGCTCGCTCGCCGCGCCCGATGCAACCGCAACCAGGATCGCGGGCCTCGGCATCAGGGCTCTGACCCGTGTCCTGTTGTCATTATTGGCTCACGTTCATCAACCTTAGCTGCTGCTCTCGCCAAGCGAAGGCCATCGGGCTTAGAATAGCGGCAACGCAAAGATCAAAGCGGACCGCAAAGAGATAACCTCGCAATTGTGGCCGCGATTCAGCAACCAATTCACTCAGATTTTTTAGGCCCACGGCAAAGGCCCTTGCTTTGGAAAGCCCAGTCCATAGAGGACAGAAAAGGAACCTTGTGAGCGCTATGTGGAAACCCACTCAAACCGGCCCCGCTATTCCAAACCCAACACCAGAGCCCGCACGCCCTCTACCGCCAGCACCGGTGGCCGAACCCGTCAACCGCGCCCCGGTTTCAGCCGGCGACCAAGCCACCATCGGCAAAGGCCTCTTCATCAAGGGAGAGATCACCGGCACCGAATCGATCTTCATCGACGGCAAGATCGAGGGGAGCCTCAACCTGCCGGGTAACCGCGTCACCGTGGGCCGCAATGGACAGGTTGCAGCCAGCATCAACGCTCGTGAAATCGTCATTCTGGGCAAGGTGCGCGGCAATGTCTCGGCTACCGACCGGGTCGATATCCGTGCCGAGGGCGCACTCACCGGCGATGTTGCGGCGGCTCGCATCAGCATCGAAGATGGCGCCTTCTTCAAGGGGGGCATCGACATCCGGCGCGGCGATGCCAAGCCGGCAACCGCGGCTCCGGCAGCACCGGCTGCTCCCGAGGCGCCCAAGCCGGTCCAGGCGTAGCTCAAGCTCGGCAATCTCTCAAGCACGGGCGCCCCTCTGAGGCGGAGGGGCGCCCGTGCTTTTTTCGGGGCATGACGGTGGCATTGTCTATCCGATCCCGAGCCGCTTCATTGCAACTCTGGGCAGTTCCGATCCGCTCTTTTCGAGCACCCACGTTGCCATTGCCAGCCACATCGCCGATCCGGCAACGAGTACCACCAGATCGATCGCGCGAGGCTCCCTTGGAAACGCCCCGTGGAGCAGGCCAGCGAACCACCAGAAGACAAAGCCAACCGCCAGACCGCTGGTGACGGCAGCCACCAAGCATCGGCCCATTTCGACATAATCCAGGCTGGCCACCGAGACCATGCGCCGCTGATGCAGCAGCACGGCGAGAGTGATGGCCTGGAGAGCGATGCCGGCATCGGAGGCCAAAGCCAGGCCTGCGGCTCCGAGCCAGTGGTAGCCGAGGCCATAGAGGGGAAACGCAACGAGCATAATGATCGTGCTGGCCAGCATGGGCAGCCAAGTGACGCCCGCGGCATAGAAGGAGCGGGCATAGATTGCCTGCGCCGACCACAAGAAAAGCGAGAGAGTGTAGAGAGCGAAGAAAAGCGCGGTCTGGTGCACGTCTTGCGGCATAAATCGGCCCCCACCAAAGATCAGGCCCACGATGGGATGCGCCAGAGCGATCATCACTGACGATGCGAGCAGTCCCAGGGCGACGACGCGGGAGACGGAATCTGCAACGCCGACCGCAAATTCATAGTGTTTGCCCTTGGCCCAGAGCTCGGTAAAGAAGGGCAGCGAAGCCACTCCGGCAGCCAGCGCAAGCATCGCCATCGGCGCGTTGAAGATCTGTTTGGCGTTGGCCAGGCGCGTAATGTCGCCGGCCAGGTCAGAGGCGTAGTAGCCCGCGAAGTACTGATCGAGAAAAGGCAGCGTGAATCCGAACATAAGCGGCAGGGTCATCTGCAGCCACAAACGAATGCCGGGATGATGAAGGTCGATCTCGAAGCGGTAGCGCACCCCGGCACGGGCCGCGCCGAGTGCGCTGAGGCCAAACGATCCCAGTAGAAAACCTCCCGTCGCGCCCAGAGCCAGAGACGACACTCCCAGGCGGCGATGCAGCATGATGCCCGAAGCGATGATGCACAGGTTGTAGATGATTGGCGTCACTGCCTGATAGAGAAACTGCTTGCGAAACTGCAGCACGGCACTGAAGACGCTGCCGATAAAGAGGAAGATCTGCGCCGGCAGCAGGACTCGCGTCATGTGCGCACAGAGCGCCACCTGGTCTGCGGTGAAGCCGTGGTTGGTGAAGCGAATGAAGGGCGCCGCGAGGAACATCAGAACGATCGTGGCCGCAGTGAGCACCACCGTCATCAGATTGAGCACGATCAATAAAACACGCTCGCCCTCTGAATCCGCATCCTGCTCTCGATAGCGATTGAGGATCGTGATAAATGTGATGGAGACGGCCCCGCCGACCAGGAAGTTGTTCATCAGGTCGGGCAGCCGAAAGGCGGCTATGTAGGCATCGGTATTCGGTCCCGCGCCAAAGAGCCAGGCAATGAATTTTCCGCGGCAGAGGCCGAGGATGCTGGACAGCAGGGAAAAAGCCGCCAGCAGGACCCCTCCGGTGAAAGCGGTATGCGTGTGCGAAGGACGCAACAACCTCAAGCCGCGCGCCCATCTGGAGCGCGTTGGCGGAGAAGCTTCCGTTAAAGGCTGTTCAGCCACTGGATTCGATTCTAACGGGCCCCCTTCGTTGTGCCGCATTCTGGTTATCTGCCGGGAAGCGTCATCTGCATCGCGGCGCGCACCTCGACCATCGTCTGCTCGGCGCGAGCGCGGGCGCGATTTGAGCCTGCTTCGAGAATTTCGACCGCATGGGCCTCAGTGAAGCTGGCGCGCCTGTCTTGAATCGGCTGTAAAACCTGCACAAGACCGTCAGCAGCCCAGCCTTTGCACTCGATGCAGCCGATGTCGGCCGAGCGGCAGCCCTCGTAGACCTTGGCCATCGTCTCAGGCGTCGAAAAGACCTTGTGCAGATCGCCCACGGGGCACTTGTCAGGGTCGCCGGGGTCGCTGCGGCGGATGCGTGCCGGATCGGTGACCATCGTCTTGAGCTTCTGCCGGACCACCGGTTCCAAGTCGGTCAGCAGGATGGTGTTGCCGTAGCTCTTGGACATCTTGCGGCCGTCGGTGCCGGGGAGCTTGGGCGATGGGGTCAAGAGCACCTGCGGCTCGGGCAGCACCTCGGTTCCGTTGAGCTTGTAGAACTGGTTAAACCTCCGCGCCACCTCGCGGGTCAACTCGACATGCGCTCGCTGATCCTGGCCGACAGGCACGAACTGCGGCTGGTAGAGCAGAATGTCCGACGCCATCAGGACCGGGTAGCCCAGGAATCCGTAGGTCGTCAGATCCTTGTTGGCGAGGTTCTCCTGCATCTCCTTGTAGCTGGGAACCCGCTCAAGCCAGCCGAGTGGCGTAATCATCCCAAGCAACAAGGGCAGTTCGTAGTGCTGCTTCACATGGCTCTGCACAAAGATAGTAGAGCGCTCGGGGTCGAGACCGGCGCCAAGGAAGTCCAGCGCCACTTCAAGCGTGTTTGGCGCGATCTGTGACGTGTCAGCGTAGTCGGTAGTTAACGCGTGTACGTCGGCGATGAAGAAGTAGCAATCGTACTGGGAGGAGTCTTGCAGCTTGACCCAGTTGGCCAGGGCTCCCATGTAGTTGCCGAGGTGGAGCTTGCCGGTAGGGCGCATGCCGCTCAAAACGCGCGGACGAGAGGATGGAATTGCAGATTCAGACATGAGACGTATCGATTCCGTGGTGCTGCCGATAGAATTTCGCCGCTCTTCGATGATCGAGAAAACGGCTCATTCCATTGTAGCGGCACGCCGCACCGGCAATTCAGATGCAGAGGCGGCTAGTTTTGATCGCAGTCCGCCCAACCCGTGTCTTTAAGCGCTAGATGTGCCTCAGCAAGGAGTAGGCGATCCCCAGCACCGGATTCATCAACGGGCCCAGCAGGAAACGGGCAACGAAGATGATGAGTATGTAGCTGGCGAATCCTGTGATCCGGTCGAAGGCCTGCGTTGCATTGTAGGACAAAAACTGGCGCAGAACGTGGCTTCCATCGAGCGGCGGAATCGGAATAAGGTTGAAGATGCAGAGGACAAGATTGAGCTGCAGAGCGATGTTAAAGAGCATCACCAGAGATTGCTGCGCAACCGACGGTTCGGCGCCCTGGGGAAGAAACCGCTCGGTGAACAGAACGGCGGCCAGGCCGAAGAAGGCCAGCACTGCCAGCAACAGGTTCGATGCCGGGCCGGCCAGGCTGACCAGCATATCGTCACGCCGGTAGTTGCCAAAGTTGCGGCTGATCACCGGGACGGGTTTTGCCCATCCGAAGATGTATCCGCCGAGGTAGCCTATGCCGATCAGCGGCCCGAAGATCGCGATCGCGGGGATGAGCAAAGTGCCGATGGGATCAATGTGATCCATCGGGTTGAGGGAGATGCGGCCCATCATGCGGGCAGTCTGGTCGCCGAGCCGCGAGGCAGTCCACGCATGAGCGCATTCGTGAACGGTGAGCGACAAAAGCAGCAGAACGAACTCGAGAACGTCGATGAGCAGGGCGCTGGATTGCAAAGTTCTCTCCCAGGGGCTGAATGCTCAGGTTAGCATGGTGAGTCGCGGAGATTCGCACCGAGAAACGGAGCAAAGCGTGGGCGTACGCGGCGTAAGGTCTTATAGAATCCGAATGCTCCGTGGGACAAAGAAAATCGGGGCCCGGCCTATTTGTGTCCCTGCGTGAAGTAGAAGGTCGCTGCCGATCCAAAGAGTCCTGAAAAAACCGGAATCCACGTATTGAAGACGCGCGAGACTTCTTCAACAGAGTTGGGCTTGTCGTGTGCAAGGCACATAATACAAACGATGTGAGCGACAAAGCTGCTGATGAGCGCCGCGAAAAGCAAGAGCGCCAGCAATTTGGTGGCTCGCGCGGTGCTCCTCGTTTGAGAATTGAGGCCCGGGCGCCTGGTCTGGAGCCTCAACCTCTTCAAGATCGTCAAGGTTTTCCGCGGTCTCAGCAGATTCGGAGGTGGCGGGCTCCCTGTGTTCCGGTTCGGTCTCGTGAGCAACTTGTGGTGGCTCAGCCATTGGCGCGCGCCGCAGTTTTCGCCGAGTTCCGATTTGACAGGTAAGGGAAAATCACCTCGCGCTGCTTCCCATTCTTCTCTACCAGAACTGTAGCTTTCTCGTCTCGTGTCTGCTCAATCGTCCACTGAAGAAGACGCAAAGCCTGGCGAATCACCTCCGCGCGGTTGGTGGCGCCAGTGGCGCCCTTGAGCTCATCCAACTGGCCCAGCGATTCATCTGAGAAATCAAATTGCAGCCGTGTCTTAACCATATGAATTCATCTCTCCGTCCATGACGGGCCTATCACGTTCCTGCATGGGGAACGGTTGCTTGAAGCTCACGATCAGAGCCACTTGTTCGTCACTCTGCTCAAGCTCGGAAAGGGCTCTCGTTGCCGGTGAACCCTCGAAGGGTGAATAGATTTCACATCGAGTGTTGCATGAGTATAAGATGAGAGCAATAGATTTATCTTTACTCATGAAATACTCGCCACCGCAGGCTTGGACCCGCCTGATCTCTTATTCCTGTTCCCTGCCTCATTGCGTTACCCTAAGGAGCGATGGGCCGCATCCGTGTACTCCCCGATCAGGTCGCCAACCAGATCGCCGCCGGCGAGGTGGTGGACCGGCCCGCTTCGGTGGTTAAGGAGCTGCTGGAGAATGCTTTAGATGCCGGCGCCAACCGCATTCGCGTCGAGGTTGAGGCGGGCGGACGCAAGCTGATCCGCATCACCGACGACGGCCACGGCATGAACCGCGACGACGCACTGCTGGCCTTTGAACGCCACGCCACCTCAAAGCTGAGAACAGCCGACGATCTACTCTCCATTGCGACTCTGGGCTTTCGCGGTGAGGCGCTGCCCTCGATCGCCTCGGTGGCCCGCGTCACGCTGGAGACGGCTACGGGAGACGAAGCCGCAGGAACGCGGCTGGAGATCGCTGGGGGCAAAATCCTGCATGTCGACGACGCGGCCCTTCCTCGGGGAACCACGCTGGCGGTCGCCGATCTCTTCTTCAATACTCCGGCGAGGCGCAAGTTCCTTCGAGCCGAAAGCACGGAACTAGCTCATGTGACGGCACTTGTTACTCACTACGCGCTCGCTCATCCAGAGAAGCACTTCGAGCTGCTTTCGGCCTCGCACACGGTCGTTTCCGCCCCGCCGGTTTCGAGGACCGCCGAGAGGATCTACCAGATCTTCGGTAAGGATACGCTCGCCCAACTGCTGCCGGTGGCTGCGGAGATCCCGTTGGAACGCGCAGGTCTGCCTGAACCGCCGCCCTGGAAGAAGGACCCAGATGAACCGGCTCGCGATCCCGGCGCGTTGCGGCTGACGGGATTCTACTCCAAGCCCGAACTGCAGAAGCTCAACCGAAACTCCATCTATATCTTTGTGAACAAGCGGCTTATTCGAGACAGGCTGCTGATGCACGCCGTCACTGAGGCCTATCGGAATGTCATTCCGCCGACCTGTTTTCCGGTGGTTTTGCTTTTTATCGAGATGCCGGCCGAGGAGGTAGACGTCAACGTCCATCCGGCGAAGACCGAGGTGCGCTTTCGCCAGCAGACCCTGATTCACGACTTCGTACGCGACAGCCTGAGGACGGCACTGATCAAAGCGCGCCCAGCGGCCGGCTTTTTAGGCGCACTGGAATCGGCTCCTGTGGCCAGCCCTTCGCTGATGCCGCCGGCGCTCTCGCCTCTGCCGGGTTCGCCGGATTCCGAGCCGCTGACAAAGCCGGCCGGAGCATCGGAGGACATCCGACCTGACGCCGCACACTTCGAGTTGAGGCCGCGCGAGCCCTCGCCGATTCCCGGCAGGCTTCCCTTTGCTGCGAATGGCTCAGCGCCTGCCGGCTGGCTTGAGGACGGCCTGGACGCGAAATCCTGGGGAGAGGCTGCTGCGGCGCTCTTTCGACCTGTCGGTCCGCCCACCGCAGGCGACTGCTCTCCGGGCGGTGACACAGCAACCCTGCCAACGAGCGATGGGAGTGATTCGGACCCCGCGGCGGAGACCGCGAGAGTCGAGGCCGAACAGGCCGCAGCCAATCTCAACCATTTGGGATCACTGCGCCCTCTCGGGCAATTGCGCGAGTCGTTCATTCTGGCCACGAGTGAAGCCGGACTGTGGATTATTGACCAGCATGTGGCGCACGAAAGAGTACTTTTTGAAAAAATTCTCAAGGACCGTCAGGTAGAAAAGGTGCAACGTCAAAGGTTACTGATGCCCGTCTTGATAGAACTAAAGGCATCTCAAATGGTAATCTTTGCACGCATCGCAGACGAGCTCGAACGCAATGGTTTTGAGGTTGAACCATTTGGTCCTCATACACTTGCGGTCAAATCTTCCCCGGTTGGACTTGAGGGAGCGGCCCTGGAGCGTATGCTAACCCAGGTGATCGATCAATCGAGCGTCGATTCAGACGAACCATCGAAAAATCATGATCTTACGGCTCTCAGGTCGCGGATCGCCGCCTCCATTGCCTGCCACTCGGCGATCAAGGTCAACACGCCGCTCGACTCGGCCCGTATGGAGTGGTTACTATTGGAGTTGGCGCAGACCAGCCACCCAACCAACTGCCCCCATGGACGTCCAATAGCTTTGATGTATTCTTGGAAGGAGATCCAGCGGGCCTTCCATCGCATTTGAATCATGCGGAAGGTGGCATCCCTCCTCTAGGGGACAGGGCGGCCCGGCGCAACGCCAGCCTGGAAGTGAGGTTTTTCTTTGACATTGGAGCAATTGGAAGCGTCGCGTGTCGAACGGATGCGCCTGAACGGAAACGGAGCCCTCACACTCGAGGATGCCCGGACGTGGATTGAGGAGACCGGATTGTGTCTCTTCCTGCCCAAACGGCAGTTTTCCTCCTCGATTGCGCCTTCGTTTGTTGAAGCAGTGATTGGCAAGCGTGAGACCGCTCCCAATGCTGAACAGATTTCCTTAGCCGAAGAGTTGCTGGTCCGTCTGGAGATCGACGGAGTGGCAGTTCGCCTGAACCTGCTTGGCCTGCCCGGTGAAAAACCCGACTTCGTGGTGGCCAGCTGGGTATTGCCCTACGTCTATGCTCTGCGCGGTGATCGTGACTGGCGCCGCATTCCGCAGCTGACGGGCTCCCGCCAGGTTTCTCAGCTGGCCGTCGAAGCTTACAAGCTGTTGGAAGCAGGTGATACGACGATTCCCAAGCTCACTCGCGTCCTCGGTCGCGAGGTTACAGAGACTGCGGTTTTGAGAGCCATCACCGAACTGTGGCAGCAGCTTCGCATCATTCCCGTCATCGCCGCGCCCAGGCAGACTCCGCAGTGGCAGTTGCTTCGCCTGCGATTCCAAAAGGCGATTGCTGAAGGCGCATCCACATCGCAGGTGACGGCGATCTCGGTTCTCGCCTCAATTTACCTGCAAGCTGTCATCGCCGCCACCATGGAAGAGGTCGAGCTCTTCCTGGCGCCGCTCACCGCGCGCAGCAAGGTGCGCGAGGTCTTGCGCGGACTGGTGGCCACGCGTCAGGTTCACACCATCTCGCTCGGACACGCGCCGCTCTATTACGTCGCCGGTACGCTGCCCGAGTTCTCAACTCCAGCCACGATCTATGCGAGCGCATCGATTCCGGCCTCAGCGTACTTTATGCGGGATCAAGAGCATGAAGAGGAACTGCCGGAGGTTGTGGCTGAGAAGCAGAAATCGACGGAGAAGCCAGCTCAGGCGCCGTCGATCAAACACTCCGAAGTTCACCCGCCGCGTCCGGCAGCAGCTCGCAAGCCGGCCGCGAGTGGAAAACCCGCGTCGGTTAGGCCTCACTTCAGCCGACCCGCGGCGCGTCCGCGCGATCGCAAGCCAGCACAATCGTCCACCGGTGGCCGCCCAGTCCGGCGCGCCGGAGCTGACTCTCGGACCATCGGTTCGCGCACGGCAGGTGCGGGAAGGTCCGGCTCGGTGGCTCGCTGGAACCCGAAGGCATCCGCTGGCAGCAACGGCAAGCGGAGCGGGAGTGCCTCGATCAACGGACACGGCTCGAACGGGAACGGTCGACTTGCAACTCGCCCGTCCAATGGAAACGGCGCACATCCAGCCAAGTCTCCCGTGCCCGCCTGGAACAAACACAAGATCCACTCCAACGGGGCCAAGGCCGCAGCCAAGCCGAACTCTGCCTCTCGTAATGGCAGCATCACGGCGCGTGCCACTAGCGCTTCGCGAGGCTCCACCGGCCGCAAGCCAGCTCTGACGGCAGGCGCCAAGGCTGGCAACAGCAAGCGATTCGGCTTTACGAATCGGCCTAATCAGGGAGCGAAGAAGCGCGGATGAGCGTGGAAGAAGGCTCTCCTAGTTCACTTGATCCCGCCCGTAAAATCATCGTCGCCATCGACGGACCTGCTGGGGCGGGAAAGAGCACCATCGCTCGCCATTTGGCGCGGTATTTTGGTCTGCTGAATCTGGAGACCGGGGCTATGTACCGCGCCTTTGCCCTCAAGGCCCTCCGGACGAATTCTTCTTTGGACAGAAGCTCTGAACTTGAGAGCCTTGCCGCCCGGACCGTTATCGGTCTGGAACCAACCGAAGGCGAGAACCGGGTTCTGCTTGACGGCGAAGATGTTACCGGCTTGGTCCGCGATCCGGCGGTTACAGACGCCGCCTCCCGAGTCAGCGTTTTTCCCGCGATTCGCGCCTGGATGGTGAGCCTGCAGCAACACTTAGGGGCCGTGGGCGGAGTGGTGATGGAGGGCCGCGACATTGGCACGGTCGTTTTTCCGCGGGCCCAGGTGAAGATCTTCCTCGACGCCGCTCCCGAGGTGCGCGGGATGAGGCGCTACGAACAGATGGGTTCGGGGCCTGCCCAGCAGCCAGAAGAGGTGATCCGCGAGCTGCGCGCGCGGGACGAGCGCGACCGCAACCGTGCCGATTCTCCGCTGAAGCCGGCAGCCGATGCCGTTCTTCTCGATTCGACCAATCTGACGCTGGAAGAGGTTGTGGCGGCAGCCGAGGGGATCGTCGCCGAAAAGCTGGCAAAGCTCTGAGACACAAATCTCCTGCGCGGGTTCAAAACGCAATCGAGGCGATGCTCTGGAGATCGGAGACTAAGGCTTTTCTGGCTTCGGAGTGGGTGCCTCGGCAGGGGGTGATGCCTTGACGTACATGATCTTCATCGTTCCTCCGCCGCAGGTGCCTACCACCTTACCTTCGGCGTCCCTATCCTTAGGAACGATCTCGAGCGTGTAAGACTTCGCGCCGTTCGCATCGAGTTTCTTGGCGATTTCAGCCTTCAACTCCTCACAAGGCTTCGGTCCTTCCGCATAAACCAAGACCGAGGTGGACAACAAGAGAGCAGCTGACGCAACCATCTTCATGGTGCATTCTCCTTCGATTGAATGTCAGGATGAATTCGGGGCCAAGCTTAGCCCCTGTGCGATGCCGGCGTCAATCCTTGAATCCGCGGCAATTCCGGAAATGGTAATCTTGCCAAACCTGGCGGCTTGAGTCTATTGCCGATCCCGGTTCGCGGAGATCCCGTAAAGCCTGGAAGCCTCTGCTCGAATGCGCTGTCTGCGGTGTACACTTTTCCTTCGCGTCGAATCTGTCACTCCCTCGCGCGAACCAGGAAGACACTATGCGCAGACCGATAACCTCTCTCTCTCTCGCTCTGGCCTCACTCCTCGCCTTGCCGAGCTACACACAGACCGGAGCTTCCAGCCCTGCCGCCAAACATCCGATGACCTTCGAAGACATGATGCGGATGAAGAGGCTGGGCGAGACCGCTGTCTCCCCTGAGGGCCGATGGGTAGCCTACTCGGTGACGACGGTCAACCTGGAAGAAAACACCAAGACAGCAGGGCTGTTGATTCAATCCACCGTCGGCGGCGCCGATCCTGAGCCGGTTGCAGTGGCCCAGCCAGGCGACCACGGCCTGCGCTTCTCTCCCGACGGCAAGCACATTCTCTTTCTGAGTGACCGCTCGGGCTCCGATCAGGTTTGGGTGGCCGACTTCAACTCCTCCGACGGCACGACCGGCAATCCGAAGAAGCTGACTGCGCTTTCGACAGAGTCTGATAACGCCATCTGGTCAGCCGACAGCCACTCCATTGCGTTTACTTCCAAGGTCTATCCTGATTGCCCGGCGATCACCGCGGCGAACGCGGCGACCGGCGACAGGTGTAATGCCCAGCGCGACGCAGCCAACGCGACCAGCAAGGTCAAGGCGCAGATCTTCACCCATCTGCTTTATCGCCATTGGGATCACTTCACCGGCGAGAAGCGCAGCCATCTGTTTCTTGCTTCGATCGACAGCGGAACCGTCCTCGACCTCACACCGAACGATCCGCGCAATGTTCCACCTGACTATCCATCAGTCGAACAGGGTTGCGGCTGCGCCTTTTCTCCGGACTCGAAGGAGTTGGCGTTTACTGAGAACCTCGACGACGAGCCGGCCGCCAGTGTTAATGGCGACATCTTCACGCTGGATCTGACCGATCCGGCGGCTAAGCCAGTCAGAATCTCGAACTCTCCCGGCGGCGATTTCAACCCTGCCTACTCGCCCGACGGCAATTATCTGGCATGGCGCTCTCAGGCTCGCGCCGGCTATGAGAGCGATCGATTCCGGCTGGTGATCTACGACCGGACGACCAAAAAGATCAAAGATCTACTGCCCTCAAACCTGGATAACTGGGTTGAAGAGTTCGCCTGGACACAGGACTCAAAGAACCTGCTCTTCACCGAGGATAGGAAGGGCGAGACCCCGATCTTCATTACAAACCTGACCGGCCTCTTTCACGAGTTTGCCAACAAAGGGACCTTTAGCGACCTGCATCCGCTTGACCAGGGGAAGGCCTTGGTCGCTTCCGTCGCGCAGGTTCAGCAGCCGGGCGAGATCGTCCGCATCGACTACACGTGGTACTCCAAAGCCGTTCCCGGATACGATATTGTCACCAACGATCTGAACGCGAAGCTATCCTCCATTACTCATTTGAACGATGCCGTCCTTGCCCGGCTCGAACTGCCCCCGATGGAGTCATTTTGGTTTACTGCGACGGACCATACCGACATCAAGGGTTTCCTGATTAAGCCGCCGGGATTCGACTCGGCGAAGAAGTATCCGGTGAAGTTTCTTATCCACGGCGGCCCGCAGGGGGCGTGGAGCAATTCATGGAGCTACCGCTGGAACCCGGAACTCTTTGCGGCCAACGGCTACGTGGTGGTGATGATCGATCCGCGCGGCTCGACCGGCTTCGGGCAGGCATTTGTCGAGGGCGTCAGCGGCGATTGGGGCGGCAAACCCTACACCGATCTGATGACCGGTCTTGACTATGTCGAAGAGCACTATCCCTTCGTCGACAGAACACGCGAATGCGCTCTAGGCGCCAGTTACGGCGGCTACATGGCCAACTGGATTCTGGGCCATAATAACCGCTTCAAATGCATCGTCAGCCACGACGGGATGTTCAATCCTGAATCGGCCTACGGGACGACGGAGGAGCTGTGGTTCAACGAGTGGGAGTTCAAGGGAAGGCCATGGGATTACTATGGCAAGCCCGATGCTGATAATCCCTTCCGCAAGTGGTCACCGGCGCTCTCGGCCAGAAACTTCAAGACGCCGACGCTGGTCATTCATGGCCAGCTCGATTACAGGTTGGATGTGAGCGAGGGCTTTCAGCTTTTTACGACATTGCAGCGGCTTAAGGTGCCGAGCAAGATGCTCTACTTCCCTGACGAAGGCCACTGGGTGCTGAAACCGCAGAACTCGCGGCTCTGGTACAAGACGGTGAATGACTGGGTAGATCAGTGGACGAAGACCAGTTTTGAATAATCGCCAGGGGGACGGGAAGCTGCCTTTCCAACGCAAATCCGCGAAGCCGCGTGCCGTGCTCAACGAAGCGGGGCTGTACGACTACGCCGTCAAGACGCTGGGGCGGGCCATGCGCTCAGAGGCCGATCTGCGGCGATTGATGAAGAGCCGCGTCGAGCCCGGAGAACGGGGCGAGGCGATTGTATCGTCTGTCATCCTCCGACTCAGGGAGCACGGTTACCTCGACGATGCCGCCTTTGCCGAGACGTATGCCCGGCTGCGTCAGGAGAACCAGAAGCTGGGTCAGCGGCGCGTCCGCCAGGACTTGCATCAGAAGGGCGTAGCGGCCGGTCTGATCGAGGAAACGCTGGAGGCTCGGTATGCCCAGACCAACGAAGAGGCGCTGGCCCGCGAATATCTTGAACGAAAGCGGCTGCGCAAACCGGAGAGCGAAAAAGAAGTGGCGCGCGTTATGCGGCGGCTGGTGGCTGCGGGGTTTTCGACCGGGGTCATCTACAAGATTCTTCGCACGTGGGATGTGCCGGAAGAAACCCTGACCGCCCTGGACAATCTCGAAGATGAGCCGGGCCTCGAAGACGAACCAGGCAAGGAGTAGGCTGGGCAGATGAGCATCTTTGACGAGAAGCGCGAGGAACTGGAACGGTTTGAGTTCATGATGGGCCCGGAACGGGGCAGGCTGGCGGTTGCGCTGGATCTGGTCACCGACTCGCTGATTCTGGTGGGCCAGCACGGAGTCTACTGCGCTTCCAGCCGGAACCCAGCCAAGCCGGCGCTCGATTTGGAAGATATTCTCCGCGGCCTTGAAGGGGCCAAGGCTCTGATCCAGTCGGTGATGGAGGAACTGCGCATTCAGCGAGAGGGCGGAAGGGGAGATGGATCGCCGCCAGAGTGACTGCAGGTGGTGTTCTATGACCGCAACGATTGCTTTCAGCAGCTTCAGCCGAGTAAACGGACGTTGGGACCTGACTTGCAACGGAGACAGGGGTGTCAGGCTATGTTTGGGAAATCTCCGATCCGGTACAAATCTAGATGAAATATGTCCAATAATGATGAATAGCGCTTGATAAGCCGATGTATACTTAGCGCGAGGAAAAAACCATGTCAGACAGCCTGCATACCACCCTGCCGATTGAATATCAGTTGCAGTATGGGACTCCCTGCGGGAATCTGAACGGCTTGGATTCCATGAGCGAGACCAGTGCTAACGGATTCAGTAGCGTTCATAGTGCTTTCGCCCAGGAAAATTGCTTCTGCTCGGTCAGGATCAATTCCCGCCCGCTCGTTATAGATGGCCTTGATTCGCTCGTGATCGGCCTTAATCCCGTCTAGTTTTTCCTTTAGGTTCTTCTCAAAGAACTGCGACATTGGTGGTGCAGTGAAAGAAACGCCATGGAGCATGAATGTTGCTTGTGGGCATGTAAAGCGATGTTCTCCGGCAAGGTAAATTACCGTTCCAATTGAATCAACATTCCCGACATTGTGTGTGGTCAGATCGATGGGAAGCCCTCGCAACACGTTATAGATTGTTATTCCAAGCGCAACAATTCCTCCAGGGCTTGATAGCAATAAGTGAACTTCTTTGAATCCCTGATTCACTAGGTTTGTCATTGCATTGAGCAGGGCTTCAGAAGTCTGTGGGACCACCTCAGCACAGAACGACACAAATGCTGGCGGTCGGGCTAACTGCCCAAGCGGGAGTTGTATAGCGGGTTGTGTTGTCATAGCGACAGAATCTTAAACCCAGTCCCAACAGACGTCAACCAGACCCTCGAATTACACGCAGAGCTTATACGCAGAGCGCGATCGGACATTATCTGATTTCTCGCCGAAAACGCAAAGTACGATATGCTAGTGGTGTGCGCCCGTAGCTCAGCTGGATAGAGCGAACGCCTCCGGAGCGTTAGGTCGGGAGTTCGAATCTCTCCGGGCGCACCATTTCTCCTTCATCGATTTCATCCTGCTACTCATCCTTCCACCGGATGCTCTTTTCCCCTTCATGCAATTCATCAGAATGAGGGCCTATGGCAGATTGGAATACGGCTTATAACTGGATGATGGACTTCGAGGATGCTCCTCGAGCCTGCGCGCAGGTTCCGGATGCCGCTCCTTGCGGAGTTGCCGGACCGTGTTATGCGATCAGCGGTATCAACTCGGGCGCCTGGCCCGATGAGTTTACCCCCATCGCGGCGCTTCCCCCGGCGCAGCGCGAACCTCTGGTGCAGCAGTTCTATCAGAACCACTTCTGGAACAACTGGTACGCACAACTGCTCTCCGACGATCTTTGCAAGCGAGTCTTCGACTTTGCGGTCAACGGCGGTGCCGGAACGTCGGTACGCTGTCTGCAACAGGCGGTGAATTCTCTGCTCGACGCGAGCGCAACGCCTCTTGTCGAGGACGGCGGCTGGGGGCCGAAGACCGTCGCTGCAACCAATGCTGCCGATCCGGCGACTCTTACCTCGGCCTTCCAGAGCAAGCGGGCGGCGCACTACCAGTCCATTGTTATCGCAGACCCGTCCAAGGCGAACTTTCTGACGGCGTGGATCGCGCGCGCGAACAAATGACGCCATCGGGAGATGCGCCGGGCGGCAGGTTCCGCGCTCCTGCCGAGTGCGATTAGACTGGAGATGGGGTCGGCGAGGTTTCCGCAGGCTCCACTGAACGGGGCTGAGATGCACTCCAATTTCGATTTTTCTGCGCGCCAAGTCATCTGGATACTGAACTTTGCAGCGGAACTGGTCTTGCTGGTCGTTCTGATCGGCCGCGATCGCATGCGGCGCTATCCGTTTTTCACGGCATGCATTGCGTTGTTTGCCCTTCGGCTGATGGCTGAGGAACTGCTGGCGGGGCGGACGGCGCAGTTGCTCTATGAAGAGATCATTCTGGTTCTGGCTGATATGTCGGTCATAATGAGCCTTCTGGTGCTGGTGGAGCTAGCGCGACGGGCCTTTGCCGGAGCCAAGCGGACGAGCTGGATGATCAGCACAGCCGGTTCGCTGGTGGTGGCCGGCGGCGTCGCAATGGTGGTGGGACCCACGCTTGCCTGGAAGGACCTGGTCTTAAGCACCATCGTTGGAATGCTGCAGCTGATGCAGTTCCTGGCGCTGAAGGGCGAGGTGCTGGCTGCCGTGCTGAGCGTGGAGCTCGCGCTGCTGATGATGCTCTTTGGCCGTCGATACAAGGCAGGCTGGCGGAGCCACACCCAGCAGATTGTGATCGGACTCTCGGCGGCGGCCATTGCTTTGCTGTCAATTCAAGCGACGGTGCAGTTCATTCTCAAGGCAGCGCAGGCGCATCATCCAGCCCAAGTGGAGGCCCAGCGCATCTTTGCGCTCTTTGGCAAGCTGGCCAATGCCAACAGAGTGGTGTACATCGCCGTATTGCTATGGTGGATCGTATGGTTGTGGCGTGACGAGCCGGGAACGCAGCAAACACAGGCCGCTGAAACGGAGATGGAACCCGAAGTCACCCAGGAGTAGTCGCAACAGCTATCGCTGAGAGAATTCGCGCTTCAGTGATTTCTTGGCGTCGATCAACTCACCGGGGTGATTTCGAATCGAGAGAAATGGCCGTGCCGATTGAGCTCGACACTCTCGCCTTTGACCCGGCCGATGCCAGGGCGGCATTGGACCAGCTGCCCGCCACTGCCGCGGTCTTTGCTCTTTATGGCGCCGAGGCGCACGCTGAGCCGTACATTGGGCGAACCCCCAACCTGCGCGGACGGCTGGAGAGGCTTCTGCTGCCCTCGGCGAAACATCCGCGGCGTCTGCAATTGGCGGGCCGGGTGCGGCAGATTCGCTGGCGGCTCACCGGTTCGGAGTTCGAATCGCTTCTGGTTCAGTTTGAACTGCTGGAGAAGGTCCACGGCACGAAGTGCCTGGAACGGATGCATCTGCGTGCCCCGGCCTTTATCCGCTTCCTTGGCAGCAATGCCTATCCGCGCATTACGGTGACTCATCGTCCCAACCAGCGGGAGGCCGATTGGGCTTACGGTCCCTTTCAATCGCGCGCGGCGGCGGAGCGCTACGCCGACGAGGCGCTCAAGCTCTTTCTGCTGCGCCGCTGCACGGAGGACCTGGACCCGAATCCGAGCCACCCCGGCTGCGTCTACTCCGAGATGAAGATGTGTCTGGCTCCCTGTTACCAGGGCTGCAGCGACGAACGATACGGCGACGAGGCCGCGGCGGTTGAGCGGTTTCTGGCTACGCGCGGCGAGAGCCGGCTGGTCACGCTTCGGACCGAGCGCGACGGGGCCTCGGAGCGGCTTGATTTCGAGGCTGCGGCGGCCCTTCACGCACAAGTGCAGCGCGTTGAGAGCGTGCGGGCTTTGGCACCCGAGCTGGTCCGGCCGATGTCGCAGCTTCGAGCAGTAATTCTGCAGGCCTCGGCCCTGGCTGGCGAGGTGGCTGTGTTTCGCTTTGAGAACGGATGGTTGACAGGGCCTGCGAGTTTTTCCACGCTTGGCATGAGAATCCAAAACGAGCATTCGGGCTCGACTTCGCTCTTCACGCATCCGTTGGCGATCGAAGCGATTCCAGAGAGTCCGGCTGCCGATGCTCCTGTCTCCGAAACCGATCCGGCTGCTGTTGAAGCGGGACGCGACGCGTCCGCCAGGCTCGCGCGGGGAGTGTTGGAGGCACGCATGGAACAAACGCTAGCTGCATTGGGAGAGTCCTCTGAAGCCCCTTCGGCCACTCGCCGCCAGGGCCATCTAGCGCTGCTCAAGCGCTGGTACTACCGTCCTGAAGCCCGGCGCAGCGGCGAGATCTTCTTTCCGGAGGCCGAGGGTCGCTGGCCGGTGAAGGCCCTGTTGCGCGGAGTCGGGCGAGTCGCTGCAAAGATGCTGGCGGCTGCGGGCCATGCAGGGTAAGCTGTTCAGGAAAAGCAAACCCATGGCTACCCGCAAGTCCATCCGCTCGATGCTCGCCGTTGGCAGCCACCGCATCTCCAGTGGCCGCACGGCGGAGGTAGTCGAGCTTGTCCGAGCCGATCCAAAGAGAGCGGGTCAATTGCTGGAGTGCCTTTGGGACGAGGAACCAGCCGTGGCGATGCGGGCGGCCGGCGCGCTGGAGAAGCTGACACGACGCAATCCCTCGGCGCCTGACCCGGTGAGGGAGTGTCTGCTCGCGACGCTTCAGCGCTCGTGGAAGATGCCCCTGGTCGGATTGCTCGCAGAGGCCACGGAGAACAAGTTGCGATGGAGTCTGGCGGCAACGGTCCCGCGACTTCGATTGACGCGCTCAGAGTGTGAGCAAGTGGCAGAGATGCTCAAATCCTGTCTTGAGGATCGAAGCTCGATCGTCAAGACCTGCGCGCTGCAGGGGCTGGCCGACCTCGCCCGCCAGAACGGCTCGCTGCTCCCGGAGATCATTGACCTATTACGCATTCACAGCCGCTCGGGAACCCCGGCCATGCGGGCGCGCGGGCGGATGCTGCTGAAGCAGTTGGAGACAGCACGGGCGAAGAGTTTCACTGAATTCATATCGGGAGACTCCCATACCGGGAAGCTTTTGGCATAAGCCTCGCGGGAGCCGACACAATTTCGCGGCAGATCTCGAGTCTCTCACGCCTACACTTTCCCCAATGAATCGTTCCATGCATCTGGTTCCGCGTCCCACGCGACATGCTGTGCGCGTGGATCTTCACGGCATGTGCGACCGGGCAATTGCGTTTCATCAGCGCGGGCAGCTGGCCGAGGCGGAACGAATTTACCGACAGATTCTGGAGCTTGATCCGCACCACGCCGACAGCCTGCACCTGTTGGGAGTGATGGCCCATCAGGTGGGCCGCGACGAGATTGCTGTCGGATTGATCCGCAAGGCGATTGCTTCGGACAAGCGGCCGGCGGCCTACTACTCGAATCTGGGCACGGCGTATCAGGCATTGGGCAAATTCGACGAGGCCGCGGCTTGTTATGAGCGGGCACTGGCCCGCAATCCAGAGCTGGCCGAGGCGCAGATGAACCTTGGAGCTGTGCTTGAAGCCCAGGGAAAACACGATCTGGCCGAGGTGCGTCTCCGGGAGGTGTTGGCGCTGCGCCCTGATCTGGCCGAAGTTCACATCAACCTTGGGAACATGATGCAAACGCAAGGCCGGCTGGATGAGGCGCTGGCCAGCCACGAGCGCGCGATAGCTCTCAAGCCGGATTTTGCAGAGGCGCACTTCAACCATGCGAATGCGCTGCTGGCTCTGGGCCGGCTCGACGAGGCGGTCGCGGGCTACAAGCGGGCGACTGGCCTAGAGCCGGAAATGGCTGAAGCGCATGGCAACCTGGCAAATACGCTTCTGGCTCAGGGAAGGTTGGATGAAGCAGAGGCTTGTTATGGGCAGGCGCTTGCACTGAAACCGAACTACGCTGAAGGCCACTACAACTTGGGAAATCTGCGACAGGCGCAGGGATACTTGGATCAGGCGGCGGCCTGTTACGAGCGGGCCATACAACTAAAGCCGCAATTGCCCGAGGCGCACTATAACCTTGGCAACACGCTTCATATGCTCGACCGGCTCGAGGAGGCTGCGGCCAGCTTTGAGCGGGCACTGGCTCTGCGGCCCCAGTACGCGGAGGCGCACTATAACAGGGGCTGCATTCTCGAAGAATTAGGTCAGCTCGATCAAGCGCTGGCTTCGATCGCGCGAGCGCTCCAGATCAAGCCCGACTACCCGCAAGCGCGATTCGGCCAGGCATTGGCTCAGCTCCGCAACGGCGACTTCGCCACCGGCTGGCGCAACTATGAGAGCCGCTGGGAGTCTCCCGATCATGACACGCCGAGGCGCAATTATGCTCAGCCGCCGTGGACCGGGGAGAAGCTGAACTGCGGCCGGCTACTGCTATGGGGAGAGCAGGGGGTTGGCGACGAGATTCAGTTTGCAGGGCTGATTGCAGAGGCTGTACGCACAGGGAACCGGATTGTGCTCGATTGCGATGCACGGCTCAAGTCTCTCTTGTTGAGGTCCTTTCCCGAGATCGAGGTGGTTTCGGGTTGCGGTCCCGCCGAGGCGGCGAACATGAATATTGCTGCGCATCTGCCAACCGCGAGTCTTCCCGGGCTCTTCAGAAGATCAGAGAAAGCATTTGCCGCTGGAAGCCCGCATTACCTTCGAGCGAATTCGATGGAGCGACAGCGCTTTCGCTCGCGTTACGGCGACGGCAGACGATTGATTGGGCTGGCGTGGCACACTCGGAATCAAAAGACCGGCCGCAAACGATCCATCGGCCTTGCGAGCTTTGCTCCGCTCTTTGCAATCTCCAGCATCCGCTGGATCAGCCTGCAATACGGCGATTTTGACGAGCTCGAAGAGCAGACCAGGGCGGCCAATGCGCCCCTGCTCATCGACCGCACCGTCGATCAGTTTGCGGACCTGGACCGTTTTGCGGCGCAGGTCGCGGCGATGGACCAGGTCATCACAATCGACAACTCGACGGCGCATCTGGCCGGGGCCTTGGGGCTTCCGGTCTGGCTGTTGCTGCCATGTGCCGCTGACTGGCGCTGGATGGAAAAGCGGACAGACAGTCCGTGGTACCCAACGATGCGCCTCTTTCGCCAGCCGAAGATCGGCGACTGGGAATCGGTCGTTCAGAGCGTCATGACGGCTCTCTGAGTTCTTGTTCGACAGGACGAGCTTTGATGCCTGACGTAGGTTGGTGCGCCGAAGCGGCTGGCATGTGGCGCAATCTGGCTCGTGGTCTCCAGAGACTCGGGCTGCTTCGCGCTGATACACTGGCCCTGCTAGGAGATTCGTCCCAAAGGCCCATGGTAGAACTGCTTCCATCCATTTTTTCGGCTGATTTTGCCCACTTGGCCGACCAGGTTGCCGCGGCCGAGCGCGGCGGTGGCACGGTCATCCATGTTGATGTCATGGACGGCCATTTCGTGCCCAACATTACGCTCGGGCCACCTGTAGTGAAAAGCCTGCGCAAGGCGACGAAGCTGCCGTTGGACTGCCACCTGATGATCGAGAATCCGGACGAATTCACCCCCGCCTTTGCCGATGCTGGGGCCAACTGGGTCAGCGTCCACTACGAGGCCTGCCGCCATCTGCACCGTTCGCTCGAGCTGATCGCCCAGCACGGCATGAAGGCGGGGGTGGTGATCAACCCGGCGACGCGGGTCGATTTGCTGATCGATATTCTCCCCATGGTTCACCACGTTTTGGTGATGAGCGTGAATCCGGGCTTTGGCGGGCAGCAATTTATTGAGTTCTCGCTGGAGAAGATCCGGCGGCTGGCCGCTTTGCGCAAGGAGCTGGGGCTGGCATTTAGAATCGAAGTGGACGGCGGAGTGGCTCACGACACGGTGGCACGGATCGTCCAAGCTGGAGCGGAGCTGCTTGTGGCCGGAAATGCCGTCTTCGGAGCTGGACACCCGGAAGAGGATGCGCACGATCTGCTGGCGGCTGCACTTGAGGCCGCAGGCCAATAGCCGGATAGAAGCAAACGAGATTTTAGAGTCTTGGGGAAGAGGTTCGCAGCCTGTCGACGGGCAGCGGCCGCAATGAGGAAATATGAACCGGTTGACGTTGAAGATCACCGCGGTTGTTCTGGCGGTTCTTATGATGGGCGGCGTGGCTGCTCAGGCCAGGGAGAAGCAGCCCAAAAAGAAGAAGAATGAGGACTTGAGCGCCAACCCGCTGGCGAAGTTGAACTCCAAGCAGCCCGACAAGGAGCTCTACGATAAGGCGATGTACGCCATGAAGAAGGGCCGCTTCGACATCTGCCGGCTTGACCTGCAGACCATGCTCAACACCTATCCCGACTCCGAGTACCGGATGCGCGCCAAGCTTGCCGTGGGCGACAGCTGGTTCAAGGAGGGCGGCACTGCGGCTCTGACCCAGGCCGAAGCTGAGTACAAGGACTTCATCACCTTCTTCCCCAATGCTCCTGAGGCAGCCGAGGCGCAGATGAAGGTCGGCGACATCTACTACCAGCAGATGGAGAAGCCGGACCGCGACTACACCAACGCCCAGAATGCCGAGCGTGAGTACCGGACGATGATCAATATGTTCCCCGATTCGTCCTTGATCCCCCGCGCCAAGCAGAAGCTGCGTGATGTGCAGGAGGTTCTGGCCGAGCGCGAGACCGAGATCGGTCTCTACTATGGGAGCCAGGAAAACTTCCCCGCGGCCATTGCACGCCTTGAAACAGTCGTCGACACGTATCCGCTCTATTCCAAGAGCGATCAGGCTTTGCTGGGCATCGGCGACGCCTATGCAGGAGAGGCCCGTTTCTTTCAAAACCAGTCCAAGGTGTCCAGCGCCATCAGAGAGAGGCTCCGCGCGGCCTATCAGGACCGGGCGGCCGAAGCCTATACCAAGGTGATCACCCGCTACCCGATGGCTCCTCATGTTGAGGATGCCCGCGACCGGCTGGTCGCTATGAATCGCCCCGTTCCCGAAGCGACCGAAGCCGCGATTGCCGAGAACGACTCAGAGGAGAAGAGCCGCAAACGGGTGGAATTTGTCGATAAGACCTTTGGCATCATCAAGCACGGGCCCACTGTTGTCGAGGCCGTCCATGTGGGCGAGCCCAGCCTGGACGATCCCAAGCGCACACTCGCGCCCGATGTGTCCAAGGAGAACGCCGCGCTCATCAACGCCGCCATCAGCGCCGGCAACCCTGAGGCTTCGTCCCCTGGAACGATCATGCCCACCGGCCCGAATGAGCCGCCTCGCAGTGACCAGCCGTCTCAGGCGCCGCTTCAGCTTGAGAAGCCAGAGGGTAGCACAGGTGTGGGCGTCCAGATTGTGAATGCACCGAATGCTCCGGCACCCGATCCCAACGCCGTCGTCAAGGCTGTGGGTCCGGCCGATACCACGCTGCCGGCCGCTGAAAAACCGGCCGAAGCTCCCGACCAGGTCAACGACGTCAAGCCCGGCTCGAACCCGACGGCGGCAGCCAACCGGCCCGATGTTAAGAAACCAAAGGCCGATCTGGGTGACGAATCCTCAAGCAAGAAGAAAAAGAAGAAGGGGCTCTCGAAGCTGAACCCGTTCTAATCACTGCACAGCTTGCAAACAAGGCCGTACCCATGATCCGGGGTGCGGCCTTTGTTTTGGCGCTCTACCGACCGATCCTGCGGAATTCTCACCGGCGCCCATCTGGTAAAGTGAGGGATGGTCCCCTCGCTCGAAACCCTCACCTGAAGAGGTCTTTGCGCAGTCCATCGGGGGCTCGGATTGAAACCCCTATGCCCCACGAACTGCCAAAAGCCTACGACCCCTCCGCCATTGAAGACCACTGGGCGGAGTACTGGGTGCGCGAAAAGCTTTTTGCGCAACCTACTCTGTCTGCCGATGCCGCCGAGCAAGACGATCCCTTCACGATCTTGCTGCCGCCGCCCAATGTGACGGGCAACTTGCACATGGGCCACATGTTTGAGCACACGGAGAGCGACATCCTCATCCGCTGGCGGCGCATGTGCGGTGATCGGGTGCTGTGGGTGCCGGGGACAGATCACGCCGGCATCGCAACGCAGATGCTGGTCGAGCGCCAGCTCACCACCGAAGGCAAATCGCGCCAGCAGCTTGGCCGCGAGGCCTTTGTCGAGCGCGTCTGGGAGTGGCGCCGTCACTATGGCGGCGCGATCCTCGGCCAGATGAAGCGGCTTGGCGCGTCGGTGGATTGGGAGCGTGAATACTTCACGATGGACGAGAGGCTCTCGGTTGCAGTGCGCGAGGCCTTCGTCCGCCTACATGAACAAAATCTAATTTACCGCGGCGCATATATCGTAAATTGGTGTCCGCGTTGTCAGACGGCGATAAGTGACTTAGAAGTGTTCCACGAGGAACAAAAAGGCCACTTATGGGAGATACGTTACCCAGTTATCGATGAGTTAGGCAAAGATACAGGCGAGTTTCTAACTGTTGCGACGACGCGGCCCGAGACGATGCTTGGCGATGTGGCCGTCGCGATTCATCCTGAAGATGAACGCTATCTCCATCTACACGGAAAGAAGCTTCGCCTGCCGTTGATGAATCGCGAGATTCCTATCATCCTCGACGAGTGGGTCAGTCGCGACTTCGGCACCGGCGCGGTGAAGGTAACTCCGGCACACGATCCCAACGACTTTGCGCTGGGCGAGCGTCATCATCTGGCGTCGATCAACATCATGGACGACGAGGGCCGGATCAACGGCGAAGGCGGTGCGTATGCCGGCCTCGACCGTTATGTTGCGCGCAAGAAGATCGTCGCCGAGTTAGAAGAGCAAGGTTTGCTCGCGGGGATCAAAGACCACGTCAATAACGTAGGTCACTGCGATCGTTGCAAGACTACCGTCGAGCCGAGGCTTTCAACGCAATGGTTTATTAAGATTCAACCGCTGGCTGATAAGGCGATTGCGGCGGTGAAGCCGGATTTTCAGGGTAATAAGGCGAGTCGCATCGTTCCTGAGCAGTACGAGAAGGTTTACCTCGAGTGGATGGAGAACATTCACGACTGGTGTATCTCGCGCCAGCTTTGGTGGGGACATAGGATACCCGCCTGGCACTGCGCGAATTGCCACAAGATGACCGTCGCCCGCGAAGACCCCACCGCATGCGCTCATTGCGGCTCTGCGATGATCACGCAGGAGACCGATGTGCTCGACACGTGGTTCTCCTCGGGTCTGCTGCCGGTTTCGGTCTTCGGCTGGCCGAATATCACCGAGGAGAATCGCGGTGATTTCGACGCTTTTTATCCGACCAGTCTCTTAGTCACCGGCTTCGACATACTCTTTTTCTGGGTCGCGCGCATGATCATGTTCGGCTGCTGGTTCTCGGTCGATGTACCGATGCCCGATGGCAGCCCGCGTCCGCTTGCCGAGTCAGTTCCCTTCCGCGAAGTCTATATCCACGCCTTGGTGCGTGATGCCAACCGTGAGAAGATGTCGAAGACCAAAGGGAACGTCGTCGATCCGATCGAAATCGTGACGCAATATGGCACCGATGCGGTCAGATTCACGCTGGCCTCGATGGCCTCGCCCGGCACGGACATTGCCTTCAACGTGGCCCGCACTGAGGGCTACCGGGCCTTTGCCAACAAGATCTGGAATGCCGCGCGCTTTCTCTTCATGAATGTGGATCGCGCCGCCGAGATTGGAATCACGGTCGATCCGGCCGTGCTGGGTGCGATGCCAGTGGCTCCAAACGGTGCGCCTCTTGAGGCTCGCTGGATCGTGGCCGAGTTGAACGCTACCGCGGCCAAGGTGAACCAATCGCTTGAAAACTACCGCTTTGACGACGCGGCTAACTCGATTTATCAATTCTTCTGGGGAAGTTTCTGCGATTGGTATTTGGAAATCGTCAAACTGCGACTCGACTTTTCAGAATCGGCAGACAAGACACAGACTAAAGCGGCGCTCACAACGTTGGTGAGCGTCTTCGAGGCTTCGTTGCGATTGTTGTCGCCGATTATGCCGTTTTTGACGGAAGAGCTTTGGCACGCGGTCTACGATGGTAACCCGCCAGCTAAGTCAATCGCCCTGGCAAGTTATCCGGAGGGCGAAGAGCATATCGATGACGTGGCCCTGATCGATATGGGCATTTTGCAGAGCCTCATCGTCGAGGTTCGCGCGTTGCGCAAAGAGATTGGCGTCGAAGAGAAGGCCTCGACTCCGGTCGAGGTGCGCATCGACGCCGGAATGCAGAGTGTTCTCAAGGCAAACATTGCGTTAGTCGAACGCCTGGCACGCGTCAGCGAGCTTCGTATCGTCGATCAGATTACTGCCGGGCTCTCGAAGCATTCGACATTCAACTTCGATGTTGCTGTCGTCTACGAGAAGAAGGTCGACGTTGCCGTCGAGCGCGAACGGTTGACAAAAGAGATTGCCAAGTATGAGAAGGGTCTAATGTCAGCCGAGCGGCAGTTAGGTAACGAGAGCTTTCTCGCTAAAGCCCCGGCCCAAGTTGTCGAAGGGCTGAAGAAGCAGGCCGCAGAGATGCGAAGATTGCTTGATAAGGCGCGTGGCGACCTTGACGCATTGCCTCCGGAGTGAGCAAGGGAAGCTAGGCCATGCCCTGTGACTGCGATCAATGCCGCCAGCACTGCATGACGCTCGGCCTAGATCTTTTCGCACCGTCGAAGGCGGCCATTCGCAAGGCCTATCGCGAAGCAGCAAAACGCTGGCATCCCGACCGTTTTGAAAAACAACCGCATCTGCGCTCTCAGGCGGAGGAGAAGTTCAAGCAGATTCAGGCTGCATACGAGGCACTTACAAAGCACAGTGCAACCCCGGTGGCGTTGCCGGTTGAAGATGCGGTTGCCGGACCAGCCGCACCACCCTCTACCAGACGACCCCCACCACCCCCCATCTCATTTGGGGGCGCGCCCGGCTGCCTCGTTGGGCCGCACTTTGCTGCCCCTATCGAAAAGATGATCGCCGAGTTTCGGCCAACACTCGAGACGATCCTTGCCATCGTCGACCTTGAGGGCCCCAACTCCGAGAACGGCGGATTCTCTCAATTCCTCCTCTTGGCCAGCGAGGGAATCATGATGCGGGACTCCCGCCAGATCGTTTCTCTGCTCTGGTATGCTGACTTGGGGGAGATCAAGCTTGTCGACCGTCGCAAGAATGGCAAGCCCAGTCTTTGGCAAGAGATCGCCGACAGTCTACACGGCAACCGGCCGAACTACTCGCTTCAGATTTACCGGCGAAACGGTGCTCACTTTTACTCCGTCTCGGGACCGGTGGATGACAATGTTAAGACGATTATTTATAAATTCCTAATGCGCCAAAAGATCCAAACGCACCCTTAAACGGGAAGAGAAGGACCCGTCGGCCGGAAGGGCAACAGCATCGACGCACCTCCGAACCGGGGTTCAGTTGAAGATAAGGCCACGGTCCGCACTGGAAGGAAGATTAGCTATGTCTTGTGAATGCGCTAAATGCCGAGAGCACTATAAGACGCTTGGCTTTATGTTCGGGTTACCGTCGGAATCCGAGATTGAGAACTCCTATCACGAGCTGGTCAAGCAATGGCATCCCGATCTCTATGAAAACTACGCCAGTTTGCGAGCGGATGCCGAAGAGCACTTCAAGCAGATTCAAATCGCTTACCGCGAGTTGAATGAGCACAACGCTGTATCAACGGCGGAAGCGCCCGTGAAACGAGCCGTCGTCGAGACACCCAGTGTGGTCGTTCAGCCAAAAGAGGAGTCGCCGGCTATCTCCTTTAGCGATGCCCCCGGCTGCCTGACGGCCAAGCACTTCACCGAGCAGATTCAAGAGATGGTCGCTCCCCACCTGGGCAGGCTTGGACTGGCGGTGGCTATTGTCGATCTGAGCGGCAACCGCTCGCGCCCAACCTACTCGCATTTCTTTCTCCTGGCCAGTCGAGGAATCATGGTGCGTGACGGCCGTGGAATCATATCGGTCCTCTGGTATACCGACATGGGAGAGGTCAATCTGATTGACCGGAACAAGGGTGGGAAGCAGAGCACCTGGCAGAAGCTCATCTCGGGGAGCCAGCCAGGTTACGAGCTCCAGGTTTACCGCAGTAACGGAGCTCTCTTTCAGGCCGTCTCCAACCATGCGGATGACAGCGTGAAGACGGCTCTTTATAACTTTCTATTGCAGCAGAAGGCGCAGGCGCATCCCTGAGCGGACGAAAAAGGAAGCATGGACTGGAAGAGCAGCAGTTTAGACGCGTTATTGGAGCGAGCCCTGATCGAAGACAAGGCCGCCAGCGACATTACGACCAATCTGACGATCGACGCCGCCCTGCAGGCGACGGGCTCCATTGTCGCTCGGCAAGAGATGGTCGTTTGCGGGCTGGGCGCGGTGCCGCGATTGCTGGAGATCTATGCCCGTCTCGACAAGCGCGCCTTCGCGCAGAGACGCTTCGAGGTTGTGAGTCATCCTGAGATCTTCGATGGCGTGCGCGTTCACGATGGGCAGGTTCTGGCCGTCATTCGCCACAATGCGCGCGTGCTGTTGAGCTGCGAGCGCGTGATTCTTAATCTGATGCAGCATCTCAGCGGCATTGCTACTCTGACGCGGCGATTTGTCGATGCCATTGAGGGAACGCACGCCCGCGTGCTCGACACACGCAAGACCGTGCCGGGGTTGCGGGCGCTAGAAAAATACGCCGTTCAATGCGGCGGAGGAACGAATCATCGCCTCGACCTGGCCAGCGGCGTTCTGATCAAGAACAACCACATCTCGCTGGGCGGAGGGCTGCCAGCCGTGCTCGCACGAGCGCTTGAGAAGCGCAAAAAGGGCCAGCGCGTTCAGGTGGAGGCGCGGTCGGCACGGGAGCTTGAAGAGGCTCTCAAATACGGAGCAGAGGCGATTCTGCTGGACAATATGACACCCGCCGAGGTGAAACGGTCAGTGGATCGGATCAAGAAGGCGGGGCGCGCGACGGAAGGCAGTGAGCCGCGCTCGATACCTACCGAGGCTTCAGGCGGCATCGTGCTTGAGAATATCCGCGCCTATGCTGAATCCGGCGTGGACTTTATCAGTGTTGGCGCGCTGACCCACTCGGCCAAGGCAGCCGACATCTCAATGCGCATCACGGCGGAGACGGCTTAGCCGTGTGCGAAGCCTCGCTGGACCTGTTCGACCTGGCCGCATTGGAAACAGGTTTGGCCGGGACGATCTTTGCGGGTAGGCTGCATTTCTCTCCGGTCACCGACTCCACCAACTCAGCCGCTCTTGAAGCCGCTCGCAACAGCGCGCCGCACGGTTCGGTTTACCTTGCCGATGAGCAGCTGGCGGGTCGCGGACGCGGCGGCCATGAATGGCAGTCGGTGGCCGGCGAAGGGCTTTATGTGAGCGCTCTGCTGAGACCCGAGATCCCCGCCGCTCGCTTGCCGCTGCTTCCGCTGGTTGCGGGACTGGCAGCTGCGGAGGCCATTCGTTCCGTCGCCGCTCTAGACGTTGATCTTCGTTGGCCCAACGACCTGCTGATCGGCGAGCGGAAGGTTGGGGGAATCCTGGTCGAGTCGAAGATCGAGCGCTCGCAAGCCGGTTTTGCCGTCGCGGGGATTGGCATCAACGTCCACCAACGCAGCTTCGATCCTGGGCTCTCCACGCAGGCGACTTCGCTCGATCTTGAGACCCGGCGGAGCATTTCACGTCAGCGCCTGCTCGTTGCCCTGCTAGAATCGCTGGAGCATGAGACGCAATGTCTGCGCGATCCGGCTTCGGTGGCGATGATTCCCGCGCGCGTTGAGAGCGCCTCGACCTGGATTCGAGGACGGCGGGTCGAGGTGCATGGGCCCCAGGCCTGCACGGGAGTGACTGCCGGCCTCGATCGCAATGGATTTCTGCAGGTATTGACCGCGGAAGGCACGGTCACGATTCAAACCGGCGGGATTCGCTCTGCAAAGATAGGCTGAGAAGAGAATGCTGTTAGCGATCGATGTGGGCAATACGAATACGGTGCTGGGCATCTATCGGCTCGATGGCGAAAGGCCGGAGCTGACTGCTCACTGGCGCGTCACGACGCACCGCTCGCAGACGGCCGACGAGTACGGTGTGCTCTTTGTGAATCTCTTCGAGATGAACGGCATGGCGCCGAGCCAGGTGCATCACATCATCATTTCGTCTGTCGTGCCACCCGTAGAGGGTACGCTGCGACAGGTCTGCGAGACGTATTTTCATCTGCAGCCGATCTTTGTCGAGCCGGGGATCAAGACGGGAATGCCGGTGCTGGTCGACAGCCCTGCGGAGCTCGGCGCGGACCGGCTGGTGAATGCCATCGCTGCCTTCGAGCGCTACGGCGGCCCGTGTATCGTGGTGGACTTCGGCACGGCGACGACCTTTGATGTGATCTCAGCGAAGGGCGAGTACCTGGGCGGAGCCATCGCACCGGGACTGGGCATCAGTGCCGATGCGCTCTTTTCGCGCGCTGCGCGCCTGAGCCGCGTCGACATCAAGCGGCCGGCCAGGGTCATCGGGACAAATACTGTTACGCATCTGCAGACCGGCCTTTACTACGGCTACATCGGCTTGGTGGATGGCATTCTGGAGCGCATCATCGCCGAGCTGGGTGAGAAGCCGCAGGTCATTGCAACCGGCGGACTGGCGCGCCAGATCTCAGAAGACTCGCGTTACATTGCCGAGATCGACGACATGCTCACCCTCGATGGCCTGCTGATCCTCTATGAGCGCAACCGTGTGGTCAAGCCGCGCGGCAAAGCGCATTGAGGCGCGGGGCGTGCTGAACTACTTCAACTACTTCACCGAGATCGAGGAGCGCTTTCAGCGGCGGCGCGGATCGCTGCTGCTGCTCTCGACGCTCGATTGGGCGCTGATCGAGACATGGCGCGAGGCGGGCATTCCGCTGGAGGCGGTGCTGCGCGGCATTGATGCGGCCTTTGATAAATATGAGGCTCGGCAAAAGCGTGGGCGAATGCGCCGCGTCAACGGCCTGGCCTGGTGCGCGCAGGCGGTGATGCAAGCCGCGGAAGAAATGCGAGAGGCAGCGGCCGGCACGGCCACAGCCGCGACTGCCAGTGCGGCCGAATCCGGTTTTGAGCATGAACGCGTGGCCGTGCACCTCGAGACTGCCGCTGCGGCGCTCGATGCGTCTGCGGTGGCTGCGGAAGCCTGCACGGCAACGGCGACACGACTGCGCGCGCTGGCCACCGAAACGCGGGCGGCGGAGACAAGAGACGCGGCGGCACGCAATCTGGAAGCGCTCGAACGCACGCTCACCGTTCTAGAAGAGAGGCTCTTTGCCGCATTGACCGCTGCTGCTCCCGAGGAGTTACTCGTGGGCTTGAAGGAGCACGCGGCGCGCGAATTGGCGCCCTATCGCAGCCGCATGGGGGCTGTGCAGTTGAGGCAGGTGGAGCGGCAGTTCGTGCAGAAGCAGCTGCTGGTGAACTACAACCTGCCGCGGTTGAGCCTTTTTTATATGAGCCAGCAATGAAGCGACCGAAAGGACAATCCGGAAGGTCGCGGCGCGATGAGATTCTGGCTACCGACCCTAGCCGCAAAAACAAAGACGCGGCGAGGGTCGGGCACCCGAGCATTCTCCAGCCCGTCGAAACCAAGCTTGTCGAGATCGAGAAGCCTGTCTATGGTGGAGCGTTTCTGGCGCGGGTCGAGGGCAAGTCTGTCTTTGTGCCGCTCACGCTGCCGGGCGAGCAGACGCGGGTGCGCATCGTCGAGAGCAAGCCAAGCTACGCGCATGCCGAGGTCGAGGAGATACTTCGAGTTGCTCCGGAACGCATAGCGCCGGCCTGCCCGCACTTCGGCGCCTGCGGGGGATGCCACTATCAACACACAGACTATGCAACCCAACTGGGCTTTAAGCAAGCGATTTTGCGCGAGACGCTGGAACGCGGCGGCGTTCGAGTGCCCGGAGAGATTTCCTTGCTGGCCGGCGAGCCCTGGGCCTATCGCAATCGCATTCGTCTCGCCTTTGATGCGGAGGGCAACGTGGGCTATCGCGGCCGCCACTCTCATGCGGTGGTCCCCGTGCGCGAGTGCCCCATTGCCGCGCCGCTGTTGGTCAACGCTGTCCGGGCCTTTGCAGAGCTTGTGCGCGAGTTTGCGCCAGCACTGAAGCCGACGGGGACCGCGCTCTTTTGTGATGCCGGCGAATCGGCAATGCTGGCGAGTGTCTTCATCTCCAATTCTGCGAAGCTTCATTTCGACGCGCTGGCACAGGCTTTCCGTGAGCGTATTCCCGCTCTCAGCGGAATGGAGCTTCTCGTCGAAGGTCGCGCGGGACAGCAGTCACGGACGATTGCCCGATGGGGCGCTCCTTCGCTTGTCTACTCTGCCGCCGGCTTCGAATACCGGGTAGATCACGGCGCATTCTTCCAGGTGAACCGCCGGTTGGTGGATGGCCTGGTCGAGCAGGTGGTCTCGGATCACGGAGGCAAGCTGGCCTGGGATCTCTTCGCTGGTGTTGGCCTCTTCGCACGACGGCTTACACAGCGATTCGAGCAAGTCGTCGCCGTCGAGTCGGCGCCTTCGGCAACGGCGGCTTTGGCGGCAAATCTCGACGGCTCGGGTGGAAGGGTTGTCGGCGCGGAGACACTTTCATTTCTGAGACGAGACCGCAGCGGCCAGCGACCGGATGTCGTCGTCGCAGACCCGCCGCGTACTGGCCTGGGACCGGAGACCTGCGTGCTGCTCTCCGCGGTTGCGGCTCCGGCTTTGGTTTATGTCTCTTGCGACCCAACGACTCTGGCCCGCGATCTCCGTGGGTTGATCGGCTCAGGCTACGCGATCCAGTCGATCATGCTCGCAGACCTCTTTCCCCAGACCTTTCACATCGAGACAGTGGTCCATTTGCGTCGCGCCTGATAGCCTTGAGGGCCAGAACAGCTTTCCAGTTTCCACGCGATGCAATCCGGCTCTCTCACCATCGGGCAGGTCACAACCGCTCCCGCCAAAGCAGCCTCTGGCGCGATTCAGCTCCCGCTTTTTCACGCGGCCTGGCTATTCGCTGCCGGGGTTGCGGCTTCCCGATTGTTCTGGCTGCCTTCCAGTCTCGTACTCGCGGCACTTGCGGCGCTAGCCGTCTTGTGTGGCATAGCCGCCTATCGGGCGCAACGGGTCGCCTGGCTGCCACTCGCGCTCCTGTGGATTCTGCTCGGGGCATGGTGCGCCTGGATGGAGCCGCGGCCGGCCCCAGCCCCAGCGCTGGCGGCGCTCTCTGACGGGCTGATGCGCACCGTGGAGGGAACGGTCGTCGATGCGGGGCCGATGCGCGGTGATACGGAGCAGAACCTCGATCAGCCCGCATCGGGCATGCAGCAGCTTCAGCAGCCCTCGCAGCGCATAGACCTGCGTGTATCCGGCCTGGAGTTGGTCACCGACACTGAAGATGCGCAGGCTCCCGTCTCGGGCGGCGTGCGGCTAATCGTTCGCTGGCCTCAAGGTCCGGCGGACCTCAAGCCGTTTCAGTGTGGCGAGCAAGTGCGTGCAGTGGTTCGACTGCTGCAGCCCGAGGTCTATCGCGATCCCGGCGTCTGGAGCCGCGAGGAGTTCCTGCTCGATCAGGGAATTACCTCGACGGCCACAGTGGACATCTTTCAGATGGAACGCCTCGGGCGTACCCCCGGAGCCTTTCCAGGCTGCCGTCTGGCCTCTCTGCAACGCGCTACCAGCCTCCGGCTGATGGCTCTACCAGCCGCGATGCGCAGCCTGCCCGCCTCGCTGCGCCTCTCAGAAGACGACGCAGTCATGCTGGCCGCCATGGTCACCGGTGACCGTACCTCGCTCAGCCACTCGTTGCGTGTCGGTTTTGAACGGACCGGCTCCTTTCACATGCTGGTGGTCTCGGGCTTTCACCTGGCGATTGTGGCCGGATGCATCCTCTGGTTGGCCAAGAAGCTCGGACTCCCGCGCGTGCCGGCTACGCTCGTCACCATTCTTGCCTCCTTCGGCTACGCGTTCTTTACGGGCTTTGCCACGCCGGTTGAGCGATCGCTCTTCATGGTTACCCTTTACCTGCTTGGACGGCTGCTCTACCGTGAGCGCGCTGCAATGAACACCATCGGCTTTGCAGCGCTATGCCTGCTGGCTGCCAGTCCGCGCAGCCTCTTCGATTCAAGCTTTCAGATGACGCTGCTTGCGGTTGCCGCAATTGGCGGTATTGCAGCTCCGCTGCTCCAAAGCACGATTCATCCTTATCTGGCGGCTTCGCGCGATCTGCGTCTCATTGCTCTGGACGTAAAGCTGGCTCCAGCTCTGGCCCAATTCCGCGTCATTCTTCGGATGATTGCAACGGCTCTGCAGAGTGCGGCTGCAGGACGGTTCGCCGGCCGCTTGGCATGGCATCTCTTTCCCTTCGTGGTGCGCGTCTCTCTCCGAGCGTTAGAGCTACTGGTCGTCTCCTGCGTAGTGGAACTGGCCATGGCATTGCCCATGGCTCTTTACTTCCATCGCATCACCGTCTTCGCTCTTCCGGTGAACCTCCTCATTGTTCCCCTTTTGTTGATCCTGATGCCTGCCGCCCTGGTGACGCTGCTGGTGCTGGTTGTCTGGCCGCCAGCCGCACTGCTCCCGGCGATGATCGTGGCGGTCTTGCTGCACATCGGCGCCGGGCTGGTGCGCCTGTTTGGTTCGATGGCCTGGGGCGATCTCCGGATACCCGCGCCTTCGCTTTGGCAGTCACTTGCCTTCTGCGTGCTGTTCGCAGCTGCCATGGCTCTGGCGCGAAGTGGAGGTCGCTGGCTTTGCCGCGCCGCATGGGCCGCTCTGCTGCTTGCTGCTCTGATCGCCGTCGCGCCGCGACCGGTCGATCACCCGCGCGGCGCGCTGTTTGTGGAGGCTATCGACGTGGGGCAGGGTGACAGCATCCTGCTGATCGCTCCCGACGGCAAGACGATGCTGGTCGATGGCGGAGGCTTCGGAGGCGGACCGCATCAAGCGCCTCAGGACTACGACATCGGCGAAGAGGTCGTCTCAGAGGTGCTTTGGTCGCGTGGAATTCGCCGGCTCGACGTGGTCGTTTTGAGCCACGCGCACTCCGACCACATGGGCGGACTGCCCGCCGTGCTGCGCAACTTCCACCCCGCCGAGCTGTGGGTGGGCAACAACCCGCCCTTTGGCGCTTACAATGCTCTGCTCGGTGAGGCAGCTAACCTCCATGTCAGCGTCCGCTCTCTGCGAGCCGGTGACGCCCTGACCTTCGGCCCGACCCAGGTCGACGTGCTGGCGCCCTTCCGCGACTACCAGCCAGGCCCCGAGCCGACCAACAACGACTCGCTGGTGCTGCACGTGGCTTATGGGGCGACCGCCGTTCTGTTGGAGGGCGATGCCGAGGCTCCCGTCGAAGACGCTATGCTGGCGGAGCCCGGCGTGGCCAGCACGCTGCTCAAAGTCGGTCACCATGGCAGCCTGACCTCCACTCGGCCCGAGTTTCTGAGCCGCGTTGCCCCCCAGTGGGCCGTGATCTCTTGCGGGCTTCGCAATCGCTATGGTCATCCGCGCATGGAGGTGCTGGAAGAGCTCGAAGCAGCCAGAGTCCGCACCTTCAGCACCGATGTCAATGGGGCCACTTGCTTCCGGCTCGATGGCAGGACGACGGCCCCGGATCTGGCCTGCGGCTGGCGGCAGACTCAATGAAGCTTCCAAGGCGTTAACTGCGCAGAATCCTCTCCGTCATCTACACGAAATGGTTCCTCCTGGCGCCGATCGTGAATCAGTGCCGTCCATTTGGCCTATAATCCTTCGCAGAAATCAATCAGTTGCGGTGATGCTTCTATTTGGCGCACGCAACTGAGGAGGGCTGCCATGTTGAAACCGTTGCTGTTCGTTTCAGCGGTTGTGTTGTTTGGAGCTGCCGTTTCTACCACTTCTGTCTCAGCGACTCAGGATACCGCTGGCTCCGGCCTGAAAAACCCGGTGAAACCCACCGAGAAATCGCAGGCGCGCGCAAAGGAGATTTATTCGGTGGACTGCGTCGTCTGCCATGGAGAGACCGGCGACGGCAAGACCGATCTGGCCAAAGACATGCAACTGACGCTCGTGGATTGGAGGGATCCGAAGTCCCTGGCTGGCAAATCTGACGGGGACCTCTTTAATGTCATCCGCAACGGCAAGGACAAGATGCCGCCCGAAGCCTCCGGCAGAGCCAAGGACGACGAGGTGTGGAATCTGATCATCTACATTCGCGGTCTGGCGAAGCAACCGGCAACTGCCGCAGCGTCTGGCGCGACGAACTAGAAACGCATTCTCAAACCGAATTGGAACTGACGTTCGCGGTAGAAGTTCGTCGCATTCGCGTTCAGTGGTCGGCCAAAGGCGGTGGTGTTCGCCTTCAGGCCGGTGAGAAAGTTCAGCGTTGGCAGTTCGCCTTCGGTGCCGGGCTCGATGGTGTAGCCGGTGGTCTCAACTTCGGTTACATTCTGGTGATTGAGCAGGTTAAAGCTCTCCGCCAGAAGCTCCAACTGCCTCATGCTGCCAAGATCGAAGCGCTTGCTCAGGCGTAGATCAGCCTTCCAGGTGGCGGGGTAGCGATGGGTGTTGCGGCCGATGTTGTACTCGTGCCCGTCGCTGCCCTGACCATAGACCCGGTTGTCGCCCCCCGAGCCATTCATCCCCGGTCCTAAAGCGACGATGCTCTCGGTCCCGTTGATTGTCGACAGGAACTCCTCGGCCAGCGAGCCCGAGGTCCGCATGGTAAAGGGCATTCCGCCACGGTAGTGCCCCACGCCGGACAACATCCAGCTATTCCCTATCCGTCCCGCCATTCCTCGCATCTTCCATGGCGTCTCATAGATCGCCGTGACGCCCGCTGAATGGCGCATGTCCAGATTGCTGGTTCCGTATTCGAGGCCGAAATCATACGGGTCCAGAACATCGTTGCCAGCCACTTGCGAACTCTCGTTCGGGTTCCAGTCCATCGCGTGCGCATAGGTGTAGTGAGCGTTGAGGCTGAGGCCCCGGTGGCTCGAACGTGAGATCTTCACCGTACCAGCCTCATAGGTGGAGTTGGCGCGGCTCATGATCTGGGTGATCTGCTGGTAATTCGGATTGGGACGCCCAACGGTTCCTGCCGGCGAGTTCCACAATGCGTAAAAAGGGACCGTGATCTCGGCAGCCTTGATGGGTCCAGCGCCGGTTGCGTCTTTGACCGCGTAGGTGATGGTTTGGAACGACGCAGAGGCTAGGTTGGAATCGATGGAGACAGGCAGGAGTCGGCCCAGGCTCGCCATTGCGCTGGCGGTTATCTCGATGTGACCGGGCAACCTTTCTTCGATTGAAGCGATGCCTTGGTGCACTTCAGGGTTGTGGAAGGCCGGTGCAAACTCCACTGCTCCCGGTTTAATTACGCTGGCTGGGTCGCCTTGCAGAACATAGGGAAACGGCGGCGCATCGCTGGTGCCGGTGGAAGGGTTAAAGCCATCCTGTGGCGTGATGAAAAAATTCAAGTCGCCGTTGAGCGATCCCGTCTGGGTCAACGCAGTCTCAATCGCTGAGTTCTGAGTGCGGCCGAAGTAGATGCCGTAGCCCAGCCGCAGCAGTGGCCAATGGCTCTCACCGCTACCCACGGCCAGGCCCAACCGCGGAGCCCAGCTATTGCCCAGGCTAGGCAGCTTCTGCGTGAGCGGAAGGCCCGGATTCGAGAGACTCGCGATCGGCGGCGGTAGTTGTTCCCGCTCCCAGCGCAGGCCGGCAGAGAAGACGAGGAGCCTTCCAGGCTGCCATTGCGCGCTTCCATAGCCCGCCCATTCATTGGTGCTGAGGTGCCAATCGGCAGGACCGATAGTCTGCGAATAATCCGAGTAGCACGGCAGGCTTCCTAGGCCGCGCAGATTGTCTGATGAGTCGCGCCAGACTTTGCCTGTCTGATCGCAGTTGTGCTGATTCGTCGGGTCAAGTTCGCCCGACAGCCCGAACTGCTGAAAGACCAGCGCGTCGGAGATGAAGTTCTCGACGCTGGAGTAGACGTAGCTTCCCGTCTGGTTGCGCAGCAGAGAGGTCGCGTCAAAGTTGTGGCTGAGGTCGAAGCCAGCCTTCACCAGCAGCTTGCTATGAACCCAATCCACCAATTCCTGCGTTTGATAGGAGCGCTCGTCGGGATAGCTTCCCGCTCCAAACCGTGAGGGGTTGCCGATCGTGAAGCCATAACGGTTGTCCACGACGATCTGAGGCAACTGGCCCCAGGCATTGACGGGAAGCAGTGTCTGCTCAAAGGCGGAAGGAGTCTCCGGCGGCGCCTCCTCGAGATCTCCTCCCGCCGAGGTTTGGCTTACGATTAAGAGGTTCGGAGTCAGGAAGGCCTCCCAACGCCCCAGCAACCACTCCTCGTTGGCCTTGGTTGACCCGAAGCTGTGATTTCCGTAAGTCTCTGAAACTCTGGTCAATCCTCCGCCAGCGGCGTTCCAGTCGGCGCCGGTCGCCTCCAGTGTCAGGTGATTGCGCTCAGAGGCCTGCCAGTCAATGCGCCCGAAGCCGGTCCACTGCATCGACGTTCGCGGAGCGAGCCCGAGCAGGGAGTCAAGCGTCTCCAGCATCTTTGAGTATGCCGTAGTCACCTCTGCCGTCGGGCAATAGGGTTGCGTCCCTGGTGGTCCTTGCACCGTGTAACCGAGCCGGGCGCAGAGCTCCTGCATCTGATCGTTCGATGGCTGTGCGAAAAACTCATCCGGATGCTTCACTGTGGAGACTCCTGGATCGTTTCTCTCGGCGCCGTCAAGAGCTGCAAACCAGAAGAGCTTGTTGCGAAGAATCCGGCTTCCCGCACCGAGCCCCCACGTCGTCTCCCGGTCAGTAGGGGTGTAAGGCACTGAAGTGAAGACGGGAGTGGCTGTCACTGTAGCCGGCGCCGTCTCTTGAATAATTTGGGCCAATGGATTCTGCGCGCCCCAGTTGTTTTGACGATCGAAGATGAACCCCTGCCCATGCAGACTCTCGCTGCCGCGCTGAGTCTCCACGTTGATGCGCCCGCCAGCCGCCCGGGCCGCCTCGGCCTCCAGGTTTCCGGTCGCAGTCTCGACCGCGCGCACCGCCGCCTCGCTCACGGCGAATCCGTGCCCTCCAGCGCCCACCTGTGCGATTCCAGCTGGTTCTTCTCCGAAGGAGCCTTCTCCGGATGGGTTCGTCGAGCCGAAGGCAAGCTCCCTGCCGATGCCATCGACTGCCGTCGAGACTGACTCGCTGCCCGCTCCCCGCAGAGAGATCTCCGCTTGGCCTCCCGCGGGAGCTGCGGATGTCGGTGCGCTGTCCAGCACGAAATCCTGCCAGTGGCGGCCCCGCACCGGCAGAGCCTGCAACTCTGTAGCGCTCATCGATGCGCCGACCGGGAGGGCGCTCTGCTGAGCGGCCGCTAAAACCGGCCGGTAACGAGCCTGCGCAATCTGCTGAGCTGCTGCCAGCGCTGTGTCGATCGCCACCAACATGAGGGTGCGGTGCCCTCCGCCAGAGACAATTTGACCCGCCGCAACGGGCACAGCCGTGGCCGGAGCACTGAGCCGCGCGACAGCCTGGGGAGAAGCAACGGTCAATGCCGGTTTGCTCACCGTCGGCGCTGGCAGCTCGACAGGGGGCAGCGGTGTCGTGACGTGCGCCTCGGCCTTGGGCGGATCTGGCTCGCGCGATGCCGCCATAACCGGACCGTTCGCAGTAGGTGACTCAAAGGCGATTGCCGTCTGTACGCGCGCTTCGTGGCCGCCCGCGACGACGATCTCCTCCACCTGGCCTCGACCCAGAGTCGGGCTATTAGCCTCGACCTCGTACTCGCCGGGCTCCAGATTGCTGAAGCGGTATGCTCCGTTCTTCATTGAGATTGTCTGCGCTTCTTTGCCCGTAGCCTGATTGCGAAGGATGACCGTAACCCCTTCGAGAGGCTTGGAGTACAGGTCGGTCAGCTTGCCTGCGAGCGAGCCGGTCTCTTCGATCTGGTCCTGTGGAACCGATTGGGCGAGAATCAGCACTCTCGCACCCGCCAGGAGCGCGGCTGCGGCCAGCGTTCTCGTCCAAATACAGCCCGCCCCTGCCATCGAGCCCCCGCTCGCGGCAGACCCTGGGAAGTTCAGTATTCTTCTCCGGCCCGCTCTTCGGCGGGTCCGGAACACTCGAATTGTCGAAAAGTGAAGTTGAGAGTGATTCTAAGCCCTCCTCAAGTAAACTGGGAAGACGGTATTTTTGAGCCTTCCTTCGAGTCCTCTCAGTTGCGGCGCTCTGATCACTGACCACTGTTCACTATCCACTGGTTTTTCATGTTCATTGATGAAGCGAAAATTCGCGTCAAGGCCGGCGACGGCGGCAACGGCTGCATGGCCTTCCGAAGGGAGAAATTCGTTCCCCGTGGCGGACCCAGCGGCGGCGACGGAGGCCGCGGTGGCGACGTCATCATGGTCAGCTCACAGCGCCATAACACACTGATCCACTTTCGCTACAACCCGGAGCACAAGGCGCAGCGCGGCGAGCACGGCCTGGGCTCGAATTGCACGGGCCTCGACGGCCGCTCCGTCATCCTGCAAGTTCCTGTCGGCACAAGTCTTTACGACCAGCAAACCGGTGAGCTGATTCACGACTTCTCCGAGCCCGACGAACAGCTTGTCATCGCCAAAGGCGGTCGTGGCGGGCGCGGCAACCAGCACTTCGCCACCAGTACACATCAGGCTCCTCGCGAGCACGAGCTTGGACGCGCCGGTGAGGAGCGGCTTTATCGGCTGGAATTGAAGCTGCTGGCCGACGTCGGCCTCGTCGGCTATCCAAACGCCGGAAAGTCCACGCTCATCTCGCGAATATCCGCCGCTAAACCCAAGATCGCCGACTACCCTTTCACCACGCTTGAGCCGAACCTCGGCGTGGTCACCGTGGGAGAGGAGCCCGATCAGGAGTCCTTTGTCGTCGCAGACATGCCCGGCCTGATCGAGGGTGCGCATCTCGGCCAGGGCCTCGGCATCCAGTTTCTGCGCCACATCGAGCGCACGAGGCTGTTGCTGCACCTGGTGGATGTCTCCGATGCAAGCGGCCGCCCTGACCCCGTTGAAGACTTCAAAGTGATCAACAGTGAGTTAGCCAGCTTTACCAGCAGCGCGACGGTCAGCGACTCCGACCCCTTCGCAGACGAGAGCGCCGAGCCTTCGAAGCCCAATCACCTTCTGGCCCACAAGACGATGATCGTCTGCGCCACCAAGATCGACGCCGCCAACCCAGACAAGCTCAAGAAGCTGGGGACCCATGTCAAGCGCCGGAAGCTGGAGTTTCATGCGATCTCCGCTGTCACCGGAGAAGGGATCGAGGAGCTGAAATGGTCTCTCGCCCGGCATCTTAGGCCCGTCGCAAACAAATAGCCTCATTTATGCTCGAGAGACCGTCTCGCAGAAACCTGTACCGGTACGCAAAGATGAGACCAAATCAGATCAACCGAATCGCCAGCTTCATCCTTCTTCTCGCCATTGTCGCCTTTGCGCAGGCCCAGATTTCAACTCCTGCATCGAAGCCGTCACCCGCACCCGCTTCGAGCTGGATTGGCTCGTGGGCGTCCTCGCAGCAGATTCCAGAACCGGACAACGCGCTACCGCCCGATAGCCTCAAAAACGCGACCCTTCGGCAGATTCTGCACCTCTCCGTGGGCGGCTCAACGATTCGGGTTCGCGTATCGAATGCCTTTGGTACGACCCCGCTGCACCTTCTTGCCGTTCACGTCGCTCGCCCGCAGTCTCCCGCGGCAAGCCGGATCGATCCGGCCTCCGACCTGGCCATTAAGTTCAACGAACGGGAGGAGGTCCTGATTCCGGGAGGCGCCGAATACATCTCCGATCCGGTCAACTACACAGTTGCGCCATTGTCCGACCTGGCAATCACGATGCGGGTCGAGGTCGCCCCCGTGCAGGAGACCGGCCATCCCGGCTCCCGCGCGACCTCGTATCTGTCCACGAGCTTACCGGCGTCGGCGCCCGAACTGACCGGAGCCCGTCTGATCGACCACTGGTACTTCCTCTCCGGCGTCGATGTCTCCGCACCCGCCAATGCCTCCGCGATCGTGGCGCTTGGCGATTCCATCACCGACGGCCACGGCGCAACCACCAATGGAAACGATCGCTGGACCGACGACCTGGCCTTGCAGCTGCAGCACTCCGCGTCCACCAGAAGCATTGCGGTGCTCAACGAAGGCATCGGCGGCAACCATCTGCTCACCGACGGGCTGGGACCGAATGTGCTCGCGCGCTTCGATAGGGATGTGCTCGCGCAGAACGGCGTCCGTTACGTGATCGTCTTTGAAGGGATCAACGATCTTGGTGGGTTGACGATCTTGAAAGATGCCTCTGAAATGCAACACGAAGATCTGGTGAGCCGCATGATCGGAGCCTATAGCCAGATCATCCTGCGTGCGCACGCGCATGGCATCAAGGCCATTGGAGGAACCATCACGCCGTTTATGGGCTCGGGCTACTATCACCCGACGGAAGCGAACGAAGTTGACAGGCGCGCGGTGAACGCCTGGATTCGAGCTTCGGGCCACTTCGACGCGGTCATCGATTTCGACAAGGTCGTGGCCGATCCGGCCCATCCCGATCATCTGCGCGCGGAGTACGATTGCGGCGACCACCTACACCCCAACCCAGCGGGCTATCGCGCAATGGCCGGTGCTATTCCACTGGAACTCTTTCAATAATCTGTCACATCAGGGGGAAGGCAGACGGACGAGTCTGCTCTATGAGATGGCGGAGTGATGAGGGTTCCCAACCTATCCATGACAATAAACAAGTTATATTTATTGTCGACCGAACCGATCTTTCCCGCGGCACCGTGTATCAGTGGATCGGCGAAGGGTGCTTTCCAAAGCCTGTGTCGCTCGGTGCAAGGGCGGTCGGTTGGGTGGAAACAGACGTCGAAGAGTGGATAAGTCGGCAGATCGAAAGCAGCCGTCCCGCGCGATCGGGAGATTCGGCCCCACCGCTGTGGAGTGAATTCAAACTCGGCGATGCCTGAGTAACCTGTTTGGATGTGTTCGGCCCCAATAGATACAAATTCGAAATACATCCAGACTGCCGACTGGCGAAAATGGGAGACCAGCTCGGTAATGGGACTCTAAGATCATTATTGAACCGCTAATGTCGCCGTTCCAACAGCAGAGCCAATCCCCGGTGAAGTGCCTGTGATGGTGACTGTATAGTTTCCGGGTGTTGTACCTGAGCTCCCGCCGCCACCATCGCCTCCACAGGCCGACACTCCCGCAATCGCAAGAAGTACAAATAGCCCGAAAATGGTCCACCTCCCGCGCCTGCGTCTGAATGGGTTGCAGAGGAAAGTTAGTGCTAGTGCGGTCCCTCCCGGAGTAAACCAGAACAGAATCTTTGGTCGATTCTCCGCACTGGACCCTGCGGTCGTGGTGACCGTCAGCATCGAAGTTGCAACATTGAAGCCGGTGGTACCGCCGATGACGGAAACTGAGACCGGAATCAAACTGCAAGTTGGCATGTCATTTACGACCGTCATCGCCGTAGTTACCTTGCACGTCAGACTCACTGTCCCGCTGAATCCGTTCGTCCCCGTCACGTTAACTGATCCCATATTTCCGGAGTTTGACCCCGGAGTTACATACATGAATTCGATGACGGGGTTAACCGTAAAGCCCGGTGGGATCGTGTAGGCGGCAGAAACCACATTACTGGGAGAGTAGCCTGGAGCCACAGCGATCGCCTTGACCGTTTCGCTGATGCCGACCTCGATAGATGATCCGTTGCCAGGGATGAACTCTGCTGAAACACCCGGCACCGGTGAACTTCCGTCTGTCGTGTAGTAGATGAGAGCCGCGGAGTTCGAATCGCCTATAGAGACAAACTGAAGTGTGTCGTAAGTTCCAGCCGGCGGCCCGATCCAGGGATCGGGAGTGGTTCCCAGAAGAGTAAACGTTTCAGCCAGGGTTCCGCTACTCTTCAAGTACCCATTCCATGGCCAGAATTCAGCTTCGATCGTATCTGTTCCAAGAGGCAGAGGTGCACCGCCGGTGCTGTTAACCCAGGTCGCCTGACCGGCATTATCAAGTCCTATTTCTGCGTAAGAAGTATTACCCAGCAGAAAGTAAACAAAACCCACGGCCGGCTTGCCGGTGTTATCGAGTACGGTGGCGGTAAATACAACAGGAGTGCCGTATGGAACATTATTCGCGCTCGACGTAATGGTAGTAGTCGTCGGACGATACGCGACGGTTTGGGTCATCGTATTCATTGCCGCTGCGTTGCTTCCATCTCCAAGGTAAAACGCATTCACCGGAGTTTGAAGAGCCTCTAGAGACGAGGTGGTGAACGTAGCTACTCCAGACCCATTCAGCGCGACAATCGTCCATGGGCCGAAGCCATATCCCATTCCTTCATCGTCGCTCGCTTCCTGCTGAAAGAAGTTGAAACCGACGTATCCGGTCGGTGTGCTATTTCCGGTGGCGGATTGGACGGTTGCGGTAAGGGTCACCGGCTGGCCAATGAGCACTGAGTTGGTGCTTGACGTGAGCGCCACTGTCGGAACAGGCAATGTCGTCATCTCGCTGCCATTGAATTCCGTAACAAACGCCTCTTCCGATGGGGTGGTGAATGGGGTTTCGACCACGCCTGGCGTAGTCGGGAAGTCGACTGAGAGTGTATAGCCGGCGAGATAGACGTTGCCCGAATGGTCAATCGCTATTCCGTTGCTTTGCTCCCCAGTGTAGTAATCGCCACCGTCGCCGTTTCCTGTACCACCCAAAAAGGTGGAGTAAAGAAGTGGCGTGTTGGGCGCCGGGTTCATCTTGGTAAGAAAAGCCGTAGCCTCGCCACTGATTTCACCACCCAGGTTTTGGGGCTCCAATGCTCCTGCCGTAACTGGAAAATCGCGGGTACAAGCGACTCCAGTCACATACACCATCCCTTGTCCATCTACCGCAATCCCACTCGCTCCATCGCCGCAATTGGCAGTAGGGCCCAGACTGATACCCCCTCCCCAGTAAAAGAATTCGATCGTGAGAGTGTTCGCCGTCACCATTGAACGGAGCCGACCATGTGATAATTCAAGTTATCGGGTATTACCGCGATGACTTACCTTCAAGAACGAGTTTTTCCGACCTCCCTCGACTTGCCTGCGAGGATCATCAGCGCTGTCATGATCGCGTGTCTTCTGATCGTTTCGCTACTGACAAAGAGTGCGGTTATCGGTGCGCTCGGGCTCGGCGTAATTGTGTTGACGTATCTGTTCTCTCCGCGGTCGTATCAGATCACCGATCGATTTCTACTGGTAAAGCGCTGGGTCGGTAACGTCCGTGTTCCACTTGAGAGCATTCACGAACTCAGGCTTGCAACGGCAGATGATATCCGGGCCTCTATCCGGCTGTGGGCAAGCTACGGACTGTTCGGTTACTACGGTTTGTTCAAGACAGCCCAACTCGGTCGATGCAAATGGTATATGAGGAATCGCGAGAAGCCCGTCATTCTCGTAACGGGCAATGGAACACTCCTGCTTGGTCCTGACGATGCGCTGGGCTTTCTAGCGGCGGTTCGAAGTTCAGTTTCCATTCCGAAATCAAATCACGAGGAGTCCGGCACAATGTCTAACGTACCCAGCGCCTCTTTGGGCATATTGTTCGGCGCATTCTTCGCAATTCTTGTTGTAGGCGTTGTTTGCGTCGCGCTGCTGTATTCGCCAGGACCACCCAAATGGACCCTGAGTTCGAATACTCTAACCATCCAGGATCGCTTTTACCCAGTGAAAGTAAACGCCGCCGATACCGATGTCAGCGGGATCAGAATCGTGAATATCCAAACGGATGCAGAGTGGAAGCCGACGGCCAGGATCAATGGATTCGGCAATCCTCACTATCACTCTGGCTGGTTTCGGATTGCCGGCGGGCCCGCTCGGATGTATTGGGCCGAGGGAGCGAGACTTATCCTTCTGCCACCCCGCCAATCGGGTTCACCGGTTCTGCTTCAGGTAGACGATCCCGAACAATTCGTGCAGACGATTCGTCAAAGATGGGCCGGTCAGTGAGGTACCCACGGGTTTCGCCGGATAAGCGCTGACTTGTTTCACAGAGGATTTGACAAGTGAATCGCGCACGCGGGGAAGGCTTGCGACGGTCTTCGTGATCGAGTTCCAATTTGGCAGGATCTGACCGATAGTCAAAGCCGCTTCAACAACTCGGGCCCCTGAGTGGAAGGCATAGAGACTCAAGCCAACGACTGAAAGCCCGTGATGAAACCAACAATTTCCGATATCGCGTACTTGGGTGGGTCGAAAGCAGCATATGGAACTCGTGTCCCATGCGTGGAGACATGTCGCCCGGGCCTGTTAGCTCCTGGGGAACTACGACTTTGTACTGGATACGACAGTCTATACCAGCTAATTCGGTGAAGGCTTCTCGACGCGATCGATTACGATCACCTCAACTCCGGTCTTCCCTGCAGAAAGCTTCAATCCCAACTGCTCTTGCAGCGCCTTGTAGAGGTTAGGCGCGCTTGCGGCATCTGTCATTGCCATTCCGTCTGCCCCCGCAGCGATCGGCGGGTGACCATTGAACTGCGAGTCGTCTGGTGAGAACGTGCACTTGAAATCAAATCGGCCGCTAAGTTGGGTATGCTCGACCACCGGCTTATCCAAAACGACAAATTGAAGAAAGTCCGCAAAATCGCCCATGGTTGCATTGCGCACACGCAGGGCGACACCGCCTTTTTCCGGCGAGAAGAACAACCCAGGCAACGTAGAATTGCTCTCGTTCGATGTCATCTTTTGCCCGCCCTTCGCGATCTCCAGAGTATAGGCGGACATCTCACGGGTCTCATGATGAAACGTAAGATGGAAGCGGTCTGCCAGCAACTTGCGAATCATACCTTGGATCTGCTCTGTATTCGGCACGCCCTCGACGTCCGGTAATGCCTCGATGTCGTACCGCTCGTTGGTTGTCCAGGCTGAACCACCGGCAATCTGCTTCAGTTGCACTCGATAGGCAAATGCGATCAGATCGTTGAGGGATGAAGCTCGCGTTTTGAAGCGTCTTCCATCGATCACCAAAGCCTGCATTTGCATTGCGCCAGAGTTATTCGCCTTAATCGTCGCCACATCGAAGGCCGGATCGGCATCGGCTGCCATCGGCTTCAACTGCTCGGGAATCGGCCACGCGTCCTCGGGCGTGGTACGCGCGAGGTTCAGGGCTATCGAGCCTGCCCCCTGAGTCCAGGCTCCTTGAATCGTTGCGTGATCGGCGTTCATCTTTCCTTCGTATTTGCCGCCAACCATGTCAATCGTGAAGGTGAGCGCGCCGTCAGCGAACGTCGTCTTCGACGCCACCGTCGACATCCCGTTTTGGTCGATGTTGTAAAAGGTCGTCTTGTACGCCCCGCCCTCCACTTCGACGATCTTGATCTCGATGCGCAGGTCTCGATTCGCCTGGGGAATATGCATCGTCCCTTGCCAGATGCCAGCAATGTCATTGGGCCTTGCACCTGCCACTGCAACTGGTGCGGGGCTATTCCCGGTTGCTGCGCCGGACTGCGCCTGCCCACGATCGGCTTGGTCCGCCAGTATGAGAAAGAGGACGCAGGCTGGCAGCAAAAGAAACTCCTTCCATCTCGGCAGCCGCTTCCCGGTAGGTGTTTTCGTCTTCATGGTGACGGTCCCTTCTCTATTCATTCATCGGAGCAGGTCTATTCGCGTACTTGCCCGTATCAATTATTCGGCTCACTCCTGCGGGCGGACAGGTGCTAGGCCTGCCGGTTTCCTCCGGAGCACTCCTGCCAACGTACCGAAGCATTCGGCGAACGGTGACAGGAAAAAGGTGAATCCATCATGTCTGCGATGGCCATGGCACGCTGTCCGAGATTGCTGCATGGTAGAGCGCTACATGCGAGCAGATCACCGGTCGTGGCGAAGAACTGCTCCTTCCCCGCCATGACCAGTGAGTTCCATTGCTTCTCTCATGACGCTTGTTATCGCGTCCGCTTGTTCCAAGAGTTAGAACACAACGGTCTCGGTCCACAGCGCCGCGGAGCTATAAGCGATAGCTACGGAATACGCGTTGATACCAGCGGCCACGTTGACTCCCGCAGCTGCATTTACAGTGGCTAGCACGTTGACATTGGCTGCCGCATTCACTGCAACAAGAACATTGCATCCGGCAACCGCAGTGCAGATTTCACTCGTCTGCGCAAATTTTGAGTCCTTCAGCTTCGCGCTTCCGACGTGAATAGACTTGCCTGCAAGGTAGTTTCCGGGGGCGGCCATAAACCGACTTCGATCGTTGGGGCTCGCCGCAAGCAGCGCAGAGAGGTGCGATATCTCGCTCATCTCCGCGGCCAGCGCCGGGCGATTGTTGAGGGCCAGATAGCTCATATCTTCCATGTATTTCCTCCTTGTTTGTGGGTGCCACACTGCTAGGCAATCGATTCGGCTACCTGGCGAAACAGCGGATCGCACAGGTTCCGGTCGAACGCCAGAACATTATCGAGTTTGCCCGGAGAACTTCTACGAATCCAGATGATCTGGTCGTACAGCAAGTCGCCACTGCCGCCCAGTGCAGCGATCTCATCCACCCATTTGCGGATCTTCGCCTCACGGTCTTCTGATGTCAGCTCAGGACATGTGCTGATCAGATTCGGCCGGAGTGAATTGTCAACGTACTTTTCCAGTGGCGCGCAGGCGGTGATGTGCGCACGGCACTGCAGATCTTGTGATTTTGCCAGGCCGTCCAAGAAGCTCTGATTGAATTGAATGTGGTCCGCACTTCCCAGCGCATGGCAAAACAGAACTCCAGTGGCGCCTTCTTCCAAGTGTTCCGGCAGGCCCGCGAAAATTCCGCGGAGCAGATTGGTTCCATCGTGTCCACCGGTTCCGCATATCGGAAAATCGACGTCCTCCATGACCGGCATGAAGGGTGGATTACACGCGAAAAAGTCGAATTTCTCATCTGCGCCCAGTGCCGAATAAAGATCGGACTGTCGAACTTCCACAATTTCGTCGAGTCGATTGAGACACGCATTGAACCGGGCCATGGAGACTGCCTCCTCTGCCCGCTCCAGAGCAACTACCTTTCGCGCTCCGCGCGCCGCACAAAGCAGGCCCTGAATCCCGCTGCCTGCACAGAGATCGAGTACGCGCATTCCATTAAGACGAGCAGGGATCACCTGAGTCAGCCACAACGAATCGGGCCCCAGATATACAGGTTGTTTCTTGTTCCGCGCGGTTGGATAGATAGGCGGAAGACTTACTGCCAGATACAGGCCATAGAGTGGAAGCAGAGTGATGCCGGAGGTTTGCCAATGGCCGCGATTGTTCTTCGACAGAATTCCTGTGTCAACCAGGGCTTCAAACACTGAAGGCGGCAAGAATCTTCGTACATAGCATTCTTCCGTCGGATGCCCCTGGCGAAGGACGCTGAAGACAAACCGATTGACGGGGCTGAGAACGCTGTATATCTTCTGCGCCATAGGGAACACCGGGAAGAAGAATCCATTCTCGTAGTTTGGCACCATTCTGTGATTCACATATGAGTATGCGATCTCGTCGAGGAAATCACGGATGGCCGCCAGGGCCGTTGCATCGTTAGCATTCAACATGAACTTATCTCTCCAATTCCACACAGAGTTCTGCTTCAACGTCGACATACGATAACAGGTCGCCCTCGCGGCTAGCGGCTATTTGAAGCGTGTGTCTTTGGCCACTTAGCATTAATTGCGCCCACAGTTGCTGCTGCTCTCCGTTTCCTTCACGGCGTTCAACGTAGCATGTGCCTGCCGGCACGACCTGGAACGTACGATTTGTTCCACCCTCGAGGCAGAAGCGCTTCGTCGCAAAAAGAGGAGCGTGCAAGGTCCCAGGCAGGGCAAAAAAGAGGTTGTTACGCGGTACGGCGAAGTTGGCCGTCCTCTCTTGCCCCCCTTCCCATACGCGCACTGTCGTTTCGTCGTCACCCACGCTTGCCTCCAGGTGCATGGGTCCGCTCTGCACTTCCACCCGGTTGGGCATCCAGCAGGCATCGACCCATACACGGGTCGACCGGTCGGGAGAAGCATTTTGTCCGTAAGTAAGGCGTCGCGATTCAACCAGAAAGTCATCGGTTGCGAACGGGCCAATGCGGAACCATTCCTCAGCGATTTGCAAATGCGTGCGTGTGTGCCGAACAGTGTATGTTCCCTCGGAGATCATTGCTTCCTTCCTGCCTAGGTCCGGTGTGAATATTTATCTGGTTGGTCTCGGCCCTGAAACTTGCTTGGTAAACCATCTGGAACGATGCGCTGACGGGTGCGAATCCGGCCTCATTCGAGACACGGTGCCGGCATCAATCGCAGGCAGCCGCCAGTGCCTGCTTGGACGCCGGGAAAGCCGCAGCCTGCGCTGCCAGTCTTGCAGCCTCAATGGCAATTCGATTCGCAAGTATGTCTCCAGCCCGCTCGTCACCCTTAGTCAGAAGCAGTTCCTGACACCGAGGGTTATAGATCATTTCAGCGCATAGGTCGCAGGCTGAGGTGTACCGGGAGCGCAGGGAAAGATCTGGATCTTTCTCGAGTAGCCAGGACTTCATGTCTCCAAGTCCCAGATATTTGATCCAGTTGAGGATCAGATCCTGCTGCGCAGCTTCCCACATGGGCAGCAAGCGTTGCTCCCTCCAGTTGCCGATCGTAAGAAACGAGTCATCGCGGGTCATTACTCCGCAACACGCTGTGACGTGACCTGTGGGCAGCGCTGTGAGCGCCCCGAAGACATGCGAGCAGTTGTGCGCCACCTCGCTTTCGTTCATCGTCACAACGTCCTCCGGACGGATGTTCTCGGCGCCACGTCCATATCGCATTGCAGCTCCGCAGGAGACACCGTGGTGCCCGCTGACGTAGGGACTTTTCAGTTCCGGAGAAAACAACTCAGCGCCGGTTGCCCTCTGGAAATCCTGGATGGTGTACTTTCCCGCTCCATCTTTCAAGAATTCCCCTGCTAGGAGAACCGTGGTGTAGTTCAAGTCGCAGCCTGCTTGATAAGCATTGACCACATTCTGCATAGGAACCATCTGCTGATGAAACTCACCGCAACTGATATTGATCTCGGACAGGCCGGCGTTCTGCCACTCGCTCAGCTTCGCGTGAGCGGTATCGTAGCTTGTAGCCCATTTCCCATTGCTCACCATGCGCGTCGATAGAATACCCGCCTCCTTGCGGCAGAAGCGCAGCATCTCGAGCAGATCATCGCCTAGCAGCGTTGGTTCGCCGCCGGTAAACACAACGCTGACGGCGCCCATATCTACGGCTTGCCGCACTAAATCCTTCATCTCGTCCAGTGTTATCCAATCTTTTTCCGAAGGTCCGCAACAGGGACCGCAATGCTTGCACATGACATTGCATTGATAAGTGACCTGCAGCGCGAGAGAGGGGATCAGCTTTTTCATTTTCATCACTTCCTTGATGGAGAGATTTCACTGCAAAGATGCACGCCTTTGCGTGGCGGAGTCTTGTCTTCGGTCGTCGTCGTTCCCGTTCACGAACCGGCCCGTTGTTTGAGGTTCCTGCGCGCGGACTGCGCGCAGGAACCTGAGAGGCGCTAGTAGATCAACACCTCGATGTACATGTTTGGCGTCGGTCCGACAACAAGCTGTGCTATGTACTGGTAGGGAACGACGAGCTGTTCAATGGTCTGCATCACATACGTAGGCGTTGTAATCACCTCACTGGTGCAGGCAAATTTCGCCGCGGCCAAGCTGCACTTGCCGACACCGATGGAGTGACTGCGCAGGTAGCCGGCTGGATCACTAAGGAAGGACGAACGCCCGCGGGAATCGCTCGCGAGGTTGCTGGCTAAATTTCGCATTTGTCCCGCGCCCGCCGCAAGAGTGGGCCGTCTTTTCGTCTCCGTATACATCATTGGTAACTCTCCTTTCGTGGTTGAGTACTGGTGGATAACACCATGTGCTTTTCCGGGACACATGGTTTCATAACTGCGCGCCCATGCGTGCTACAGCGCATTTCGTTTGGGTCACGGAGCAGTCGGTCGCTGCGCTGGACACCGATTGACTCCTCTCGATCTCGGCTGGCAGCAGGGCATACCTGCCGGGATGGCCGGAACAAGGAGACACGCCGTAGACTCGATCGCACAACGAGAGCAGTTCTCTCGAGTGCGTAACCATAATGACGCTGGCTCTGCCTTTCCGAGAAAGCACGAGGCGCTTGAAGAGCGCAAGCACATCCTCGTCCAGGCTTGCAGTCGGTTCGTCCAGTACCAATATCGGGAGATTGCGATAAAGGAGAGCTGCAAGGGTAATTCGTTGGATCTGCCCACCGGAGAGCGTGGCCCCCTTGCCGCCGTTCAGAACCTCGCTCCAACCTCTATCCAAGGATAGGATCAGATCGTCCATGCCTAACTCACGGCTAATCTCCTCAATCTGGTCCATGCGCGGGTGCGGGTCGAATCCCGTGACGTTCTCGAGCAGGGTACCGTCGAAGATGGCGGATTGCTGCGGAAGATAACCGGCTACCTCGCGCAAGCTGATCGGCCTACCCGAAAGAGACGAAGCTGTTTCGACACGCACCTCTCCCGAGTTCGGCTGATATAGCCCGCTTAACAGCCGAGCAAGCGTCGACTTTCCGGAACCATTTGGGCCAGTGACTCCAACGATCTCGCCACTATGAAGGTAGAAATCGGGAACGGTTAATTGGAACTGCGCTGTTGGGGCGAATCTGAAGGCTACCTGCTCCGCGACCAGGGCGATCACGTCGGGAGGAACGCGCGTTGTATCACGTTCTCCTTTCTGAGCTGGTGGGAGTAGAGCATGGCATCTCTGCCATACTGGACTCAAACTCGGCACAGTTGTCATGACCAACCCGGCGAGGCGTTGAATAGGCGCATTGAAATAGGAGAAGTAAGCCAGGAAGGCGACGAGCTCACCAATTGTCAATATCCTGATGAGGACGAGATAGCCGCCATATGCCGAGATGAGGAATGAAGGTAAAGAAACGATCAGCAGTGACCCTGCGTTGCCCTTGAGAGAGAGAATGCCTGCGCGGATCGAGCTGCGCGTCAGCTTTGAATTTGTATCTTCAAAGCGCGCAGCAGCCGCGGACTCCAGGCGGAATGCCCATACCGGCACGAGGCGACTCATCCACGATTGCAGCGACGATTGCACACCAGCAATGCTCTCGCGTATGTTCTTTGTCGCGCCAGAAATTCTCGGCGCCAGGTATTGGCTCAAAAGAAAAACAAGCGGCGTCCAAATGACAGTGAGGACCATCAACGTCCGATTCATTCGGTAGAGCAGCGCGGCAACGCCGAATAATGTCAGGACATCGTAGGTTGGCTGCAGGACAAATGTAGACAGCACCGTCTTCACTATGCCGCTATCATTCACCACTCGAGATTGAAGATCGCCGACGGAATAGCCTTCTGCTGTTCTCAGGTTCATCTGCAGAACCCCGCGAAACACCTGTCCGCGCAGCCGTCGCGCAAATCCCTCCTCAATCCGGATTAAAACGCTCTGGTGGGCCAGCATGAGAACGACCTGCATTAGAAAAGCGACCCCCAGCAACAGCAGGTATTTCTTGAACTGCCCTCCGGAACCAGCAACCAGAGCATTTATGATGCGCCCATTGAGAAGCGGAATCATGATTGCAACGGCGGTTCCGACCAGACCAAGAAAGGCAACGGCTGGTATCTTCCATGATGCTCCCTGAATATTGACCAAAACGTAGCGCACCACTTGAAGGCACGTCTGCAGAGAACTTCCCAGCTTCTCGCCCTTCGTGGCGATGGCCTCTTCCGTTCGCATCTGCGTTACCGGTCTCAACATCGCACTCCGCATCCCGACTGCAACTTCTCACATCCGCAGCGCGACCTGCGGGTTTTCAAGATAGAACATGCTTTGATCCGAAGGGGACATCGCCGCAAGCAGAGAGCGAAGTTCGACATCTGGGACCAATTCAAGATAGGCGCCATCTTGTTGGCGGTCTATGACAAACCGTTCCAGAGGAGAAATGGCGCTAGTCCGCACCAGCCAACACGCGTTGATGCCATCCGCCGGTCTCTCCCGCTGCGCGGGGACGTCGGTTATGTCAGTGACCACGAACTGCTCCCCATGTCGCGCCAAGACCATGGAGCAACGCCGTAAGTCAGCGCGATGCAACCGCAGCAAGCGCACCAATTCTCCGCGTGCGGCAAGATAGCCGGGACCCGCACCTTCCGGCACGATGCTACCGCAGAAGACGGCGCCGATGAGCAGCAATGCCGCGGAGAGCAGAGCGGGCGTCCAGAAGTTTGAGCGGCGGTGTGCCTCCCACATTAGTGCCGGAGCGAGAATTGGAACTGCGACGACCGTAACAATATCGCTGATTCGCCCTGCGCCTCCCAGCGATCCCAGACCGCGATTCAAGAAAGGGTTCAGCGGTATAAGGAAGCACAAAACAGCTATAGCGCCGAGAAAGTATCTTCTCGTTGCGCATTCCGCCAATCGCCCATGCAAGAAAAGAGACGGAAACACTCCTGCTGCTGCAATCAGAAGAAGAGTTTTTTCCAACACAGCGAAAGAATTGATGGGCCACAGCGGTCGCGATGTGATCTCACTTGCCACGGCCGTCGGCAATTGGAACCATGTTTGTATCGCAGGCAGCAGTGGCCACGAGCTAACGGCAGATAGGCAGGCAACTCCATGCCACAAGCGAGGCGGACCCGAGGAATCGTCGAGCAGAAAGAAGCTTACCGTCATTGATACGGCAAGCGCGGGGAGAAGAATCCACATAGATCGATGGCATAGCAACGAAGCCACGCAGCATGCGATCGCGATAGCCAGGTTGCGCCATCTGTGCGACTCCTGCGCCCGTAACGCAAAAAACACGCACCAGAAAAGAAAAACAAGCGCAAGCAGAGTCTTGGCGTACTCCACCATGATGTAGGCAAGAATCGTCGACTCGGCAAGCAGGGCGAACGCCAACAAAGCGCACCAGCGCGAGCCAAGCAGTAGACGACTCGAGAGAAATGCGCCGTACATCATTGCGAAAGCAAATACCAGCGTACCGATCTTGACCCCGCGAACCGCATCTCCGGTGAGCCAGGAAACTGCTGCGAGCAGATAGAATGCGAGGGGTGTATGCGTCGGGTAGTAGAGTTGCGCTCCCTTCAGCAATGTATGGACCTGTAACACGTAGTAATAGCCGTTGTAGCCAACTGCTGTCGCCGATGGGAAGAGCAAGGCTGCGAGGCGTAAACCACCATATGCGGCAATCAGCGCAAAGGCCACGCCGAAAGCGATGCGCCGCAGGCTATCCGGCAGGGCTCTCCCCGATGTGGGGAGAGCGAGCGGCAGCTCGTGATTGCTGGTAAGTCTCACCATTAGCCTAAACTGCTCGTAAAATCTGATTTTGGGGCGAATGCGTGACGTGGTCCGCTTGAAAGACTGTTCCGATAGCGTGACGGGGAAAAGAGGTGTTCTTAACTGCTCGCAGTCATCTGTAACTCAGTATCTTCTCTACAATAGAAGACTGATTGAGACTATCTCGTGAGGCACGCCAATGCTAGCGTTGTGTTCTTCTGAGAAAATGTGACAGCTGTCACATGTATCTGTGATGTCTAGATTACTGGCCGATGAACGCACTTTGTAAGCAAGGCCTAATAGGGCAGAAAAGACGAAAGTTCTCTATCCCAGCTTGCAATGCTTTGCGTTTCATGCTATACGTTTCCAGTATCCAATAACTAAGTTGGAGCCGACAGTGAGTTGCCGAGATACATGCGCGGGGGTGGATGTCTCGTGCAATGTACGGCACGCAATCTCTATCGCGATACCCGATTCAGTTTGCATTTCAATGGGTGTCAGCCTGTTCCTCCTTACAACCGCCCGCCTGAGTGCTAGGGAACTACGATGAAGAGAGCTATTCTGGTCCACATACTTCTGGCATGTTGTCTCGGCATGGCTGCTGCCTCAGACTTGAAAGCAGCGGCGCCAGATCCGCACCAGGTGATCGAGTCCCGCGCATTTCTCAAGGACTTGCTGACCAACAACTATGCTTTGGCGGTTCAACGGTTCGATCCGACAATGTCTCGTTCGATGTCCGTTCAGCAACTCTCCGCAGCGTGGCAGGAGGTTCTCTCGACAGCGGGACCATTTCAGAAGCTTCTGGATTATTCCCTCGCGAAAGACAAGCAATATGACATCGTTGATCTGCACTGCTCGTTCGCGCGCGGCAATCTGATCGTACGCCTGGTGTTCGATCATGAGTTAAAGATCGCCGGGCTCTACTTTCGTCCCGAGCAGAAACAATGAACGCCAGCGATTCGATGCTTCGCCTCGACTCATCCGAGCATCCAGCGCTTACCGTAGTGTTGACGAATCGCTGCCCGGCGCAGTGCGCCCACTGCGGTACCTTCGGCGGGCCCGGCAACCGCCCAGTCCTCACATTACCTGTGCTGACACGCCTGTTCAGCGAAGCTGAGGCGCGCGGATGCGATTTCGTGAATTTCACGGGCGGCGAGCCCATGATTCTCGAGCAGCTCCTCTTGGACGCAGTGGCAGAGGCAAGGCGACGTGAGTTTCTCGTGCGAGTCACTTCGAATGCGTACTGGAGCCCTGACGAGGCATCGGCTCGAGAGCGGCTGGAACCCTTGGCGGCGGCCGGGTTGAGGCAGCTGTTCATCAGTTCCAGCGATGAGCATTTGGAGTTTGTGCCGTTGGACAACTTGCTCCATGCAACCGCAGTTGCGAGGTCCTTAGGCATCGACGTGTATCTGTGCGTCACCACAACCAAACACTCCAAGTTGACATCACGATCGGTGCGAGAGTTTTTTCGCAACGCGCATCTCCCTCCGCCCTGGATCCTCGAGTCCCCGGTGATCCCCTTTGGAAGAGCTGCGGAGAATATCGACGAGAACGAGTACATTCTGAGCGATGTTCCCACTGAGCCCACTCCGTGCAACTCGATGAAGCTGCATCCCACCATTCAGGCGGATGGACTGATCACTCCCTGCGCGGTCCTTTTTGCCCGCGATTGCTCGGCACTTCACTTCGGTAACCTCCATGAGAGGTCTTTTGCAGAGGTCATGGGCGAGATCGAGTCCAACGCACTTGTGAATTGGATTCACAGTGTCGGTGTGGTGGCCCTCAAGCAGACGGTCGAGCACAATTCAAACATTGTGATGGGCAAGCGTTACGCGAATATCTGTCACCTATGCTATGACATCCTCAGCCGGCAGGACGTGCTTCAACTGCTGGACATTCTGGGGATCGGACGGCAAAATACTCTGCAGGCAAAGCCCTGCTGCAACTGATTCGGAGTGCAGTTCGACGCATCCGGCACGAGGAAACAGCCATGAAGATCAAGTCTATTGTCATTCTTTCTGCGGCTCTATTGGCGGGGGCAGCGTTGAGCTATACGCTGCTCCACAAGCAACCAGCCAAATCGATTGAAACATCATCTGTCGAAAACCTGAACGCTCTGGTGGCAGAGAACTACCAGGCCGTGAATTCGCAGTTTGACGAGTCCATGTCGCGCGCGCTACCGGTAGAAAAACTTTCGACGACCTGGTCCGCCTTCACCAAGTCAGCGGGCCGGTTCAAGCGCGTCCAGCAGATTCATACCGGCACCTCCGGTCAATTTGAGGTCGCCAGTCTCCGCTGCGAGTTTGAGCGAGTTGTCGTCGATGTGCGTTTCTGCTACGACCAGAAGGGCAAGATCACAGGATTTTGGATCGTTCCTGTATAGCACATCATGGAGTACAAACGGCACCACGGCTCTGACTCAGAACAAGTGGCGATCGGACCCGTCAGGCGGTCTGCAGCAGAGCGCAGCACTTCCGACGAGATCCACCACTGGAAGCTGTGGCACAGGATGAAGTGTTCCAGGCTGACTATTCTTGCTGCGGCTTGATTGCAATCAAGCCGCTCCGCATTTGCCCGCTATGCGTAAGGAATGCACGCTCCGCCTATTTCGATTAGCAATCAGCGAGAAACTTCTCAATGATCGGAATTCGACAGTTGTCTTGGCTTGCGTTATGGTTTGCGATCTCCAAGCTTGCGGCGGCTTCGGCCTTCCAAGGACAGGTGACGTTTGGCGGGCTACCGCTGCCGGGAGCAACTGTCACCGTGAAGCAGGGCGGGTTGGCCCGAACGGCCATCTCCGACGGCAAAGGCTTGTTTGAATTTAGCGATCTGCCCGACGGAAAATTGACCGTCGAGATTGAAATGCAATGCTTCGCGCCGGTTCACGACGAAGTAATTGTCTCGCCTGATGCCCCAGAGGTAGTTTATAAACTTGAGTTGCTTGATAACGCTCAGCTCAAAGCCCTTGCAGAGAAAGCGCCGCGAGCGATTGAGGGATCGGGGAAGGCAGATCAACCGGCGCAGGTCCAAATGCCGCAACCACTGCGGGCAGACAAAGCTGTACCAGCCGATTCACAGGCCATTCCGCAAGAGATTCCCAAGGTGCCCGAAGAGAACGAGCAAAGCGCCGACGGATTCCTGGTCCAGGGTAGCGAGGCCAACGCTGCAACGTCGCAATTCACCATCAATCCCTCCTTTGGTAACAGCCGGTCAGGCAGCAAGGCTCGCTACACTGGCGGATTCGGCACCGTGGAAGGCAATTCGGCCGTGAATGCGCAACCCTACACATTGAGCGGGGCGCCAACCGCGACACCTGCCTATAATAACTTCACCGGCCTTGCCTCTCTGCAGGGACCTTTGAATATTCCGGACTTGTTACCGAATGGACCGAACTTTTTTGCCTCCTATCAGTGGACGCGCAATAGCAGCTCCGTGGTTTTGCCGGGGTTGGTGCCGACGCAGGCTGAGAGAGGCATTGCATCGAACCTTCAGCCACTCGGATTTGCGGATCTTGGCAGCTTATGCGGCAGCGGGTTCGATGGCGCCGGTAATTGCACGACGGCGATCGAGCAGATTCATAATCCCTTTAGGGGAGAAGCTTATCCCTACAATCGGATTCCGATAGCATCAAGTTCTACAAACTACGTGCAAGGAGATGTAAGTCCGCAATCGTTGGCGTTGTTGACGCTCTATCCCTTGCCAAACATCCCCAACTTTTCCAATTACAATTATCAAGCGCCGGTGCTCAACGCAACGCATCAGGATTCGCTTCAGTCGCGTCTCGACAAGAACCTCGGTCGCAAAAACAATCTGAGCGGCGCGTTCGCATTTCAAAGCACGCGCTCTGACAGCGTCAATCTCTTTGGGTTCGTCGATCGGGCAGCGACATTGGGCGTGAACGCAGGCATTCACTGGTCGCACCAGCTTAAGCCGCATATATTCCTCTACACTAATTTCACCTTCAGTTGGCTGCGCACGGAACTGACGCCAAACTTTGCCAATCGTGAGAACGTATCAGGGGCAGCTGGCATTACTGGCAACGATCAGGATGCAAGCGACTGGGGCCCGCCCACACTCAACTTTTCGAGCTTCACCGGATTGAGCGATGGCAACAGTTCGTACAACCGCAACCGCACCGGCGACGTATCGGCCGCAATGCTCATCTACCGCGGCAAGCACAACATCGTTGCCGGCAGCGGGTTCCGCAAGCAGGACTACAACGACGTCTTTCAGCAGAACCCCCGCGGCGCCTTCACTTTTAATGGCTCGGCTACCGGCTCCGAGCTCGCTGATTTTTTGGTCGGCGTTCCCGATACCAGTTCCATCGCATACGGCAATGCCAACAAGTACTTCCGTCAGCCTGTGTACAACGCATTCATGAATGACAATTGGCGCGTGATGCCAATTCTGACCATCAATGCCGGGCTGCGCTGGGATTACAGTGCGCCGATTACGGAGCTATCCGGCAACCTGGTGAACCTGGATGTTTCCGACGGCTTCGCAACAGTCGGAGCTGTCGCAGCCAGCGATCCCGTAGGACCGGTCACAGGGCAGCATTATCCGGCATCGCTGCTCCGGCCGGAACGGCGTATGATCGAACCGCGCATCGGCGTTACCTGGCGTCCGGTCTCCGCCTCGACCGTGGTCATCCGGGCGGGCTACGGGCTCTATCCCGACACATCGGTCTACCAGAATATCGTTCTGAGCATGGCACAACAGACACCGGCCACACAGCCAACGAATTGGAAGACCGTGAACGCATCGGATGCAACCTGTCCACTCACACTCAAGAATGGATTTCCGACGGACGTTTCCTGCTCCTCAGCCACGGAAGATCCATTTGGCATCGATCCCAACTTCCGCATTGGATACGCCCAGGCCTGGCAGTTGTCGGTACAGCGGGACCTGCCGTTTGCCATGCAGGCAACGGCGACTTACAGCGGTATCAAGGGAACGCACGGTCCGCAGGAAATTCTGCCGAACACACATCCGCTTGGCAGCGAGAGTCCGTGCCCGAGTTGCCCTTCCGGCTTTGTTTACGAGACATCGAATGGGAAGTCGATTCGCGAGGCGGGACAATTTCAGTTGCGGCGGAGACTGCGCAGCGGATTCGCGGCCTCTATCAACTACACCTTTGCCAAGTCGGTAGACGACGATTCGTATCTTGGCGGACAAGGGCATAGCCAAGCGAGTACTTCGCAATCGGCCTCTCTTACTTACCCCTCGGCATCAATTGCGCAAAACTGGCTCGATCCCAAATCCGAACGATCGCTCTCAAGCTTTGACCAGCGCCAACTCATGGACGTGCAAGCACAGTACGCCACCGGCCATGGGATTGGCGGCGGCACATTAATGGGCGGCTGGCGCGGGCGTACGCTGAAGGAGTGGACACTTACAGGCAACCTCACCTTGGGGACTGGAACTCCGGAGACACCCATCTATCCTGCGGCGGTTCCAGGCACGGCATTCTCTGATGTGCTGCGGCCAGCACTGACCGGTGAATCCATTTATAGCTCTGGCAGTGCGCGCCTGAACGCCGCGGCGTATGCTGAGCCGCTGGGCGAATGGGGAACCGCGCCAAGAGATTCGATCCGAGGACCCAGCCAGTTCGCAGTTAATTCCGCGATTTCGCGCACATTCCGACTGAGATCCAACTGGACTCTCGACACGAACGTGAGCGTCACCAACGCTCTGAATCATCCGGTTTTCGCCTCCTGGAATAGCGTTGTGACCAGCCGGCAGTTTGGAGAGCCGGCCTCGGTTGGCGGCATGCGCAGCCTCCAGACCACCTTGTACCTGAGGTGGCAATAATGCGGAGCGTTCTCATTTTCACACTTTTGTTTTTTGTGGCTGCGCGCTCGCATCCTCAGCAGGTAGGCCAGAACCAGAGTTTTGGCGAGCCACAGAGCTACACGCTCAAAGTGCAGTCTAATCTGGTGGTAGAACCGATCGAGGTGAAGGACAAACAGGGCAATAGTGTTCCCGGACTCACAGCGAAGGACTTCGTTGTTCTCGAAGACGGTGTACCGCAGACCATCCGCTACTGCGAGCACCAGAATTTGGCCGAAACGGCGAAGCCCTTGCCTCCCATGACCTCCTCCGGCGAGAACGTGACAATCTACGACCGCTTGGTGCGCACGCAGATCGCGCAGGAAACCATGGATAGCGACCGCTACAAAAACCGGCGGCTGCTCGCGTTCTATTTCGATATGACAGTCCTACCACCCGCTGACGAGATGCGCGCGCTCGAAGCCGCGCAGAAGTTCGTGCGCACCCAGATGACGACGGCCGACATGGTGGCGATTCTGCGCTACACGGGCGGGTCAGTCGACATCCTGCAGGACTTCACAGATAACCGAAACCGGCTCCTGAGCATTCTTCAAACTATGGTTGTTGGCGAGGGGCAGGGATTGGCGGGCACCATCGATGATGCCAGCACCCAGGATACAGGCGCTGCCTTCGGCCAGGACGACAGCGAGTTCAACATCTTCAACACCGACCGCCAGCTCTCCGCGCTGCAGACCGCGGCAACCATCCTTGGGCATGTGAACGAGAGGAAGTTGCTGATTTACTTCGCTAGTGGAATGCGCCTCAACGGCATCGACAACCAAGCGCAGATGCACGCCACGGCAGATGCGGCCATCCGCGCAGGCGTCGCCTTCTGGACCGTGGATGCGCGCGGCCTGGTGGCGAACGCGCCCATGGGCGATGCCACGCAAGGCTCATCCGGCGGGCAATCGATGTACACCGGTGCCTCCGCACAGGCGCTCAACACCAACTTTGAGCAGTCGCAGGACACGCTCTACGCGCTGGCCAGCGACACAGGCGGCAAGGCCTTCTTCGATGATAACGACCTTTCACGCGGCATTGTGAAGGCGCAAGAGTCCATTTCGGACTATTATCTCATCGGTTACTACACCACGAATGCCGAGCCCAACGGCAAGTTTCGCCGTGTCAGGATCTCTGTGGCAAACGCTCTTGCCGCCAAGCTCGATTATCGCCAAGGCTACTACGCGGCCAAGGATTTCTCCAAATTCAACGTCGTCGATCGCGAACGGCAGTTAGAAGACGCTCTGATGCTCGAAGATCCCATCACCGACCTCACTATCGCTATGGAGATCGATTATTTCCAGATCAATCGCGCAGAATATTTTGTGCCTATCATTGTCAAGATTCCCGGCCGCGAACTGGCGCTGGCCAAGCGTGGCGGCGCAGAGGTCACGCGCATCGATTTTGTGGGCGAGATCAAGGATCTTGTCGGTGAGACCACGGTGTCGAATGTACGCAACGACGTCAAAATCAAGCTCTCCAATGCCACTGCGGCCCAGCTTGTACATCGGCCGATTGAATACGACACCGGATTCACGCTGCTGCCTGGGAAGTACTCGATCAAGTTTCTGGCCCGCGACGACGAGACGGGCCGTATCGGTACGTTTCAGACCAGCTTTGTCATTCCCAACCTTAATAAAGAAATCAAACGAATCCCTCTGAGCGCAGTAGTGCTCTCAAGTCAGCGCTTTAACTTAAGCGACGCAATCTACGATGCCGCAAAAGCAAGGGAGCGCGCCAAAGACGATGCGGCCAATCCCCTTGTGCAAGATGGCAAGAAACTGATACCAAGCGTCACGCGCGTCTTCTCGACAGGCCATCCTATCTACGTCTATTCTCAGGCTTACAAGCAAACCCCAGCCTCGAGTATGCCAGCGACTACCGCTGGCCAATCCTCCATGATAGCTCGAGACGCTCGGACGCCAGAACAACCGCTCTTCGCATTCGTTACGCTCTATCAGGACGGCAAAAAACTCTACGAAACACCATCGAAATCAATTGTTCCCAACTCTGCCAGCCGCCTGGGAACAACGAATCTCAGCTTCGAACTCCGCACCGACGATCTGCCTCGAGGCACCTACGACTGCCAGTTGACAGTTGTCGATCCCTCTTCGCAGAAGGCGGCATTCTGGCGAGCCCCGATTTTGCTTGTCCAGTGAGTTGACCGGCAACCAACGACTGTGTCGCGCAAAACAGTAACACAGACATCTATGGAGGTGCTCTTGACAATCGGCAAGGGGCTGACTAATGCCATACTGCTCGCGACGCTAGGAATGCATGCGTGCAAAGAACCAGCACAGCGGATTATCTTTCATGGGACGCAATCCTACCGGCCAGTGCTCCTGCAACAGCTACGGGAGAGATTCCCCGAGCCGATTAGCATATCGCCAGACGGGACTAAGCTGCTGTTGCGCACACTGAATTCAGAAGGTCGCCCCTTTGGACTGGAAGTGCTCGAACTGGCGACACACAAGCCCATAGCACAGATCTCTTTTCCTGAAGACCCGATGCGAATTTGCTGGAGACCCGACAGTGCATCGATATCTTTCTTCGTACAAAATCTGCAGAAGACCGGACGCTCCCTTCATCTCTGGAGGTTTGCCTCCGGGCAAGACGACACGATCGCGACTCCGCCCGCCAAAGCGGAACCCAATATGATGTGGTCGCCTGACTCGCGGTATTTCGCCTATATCGAGGGTGGCCTCGGACTGGTGATGATCGATACTCGCGCAAGCCATCCCCTGGTGCACATAGAAAAAGGCGCCGATTATATATTCTACTGGCTTGCTGACTCCAAGACGATTGCTTATGTGCCTCATGGACACGGAAATCTCATTCGGGTCATTTCTCTAAAGGGCCATGCGTTACAAGAGATTACTTTGCCTGGAGATAACCAGCTTCTCGATATGGTGTATTACGCAGCGCAAAAGGAGTTCGTCATCACAACACGCACTCCAGCTCACCCATTCACAATCGAGACCGTCAGGGCAGAGCCGTTCAAAGTTACGCCCATCTATGCGTCCGAGGTTGAACTTGATACGCCGCACATCCTGGCGAATGGCAAGGCCTTCCTTGTGGAAGTCGTCGACCACGGAATGCGCAGCATTGTAGTAATCGACCTGCAACATGGCGCCAGCGCAGCGAGAATCCTCACGGGCGCAGGAGACAATCATTTTGAAGCTGCCGATCCTAAGTCGCATTTCTTTCTCTTTACGCTTCGTGGAGACTACCCTCCCTCGATTCGCAAATACGACTTCGAATCCGGAAAAACGGCCGAAGTTTATCAATCGCGCTCAGGATTGCCGCATATAAAAGCAGAACAGCATTGGGCAAGCTCATCCGACGGAGTCAGGGTACCGCTGTATGTATGGAGAGGCGAAGAAAACGGCGCGGCAAAAGGGGCAATCATTCGGCTGCACGCATTTAACGTCAAAGAAACGCCGATCTGGCAGGACGAGATTCAGATGATGGCCTCCCAGGGTATAACCTATGTTGCGTGCAACTTTCGCGGTTCGCTCGGTTTGGGCTTTGACTATGAAAAAGCCGGGACGCCCGACAACCAGATCGCGGACGTAATCGGCGCCATCGAGTATGTCCACCGGCAATTCGGAATCCCGTACGATCGCATTGTCCTGATTGGATATAGTGCCGGAGCAGGTTTGGCCCTGCGAACCGCGATCGAAAAACTCCCCGAACCCGGGATTCTTGCCTTAGTCGGGATGTCTAGCACCGATCTCCTTCCCGGAGTCATGAACCGCGACCACCATCCGCATGTCCTCTTCTTTCACGGAACGTATGAGGATGAGCCTCTGGAGCGTCTAACACGCTTGGCTGAGTCGGTGGCATCAATGAGCCACTCCGGCAAGGACGTTGAGCTTTATGAGTTAAACGATAATCACGACTTCAACTACCCCGAGTCGCGAGCCTCGATCTACAGCGCCATTCTTGACTCACTCGATCGAAGGAGCAGCGCGATTCGGTAACGTAGCCTATGATCGTCCGAAGCCACATCGAGTTCAGCATCTTCAACACCGACCGCCAGCTCTCCGCGCTGCAGACCGCGGCAACCATCCTTGGACATGTGAGCGAGAAAAAGTTGCTGATCTACTCCAAGGCGTTCCGATCTTTCAGCGTGTGGACAGAAGGGGTATTTGGTGGCAGCTTGGCCGCCTGATGCAGTGCCAGCTCGAGGAGAAGGCGCGCCATCTACAGAGTGATATACCCAGCCTGAGTCGTGCTATCGTTGCTATGATTTTTGACCTGAAATGGCCGGACAAATGCGCACTCAGGTGACAAACCTGACAAATGCGAAGAATCCTAAACCGTAGGAAATGAACTATTTGTAGAGTATTCAAGAATCAGGGTGAGTTTCTGGCGGAGAGATGGGGATTCGAACCCCAGATAGAGCTTTAGACCCTATAACGGTTTAGCAAACCGCCGCCTTCAGCCACTCGGCCATCTCTCCGGTCACATCGGATTATACCGGAATTCGCGCCAGACGCGCTTTTGCCTCCTCGCTTCTGTTGAATGCAGGCGACTTTAGCGACCAGGCCCAGGGCGCCCGAAGCTACCTGGCCGCCTTCTTCGTGCTGGGTTTTGCCTTGTGTTCTTCGAAGTTCTTTGCGCAGCGCTGCACCTGGTCGCGTGCGTAGGCCGCGTCGTGCCAGCCCTTTACCTCCACTCGCTTCCCCTCCAGATCCTTGTAAATGGAGAAGAAGTGGGTGATCTCCTTGAGCATGTGCGGGTAAATGTCAGTGTAGTTCCACACGTTGGCAAAGCGCGGATTGTTCTTGCCCACCGCAAGCACCTTCTCGTCGAGAACTCCCTGGTCCATCATCTCCAACAGGCCGATCGGACGCACCTCTTGCACGCAGCCGGGAAAACTCGGGCCCGGCACGAGCACCAGAACGTCCAGCGGATCGCCGTCGTCGCTGAGCGTCGAGGGAATGAAGCCGTAGTCGCCCGGATAATGAACCGGCGAGTGGAGGTTGCGGTCGAGCCTAAAGACGTGTAACTGCTTGTCATACTCGAACTTCTGGGTTCCATCCAATGGAATCTCGATGACGGCGCGGAAGACCTCGGGGGAACGGTCGCCGATGGGCAGTTCCAGATAGTTGACCATGTCGCTTGCTTCTCCTCAGGCGGGGTTTGGGTTTCGCGCGGGGGAAATCGAACCAGTGATTGGGCGGTGGGGAAAACCGCGCTGGAGCTTCTATAATCGATGATGATGAAGGCACATGTCTATGTCACTCTGAAGACCTCAGTCCTGGATCCGCAGGGCCAGACCATTCATAACGCACTGCGCAAGATCGGATTTGCGGATGTCACCGCGGTGCGCCAGGGCAAGTATTTCGCGCTTTCGCTCGATCAGGGGCTCTCGGCCGAGGCTGCCAAGACCGAGGTCGAGCGCATTGCCCGCGAAGTGCTCACCAACCCGGTGATCGAGGAGTTCACCTACCGGATCGAAGACTGACGGTTCCGGTTGGCGCGACGCTCGCAGCAACGAGTTCGTAATGAGCGGGATTTCCTCACTGCGCTCCTTGTTCTCAACCGCCCACTTCGCTCGAGGATTCAGGTATACTTGTGCGGAAATGCGGAGGAAACAAGATATGCACAATTTCCTCAGCGGGTCAGTCCCGTCTCAAGTACTTCGTTTCGCTGCCGTTCCTTTGACAGTTCTGGCTTGGAGCATCCCCAGCTTTTGCAGTCCCATTCATGATGCGGTTCAGCAAGGTGATCTGGCCAAGGTCAAGGATCTGCTCAACGGCGATTCCGCTTTGATCTCCAGCAGAGATGATGAAGGCGCAACGCCGCTGCATGTGGCTGCACGCATGGGCAACAAAGATCTGGCCGACCTGCTGCTGGCCCGCGGAGCCCAGGTCAATGACCGGGATAATGACGGTCATCAGCCGCTGCACATGGCGGCGATCGCTGGCAGCAAAGACGTAGTTGAGCTTTTGCTGGCCCACAGGGCCGGTATCAACGCCAAGGATAACAACGGCGATACGCCGCTGCATCTGGCCTCACGCATGGGCCAGAGAGATGTAGCGGAGCTGCTGTTGGCCCGCAGAGCCGATGTCAACATCAAAGATACCGCCGGCTATTCGCCTCTGCACTTGGCTGCGGTCGACGGCCACACAGATGTGGCGGAGTTGCTGGTTGCCCACTCGGCCGAGATCAACATCAAGAACAGCGAAGGCGATACTCCCTTGCATCTGGCCGCGCGGATGGGCCAAAAGGACGTGGCGGCTCTGCTGATCGGTCACAAGGCCGAGGTCAACGCCAGGAACAAGGACGGCGACACTGCCTTGCATCTGGCGGCCTTCAACGACCGCGCGGATATTGTCGAGCTGCTGCTCCAGGCCAAGGCGGATCCCAACGCCAAAAACAACCAAGGCAATTCGCCTCTGAAGACGGCGGCGGTGAGCGGCAACAAGGACGTTGTGGATTTGCTGCACAAGCACCACGGCCACTAAACAGTAATGATCTGCAGCAGCCCGGCCGGCTCTCTAAAGACTGCGGGCTCATGCGGTCTCAGAGAGCGTCGGTCTGCCCGAGCGCAACCTCGTCCTTTCGTTCTTTTGAGCCGTCTTTCCATTTCGCAATCGCCTCGCCCAGTTAGACATCTCTCCAGGCTCAGCGCGTGCGTGGTCATTTAAAATCCTTGCATGTGCGGAATTGTCGGTTACGTCGGTCCAAAGAAAGTAGTTCCTGTCATTATCGAAGGTTTGCGGCGCCTCGAGTATCGTGGCTATGACTCTGCGGGCATCGCCACCGGCAGTCCTTCCTGCTCGACTCTTGAGGTGCGCCGCGCGCCGGGCAAACTGCACAATCTGGAGGAGGTGCTGCGCGAGAATCCCCTCGAAGGCAGCTTTGGCATCGGCCACACGCGCTGGGCTACGCACGGTCGGCCAACCGAAGAGAACGCTCACCCGCATCGGGATTGTACGGGCCGCATCGTCGTCGTGCACAACGGCATCGTAGAAAACTATCTTGAGCTAAAGCGCGAACTGACCGCGCAGGGTCACAACTTCGTCACCGAGACCGACACTGAGATCATCGCCCACCTCATCGAACAGATGCAGCGGGAGGCAGAAACCGCCGGTCGGCCGATTGCGCTGGAAGTTGCCGTTCGCCGCGCCGTCAAGCGCCTCACTGGAGCCTTCGCGCTCGGCGTGCTCTCGGCTGCGGAGCCGGACAAGATCGTGGTCGCGCGCTTCGGTCCGCCGGTGATCATTGGCGTGGGTGAGGGTGAGTACTTCGTCGCCTCCGATGTGCCTGGCGTCCTGCACCACACCCGCAACATCTACTTTCTGGCCGACGGCGATATGGCCATTCTGACTCTTGGTGGCGTGGAACTCACAGATTTCGACGGAGCCCCGATCCAGCGCTCCATCACGCACATTCAATGGGATCCGATCCAGGCAGAGAAGGGCGGCTACAAGCATTTCATGCTCAAGGAGATCTGGGAGCAGCCGCGGGCCGTTCGCGACACCACAATGGGCCGGGTCTCCCTCGACTCAGGCAAGGTCTTCCTGGGCGAGATGAAGATCTCCGATGAAGAGCTGGCCATGGCCTCCAGCATCAACATCGCCGCCTGCGGCACCAGCTGGCATGCAGCGCTGGCTGGCAAGTACATGATCGAGCGGTTGGCGCGCGTCCCCGTCGACGTGGACTACGCCAGCGAATACCGCTACCGCAATCCCATCCCCGATCGCAACGCTCTTGGGCTGCTCATCACCCAATCCGGCGAAACAGCCGACACTCTGGCTGCGCAGAGAGAGATGATCAGCCTCGGCTCAAAGACCGTGGCCATCTGCAACGTTGTCGACGCGATGGTAGCTCGCGAGGCTCACGGCGCCATCTATACGCACGCCGGCCCAGAGATCGGCGTCGCCTCCACCAAGGCCTTTACTGCGCAGCTTACGGCGCTTTTTTTGCTGGCGCTGAAGCTCGGACAACTCCGGGGCCGCATTGATCAGGCTCAGTCCGTCGCCCTCATGGAACACCTGAGCCGCCTTCCCGTCAAAATTGAAGAGGTGATGCGCTCCCGCTCCCCTCAGTGCGAGCAACTAGCCAAGGAGTTTGCCAATGTGCAGGATTTTCTCTATCTGGGCCGTGGCATCCACTTCCCTATCGCTCTTGAGGGTGCGCTGAAGCTCAAGGAGATTTCTTACATCCACGCCGAGGGCTATCCGGCAGGCGAGATGAAGCACGGTCCCAACGCGCTGATCGATGAGTCATTACCTGTCGTGGTCTTGGCCACGCGCGATGAGTCCGACCCCGCCTCGAAGCTGCGCTATGAGAAGACTCTCTCGAATATTCAGGAGGTAACCGCCCGTTCGGGGCGCGTGATCGCCGTGGCCACCGAGGGCGACACAACCATCGGAGGCCTGGTCGAGCACGTCATTCACGTTCCCCCAGCCATCGAGCTGCTCTCGCCGATCATCGAGATTGTGCCGCTCCAGTTGTTGGCCTACTACATCGCCGTCCGCCGCGGCTGCGATGTCGACCAGCCCAGAAACCTCGCCAAGTCGGTGACAGTCGAGTAGAGCTCCGTGCTCGTGGGAGTCTGTCTGCTGTGGTGATGAACACCGGTTCCGTGAACCCAGACTCAACATCGTTATCCTTAACATCGTTATCCCTTGCTTCAGACCCGGTGCTGTGTCTGCTGTGCAGATCCTCTGCTTACCACCCGGACTGGGCCTGAATGAATAGATAAATCGAAACCGCCTACTTTTCCGTTCTCATGAGCATCTGAATTCCAGGGAAGAAAAGATGTCGAAGGACCTCGATTTCAAGAACGAGTTAAGTTCGGCGCTGGATCCGCAATCACCGCGGCTGAGAACCAATCGCGAAGCGCTCCTGACATTGATGGCGGCGCTCCGCGGCGAGGAGGAGGCGATCCGGTTGGGAGGCGGAGCAAAGGCTGCCGAGACGCAACACGCGAAAGGGCGGCTCACCGCAAGGGAGCGGCTGAGGCTGCTCCTGGATGAAGGCACGGAGTTGTTGGAACTGGGGCTTTGGGCGGCGCATGGAATGTATTTGGAGTATGGAGGCGCGCCGTGTGCCGGCGTAGTTACCGGACTTGGCAGAGTCTGCGGGCGCCTGTGCATGATCATCGCCAACGACGCGACGGTGAAGGCCGGCGCCTTCTTTCCGACGACCGCAAAAAAAGTGCTGCGCGCGCAGACGATCGCAATGGAAAGCCGTATCCCAACCATCTACCTGGTCGACTCCGCCGGTGTCTTCCTCCCCTTGCAGGAGGATGTCTTTCCGGATACAGATGATTTTGGGAGGGTCTTCCGCAACAATGCGGTGATTAGTTCGCTTGGAATTCCGCAGATTACAGCGATCATGGGCATGTGCGTGGCCGGAGGCGCGTATCTCCCCGTGATGACCGATACGGTACTCATGACCGAAGGGTCGGGGCTCTTTCTCGCCGGACCATCGCTGGTGCAGGCTGCGATTGGGCAAAAGACTGGAGCGGAGGAACTGGGCGGAGCGAAGATGCACGCGGAGATCTCCGGAACGGTGGATTTCAGGGAACCCGACGATCCGTCATGTCTGGCGAGATTGCGATCTCTGGTGGCGGCGTGGGGCGAGCGGCAAGCTGCGAAGGAGCTCTTCCGCCGCCGCGACTTCGATTCGGAGCGCGATGCGCCCAAGTTCGACGCAGAGGAACTGTACGGATTGCTCAATCCAGAACCGGGTGCACGCAACGTCTACGATATGCGCGAAGTAATTGCGCGAATCGTTGACCGCAGCCAGTTCGACGAATACAAGCCTGAATTTGGCCGGACGATTCTCTGCGGGTATGCATGGATAGGCGGCCACGCTGTCGGCATTGTCGCCAATCAGAAGACCAACCAGACACAGACGGTTGCGATCGGTCCGGCTGCGGGGACCACACGAATCGAAGTGGGCGGCGTCATCTACACAGAGAGCGCGCAAAAGGCGGCGCGTTTCATCATGGATTGCAATCAGAGCCTCATTCCTCTGGTGTTTTTGCATGACGTAAACGGGTTCATGGTGGGCAAGGACGCGGAGTGGTCTGGGATTATTCGCGCCGGGGCGAAGATGGTTTCGGCTGTCAGCACAAGCGTGGTCCCAAAGATCACCGTGATCGTGGGCGGAAGCTTTGGGGCCGGCCACTATGCGATGTGCGGCAAGGCTTACGATCCGCGGTTTCTCTTTGCGTGGCCGACTGCTCGATATGCGGTCATGAGCGGCGTTGCGGCGGCTGCCACCCTGGCAGAGGTCCGCGCAAAGCAAATGGAGCGGGATGGAAAGATGCTGTCGGAAAAGGAAAAGACGGCACTCGTCGACGAGATCCGCGCAGATTACGAAGCACAGGCCGATCCGCGTTATGGAGCGGCGCGTCTATGGATCGATGCCATCATCGACCCGGCTCAAACGAGGCAGGTATTGATTGCGGCACTGGAGGCCTGCGCGTTGAATCCCGAAGCGCCAAGGTTCAACCCAGGTGTCTTGCAGACCTGAGCTATTTACCTGGAATTACTGTATCCACGTCGAAGTCGCGGCATCATACGAGGCAACAGGGGAAGCTGGGTCGCGCAATCATCCCGGGAAGGAGCTCAACCATGAAGCTCGACCTCAAGCCCGCGGAGACATCGTGCCCTTTTACGCTCACCGAAGAACAGGAGCAGCTTCGGCGCGAGATTCGGGCCTTCGCCGCCCGGGAGATCGCTCCCAACTCGATGGCCTGGGATGAGGCAAGCGAGTTCCCGCTTGCGGTCGTGAAGAAGCTGGGCGCGATGGGTCTGCTGGGTATCATCTTCCCCCATGAGTACGGCGGCGCTGGACTGGGATACGTCGATTACATTCTGGCGATTGAGGAGCTTTCTGCAGCTGAAGCCTCGCTCGGACTTACGGTGGCCGCGCATAACTCGCTAGGGACAAATCATATCTATCTTGCCGGGAATGAGACACAGAAGAGGAAGTATCTGCCGCTACTGGCGGAAGGCAGATGGCTGGCGGCCTGGGGGCTTACCGAACCGGGCTCGGGCTCGGACGCGAGCAGCGCCCGCACGACTGCGGTGAAGAAGGGAGACCGTTATGTGCTGAACGGAAACAAGACCTTCATCACGAACGGACACTACGCAGACATCGCCGTTGTGATCGCAGTGACCGATAAAAGCAAAGGAACGCATGGGCTATCTGCCTTTGTGCTAGAAAAAGGAATCAAGGGCTTCAGGTCAGGAAAGAAAGAAAACAAGCTCGGATTGCGAGCCAGCGATACCAGCGAGCTGATCTTTGAGGAGTGCGAAGTCCCGGCGGAGAATTTGCTGGGCACAGAGGGAGACGGATTCATCGATGCGATGCGCGTGCTCGATGGCGGCAGAATCTCGATCGCCGCGCTCTCGTTGGGGATTGCGCGAGGCGCGCTCGACGCAACCTTGAAGTATGTGAAGGAGCGCAGGCAGTTTGGAAAGACCATCGCCGAGTTTCAGGGAATCCAATGGAAGCTGGCCGATATGGCTACGGAACTGGATGCTGCTCGTCTTCTGACCCAGCGCGCCGCGGTGCTCAAGGACGCGGGCCGCAATGTCACGCGCGAGTCTTCGATGGCCAAGCTCTTTGCCAGCGAGGTGGCTGTGCGGATCTGCGGTGAGGCCGTGCAGCTGTTTGGAGGTTATGGCTTCATCAAGGATTATCCGGTAGAGAAGTTCTACCGCGACGTGAAGCTCTGCACCATCGGTGAAGGCACGAGCGAGATTCAACGCATGGTGATCGCCAGAGAGATTCTGAAAGTTTCGCCATCGCGAGGGTGATGGGTACGGCAAGAAGCAAATGCGCATGGATTGAAGAGCGGATGGACAATGTGGTCAAGATCGTGGAGTGTCCCAGGGACGCATGGCAGGGGCTTCCGAATGTGATTCCTTCGGCAGCCAAGGGCGCCTATCTTCGTCAGTTGATCGATGCAGGGTTCACTCATATCGATGCTGTCAGCTTCGTTTCTCCCACGGCTGTCCCTCAGATGGCTGACTCCGAAGAAGTACTGAAGTCGTTGATGCCTCCAAAAGAAGTCGAGGTTGTCGGAATCGTTGTGAACCGGAAGGGAGCCGAACGTGCGATCCGCACAGGAGCCGTGAGGACGCTGGGTTTTCCCTATTCGATCTCGCGTGAGTTTCTGCGCCGCAACCAAAACCAGACACCGGAGGAGGCGCTGATTGAGTTGAGAGAGATCGTAGCACTGGCTCGCGAGGCTGGGTTAGGTGTGGTCGCCTACCTCTCGATGGCCTTCGGAAATCCTTACGGCGAAGCGTGGAGCGTCGCAGATGTGTTGGGTGCCTGCCGTCTGCTGGTCGACTCCGGAATTCGGCAGCTCTCGATTGCGGATACTGTGGGAAGAGCCTCGCCCGATCGGATCACCGCGACGGTGTCGTCGGTGCTTGCTACGCATCGCGAAACTGAGTGTGGCGTGCACTTGCATGCGCGCCGAGACGAGGCGGCCACGCGCATCAGAGCGGCCTTCGACGCGGGTTGCAGGCGTTTCGACGCGGCCATCGGCGGACTGGGAGGCTGTCCGTTTGCGCAGGATGAGCTAGTCGGGAATATTCCCACGGAAATGCTGGTTGAAGTATTGACGAGCCGCGGGGCCCAGCTTCCCAGATTGCAGCCTCTCGACAACCTGATCCGCTCAAACACTGAAATTGCTGCAGGCGCCGGAACCTCTGTGCATCCATTGAAATCTTGAGGAATAACTCCTGGAGTTCTTTCGCAGGCTTGGAGGGCAAGTTGAGTTACACAACGATCATGGTTGCGGAGAGTGGCCCCATAAGGACAATCGCGCTGAATCGGCCGGAACGCCGCAACGCGATGACTCCCGAGATGCAAATGGAGTTGATTTCCGCAATGGAGCAATCCGCAATAAGCGGATGTCGCGTCCTCGTCCTTACCGGAGCCGGCGATGCTTTTTGCTCGGGTCTGGACTTGTCGACGTTGCATGCTACGCAGGGCCAATCCGCCGCCGAGTTACGCGCCGATGCGGAGAGGATTGCCAAACTCTTCCACGATTTATATGAGCTTCCGATCCCGACAATCGCTGCTGTGCATGGTCCGGCAATCGCAGGTGGAACGGGCCTGGCGATGATCTGCGACTTCACCTTAGCCACGCCCGCGGCAAAATTCGGATTCACCGAGGTGCGAATCGGGTTTGTGCCCGCGCTGGTCTCAGCTTTTCTGGCACTCCAAATCGGAGACAAGAGAAGCCGCGATCTGCTGTTGACAGGCCGTCTCTTCGATGCCGATGAAGCCTATCGCATCGGGCTGGTGCATGCAGTCGTGCCGCCCGAGGATCTGAAGCGTCAGGTTGAGGCGCTCGCGCATCTGCTCATCGCTAACAGCCCGCAAGCCCTTGGAGCCACCAAACGTCTGTTGGCGGCGCAGAATAAATCGTGGCTGGACACTGCCATCGCCGAAGCCCTAGAGGCCAGCGTGAAAGCTCGAAAGACTGAAGATTTTCGCGAAGGAGTTTCGGCATTCCTCGAAAAGCGAAAACCGAATTGGTCAAGATGAGCTGTGCAATGACGCTCAGGCCGCGTCATTGCTGAAGCGAACTGGAGCCTCGGTTCGCTGCTGCACATCCCACCGCGAAACACCATCCGCCAATTCGACGACTTCAAAGCCCGATGGGGTGACGTCGAGCACGCAGAGATCGGTGATCACGCGATTCACGACGCCAGTCCCCGTGAGCGGCAGAGTGCAACTGTGCACCAATTTAGCCCCACCATTCGCCGTTGTGTGTTCCATCAAAACGACCACGCGTCGCACCCCGGAGACAATATCCATGGCGCCGCCCATTCCCTTCACTCGCTTGCCTGGAACCATCCAGTTGGCCAGATCGCCGTGCTCTGAGACCTGCATGGCGCCGAGAATCGCCAGATCGATGTGCCCTCCGCGAATCATGGCAAAAGAGTCGGCGCTGGAAAAGATCGACGCGCCCGGAGTGAAGGTCACAGTCTCCTTCCCGGCATTGATAAGATCAGGGTCGATCTCCGCTCCGAGCGGATAGGGGCCCATTCCCAACAGGCCGTTCTCCGACTGCAAGACCACGGTCATTCCGGCAGGAATGTAGTTGGCTACGAGCGTGGGGATGCCGATGCCCAGATTGACATAGAATCCATCTCGCAACTCTTTTGCGGCGCGCGCGGCCATCTGATGACGAGTCCATGCCACGGAGTTACTCCATGCGGGTGGTTCTCTTCTCGACTCTCTTTTCGGGCTGAGGATGGTGAGCAAGCCGGTGCACGTAGATACCCGGCGTGTGAATCTCATCAGGGTCGAGCTCGCCCGGCTGGACAATAATCTCCGCCTCGGCGATGGTGACTTTGCCGCAAGCGGCCGCCTGGGGATTGAAGTTTCGCGCAGTGCGGCGATAGACAAGGTTTCCGTGGGTGTCGGCCTTCCATGCCTTCACCAGTGAGACATCCGCCTGAATGCCGCGCTCCAGCAGATAAACGATCCCGTCGAACTCCTTCTGCTCCTTGCCTTCGGCCACCAGGGTTCCCACTCCCGTTCGGGTATAGAAGCCGGGAATTCCCGCGCCTCCAGCTCTCATGCGTTCGGCAAGCGTGCCTTGAGGGCAGAACTCCACCTCCAGTTCGCCGGCCAGATATTGCCGCTCAAATTCGATGTTTTCACCGACGTAACTCGAGATCATCTTCTTTACTTGGCGCCTCTCCAGCAGCAGCCCCAGGCCCCAGCCATCCACGCCGGCGTTGTTGCTGGCGATGGTCAGATTGCGGACGCCACTATCGCGCAATGCGAGAATTAGAGCCTCAGGAATTCCGCACAAACCAAAGCCACCGATGGCAAGCAACATCCCATCTCGCACAACGCCATCCAGCGCAGAGCGCGCATCCGGCCATAGCTTGCCTATGCTCAATATTTGCTTTCCTCGATAGCCGGGTCCGGCTCACGATCCCTTGGGTCAGCCCCACGCAATCCAAGCTAACCCCAAATAGATGCGGCGCAACTAGGGTCGGATGGAAGGAGTTTTATAGCCTTGGCGGGCAAGATGGGCTCCCATCTGCGCGTACATCCGCTCGTCGTGGGGCTGCCATGTGGCCAGTCCATCCACGTACCGGTTGTACATGCAGAATGCCGCGGCTATCAGCACAGTGTCGTGAATCTCCAGGTCCGTCGCTCCTTGCTCGCCGGCAGCTTCGACAGCGGAACGTGTCACCTGCTTCCCGCCGCGCTGGACCTGTCCGGCAATCACGAGCAGGCGCTTCAGCTTCTCCGAGATGGGCGCACCTTCGAAGTTAGTGTAGACCTGCTTTACGATCTCGGCATCGCCCAAATGACATGCTGCTGCCGCCCCGTGACTGGCCTGGCAAAAGTAGCAGTCATTGAGCGAGGAGACATAGGTTGCGATCAGTTCGCGTTCACCGGGCTCCAGGCTGCTGGGTTCGTACAAGAGAACGTGCGCCAACTCTCTCAGCGGCTTGGCCGTCTCAGGGCGGAAAGCGAATGCGGAGCTGATTCCGGGCAGATCTTCGCGCAATTGAATGTGCGGCATCTTTAGGCTCCTGCTGTTATTTCGCTTGTGGCAGATACTCGCGGCTCATCGTCACGTATCCTTCTCTAGCGGTCTTCCGGCCACGCTGCCGGTAGAGTTCTTCATCGTGCGGCTGCCAGGTATCGAGCCCGTCCACATAGCGGTTGAACATGCAGAATGCCGCGGCAATCAGGACGGTGTCGTGAATCTCCACATCGGTCGCGCCAGTCTTCCGCGCTGTCTCAACATCCGCTGCAGTTACGTGTTTGCCGCCCTTTTGCACCTTCCCCGCGATCACCAGCAGCGCCTTCAACTTCTCTGAAATGGCCGCATGAGCGAAGTCGGCCTTGACGCGGCGCACCAATTCTTCATCTCCCTCAAGATGTGCGGCGGCAATGGCGCCGTGAATGGTCTGGCAGAAATAGCAGTCATTGAGCGAAGAGACGTAGGCCGCAATCAACTCGCGTTCGCCAGCTGTGAGCGAGTTTGGCGCATGCAAAAGAGCTTCGGCCAGCTCATTGAGAGGCCTGGCAGTCTCCGGCCGGAAGGCCATTGCTGCGCGGATACCCTGCAATCCTTCAGGAAGATTGATATGCGGCATGGGTCGAATCAGCTCCCTTCATTCGTTAATGGCGTTTCAACTTGGCGTGCAGTGAGCAGTTGATAGAGAGGCAATCCGCAGATAACAGTGATCACTCCGATCAAGGCTGGCAGTGGGTCATGCACCAGAATTAGCAGGCCTATAACGATGCAGAAGACAATGAAGACGATGGGCGCGGCAGGAAACCACCAGTTGCGAACTGGATCTCGCATGCGAAACAACGTGGAAGCTGTCAGCGCGAGAAAACACACGACCGAGAAGATGATATATGCCAGGATGCGATCAAATGCGCCCAAGAGTAGCGCGGCAAGCGAGAGCCCTGTCTGCAGCAGGATCGAATTCACAGGCGTGCCCAGGCGGGGGTGCGGCCTTCCGAAGCTCGGGAAGAATGTGCCTGTCCGCGCCATCGCATAAGTCACGCGGGGCGAGGCCATTGTCAATGCCGCGATCCCGCCAAAGACGCATACGAGTACGCAGAGCGAAAGCAGCTTTGCTCCGGCCGCACCAAACAAGACTTCGCCAAACTGTGCTACGAATACCGTGTTCGAAGAGAGACGCTCAATTGGCAAGACGGCGAGGAAAGATGCGCTGATGAGCAGATAACTGAGCGTGGCCAAAGCGACCCCTCCTACAAAGGCGATCGGCAGCGTGCGCCTCGGATTGCGCAGCTGGCCGGCGATCTTGCCCACTTCCCACCATCCACCCAGGCTGAAGAACGCCGCGACAAGTGCTCCCGCAACGGCAGGAATCAAGGGCTCTGAACCAGAGCGTCGCTCCACGAGAGGCATCAGGTTGCCGATGTGCGCGTGGCCTGAGAGAGCCGCCCATCCTGAGAGCGCGAAGAGGATAAGAAGTTTCAAGACGTTGACAACAGTCATAAGCGATGCACCCAGTCGCGTTCCCACGAGGTTGACCAGGCCGAAGGCGCAGAGGATGATCGCCGGAGTAAGCGCTGTCGCCTTTGGGCGAAGGGACAGCACCTGCGCAACGTATGCTGCAGCTCCGACTGAGAGCGCGGCCGCCACGCCGGGATACATGACGATCGAACTCATCCAACCGTAGAGAAATGCGGTACGGTCGCCATAGCCCGCCCGCAGATAGACATACTCTCCGCCAGACTCAGGGGAGCGAATCGCAAGTTCGCTGTAGCACAGAGCCCCGCTCATAGCCATCAGCGCCATCGCTGCCCACACAGCACCGAGCAGAAGCGGGGAGCCGAGCGACTTTGCCATCGCGGCAGGAGTCAGAAAGATGCCGAGTCCGACCGACTCGCCAATAACGATTGCAATCGCGACGGCAAGGCCGAATTGTCGGGTTTCGAGCGATCCTGGGGAAGACATAGGGGACACTCTGCGATCAGCAGAACACTCCCTGCGTCAGGGTCGCAGCCTCAAATCGGTTGATGAAACTCTCCATCGAACGATGGATGACTTATGTCGAATTGCGCCTGTAGGGTTCGACTCGGCCGGACTTCCCCTTGTCTATGGGCCGATTCTGCCGCGGGCCGATTCTTCCGCGCTGACGGTTAGACCGACTCTACCGCATTAATCTTCTTCGCGACCTCAAAGGCCAGCGGTTCAGCCGAGGAATGAAAGAGCCTGCGCTCGCGCGTGGGTAGCTCTTCAAGCAGATCGGAAAACGGCGTGATCTCGCAACCCGCAAACGCGGCAAAGCCGATCGCATCGGCCATGCGGCAACTTACATTGATCAGATTGGCCATGTCCCACGGCGCATCCTGCTCCCGCGGCAGGTGATGGTCGCCGACGATTGCTTCAAACTCCGATGGCAGATTCCAGTCCGCGATCAGTTGCTGGCCCGCCTCGCAATGATCCCAGCCAAAAAGCTCCCGCTCGGCCTTGAGGATGCTCGCGGGAGTGCCACTGTGAGCACCGAGCGGCACACTGTACTCGTTGGGCCGGATCACCGCCAGCGCCAAGCGTCCGATGTCGTGGATGACGCCCGAAGTGTACGCTACATCCCTGTCCATGAAGCCCACCGAGGCCAGTTGATCGGCAATGAGTGCGCAGGCGAGGTTGTGGCGCCAGATTGCGCGCATCGCGGGCTGATTGAGTGTCTTGCCCATATAACCGCGCACACCGACGGTGAGACACAGCCCTTGCAGGTTGTTGGCGCCCATCACCGCGATGGCTTGCAAGATGCTGCTGGCAGGAAAGCGCGGCGCATACAAGAGCGAGTTCGCGATGGTCAGCACCTCGCTGGCAAAGGCCGGATCGGCCGAGATCAGCTCGCTCAACTGGTGCAGCTGCACATTTTCATTGTTCGTCAGTTGCAGCACCCGAAGCGCAACCTGAGGGAAGGGTGGAAGACGAAGATGAGCCCAGGACGGAGCGATCGCCGCTTCCCGTCTTCTCTCCGTTTGTAACATCGGAGTCTCCCTTCACAACGACAGCCCGCCAGATCCGGCGAAGACTCGGCCAATGCCGCTAAAAACGCGTAGCGCTTGCACGGCAGGAAGCGGTCGCTGATTGTCATTTCGGCACGGGTGGAGATTCCTTCAGGGGAGGGCCGTTGAATGAGTGAGATCTAATGATCGAATCGGATCTGCGTCAAACGAGAGGACGGATCCATCAACATGATTCGCGCGCATGCGAACAGCTTGATCGACGTACCGTGGCAGGATTCTCAAGCTAAGTGCGCTTGGCTTTCATTTTTTTGACCTGCAATTCCGCGTTACAGTACTCGCCGGTGTCGTCGCTGGCCTGTCGACGAGCGATCTCTCAGATGGCTGCTCTGAGCTAGTGTCTGAAGCCTGGGACGCCGACGCAGTGTCGCACCACCAGAAATACCAGGAAGGCGAGCCCGAAGCCTCCCGCATATCAAAATAGATACCCAGCACCCTTGTAGACATAGATCACCCCCAACCCCCGTGAAACCGTTCCGGGAGGTTCTGCGAATTGACGCCTTTGTGATTGAGAGATTCTTTGCATAGCCGACAGTACACCCCCGCTCTCTTGCGACTGTATGTGAGCAAAATCACACTACGATCAAACCCCAATTACCAATCGGAGTTGCGGGTCGGCTCGCCTCGCCAATAGACACGACTCCGCCCAGGCACAAGCATGAGACGGTACGATGATCTTGGGAGAAAAAATGGCGAGAATTCTCGATGGTGTGGCGATTGCAGCGGCAATCAAGCAGGAAGTAGCCGAGGAGGTCCGCGCTCTGGCCGCGCGGGGCATTCGGCCGGGGCTGGCGGCGGTGCTGGTTGGCAACGTGGCCGCTTCGGAGATTTATGTGCGCAGCAAGGTGCGGACCTGCGCCGAGTTGGGACTCTATAGCGACCTGATTACGCCGCCTGAGACCGTGACGACCGAAGAGATGCTCGCGCTCGTGGCCCAGCTCAACGCGCGCGACGAGATCGACGGAATCCTGATCCAGCTTCCGCTGCCCGCGCAGGTCGATGCCAAGCGCCTGCTCGATGCCGTCGCTCCCGAGAAGGATGTCGACGGCTTCCACCCGGTGAGCGCAGGCCGCCTGATGGCCGGCCGTCCGGCCCTGGCTCCCTGCACTCCGGCCGGAGTGATCGAGATTCTCAGGCGCAGCGAGATCGCCATCGCCGGGCAACATGCGGTGGTAGTGGGCCGCAGCGACATCGTCGGCAAGCCAGTGGCGATGCTGCTGCTGCATCAGAACGCAACCGTCACCCTCTGCCACTCCCGCACGCGCGATCTCGGCACCATCACCCGCCAGGCGGATATCCTGGTGGCCGCCATCGGTCGTCCGGGATTCATCGGCCCGGAGATGGTCAAGCCCGGCGCGACACTGATCGATGTCGGCATCAACCGCATCACCGAGCAGGCGGAGTTCGACCGCTTCTTCAAAGGCAATGCCAAGCGCGAAGCCGCCTTCCAAAAGAACGGCTCGGTGATCGTGGGCGACATCGATCCCAGGGCCTTTGAGCTGGCCGGGGCGTACACGCCGGTTCCAGGCGGCGTCGGCAAGCTGACCATCGCGATGCTAATGGCCAACACAGTACGCGCCGCCAAGCTGCGGCGCGAACTCTAGTTTCACAGTTTCTGGGTATCGGTGGGCTGTGAAACTGTGAGGCGTAAAGTGTTTAGTTTGAATGATTTGAATCGGATCGCACAGAACCACAGGATCTGTGGTTCTGTGCTCCTGTAAAGCCTGGTTGCGGAAGTTATTTATCTTGTGTGGTTTAGATGGGGCTGCACAGTTTCACCGTCAAAATCGCGATTATTCTCATTCATTCTAGGCTGGCGAGTCGATGTAAATGGCTGGTTAGGCTTGACTTGGTCGTGCTGCATTTGGATTTAGCCGGCCTTGAGCAGTGCATTCCAAAACCCGCTCCCCTGATTGCAGTCCATCTCAATTGTGCGCCGGCGGAGGGTAATTCTCTGCAGAGCGCCTGGGCGAGGCGGAGGTTGAGTGAATCAGCGGTTGGTTCCGAGGTCATGCGTCATCTCCGGTCCGTACCTCCGTAGCTTCGGGGTATACCCCCCGGGTATTCTGGAGGCAAATTCCTTGTTTTCTTTCTGTTACGTGATGGGTATCGCTGCAAAATCTTCAAAACAATACAGTTACCCGCAGAATACTGACCGGTAAGGACTTAGGACGGTTTTGCGGATCACGACCCCACGGACGAAGACCTGTCCGTGGGAACCCCGCCTAGTGATCGCGCCAGTTTGAGGTCATGGTTCCGGTCTACAGCATTTCCGAAAGTGATATAGATCGCCGGGAGCGAGGTACCAGGCGCTCATGATTCCTTTATTGTGCGCCAGCGGAGGGTAATTTTATGCAAAGTCCTGCGGCGGAGCTGAGGTTAGGCGAATCAGCGCTCTTTTCCGAGGTCATTCGTCATACCCGGTCCCCAACCGCGAGGGACAGGTGGCACCCTCAGGAATGACTGGTGGGCCGAGGCGATTAAATTCTACTTGGGAAGAAGCAGCGACCCTACGCGGATGTCGCGTCTCATAAAGGAAATAGTTATGGATCTGTGGAACGAATCGGACGATGATTCGGAAGATGGGTCGCCAAAGGAGCGCGGAGCAGGGCTTATAGAAGTATTGAAACAGTTGTTCCCCGGCTTTACTGATTCGACGGAAAAAAGCAAACTGCGTCAAAGCTTGGGAGATGAGCGCACCTCTGCAACCTCACAATCCCTCAGCCACCACGTGAACCCGTAGCGGAAAATTAGCTGTGTTGGCGTACATAACCGCGCATCGCTGCCCGAGTGTTGACCAGCCATAATCTTGATAATGATGTGGTCCAGTGGTTGAGTCTTCAACTGGCGCTGACAGCAGGGTAATGTGCTCATTCAGCGCCGGTTACTCCCAATTTTGTACAATTGCTCCTCGAAAACGACGTTTTTGCCATCAATGGGATCGATCGGCATTTTGTTGCGCTGCGGGTGACTGAGTTGTTGTCCGCTGCGGCAGGGCAGCGGGGGAAACTGGCGGCCTTATACTACCTTCTGGTCTAGCTGATTTTGGGGAGGCGCAGAGGGCAGGGATGCTTCGAGTTGGTCTCACCGGCGGTCTGGGCTGCGGCAAGTCAACCGTCGCGGCGATGCTGCGCGCGCTGGGCGCCGAGGTGATCGAATCGGACGAGCTCGGCCGCGCGCTGATGGAGCCGGGCCAGGCGGTCTTCTCCGAGATCGTGCGCGTCTTTGGCCGCGAGGCCGTCGGCTCCGATGGACGGCTCGACCGCAAACGGCTAGCCGATCAGGCTTTTCAAGGCGGGCGCGTGAATGAGTTGAACGCCATTGTGCACCCGGCCGTGATCGCCGCTCAGCGCCGCTGGATGGACCAGCTCTTTGCCCGCAATCCCGCAGCCGTGGCCGTGCTCGAGTCGGCGCTCATCTTTGAGGCCGAACGCGATGCCCGCGCCCGCGGCGAACACGACAGCGCGCTCGTCGACTGGCGGCGGCGCATCGACCGCATCGTCGTGGTCACTGCCCCTGACGAGCTGAAGATTGTCCGCTATGTGAGCCGGGTGAGCCCCGCAGGCGCCAACCGGCAGGTTGCCGAGGCCGATGCCCGGCGGCGGCTGGCACACCAGATTCCCGATGAGATCAAAGCGGCGCGGTCAGACTATGTGATTGATAATTCAGGAGATATAATGAATCTCGGCACCCAGGTCGATCAGCTCTGGCAGCGGCTGATCTCCGAGAGCGACAAATCCCTTCAGGATGAGTCCTTAGAATAGTGAACAACGGGTTGTGTTCGGCAGAGATGGTTGGCCCAAGAACAGCTATCTTCCGATTCATGCTCGTGGCGCGTCTGAAGCCGCACCCTTTTTGAAAACCAGACGGCCAAACAGCATCTCACAGGCTAGAGGTTGACAAGTTATGAAGTTGCGCCAGTTAGTCCTTATTGTTCTGATCGTGGGCGGGTTCTGGTATCTCACCTCGCATCGCTTCCCGGTTTGGGGACATCTGCCGGTTTTCAGCCAGGGCACAACCAGCTCCGCACATCTCTCCGGTTCCGGCTCGCCACTGCAGCTCAACGAGGCCGAGGCCGCGCCTGCCTACGACGCAGAGGAACAGAACAACATTGCGATTTACAGGCGGGTGTTGCCTTCGGTCGTGAACATTACTTCGAAGTCGCTGGTCTACAACTTTTTCTTTGAACCGGTGCCGCAGCAGGGGCAGGGCTCGGGCTTCATCCTCGACAAGGCCGGCCACGTACTTACCAACTACCACGTAGTTCAGGGCGCTAACCGCGGCATCAAGGTGCAATTGAGCAATAAGCGCATCTACGACGCCAAGGTGATCGGCACGGATTCGGTGCATGACCTGGCCCTGTTGCAGATCCAGGCGCCCAATCTCGAGCCGGTCACGCTGGCCAACTCCCGCGATCTGGCCGTGGGTCAGAAAGTCTATGCCATCGGCAATCCCTTCGGATTGAACGGCACAATGACCCGTGGGATCATCAGCTCCATCCGCACGATTGGCGGCTCTGAAGGCAGGCCGATCGAGGACGCGATTCAGACCGATGCAGCCATCAATCCCGGCAACTCCGGCGGCCCGTTATTGAATTCGCGAGGCGAGGTCATCGGCATCAATACGATGATCGCTTCGAACGGCGCGAATCAGAGTTCGGGCATTGGCTTTGCCATCCCCATCAACACGGCCAAGGCGGTGTTACCCGATCTGACTCGCTACGGACGCGCGAAACGGCCCTCGCTGGGCATCCAGTCATTTCCCATCGGACCCGATCTGGCATCGCAGATTGGCCTTGCGGCCGACTCTGGGGTGCTGGTGCAAAAGGTCGTCCCCGGCGGCGCTGCCGAGCGGGCTGGGATGCGCGGCGGCAATCAACAGGCCTATGTGGGCAACACGCCGATCATGCTCGGCGGCGACTTCATCGTGGCCATCGACGGCCAGGAGGTCAGCGATCCCCAGGAGATTTCGCGGCTGATGGAGAAGCACCAGCCCGGCGACACCGTGAGCGTCACCTTCTATCGCGGACGCAAGCAGATCACCCTGAAGCTGATTGCCGGAGAGGCGCAGGACGCGAACCCCTAGCGAGGCCCGGAATTTGTTTTGTCGGCGATCTGCAGTGCGACCTCCCGGAACGCGGGAAGGTTGGGCAGCAGCCCCAGCGTCTCAAGATTAACCCGATCAGATTCCGCCATCTCGGTTCCCTCTGGACCATTGACGCGATCATCCAACTCGGTGGCTAACAGATCCGCAACATAAACCGCCGTGGTGCAATCGAATCCGGTGTGCGGTATGCGAGTGGGACGATGGTGGTGCGCGATTGCCTCGATAGCCAGATCGGGAATGCCCCACAGTCCCAACAGATAAGCGCCAATCTCCGCGTGCGTGGTTCCGAGAACCTCCTCTTCAACCTCAAATCTTCTGCATTCGCGCTTGCTGCTTTGTGACAGAATGGCGGTAAATTCGTTGGGCATTGCGCTGGCCAGGAAGAGGCTTCCGATGTCGTGGAGCAGCGCGGCAACGGCGGTGATATCGCGGCTTCCCCGCTCCACTGGCAGCGCACTGGCGATGGCAGCTGTACGAAGCGAATGCCGCTGAATTGAGTCGCAAACGGAATGCGGAATTCGGGAATCGGGCACGAAGACTCTGAAGACCTCAGAGGTCAACGCGAGGCTCTTGATTGTCTCAACCCCCAGGAACGCAACGGCGCTCGACAAACTATTGATTTTGCGAGACAGCCCGAAAAAAGCGCTGTTGGCGAGCTGCAGGACCTTTGCCGACATTGCAATATCTCGCTCGATAATCTCCGTCACTTGCCGGATCGATGTTTTTGGGTCCTGCAACGTCTTCGTAAGGTGTGTGTAAGTGTCTGAAAGCGACGGCAGTTCACCAACCGCGCCAACGACCTTGCGAATCTCCGGTGAACTCAACAGGTCTTGCATCGCGCAAACGCGATCAATTGCTGAACGCAACTCGGAAGCATTACACGGCTTGGCCAGAAAGCGGTGCGTGACGAGGACCGCACGGGTTTCGAGTGCGGCGTCGGAGAATCCGGAGAGGAGAATTCGAGCGGTGTTGGGAAAACGTTGGCGAACGTGCTCCAACAGCGTGACGCCATCCATTCCCGGCATCCGCATATCGGAGATTACAACGTCGAAGGTGGAGCCTGCACAAGCCTCGAGCGCGGCTTCTCCGCCTACAGCAAAGTGCAGCTCCCAACGATCGCAGTCCGCATCGAGAGAGCGGCGGATACCTTCAAGGATGCTGACTTCATCGTCGACGAAAAGAATGCGTTTCATGCAGTGGCCCTGAAGGCGCGTGTCTCGCCATCCTGAAGAGCGAACCACCGGCTTCGCCAGGCAAGCACCGGAAAATATATCGGCAAATAGACAGCCGGTTTTCAGAGGACCACGCAACGCTGGGCGCGAATATTCCCCTTGATGACGCACATTGGCGCGACGCCATAGTGTTCAATCGCGCTCACCTTTGCGGAAATTAATCCAGTATTTTAGGTCTCGTAAGCCAAAAATGAAGCCCGATGGGGATCGCTCACGCTCGCGGAGAGGCACAGCCTGCATAGAAAGAGCGGAACCGATGCATTTCACAAAAGAGACGCGTGATTTGGCTCGAAGTCTCATTGCCAGTGAGGCGAAGGAAACCGCAAGTTTCCTGCAACTCGAATATGCGACAGAACATGTCTATGAAAAACTGCGCCGAAGACTCAGTCCATTTGTCGGCGCTGACGGTTTTCGCGCGCTTGCCATTCGCGCTTTGGTTCTAGCCAGAGAGGAATCTCATGGTCTGAGCGCCGTGCATATCGAGACGAATGGGGGTCTGCGCGGCCTTGGCGAAGCTGAAAACCAGACAAAAGTTGCGAAAGACAATGAGTCCGGGGTCATTTTCATTGCGCAACTCCTCGCTCTGTTGCTCGCCTTCCTCGGCGAGACAACCACACTGCGCTCGATAGAGGAGCTACGCCTCCAGACTGACCCGAGCGAAGATTCGGCGCCCGCCCCAGCGGAAACGACCGACACACAGATCGAAAGGCTCGTCATCGCAGCGACCTTTGGTGACCTTTTGATGGAGATTGATCGACTAAGAAGTGTGAGTGAGCGTATTGAAAACCTGGCGGAGAAGCATCCTGGAATGGAGCGAGGCCTATCGAGCGCCGCTGGCAACATTCGCAACATAGCCATTGCTTTGGATGTTTTTACACTCATACGAAGCAAGGCGGAGGGCTTTCAGCGGGACACACCAAACACGTATGCGAACGGGTACATGAATTGAGCTCCACGGCAGTTCGATTCATATAGCTCGAAACCATCAGATCATCGACGCAGTTCCTAATCCGCGGCCAGAGTTATTCAGGCGGTCGAATTACAGTTAGCCTTCCGGATAACTTCAAGTCATATCCTCGGCATCCCAGCCTCTGGGAGTAGTTATGGGCTCGGCTGCGAGTCGTATCTGCGAATTGGCTGGGTTGCTGACTTGGCTGGCGACACCGTGCCTCGGCCAGACGCAACAGCCCGAGACGGTCTGGGGCAATGACGCGTCGATCTCATCGGGTGAGCTGCCAGATACACCAAGGATGGCATCGGATAAAACGACCTCTAACTTGGTCTTCGGAGTTCTACCGCCAACGACAACTGGTCGTCCGGCAAAGAAATTCCATCTCGTCGTTCAAACAGGCGAATTCGGCGTGCCGCTGAGTGGTATCGATAAGCTCGAACTTTCATTGCGGAGCCGATTGACGGTCTCCGATCTGGCGTCGACGCTCTTCTCGGCCGGTTGGAGCCAGATGCGCGACAGTGCTCCGCACTTCGGCGCCGACAGCGGCGCCTTCGGTGAGCGCCTCGGAGCTTTGGCGCTCAAGCAGACCACGCAATCGGTCTTCAACTACGGGATTTATGCGACGATCTTTCAAGATGACCCTCGATACTACGTAATGGGCAGGCAAAGGAGCATCGCTGCAAGAGCGGCCTACTCGGCATCGCGCTTGATCATTACGCGGAAAGATGACGGAAGAGCGGCAATCAATTGGCCGAAACTCGCCGGCATCGGGAGCGCATCGGCGCTGACCAACACCTACTATCCCGCGCGCGACCACGGATTCGCCAACAACGCCAGCGCATTTGGCGTGTCGTTAGGCACCACGATCCTCACCAATGAGATTCACGAATTCCTCGGCGATGGTCTTCGCATGTTGCGGCGCGACAGGAACTGATCGGCACGCGGCCTTATCGACCCCAAGCTCCGGCCTATCTGGCCTCGAGACCGATGGAGATAGCGTTATAGAAGGGCTCTCGAGGAATTACCTCAGTCGCTTGTGCCAAGCACATCAGGCAGCTTTGCCGGCGCTACCCGCGATCGGGGCGAACTCCTTTGCCATCGCCTCAAGAACGGCGCTGTGGGCAGGCAATTCGTTGAGCAGCAATTCGGCCGACTGGATCAGCGGGTTCGAGTGAAACCACCGCTGCACGATGTTTCCGTGGAGCAAATTGAGAATGGCGAGCAGGGACATGCCTTGGTGGTGGGCCATCCACTCGCGAACCATGACTGGTCTCCCAGGCGAGTGCGCATAGTCCGCAGCCTCGTAAAAGCCGTACGCACCGACCCATCCGGCCTTTGCCATGCGGCGGAGATTGCGCACAGCTTGGCGCGATTCGACGCCGAGAGCGAGGAAAGTGGAGTATGGGGAGACTGTCGGTCCAGCGGTTGCGTCGAATTTGAGTGCAATTTGCGGGATGCCGAAGGCCTGGTAGTGGTAGTGACCGGCTTCATCTTTGCATGAGTACCCCGATTCCGAAATCCCCCAGGGAATGTTGAGAGAGCCGGCGAAGCTTCGATGCACCTGGACGCAGGCGGCCTGAGTGCGAGCGATGAGCGTGTCGGGATAACTCCGCATCCAAAGCCCGGGCATCAGGTATTCGAACATCGTGCCGGTCCAGGAGAGAAGCAGAATCTGGTCGAATGCGCGCGTATGATCCCGGGCAAGCTTGAACCAGCTCTGCTGCGGCAAGTCGCCACGTGCGACAGCGAGGAATGTGGCGATGCGAGCCTCTGAAGCGAGCATGTCATAGCAGGCCGGATGAAGCTTCTGCTCTGCCACGTCATAACCGACCGAGAGCAATTGGCGGTTCGGTTCTATGAGGAAACCGAACTCTGTTTCCTCAGCGAGGACTTCGATTTGGTCTGCGATGGCGCGAAGCTCCGCGGCGAGGGCGCGCAGATTCTGCCGGGCGCGTGGAAGAGTTGCGCGAAGCTGCTCTCCAGGAACGCGGAGCGGCGAATCGTTGCTGATTCTGCCGGAGGCCAGGCTCAGCTCCAGCAATTCAGAAAAGGCGATAGCAGCATCGATGGAAGATGTTTCCGCATTCTGCTTGAGTTCCAGTTGAGGCGACTCGCAAATCCGCTCATACTCGGGCAAGAGCCAGGGAGTGTAGTCATGCAGCAGAGTTAGCACCGATGCGACGCGGTGTTTTGTTTCCGCAAGCCACCAAGGGCTCTCAGTTTGGCTTCCGTCTCCGGCCGCCGCATCGCAGAGAGCGGCGTGCGCGGCAGGAAGCCAGCTGATCCATTCCGTCATGCAGGCGGCGGAATCGGGCAGAGAGATCCGAGCCAGTTGAGCCGGTAAGTGTCTCTGCAACTGTAGCAACCGCCAATGCGTTCGTATGCCGGCGAATAGCCGCTGCGTAATCAGAGGCTCCTGGCACATAGAGAGCGTTCCGGCGCGGACCGTGTAGAGACAAGCAACGAGGTTCCCGCTGTCGACAGAAGAGACCGTGACTGGCGATACGGGCTCGAGCGATTGCGTGTTGTACCAGTTGTAGAGATGGCCACGGTGTTTTTCGAGCTTTGCAATCGTCGCGAGGCTGCACCGAGTGAGCGCAGCATATTCAGGCGCCGTCAGGAATCCGAGTTCGCATGCTGCCTGACGGGCATTCAGCAGGAGGCCGAGGTTTGTGGGTGAGACGCGGGCTGCTTCAAAGAGTCCCTCTTCCTCAACATTGTCCGGGATAAGGTAGTTGTGCCGCTCGCCTCCAAACTCGTAAAAGTAGCGCCAGATGAACAGCGCATGCGCGAGCAGAAACTGCTCTTCGTCCGACTCCAGGAGCGGTTGCTCTTCGCGGGGAGGCTTGTTGAGCCACGCAGTGAGAGGGTAGGCGAGAGCCCAAAGCAGAAGAATGGGAGCGGCAAAGAAAATGGAATCTCGTTGCGGCGCAACCAGAGAGATGAGGATCGCCAGGCCGAAAACGACGAACGGAACGAAGACGAGATAGTTGTCGACCGGTCTTTGGCCGGGAGAATGATCTTCAGTCTGGGCCGCGGTCTCCCACTCGAGCAGGCGCTTGCCGGTTACGAATCGCCGGACCAGAGATCGAACGATGGCGTCGAGCGTGAGGAGTGTCTGATGAGGAAGGAAGATCAGGTCCAGGAGAGCGACGAGAAGCGCTCTGGCGAAGGCCGCGAACGTCTCGCTGACACGGCCTCTCTGGTCGCTCGCAAGGGCTCTGCAAAGACCCATGCAGAGCATGATGAAAGCCGGTAGGGCGATCAGCAGCGGCAGCAGAATGGTCCAATAAAGCGGACCGCCCGGCAGACCCAGCCAACCGGCGACGAACAGGATGAACGTGAAAGGCTCGACGAGCGAGCGGCGCAGATTGTCGAATATCTTCCAGCGCGAGATCGCGGAGATTGGGTTAGTGACCAGGGCCCCAAACTCCTCCGGAACGATGGAAAACATCCACTGCGCGATTTGCCAGTCGCCGCGCACCCAGCGATGTTTGCGGCGGACGTAGGCACTGTAGTGGGAGGGATAATCGTCAATGAGCTCGATATCGGCCGCCAATCCCGCTCGAGCATAGGCGCCTTCGATCAGGTCATGGCTGAGCAGCGCATTGCGTGGGAAGCGGCCTTCGAGCACGGTGTTGAAGATTGCGACCTCATAGATGCCCTTGCCGGTGAAGCTGCCCTCGCCGACGAGCTCCTGATAGGCATCGGAGACAGCGCGCGTGTAGATGTCAAAGCCGCTCTGGCCAGAGTAGATGCTCGCCAGCCGCGAGCGCGCCGCGGATTGGACGGTGATGCCGATGCGCGGCTGCAGGATGCCATAGCCCGCGTTCACAATGCGTGTCTTCGGGTCGATGACTGCCTCGTTCAGCGGATGAGCCATGGCTCCGATCAGTTGCGCCGCGGTGCCGCGAGGAAGCTGGGTGTCGGAATCGAGCGTCAGGACGTAGCGAATCGGTTCGAGTCTCTCGATCTTGCCAGCTTTGATGGGGAATGCGTCGTTTCCGCCAAGGAGCAGTTTGTTCAAGTCGAGCAGTTTGCCTCGCTTGCGTTCCCAGCCCATCCATACGCCCTGCCGGCTGTTAAAAATGCGATGCCGATGGAGCAAGAAGAACGAACCGGATCCTTTCGAAGCATACTTGGCGTTGAGTTCAGTGATAAGTTCGACGGCGAGCTCGACCAGAGGGTGAGAGTCGTTTTCGCGTGGCTTGCTCGCCGAGTCGGGTAAATCCGTGACCAGGGCAAAATGCAAGTGTGGATCGCGGTTGGCGAGAAATCGCGCCTCAAGATCGGCAACCAGTTTGCGCACTTGCCCAGGGTTCAAAAGCAGAGTGGGTATCGCGACAACAGTTGCGCGGTCGGCGGGGATTCCCTTGCTGAAGTCGAATTTGGGCAGCGGCTGGGGATCGAAGATGACTGTAACGGCGCTGTTGACCAGCTCAACGGCGTCCTGCATCACCGGCAGCAACATGAGCGCAATGGTGGCAGCCAGGGCGCCAATCGTGTGGTTGGGCAGCAGAGGGAAGAGCAACGCCGCAATCAAGAAGGTCGTGACAAGCAGAATGCTCGCGATGTAGATGTCGCTGGCCTCACGGCGAATGAAGCCGCGGAGACGTTCGATCGGTGGTGGATGGTATCCCACCCGCGCGGCAAGTTGAGAGAACCCGCTGTCGACCAGGTAATAGCCGACGTGGATGCGGCGGCGATAAATGCGCGGGTCGTCCGATGGCAATTGCAGAGCCTCGCTGGCGAGCTCGACGGCCATGAGTGCGACCCCGGACTCGGAGTGATCCGAGTGTCGAGCAATGAACGCGACGCGTTTGCGGTAGAGTTCGCGGCTTTCAAAATCCATGCATCCGTAGACCCCAGCGGGATCCTGGCGTAAGGTGGCATCGAACGCGATGAGCTGCTCGACGATCGCGACCCAGTCCGACCGGTCGATGACTCGAAGACTCTTGATGAAGATTGGGATCATTGACTGCTGAGCGCCGCTGGGTGCGCGAAGCAGGGAGTTCGCTTCCGCAAGTAGCAATTCGAGCAGAGCGAATTTGAGGAAGCCTGCGAAGCTCCACAGTTCTCCGGACGTGAGAGGCTCGTGAATCTGCAGTTCGCTGATGAAGGAGCAAAACGTCTCCGCCGAGAATTCACTATCAACCGCCTTCAGATAGATCTCAGCTGCCGCTGCGACGCGGGGTTCTTCCCGATCTTCATTGAGAATGATGCGCGGCAGCCGCGCCACAACACGAGAGTCGTTGGACACGGTGGCTATCGCCAATCGAAGCAAACGAAGGTTTTCTCGCAGCGCGAACAGCGGGGCATTCTCTAAAGCTGCACTTCGATCTGCCTCTGCCGGAGCTGCCGCCGGCAGCGAAGCCAGATCCACTTCGAGATGCCTCAGCGCGCTTCGGGCCGACTCGATGCGTTCTGGAAAAGATCCCGCGGTGATGGACCTCTCGACGACATCCCACGATGCCGCGGCACGCGCGGCATCGCGCATTCGCTCGAGCACTGGGCAGGCTGGCGGTTGCACACGTTCCGGAGTTTGGACGCTATCGCTCATCTCGTTTCACCGGTAACTCGCGGCTTGCATCTCAAACATGGCAGCATAGCGGCCTCCGAGAGCTACAAGCCCGTTGTGGCCGCCCTCTTCGACCAATCGTCCCCCCTCCAATACAACGATGCGGTCTGCCATTCGCACCGTCGAAAAGCGGTGAGAGATAAGGAGCGCCATCTTTCCATAGGTAAGTTCGGCGAAGCGCTCGAAGACCTCAGCCTCGCTGCGCGCATCCAGCGCGGCAGTGGGTTCGTCGAGAATCAGCAACTGTGCATCGCGCAGGTAGGCTCGTGCGAGAGCCAGCTTCTGCCATTCGCCGCCTGACAGATCGACTCCGCCTTCAAAGCGCCGGCCGAGCATCTGGTCGTAGCCGCCAGAGAGAGTCGCAACCACGCCGGCGGCGAGGCTCTTCGCCGCAGCGTGTTCGATCTCTTCTTGAGTGTGCGGCACTTCGATGCGCCCGACCGAGATGTTCTCTCGTGCGGTCATCTCGTAGCGCATGTAGTCCTGAAAGATCACAGCGATCTCCGAATGCAATGCAGCGAGATCGTACTCACGAAGATCGATGCCATCCAACAGAATCTCACCTTCTGTCGGGTCGTACAAACGCGTGATGAGTTTGACAATCGTAGTCTTGCCCTGGCCGTTTTCGCCGATCAGCGCCACTCGTTCTCCTGGGCTGAGCGTGAAACTGAAGTCGCTGAGAATGCGCCGCTCCGTGCCGGGATAAACGAAGGAGACATTTCGGAATTCGAAGCCACGCGCGATACGATGCGGCGCCGGAAAACCTCCGGGCTTGGATTCGACCCGCGGCTTCATCTCGAAAAAAGCGATCAGATCGCCGAGAAAAAGCGCCTGATCGGCCACGCCTGAGGCAGTCGAGAAAGCCAGTTGGATGTTGGCCATCGACTGCATGATCGCAGCGGTGATGAGCGTGAGATCGCCAACGCTGTAGACACCCTGAATCGTGCGATAGATGCTGTAAGCGTACGCGCCATAGTAACCGAGCTGCCCAAGGATGGCCAGCAGGCCACCCCAGAAGAGCCGGCGGCGGCTGAGTGCTACGTTCTCTTCAAAAATGCTTTGCGACAGTCCCGTGAAACGGTCAGTCAGGTAGCTGCTCAGGTTGAAGAGCTTGAGCTCCTTGGCTGCCTCTTTGCTCCCGCCTACTTGGCGCAGATAGTCCATCTGGCGGCGCAAGGGTGTCTGGCGGAAGTTCTTCGCATAGGTGAGAAAGGCAAAGTGACTCTCACCGAGGAAGGCCGGGATGATCCCGGCAATCAACAGCAGCAACAGTAGCGGAGAATACCTTGCAAGCACGGCCGAAAACGCAAGCGCGGTGACAGTCTGCTGGATCATCCTGCCCATCTGTTGAATCATCGCCAGCCTGTCCGTGGCCTGCACCCGGGCGCGTTCCAGACGATCGTAGAAGACGGGATCCTCGTAAGCTGTAACATCGAGAGACGCCGCTTTGCGCATCACCTCCACGCTTACGTGGTGCGTGTAGCGGTCAGCGAGCAGGCTATCTAAGAAGTCCACCGCGCGCGTGAGGATGCCGGTCAGCACTGCCAGCACCATCTCCGCGATCACCAGCCACCAGAAGTGTTGGGGCAGCGGACGGTGCAAACGGATGTTATTGACCCCATCGATAATGAAGCGGCCTATAATGCCGATGCCCACCGGTAGAAAGGCAACGAAAACGCGCAGGCCGATGTTCCAGGAGACGACGCTTGGACCCGACTCCCACACAAAGTGCAGAACCCCCGGCACGTTTTTGAGCGCACGCACGCGGTCGCTCCAGGCCTTGCCGGAGCTTTGCACGCGATCGGCTTTTTGCCCATCGGACTCACCGATGGTTCTCGGATCACTCACATTGGCTGACATGCGCCTTTCATCGTTCCTCAGGAACCTTGGCTTCAGAGAAGTAATCGGCTCTGAATGACAAATCGTGGGTCCCGGCTACTCTTATTGGACTCTTATTGCGGGCACTCTGGAATCAGCTCCGACTCTCTATCTGCGCATGTACCGAGCCCTGCGCGCTGCTCAAAATCGACCGCCAGATCGCCCTTCATTCGCTCCCGGAGACAGAGTCTTTATAGGGCTTGAATCCCGCGATCTCCATCCCCCGTTTTGCCTCCGGGTTCTTCATAAAGGTCTCCCAGACAAACCCTGAACGCGCATTTTCTGCCATGAGCATAGTGATTCCAGTATCAATGCCGATCACGTCGGTGTCATACCAGTCCGTCAGCGGATTGAACGCATCGACAAAGCCATAGCGGCTCCACGCCCTCGGATAGTGTTCATAGATGGTTCTCAGTACGCGCATGGTTGCATCCGGAAGAAACGGCAGCGAACCCCCCGTGGCCGCTGGAACGATCGTTCCGTCGATGGGCCCCATCGCCGGAGGTCCGCCCCAGATCACATAGCCATTCACTGAGTCCGAAGCGGTGATACCCCAGAGCTCGTTGCTGTAGTCGGGAAACTGTTCATTCAGCTCCAGGCAGAACCGCCGATGGACATCGGTAGCGATCACAGAATTCTCAAAGTAGTCCGCATAGCGGTCCCTCTTGTGGCGGAAGTCGAACCATGCCTGCGAATACTGATGCACAAATAGCGGCGCAAATGAGCCCACGTAACGCAATCCATCATATTCAAAGACAGATCGCTTCCAGGCAAACCATGCCTCGAGGTTGAGCGGATGTTTCGACGATCCCAAGCCCAGCAGATACATCATCATCAATTCGCTGTAGTAGTCCCATTTGGAAGGCAGAAAACCGAACTCGGGCGTCCATCCCATGGGCAGCAAGCTCGTGTCCTCTGACAGCCAGGTCCAATCCACCCTGTCGAAGATTGCGTGCGCCAGTTCTGTGATCGCGTCGTCCTGAAAGTGCTGACAGCAGGTCAGAATGCCGCAGAGCAAAATAGCCGTATCTACCGAGGAGACTTCCGAGTCCCAAATCCTCTCGCCGGAATTGATATTCGCAAAGTGGTAGAAAAATCCACGATGCATTGGCAGCTTTTTCCATAAAAATGAAAGCGACGTGATCACTCGCAGACGCGCATCCGAACGGCTCACGAAGCCCCGCATCTCTCCGATACAGATTGCGGTCAAGCCGAAACCGGTTGACGCAACGCTCGACACGATGCTGGTGTCTTTGGCGCGAACATTGCAGCGATCCTGGACTAATCCAGTCTGCGGGCTCGCCTGTTCCCAGAAATAGAGAAAATTCGAGTGCTCAAGCTCCTCCAGGAATTGGTCGTCCTGAGGCAACAAAGACGCCGGTGCAGGGGGCGCGGCGGGATGAGTGTGTTGCTGAGTCCTTCCGGACGGTGTCCTGGCCTGGCTAAGAAAAGGCAGACCCTTTACGCGGGCGAGCGGCAGAGACACACAGATACAGGCCATTTGGCGCAGCAAATCGCGACGCGTGCTTTTGCGATTTCGATGCTCATCGATTCTGTAAATCCGCGGCAACTCCATCTCGTTGCTTCGATCGATCGCGTCATCCTCCCTCTCGTGCCGTACTTTCCCGCGTGTCTTTCTTGAGAATACACTCGATTCCGGGGCCGAAACTCCCTTCGGAGCCCTACTCTGGGAATGGGAGCAACCTCAACTATGGCCTTGCCACCCTGTGACTTAGATGCACAATCACGTCGGAATGAACCAGCCTACGGCAGAAAATTGAGCCTGGAGCGCGTCCAATGAATTTGGAGAGGATGATGCGATTGAATTGGAGAAAAACTGTCATCTGGACGATCATCGCCATCCTTGCGTGTGCGGCGGCGATTGCTCTCGCTGTTCGCGTACATCGCTGGAGACAAGGAGCGGAGAGAATCAAAGGAGCCGTAATCCTTCGCGACGACGATAGCCGAAAAGAGCTGCCGATTGCCGACGTTACAGTAACGGCATCGGACGGCGTGACGACCGCCATGACACAGTCGAATGAATCCGGGTACTTCAACCTCCCGTTCCAGACCGGAGTTTGGCCGGGGCAAAACGTGACTCTGAGTTTTCGTCATCCCGGCTACGAACCTCTCGATATCACAGTGCAATCTGGTTTTCGGCGGCCAGCCAAGCAACTCTACATCGCAAGAATGGCGCCAAAGAATGAGAAGACCGCTATATCTTCGGGTAAGCCTCCGATCGTGGTATCCAACATCAGAGTGAGGTACACGGTTAACTCTCGAACGGATGTGAATATTGGCAGCGCTGTCAAGACCTTTCAAGTGATCAACAAAGGCAATCTTCCCTGCGATCGGCGCGCCCCCTGCTCGCCGGATGGAAATTGGAAGGCTTCGATCGGCTACGCATCGCTCGACGCAGGCGCCAGCAACGAATTCAGAGATGTGAGAGTGTCGTGCATTGCCGGACCGTGCCCGTTCACGCGAGTCGATCCAGGCGGCTTTGTGAGCGGTGGGCGCAATATCAGCGTCTCGGTACTAGATTGGTCAGACGCCACCACGTTTTTGCTGGAGGCTGAGGTCTTTCACACGGAAATCACGTCAAATGTGCGCGAGTCTTATCCTGTCGTCTTTGGCGAAGCTCTTAACTTCACCCTCCCGGCAAACGAAGAAGGTGTAAGCCTCGAAGCCGAGCTCAATGGCGCCAACATGGTCTTTCCTCTTGGGCCGTCCCTCTACCTAAGCTGGGCAACTTGCACGGCTCGCACGGATCGCAAAGACGATAAGACATTCGCCTATCGCTGCGAGCTCAAGCCGGGATTCCGGTTTTGAATGGTCAATAAAAGGGTAATCGAGAATCTCTCGGTTCGGAGCCGAAATGGACAGCAAAGAGAAGTCGAATGCGATAAGATCTCACGCGCGCGATCTCCCTGGAATCGGCAAAGGCGCAACCGCTTCCCGTCAAATGGTTTCTTCGCAGTTTGGTCTTCGAGTACAATCTAGCAAGGTGACGGAATCGATCTAAGGGCCTAAAAGACAATTCAAGGCTGATGCGCGAAAGGTCGAGGATTCTGATTAGGCATTCCCCATTCAGCAGTGCCCGGGCCTGCGGATAATCTCGCGAAACAGATCGAAAGATTAGCGAATAAATAGCCCTGAAATTGGCGCAATTTGTAATTGACCACTTCCCGCACGCCGACGGACCGCAACCAAAATGGAAAGGAACATGACAACAAATTCTCACAAACCGAAGATCCTCGTTGCGGACGACGAAACTGTGATCGCTGATACGTTGACAACAATCCTTCAGCAGTGCGGCTTTACTGCACGCGCCGTCTATTCGGGCGAAGATGCGCTAGCTCAGGCCCTGTCATTCGCCCCAGATATGTTCCTCTCCGATGTTATGATGCCAGGTCTGGATGGAATTGAAACCGCGATTCGAATGCGTATGCAGCTACCCGGCCTCAAGGTTCTGCTCTTTTCCGGGCAAGCAGCTACAGCGGACCTGCTCGACAAGGCACGGACCCAAGGATATGAATTCGACGTTCTTGTGAAACCCGTGCATCCGAAGGATCTGCTCGCGAAAATCGTTGCGAATGGTGTGAGACCCAGTCAGGATTGACCCAGGTTAGCTGGCACCTTGCACATCAAAATACTTTCAGCAGCATCAATACAACAACGATCAATAGAATTACGCCAAGACCGCCGCTAGGATACGGCCCCCAGCTGCGGCTATATGGCCACGCCGGAATTGCTCCGATCAGTAAAAGCACGAGAACTATTAGAAGTATTGTCATCGCTCTCACTCCCTCCATCGGCGAATCGTGGCTGCCTTGAAGCCAGGCCAGCACGCTCCGACATGTAGTGCGATGACTGCGCTCTCCATTGAGTTGGCCCGCCAGCCGCAATTTAGCTCTCGCTCGCCAGAGGCGGAGTTATAACAAAACCAGAGAAGGTGTATCCCGGAGCTGATGCGCTCAAGTCGACGCGGCCATCAGCGAGCGGAGACCTTCCAACTGGTCTATCAGGCCACAGCATCCCTGGTTTTGTTCTAGCCTCGTCCTTTCTTGAAAGCGGAACCGCTTACCGGTCGGGAAAGTACGCAAAGATAGGGCCGCCCAGCGCCCAAGCTCGACATGATCTTCTAAATCTCTATAACCTCTTTAGTCGAAATGGCGGAAGGTATCCCACTCCTTAGTGAGATCGCTGTCGAGTTTGCGACAGTGGTAGATAGGTTTTTCCGAGCCGGGAGCCGCCCACTGGACCTTGGGATCGGCGACTAGCGTGAGCGAAGCGCAGTGATGCTGTAGGTAGTCGAGGTCGCCGTCGAGGACGATGACGCTTGCGCCGGTGTAGCCTCTGCTTCCCCAATACCAGTAAGAGTGATGGCTGCCAATCGCCTTGGGCAATCCCAGTTCGGGCCCAAAGTGATCGATGGCTCCGGCCTGTCCGTAGAAGCTACCGAAGATCGCCGTTCTCTGGCGCTCTTCCGCCGGAAGAGCGTTGTAGTAGCGCGCTACTGCTTCGACGCGCTCCTTCCACCCAAAATCGGCGCTGTAGTAGTCCGGAATAGCGGAGTGCGCGCCGTGTTCGGCTTCGGTCCGGTGCAGCGTCATGATCTGGTAGTAGCGGGCGAAGGCATCGATCGGGAGGATGGGAACGAAGGTCGGCAACATGAGTGCCGATAAGGCGCAGGCTGCGACGATGTACGCAGTGACGAACCGGCGGGTCCACGTGTTGGCGAACCAGCGCTCGGCGGCGACCGCCCCTGCGGCGAGCATGACTGGATAAACAGGTGTGACGAGGTAATCCTTGGCATGGAGCGCGTACATCAGCAGCATGTAGGCGATAAAGGTCCAGCCGAGGGCTCTGAAGCGCTTCATTGGCGGAGTAAAGAAGAAAACAGCGCCGGCAATGACGAAGGCGAAGCTAAGAATGTTGACGAGCAGCGCCTGTGCGAAGACGAACTGGAGTGGTGAAAGAATCACGTTGCGGTGATTGGCGTTGATATTGTGCTGAAGCTCCACGAATGGGAAGTGACGATTTACCTGCCACAAGATGTTGGGCAGAGTGATCGCAAGTGCGATCGCGATTCCGCCCCAGAACCAACGATTGAGCAGCCACCTTCTCCATGTTGATAGAAGCATTCCGATCACCAGCGCGGCGAGGTAGAACGCCAGGCCGTACTTGTGCATCAGCGCAATTCCGGCGACCGCGCCGAAAGCGAGCCAAAGGCGCGGGTTCGAGGTCTTCTCGATGCGGACGAGAAGCAACACTGCAGCGGTCCACAGCGGCATATCGAGGGCGTTGGTGCTGAGAATATGTCCGAAGGCGAGAGCGATGGGAGTAATTGCCGTCAATGCGGCAGCGGTGATGACGGCGCGTCGCCGGCCGCCAAGCTCGGACGCGAGTTGCGCTGCAAGAACTTGAGTGGCTGCGGCAGCCAGTGCAGGATAGAGTCGAATTGCAACGAGCGATGCGCCGAGCGTGTGGATCGCGATCCAGGTGAGCCACGGAAGGAGCGGAGGAAGATCGACATAGCCCCAAGCGGGATGCTGGGCGCAGGCGAGGAAGTAGAGTTCGTCGGAATGGTATCCGTAGCGACCGGAGAAGCAGACGAGAAGCACGAAGACGAGTGCGGCGAGGAGTGCCGGGAGTTTGAGGCTGAGGGGGCGATCCTTGACTGGCGAACCTGTAGGCGGCATTGAGGCCTCGACGTAAAGAGGACGGTTCCAGAGTAACTTAAACACTGGAAGACGCTCAAGAAACGTGAACGCAGAAGCAAATCGGCGGCTAACTGCTACGTCGAAGCGCAACCTCTGTTGCTTGAAATCCGCGTTTGATCGTAGGGAACACGCATTGCAAGCCGGGAAAGACTTGCAGCCCATTCAGCAACTGCTACTTCTGCCCTACTGCTCCTTGAAACGTGACGACAAGGCCTCTAGCAAAAGCCTGAATCTCGGTCCACCCTGGAACGTCGCTGACCGGCAACTTTCCTAGGGACGGAATTAAATTGCAGGGAAAGCCCATCTTTGCGGGGTCGAACTTCCCGCCGACAACGCGCTGAGCAACCGGAGAGAGTCACGGAAACCGAACTAGCTCTTTCTCAAGCTGCTGTCGAGCTCCCGTCGAATCCTTCTCGATTTTCTGAACCGGACCGAGCACGAATAACGCGACGGGGACCTTCGAAAGCGGGTTGCGATGCGCCGTTAAGAATCGGCGGCCATCCTTGTGCAGCCTGCCCATATAGAGAGGAGCACCCAACACAACAGCGCCAAATCTGCCCAGTGAGTGCACATTATTCGTCGGCTGAAACTCTACCGCAATTTCGTTCGAACGCAGTTCTTCTGCGATGACCACAGGCTCTCACGGAAAGCGAGTGCTGCGAACGGATCGAACGACACTCCCACCAGCGCAGGTTGACTCAAAAGGCTAGTTTTGAAACTGGAGTTTGAGAAAGGTTTGAGGAATCTATTCCAAGGGTGTCACAATTTGGTCCAGATTCCGTCTAAGTCCTTTAGAATCTGGCGGGGACGACGGGGCTCGAACCCGCGACCTCTGCCGTGACAGGGCAGCGCTCTAACCAAACTGAGCTACGTCCCCAACAATTACCAGGAAACAATCTTTGCCAGCCGAACCACCTCATCTACAAAAGAGACAGTCTGTTCAGTTGGCTCTTTGCTCCCGTCCGCATCCCTGACCAGGCGGTCAAGAGGCGGTCATTGCTGTATCAACATCCTTGAGTTTATCAGAAGGAACAGATCTTGGGTAAGGACCGGCCCGGCGAAAATGCCGCCGCCGATCCGTTCGCCAGCGCCATCCCCAATCTCCTCTTGCGGCGCGTCCCTTCTATGCAGACCAGACAGCCCGATTGCCGTGACCGCTCGAGACAAACCCCATATCCACCGAGATTCCTCGCACGCACTTGAGCAAGTGATTCGCGATCGACGGCAGCTTCTGTGCCGTTACGCGGAAAGACGGACCCGAAACGCTCACCGCTCCTACCGGAAGACGTTGCGCATCCAGCACCGGCACGGCGATGCAGCGCAGGCCCTCCTCCAGCTCCTCGTCGTCAACGGCATAGCCGCGACGGCGCGTCTTTTCGATCTCCACCCGCAGGGCCTCGGCCGTGGCGATCGTGCGGTGCGTGAAGCGTTCGAAGCGAATCCGGTGCAGAATATCGGCAAATCGCTCCTCGGGCAAGAACGCCAGAATGGCCTTGCCCACCGAGGTGCAGTGCACCGGGTTGCTGGCGCCGATCCTCGTAATCATGCGCACCGAGCGCGCCGGTTCGATCTTGTCGATGTAGATCACGTGCGCGCCTTCGAGAATGCAGAGATGGGCCGTCTCTTCGGTCTCGGCCACCAGGCGGCGCAGGTGCGGCTGTGCCCGGTCGCGCAGGTCATACTGCTCAATCGACCGGTTCCCCAGGTCAAAGAGCCTCAGCCCCAGGCGAAACTTGCCGTTGGCTGTGCGCTCCACCATGCGGTGTCTTTCGAGAACCATCAGGAACCGGTGCGCGGTGCTTTTGTGTAACTGGAGCGACGAGGCGACCTGCGCCAGGCCTAGCGGCATGTCGCTCTCGCCAAGCAGATCCAACACGGCAAACGCCCTATCCAGGGCCTGAACCTTATAAGTACCTTGCGGGGATGGGTCTCGCATTGCGGTCACCAATTTCATGAGATGATTCCAATACAAGTCTCCTAAGATTGGGACGCAATGTCAAGTAGTGATATGGAATTTCTTGTTGTGAGATAAACCTGCGCCAAATCGATAGGAGTCAGCGATTTTGGGGTCCATCTGCAACCGGGCGATCCTACTGTGCTCAAAGAAATTGCTCGACGAGGTTGGCCTCGTTCTCGCTTCTGCCGATAGACTGAATGAACGTTGTAGAGCTACTGAGGGCAAATCAAGCCCTCTGCCCTGTGACGTTCATTGGAATGCTGTAATTTGCCGAACGTGACCACGAAAGACAACACACCACAGGGAGCAGGAACGCTACCATGTCAGGCTTGACTCAAACATCCGATGCACTTGGCTCAAGCACATTGTCCGTCGCTGTCATCAGCCCGGACGATCAACGCCGCGATGCCGCAATGAGGGCGCTATGCGACTGCCAGGCCGGCCAGATCCGCGAGTTCAAGTCTTACCCCTCCGATCTGAATGATGTGCCGGCGATGCTGGGCAACGTCTACGACGTCGTCCTCGTCGATCTCGACAGCAACCCAGAGAGCGCCTTCGATCTGGTTGAGAGCATCTGCACGCACGGCCTGGGGACCGCCATGGTCTATTCGTCGGAGAACGACCCAAGCCAGCTGTTGAGAGCCATGCGTGCCGGCGCTCGCGAGTTTCTCCGCATACCATTCGACCCCGCCGCAATCGCCGAGGCTCTGGTCCGTGCCTCAGCTCTTCATCCCGCTGTTCGCCCGCCGAAAAAGGCGGACGGAAGAATGCTGGTATTCCTCAGCGCCAAGGGGGGTTCCGGCGTCACCACTCTCGCCTGCAACTACGCAGTCGCTCTGGCCGAGGAGTCAGGACAGAAGACTTTGCTGATCGATCTGAACTTCCCGCTGGGCGACGCGGCGATCGACCTCGGAATCAAGGCTCAATACTCGACCGTCAACGCGCTGCAAAACTCCAGCCGGCTTGATTCGAGTTTTCTTGCCACAATGCTTGTCAAGCACGACTCAGGGCTGATCGTCTTGGCGGCGCCCACGGAACTAGCCACGACGCATTTCTCCGACGACGCGATCGATAAGCTCTTGGAGGTCGCTCGTCAGGACTTCGACTACATCGTGGTCGACGCCGGATCGAGGCTCGATCTGCAGCATACCCATCTCTTCGATCGAACCGCCACGATGTACCTCGTGACCCAGATCGGCATTCCAGAGCTGCGCAACTCCAATCGCCTGATCTCGAAGCTCTCCTCCATAGGGGGGCCGAAGCTCGAAGTCGTGATCAACAGGCACGATCCCCACAACATGGGACTCTCCGACGAGCATATTGCGAAGGCTCTCACCAAGCCCGCCGATTGGAAGATTCCGAACAACTATCCGGCCGTCAGAAGAATGCAGAACACAGCCAAGCCGCTCACCGACGAGGACACTGAGATTGCCAGGGCGATCCGGCAAATGACCAGGCCCATAACCGGGCAGCCGGCGCCGGCGCCGGCGGAAAAAAAGAAAGGTTTCAGCCTCTTCAGGTGAGGCTTGTTTTTGCGGTAACTTTAAACAACGACTTCAAGGGCCGGATCGACCGTCAACTTCGGCCCCATGGGAAGAAAGAACCAGTTCAGGACCGTCGAGATCTCCCAGTCTTCGCCGATTCTGATCTTCGCTGACACCAACAGGGACGGGAGCGTCTCTGCAATCTCGGCAAAGGTTCCGATTCATCCATCTAGACGCGGTCATGGCAGAGGGGGGGGCTCTAAGGCAATGGAACCTGGGGTAATTTCCGGAAGGTTTGGCAGAAAGAGCGAGCGGGAGCTCTATCTTGACCGAATGGAACAGGCGATGCCATGGGATGAGTTGCTGACACTGTTGAAACAGCACGATCCCGCCGCTAAAGATGATCTGTCAGCCTCCCGCTTGCCCGTCCTGCTTCGGACCTATCTGGCTCAACAGTGGTTTAAACTCTCGGATTCCGCCGCGGAAGAGGCACTCTATGAGTCCCCCGTTCTGCGCGGCTTCGCAAAAGTCGATCTGGACGTCGCTGCTGCGCCGGACGAGAGCGCAATCCGCGATTTCCGCCGGATGTTGGCGGCACGCGATCTGGACAAAAAGATTCAAGCGATCGTGAACTCGCATCTTGAGTCCGGCTCTCAGGCGCGTGATACAGTCGCGAACGGCCAACGATGCGTGGCGGCCGATGCGTACAGCTCTGCGGATGCTCCGCTCGCCGAGCAAAAACTGTCAACTGCGCAAAACGCCACCAGTGCAACCCCGGTGGTCGCCGAAGTATTGTCGGTCGCGATCATCAGCCCTGAAATGCGGCACCGCAGCGCCGCAACGGCTGCGATCGGCCAGTGCATCAGCGGTCCGATCCGCGAGTTCACCTCCTATCCCCCCAACCTCGACGATGTGCCCCAGATGCTGACCCGCGACTTCGACGTGGTCATCGTCGATCTCGACAGCGACCAGGAATACGCCCTTAACCTCGTCACGAAGATCTGCACCAACGGTCTGGCAACCGTGATCGTCTGTTCCGAGCGAACCGATCCGGAGCTGTTGCTTAGAGCCATGCGTGCCGGCGCTCGCGAGTTTCTCGCCCTGCCCTTCGACAGAGAGGTGATGGCCAAAGCTCTGGAGCGTGCCGCGGCTCTTCGTTCGGCAGCGCGGCCGTCGCAATCGAGAGAAGGAAGATTGCTGGTCTTTCTCAGCGCTAAAGGCGGCTCGGGAGTCACCACGCTGGCCTGCAACTCTGCTGTCTCGCTCGCCCAGGACTCCAGAAAGAAGACCCTGCTGATCGATCTCAATCTTCCGCTGGGAGACGCGGCGATCAACCTTGGAATCAGGGCGGATCACTCGGTCCTCGGTGCCCTTGAGAACTTCAAACGCCTCGATTCGAGTTTTCTCTTCAGCCTGCTTGAGCAGCATGGTTCGGGTTTGTTTGTGCTTGCGGCGCCCAGCGAGCTGGCCCCGTCGGATGTCTCCGACGAGGCCATCAACAAACTGCTGGAAGTTGCCCGCCAGGACTTCGACTATGTGATCGTCGATGCGGGATCGAAACTCGATCTGCAAAGTACGCGTGTCTTCGACAAATCGGCCACCATCTTTCTGGTCGCGCAGGCCGGGGTCGCCGAGCTCCGCAACTCCAATCGCCTCGTCGGCCGGCTGACTGTCCCAGGCGGCCCAAAGATCCAGGTCGTCTTGAACCGATACGATCCGCGCAGCCTCGAAATCACCGACGAGCACATCGCGAAAGCTCTCACCCGGCCGCCCGACTGGAAGATTCCGAACAACTACCAAGCAGTTCGCCGCATGCAGAACACTTCAGTCACGCTGATGCAAGACGATTCAGAGATCTCGCAGGCGATCCGTGAAATGACCCAGTCCGTCAGCGGTCAGCCTGCCGTACCTGCAAAGAGGACAGGACTCAGCTTCTTCCGGTGACAACGAGCCGGCCGATTCCGAGCCTGACCGCGTCGAGAGAAGAGTGCGGATTATTTCCAGTATTCTGCTACCGTCACATGGAGAGCGGTTTCGCTCTCCGGCTCAAGCCGTGCCCTGGGAGGCGCTACCCACCCCCCTTACATATTCCCGAAATCCTTGCAGGTAATTAATTGGTAAACTCCCTCGATTCACCCTTTCTTTGCCTTTTGCCTGTTGAGCCTGGAAGCGCGAGTCAAGCGAGCGCGGTTCAACAACCGGCCCCTTCTCCGCTTCCGTTCGAAAACACTTCCAGCACCGCTTACGGTATCATTGCGTCTAAAGGGTGAGTGGGCTTGTTTCCTAAGGGCTGCTCCGGTGGTGCTTGTGTCGCGATTCGTCCAAAGATTCGTATTTGTAGTCTCCCTGGCGGTCTTTGCCGCCCTCTGCCTGGGCTGGGTAATGGGTGAGTTCGGGCTACTTGGCGTCCATGCCGGCGGCCAGCAGGATGGCGCTTACCGTCAGATGCGCGTCTACGACGACGTGCTCAAGCGCGTCCAGACCGATTATGTGACCGAGCCCAACATCGATGAAGTCACGACCGGCGCGCTGCACGGCCTGCTCGAGTCCCTCGACGCCGACTCCAGTTACCTGACTCCGGCCGAGTACAAGGTTTACAAGCAGCGTCCGTCAACGGGTGTTGCGCAGATCGGCGTCACGGTCTCCAAGCGCTTCGGCTACGCCACAGTCGTGAGCGTGCTGCCCGGTTCGCCAGCCGAGAGTGAACACCTGGCCGACGGGGACGTGATCGAGTCCATCGGCGATCAGTCCACTCGGGAAATGTCGCTGGCCGTAATCCGGCTGTTATTGGAGGGCAAACCCGGCAGCTCGGTAACGCTCTCGGTCGTGCGCCCGCGGAAGTCCGAACCGGACAAGGTGACCTTCACCCGCTCCATTTCGGCCGTGCCCGCGCTCGCCGAGCAGCAGTATGAGGGATCGACCGTTCTCTACCTGAAGCCGGGAGCGCTTACAGCCTCGCGCGTCGATGAGATTGCCGCTGCGCTCAAATCCAACAGGACCCGCAAGGTTGTGCTCGACCTGCGCGACTCCTCGGGAGGCGACCCTCAGGATGGCCTGCGGCTGGCCAACTTCTTTCTGAAGCAGGGAACGATGGCGGCTCTCGAAGGCCAGAAGGTTCCCCGCCAGACCTTCACCGCCGATCCCGCCAAGTTCATCACCAGCGCTCCGCTGGCGGTGCTCGTGAACCGCGGCACCTACGGTCCGGCTGAGTTGACCGCAGCGGCGATAGAAGATGCCAAGCGCGGCGACATCGTTGGCGAGCGCACCTTCGGAGAAGGCTCGGTGCAGAAGACGATCGACCTGCCCGACGGCGCCGCTCTGCTGCTCACCGTGGCGAAGTATGAGTCGCCCGACGGCAAGAAGATCCAGGACGAGGCCATCACGCCGAATGTGGTGGTCGGTCAAGCAGTCGAAGACGACGACGCAGATGAGGACCAGCCGCACCCGAAGGGCGACGAACCGTTGACCAAGGCACTCGACCTGCTCAAGGCCAAAAACGGCTGACCGATTAGCAGGGCCTTGTTTGAATATTGTGAATCGTGAATTCAATTCCGACGTTTGTGAGACGCCGCCACCGGGGAATTGACGGCGATTGCTTCGCTCGGAGGTCGCACCGTTCCCGCTATGCTGGCTTCAGAGCGGTTAAAGGGTGGTGCGATGCGTCCGTAATCTCCGTTGTCCCCTCAATCTTTAGTGGACAGTCGCGATGCAGACACAGCATGTTGAAGCTGCCTGTGTGGCCGTAGATGTTTTCCGCATTGCCGAGAAAATTGCTGGGGTTGTAAAGCTTCGCAATATGCCAGTAGAGCCGGTAGTTTTGCTCGCGCAGCCACTCTATCAGCTCCCGTGATTTTTCCACCCGGTCGTTTTCTACGTACATCACGGGATGCGAGCGCTTGATCGTCTTCCTGGCGCCCCTCAGGACTTCGAGTTCAAAACCCTCCACGTCGATTTTGATCAGTGCAACCTGTGTTTCCCCTACGATCTCATCCAGCGTATGGCAGGGAGCGGTCATGGTTTCGGTAGTGCTGGCTTGCCTGGACATCGAAACACAGCCGAAATTTCCTCCAAGGCGATAATCAGGCGCCGCAAAGGAAACACTGCCTGTGCGACTGCCACAAGCATATGGAAAGGCCTGCACATTCATCAGCCCATTGAGCGCGAGGTTGGCACAGAGCTGCTGAAAGATCACCGGTTGGGGCTCAAAGGCCAGCATCCGTCGCCCTTGCCTCGCCAGCTCTTTTGCCATCGGTATGGCATGAACGCCCATGTTCGCGCCGACGTCGATTACCATGCCGGGAAACTGAAGCATCGAAAGCAATAGATCTACTTCCGTCTTGAAGCTTTCGCCGTAACGCAGGTAGGCCTGCCCCATAAACACATCGTTGGCGTTGACGAGCATGGCGCCGTCGCACGTGGGAACAAGCTGATACGGCGCGGCGATCACAGCATCAGGCATGAATCGGCCCTCTGGATAGGCCTATGGCAAGCGGTAAGCCATTTACATCTCTTGAGAATCAGAGATCTCAAATGCATGAACGCCAAAGATCTGGCGCCGGACCGTCGGATTACTCGCCGTTCAGCTCGCAGCTTGCCCGCATTCCCGCTCTTGCACTGAGTGGTACGCGGTTGCCACTCCGCACGCTCCAGAAGCCGCTCCTCGTGCTAGCCTTGGGCTGAGGCATCTCTCCAGCGAACTCCTCAGAAGTGCCCACGAGGCCTGAACCCTTGGCTATCACTCCAATTCAGCCTCCGGAACCCCGCAGCCTCGCACGGCCTCGCAGGCTTCAGGTCACGCCTGTGCCCGAGCATCAACGGCGCAAACTCGCCGGCAAATTTGTGCTCGCCGCGCTGCTCACTCTGGCTGTGGTCACCGGCTCGCTGGCCGGGCTGACCCTCGTTTACTCGGTCGATCTGCCGCAGATTCACGATCTTGAACGCTACCGGCCCTCGACCACGACCGATCTCTATGACCAGAAGGGCCGCATCATCGGATCCTTTGCGCTGGAACACCGTGAGATCGTCGGCTACGACGACTTCGCGCCCGTGCTGCGCCAGGCCGTCATCTCCATTGAAGACAAGAGTTTCGAATCGCACTGGGGCATCAATGTGCTGCGCATCGCCGGCGCTCTCTGGCACGACCTGCGCAGCCATGGCCGCGCCCAGGGCGCATCCACGCTGACCATGCAATTGGCGCGCGACCTATTTCTCTCCTCGCAGCGAACCGTCGGCCGCAAGGTGCAGGAGGCCTATCTTGCCATCCAGATCGAGCGCGCCTTTACCAAGCAGCAGATCTTCACTCTCTACGGCAATCAGATCTACCTCGGCAGCGGAATGTACGGCTTTGAAGCTGCCTCGCACTATTACTTTTCCAAGCACGCCAAGGACCTGACGCTCACCGAAGCGGCTCTGCTTGCCGGCCTGCCCAAGGGGCCGGTGGCATACTCGCCGGTCCTCAATCCCGACAAGGCAATCCGCCGGCGCAACCTGGTGATCACAGAGATGGAGCAGGATAGGGCCATCTCGCACCGCGATGCCGACCAGGCCCGTAAAGCCCCGCTGGGGTTGCACATCGCCCAGCCGGAGATGTCGGCCGCTCCGTGGTTTGAGGAGAGCGTGCGGCAGGAGTTGGAGAAGCGATTCGGCACGGAAGATGTGCATGAGGCGGGCCTCAAGGTGCAAACCACCCTCGACCTCGACCTGCAAAAGACCGCTAACCGCGCGGTTCTCGATGGCTTGGCGACCTACGAGCGGCGACGCGGCTGGATTGGAAGCCGGCCCGGCAGCCAGCCCGGCAAGCTTGAGAACGTCATCGCCCAAGGCGGCGCCATCGAGGAGTACAAGCATCCCGACTGGGCGATGAAGACCGGCGCCGGCGACTACGTGCATGCGGTCGTCACGCGGGTCCTGCCTCTCGAGATCCACGCTCGCGTTGGCTCCGAAGAGATCGTGCTCTTGCCAGACGATTGGAAGTGGACCGGGCAGCGCTTCGCCGACGGGCTCGTAAAGCCCGGTGACCTGATCTACGTGCATCTGAGCGACGCGATGGACGGCAAGACGCGCCGGGCCGTCCTCGAGCAGGATTCCGGCGCGCAAGGTTCGCTGATCGCCATGGACAACACGACCGGGGACGTGTTGGCGATGGTGGGCGGGCGTGATTATGCAGTCAGCCAGTTCAACCGCGCCATCCAGTCCGAACGGCAGACGGGTTCCAGCTTCAAGCCCTACGTCTACACCGCGGCGATCGAGGACGGAGCGAAACCGGATGACATTATCATCGACGGACCGGTGAGCTTCGGTGGCTACACGCCGCACAACTACGAACACGACTACAAAGGCGCCATGACGCTGACCAATGCCTTTGCCGAGTCGCGCAATATTCCGGCTCTCAAGCTGGCCGCGCGTGTGGGCATTCGCAAGGTCGTCGATGTGGCCCATCGCTTCGGCGTCACCTCCAATATTCCCGCTTACCTGCCGGTGGCGATTGGCGCCGTCGAGATCACGCTCGAAGAGCAGGTCGCCAGCTACTCGGTCTTTCCCAACGACGGGTTGCGCGTGAAGCCGCGCCTGATTCGCAAGGTCGAGAATGCCGACGGCATCACCCTCTGGGAGGAGCCGCCCGTTGTGAATGACGTGATCGACCAGCAGACGGCGCGCACCATGATGACGCTGCTCAAGGCTGTCGTCCAGCACGGCACCGGAGAGCCCGCATCGCAACTGAACCACCCGCTTGGCGGCAAGACGGGAACGACCAGCGACTACACTGATGCGTGGTTTCTGGGATTCTCGCCTTCGGTGACCTGCGGGGTTTGGGTGGGCTTCGACAGCCGCGAGTCGCTCGGCGATAAAGAGACCGGCGCAAAGGCCGCGCTGCCGATCTGGATCACTGTGATGCGCCAGGCCATTATCGGCAAGGACAACGAGCACTTCCTCGGAGACGAAGCGGACGACACAATGCTGAAGGTGTCAACCGAGCCGCCTGCTAAACCAGGAGTTACAAGCCCCGCGATCAAGCCCGTCGCCGCAAGCCTCGCCGTCAAACCGGCTCTAAACGCTGCGGCCACTCCACAAAAACGGTGAATCCTGAAGACAGCACTCCGGTTTTCAGCGGATCGTTTGTGTACTCTGGAAATTGCAATCAAAGAGATGAGTAACTCAAAACTTCTGCGCCTGCTGCTTGCCTTCTTTTTCGTCTTGCCCCTTCAGGCTGCATGTCCGCAGGCCCCGCCGCCTGCACCGCTCTCCGACTCCATCGGAGTTTTCGGCGCAGATCTATTTATCCAGTCCGGCTCCACAGGCATGGTTCTCGTCGCCGTTCACGACAACCACGGCTTCTCCGCGGGTATCCCCACGCAAGACTCGGCGGCTCAGGCCGTCTACATCCTTCCGTCGACGCCGATGAGTCAAAGAGGACTCGATCATGCCGGGAAGCCAACCGGCATCGGCCTCGGATGGATTCACAGCCTGCCCGCTGATTCGTCTTCGAATATTGTCGAAAAGACAGGCGGCGGAGCAGGCTTTCAGACCTGCATCGCCTTCAACCACTCCCGCCGCACGGCTGTCTTCCTCGCGGCCACCGACGGTTCCGTCAATAGTCACCGGAACCTTTTCAATGCCACGAACAAGCCCCTGCTCGCGGCTGCCGGTCTGCCGCCGCCCCCACCTCCGCCGTCCAAACCTGCCCTCAAACGCGCGCACCGGTCTCGCAAAGTCGCGGGCCCCGCAGCTTCTAATAGCAAATCCTAACCAGCGAGTTGGAAGTAGCGTTTAGCTTTGGCGACGTCTTTGAAGATCTGCGCTTTCAGAGCTTCTGGTGATGGCCATTGAATCTCGCCGCGGAGACGGAGCAGAAACTCCAGTTGAATCGGCGTCTCTTCATCTAGCTCGATCGGCTCGAAGTTCAAGATGTGCGACTCGACGGCAAATGAGGCCTCCCCAAAGGTTGGCCGGTTTCCGACATTGGTAACCGCCTGGAAGCTGCGCTCGGCCACGGCGAGCCGTGTGACGTAGACGCCAAAGGCTGGAAGCAGACCGTTGTAGGCTGCGAGATTAACCGTGGGAACGAGCAGCCGTGTGCCGATGCCACGGCCGCGAGCCTGGGTCGAGCGTATCTCAAAGGGCCGGCCGAGCATCCAGCGAGCGCGGGTCATGTCGCCCGCGGCAACGCGCTCGCGGATGGCGGAGCTGGAAACCTCGAGTCCATGCACGCGAACCGGGGGATGAATCTGGAGACCAAAGCCAAACTCCGCGGCAAACTCAAGAAGCTTCGCCACTCCGGCTTCGGCGTTGTGGCCAAAGCGGAAGTTGCCCCCCTCATGAAGCCCGCACAGTCCGAGCGAGTCAACCAGAATGGACTGGACGAATTCGCGAGCCGGCAGGTGGGCGAGAGCCGCATCGAAGGGCAGCACGAGAACGGCGTCGATGCCTGTGAGAGCCAGCAGGCGCAGCCGCTCGTCGAGCGGTGTGATCAGGCGCGGGGCCTGAGCGGGACGCAGAAACTGTTCAGGGTGCGGCGCGAAGGTGATGGCGACGGCGCGGGCGCAGAGGGCGCGGGCATCGGCCACCGCGGCAGAGAGAATCTGTTGGTGTCCTAGATGCACGCCGTCGAAGTTGCCGATGGCGGCTACGGTTGGGCCAAAGTCGGGAGGTATCTCCGCGACCGCGCGAAAGACGGCGAGCTCGCGATGAACGGGAGCTGAGCTGCCATTGCCCATCAAGCCCGGTCTCATCGAGGCGCGGCCTCCAGGTTCACCGTCAGGCTGAGACCGTCGTACGCCAGGCGAATATTCTCAGGTAAGGTCCGATTGGTCTCTTCGTGGCCGAGTTCGTGAGCGATGTGCGTGAGCCAGGTCTGGCGCGCGCCGATACGTTTGGCCCAGCCGACTGCTTGTGCGACGGTGGCGTGGCTCGGGTGTGGCTGGTGGCGCAGAGCCGAAACGATCAGCAGGTCAAGGCCTTCGAGCAGAGCGAAGCTGGATTCGGGAATCGCGCTCACGTCGGTGAGATACGCCGCGGTACCAAAGCGGAAGCCGGCGATCTCCATCTCGCCATGCGTCACCGGCACGCGCACGAACTCCACGCCGCCGATCAGGGTGCGGTCGGCGAGAGGTTGGAGCTGGACGCGGGCGCGGGTGGGATAAGTGGAGCGCGGCGAAAACGTATAGTCGTAGACCCGCTCCAGCACCTTCGTCGCTTCCGGCGTGGCATAGAGCGGAATGGGGCCTCCCTCGCGAAAGACGTTAAAGCTCAGCGGGCGCAGATCGTCCATGCCCAAAATGTGGTCGGCGTGGGAGTGGGTGTAAAAGACCGCATCAATCCGAGTGAGTCCGTTGCGCAGGGCCTGTTCGCGAAAATCCGGGCCGGTATCGATCACGACCACGCGCTCGCGCGACTGGCCCGGTTGATGCCAGCGCAACAGGACGGAGGGACGCAGCCGGCGGTCGCGTGGGTCGGTCGAGCTGCAGACCGCGCAGTCGCAGCCGAGCGTGGGAACTCCCATCGAAGTGCCGGTTCCCAGGAATGTGAGCAGACCGTCCATAGCTCTCGCAGTAACTTGTCTCTGATTCTTAAAGGGGTTCGCGGCGAGCGGTCGTGGCTCGCCTGCGGTGACTTAGCGCTTCGCCGGCGGGGGCGGCGAAGGCGGCTGCATGGCCTGCATGTTGATCATCTTGGTCAGCTCGAGAAAGGCCATGCGCACCTCGAAGAGGACCGTCTGCAAAGCCGCGTCTTCGGTCGGAGTCAGATTGCCGCGGGTCTTCTCTGCAAGGACGCCAAGCAGGTCGATTGTGTTGCGCGCGCCGAGAATATCAACTCGCGGGCGCTGACCCTCCGGGGCGCCTGCTCCCATCTGAATCATGGCCGAGACATAAAACTGCTGCACGAGGCTCTCGAACGTGATCTGCGGCTGCTCGCCCATTGCAGGATTCTGCGCGCGCACCAGATCTTCGAGGCGCTGCGCCGATGCGTCATAGGCCACCTTCTGTTCGCGGCTCTCTTCGGCCGTGGGGGCGGGTGGAAGCTCGGCTTCGTCTTCTGAGGCAACTGCCGGAACCGTAGCTTTGGGTTCATTGACGACTAGCCGCGGGCCGGCGCCGGATTCAGCTGGCGATGGAGCCGATTCCGTGGGAGTGGTGGAGGGTTGCTGGCTGTCGTGCTCTTCGTCGGCTTTGATCTTGCGGCGGTCGATCACGGTGAACTTCGGTGTATCGCTCATGGTCTCGGTTTCCTGTTCTCAGTGCTGGGGGCGCAAGTGGTTAACTTGCTTCGAGCTGTGGTGGCGTTGCCAGAATCTGTGCCGTTCCCGCGGCCGCTCCGGTGGCGTAAGTGAACGGCTGATTGCGTATCTCTGCTTCGGCGCGAATCATACCGAGTGCAAAGCTGCGGCTGCCGGACCTCAATGGCAGCTCGGCCGCGCTGGTGATCTGGCCGGCCGCCGCATCGCCATTCACTCGCAGTCCCGCACCGGCCGCAGGGACGGGCCCAAAGAGCTCCAGTGGCCGCAGGTGCCGGTGCACATGGCCGCGAGAGCGGATGCGCTCGACGATCTCCTGGCCCAGATAGCAGCCTTTGTTGAAATGGAGAGCCCGCAGCTGCGAGGTCTCCTGCGGAAGGTCGCGCTCGGCGATGTCGATGCCGTAGGCGGGAACTCCTTCTGCGATGCGGAGAGTCTCTACCGATGCTGTACCCACTGGAGCCGCACCGGCCTCGACCAAAGCTTGCCACAGCTCAGGAATTTGATCGGCCTGCACCCATAGCTCGTAGTGGGGCGTGAGCAGGCCATAACCACGGACGACGCGCATCTCGATGCAATTCCAGATTGCACTAGCGCTAGTCATTGTCTCGTCGAGCTTTGGAAGATCGAGCTGCGTGAGAACGCGAGCCGCTTGCGGACCTGTCAGTCCCAGCGCCGTCTCACCAGTCAACTGTCGGTTTGCGTTGAGGGTTAGCGGCATGAGCTCAACGTCGTCCATGATGATGAAGCGATCAAGATGGGCCAGCAGGCGGTCGTACTGATCGGCTGCAATCTCGAGTGTAAGCGTCTCGCCATCGCGCCAGACATTGAGGTCGCCCTGAATACGGCCTTGCGCATTGAGCACCAGATTCCATGCGCCTGCATTCTTCCCAAGATCGCTTACTGTGTTGGTGACCATGCCGCTTAGCCAGCGAAAGCGATCTTCTCCGCGCACCGCAATCCGCCGCAGCCACCCCAGATCGTGGACCGCAACTCCGGAGAGCAGCGCCTCTGTTTCCCGCTCTTGCACGTCCAACTCATTGAGAGTGAGTACGCCGCGATACGCGGTCAGCTCGCTCGGCATAGTGGCTCGGGACAGCAACTCGGCAAGCGGAGTAGGCTGAGGTGTCAAGGGCAGCACCTCATCTGAAGCATGGCCAGTCTCTACGGATTGAGAGTTTTCCGTCATCGGGGAACTTTTCTGCCGCGCAGGATGCGGATTTCGCTTGGAAAACTCGCCTCCTGCTGCATCTTAATTATAGCCTTGGAAGAGGATGCGGCTGGCCGAGCTGGCCAGAGCTTCGGGAACCAGGCGGCGGACTGACGCCACACCGGGTGGATAGGGATAGCAAATGAGCAAGCTCGACGAAATGGCGAGAAGAGATTGGCGTAGTCGGCTGGCGGCTGCGGTGTTCTGTATTGCAGCAACGGTTTCTGCGCAGCAAACCTCTCCTCCGGCAGCAGGTGCGCCGAAGGCTGGTGAGCAGAGCCAGCTTCCCGCAGACAGTAAGAAGAAGCCCGATGTCCACATGACCCCGGAGCAGGCGCGCCAGCTCTTTGCCCTGGTCGATCAGCTCATCAAGTTCTCCTCTGAGGAGACAGGCCTGCCCATCAAGAGCCAGGTCAAGCGCGAGATCACCTCGCGAGCCGCCGTCGAGAGCAATCTGAAGGAAAAGTTTGCAGAAGATGAGAGCGCCAAGCGCATGCAGCGCGGCGAGATCGTGCTGAAGAAGTTCGGCCTTTTAGACCGGGATTTCGCGTTGACACCTTTTCTGCTCGCTTTGCTTAAGGAACAGATCGAGGCCTACTACGACTTCAAGACTAAGACTGTCTACATGCTCGACTGGGTGGATATCGAAGAGCAGAAGCCGGTGCTCGCTCACGAGTTGACCCACGCTCTCCAGGATCAGCACACCGACCTCGCAAAGTGGAACGACCAGACGCCCGACGATGTCTCGCACAACTACCCCGATGACACCGACCATCTCGCCAAGGATGAGATGGACACAGCGCGCGAGGCCGTCGTCGAGGGTCAGGCTACGGCTGTCATGATGGATTACGTACTCAAGCCGATGGGCAAAAGCCTGGTCAAAGACCCTGAATTGATGGATGCGCTCAAGCAGCAGATGTCGGGCTCAGACAATTCGCCGGTGCTGGCTCGCGCGCCGCTGCTGCTCGCCGAGTCGCTGCTCTTCCCCTATCGCGAAGGGCTCAGCTTTGAGCAGGATGTATGGATGGATCAGGGCCAGACCGCTGCATTTACCGGCACACTCGATCGCCCGCCCACATCCAGCTGGGAGATTCTCAATCCGCGCGAATACGAGAGAAAGCACGCGCCTGCCGTGCCGCTGCTTCCCAATATCCATCCGCTGGTCGACCCTCTCTACAAGGCTTATGACATAGGCCAGATGGGACAGCTCGATGTGCACATTCTCACCGAGCTTTTCGGTGGCGATGAGGCCGCCGCCGATCTGACGCCTGCCTGGGATGGGGGCCTCTATTGGGCCGGTCAGCGGCTCAGCGCCAAGACAGCGGCCGAACAGGCCAGCACAAACTCGATTGCTCTCTTCTATCTCTCGGTCTGGAGGAATGCCGCCTCGGCAAGCGCCTTTGCCCGCCTCTACGCGGATGAGCTGGGGCGAAAATACTCCGGCGTCAAGCTCGAATCAGACTCTGGAATGAGCGAACAGACCAGCCATTCCTCAGGATTCAAGGTCTTCCCGCCGCCCGCCTCTTCACCCGGCGAATCCTCGAACTCCGAAGCGTCAGACTCAGCTTTGCCCCCTGGAGAGCAGGTCTACTCCACTAACGAAGGTCCCGTGGTGATCACGACGCGCGGCAAGATGGTTTTCGTTGCCGAGAGTTTTCCGCTCGATCTGGCGCGCAAGCTCACGGCGCTGATCCTCGATGCGCAGGGAACCGGAGAGACGCGCCTGGCACAAACTATGCTGCCAGAAGATCCAGCTCAGAAGACTCAGTCGATGGAGCCGCTGACGGGCGGCCTGGTTCGCTTCTTCGCTAATTGCGGCGTGATGAAAGCGGCGGTCAGTGCTGCGATGCAGACAGCAAGATAGAGCGGCATTCAGGCAGCATCGGCCTCATCTTTGCGCACGAGATACTCATCAAGCAGTACAGCTACCAGCACGGCCGTCGGCACCGAGACCATCGCCCCGAGAACGCCTTCAAGCGCCGAGCCGATGATCAGGGCTACGAGGATAGCCAGCCCCGGTAGGCCCACACTGCTCTTCATAATGCGGGGAGTGAGATAGGAGTTCTCAATCTGAAAATAGATCGCATAAAAGACGGCAACGCCGATCACGCGGCCCCATGAGTCGATGGCAGCGACCAGCAGGGCCAGGGCGATGCAGATGGCAGCTCCTAACACTGGAATGAAATTAAGCAGACCCGTCAGTACGCCAAGCGCGTAAGCGTAGCGGATGTGAAGCGACAGATAGACGATCGTGCTTACAACTCCCAGGATGAGCATCAGGCTACCCTGGCCGAGCAGCCACTTGCCCATGCGGATCTCAGCCTGCTGGAGTGCCCGGTCCAGCTGTTCGCGGGCTTCGAGTGGAAAGAAGGAGAGAAACCACCGATAAGCGTGATCGCCCTCAAGAATGAAATAGATGGTGAGGACGATCCCCATGATCACATCGAATAACTTGCCCGCCCAAAGGCTGATTGATAACAACAGATACGTGGCACTCTGGCTCAGAATGCCCTGAAGCCGCGAACCAAGATCCGCAATATCGATGTGCTGCACCAAAGGAACGCTTTCAAGCTTGTTTACGAGCTGGGGCAAGCGTGACGGCATCTCCTGTGAGAACTCCTGCAGGTCGCGGACGACCGGCGGAAGTGCGAGAAATCCGAATGCGCAAAACCCGCCGGCAACGATAAACAAGAGAATGAAAACAGCCGAGCCCATCGACGGCTGCCAGCGGCCAATGCGGAACTGGGAGGTAAAACGCACAAGCGGCGTTAACACGACGGCAAACAGCGCGCTGACATAGAGCATCACCAGCACCTCGCGGATTAACCAGGCTAAGTAGCAGGCCAAAGCGAGGGCGAAGGCGAAGATGATATCGCGGCGATAATCGTGGGGTTTGCCCGGCGGCTCAGTCATGCGTGAGGCTCCAGCCTACTGGTCCCCGCCAAGGATCGAGCCGACAATTCCGCCCAGCAGCGCGCCACCGGCGGCTGATCCGGCTTGGCGGTTCTCGCCGCGCGGCAGGTACTCTCCGATCTGATGCGCCAATCGCGAGATAGGTAGCGTCTGCAGCCAGACCCTGCCCGGCCCTTGCAGCATGGCCAGGAAGATTCCGTCGCCACCAAAGAGAGCATTCTTGATCCCGGGAACCGTGGTGATATTGAATCCTACCGAAGCTTGGAATGCGCCGACATGGCCCGGATGCACCCGCAGAATCTCGCCCGGAGCCAGGTCCTTCAGGATCAGCTCGCCCGACAGCTCCAGCCACGCCGTTCCCTGGCCGCCAACCCGCTGCAGCAGGAATCCGTTGCCGCCAAAGATGCCCGCGCCGAGCGACTGCTGGAAGCCCACGCCAATCGTTACCTGTGTTGTGGCGCAGAGAAAGCCGTGCCGATGGAACATGAACTCATTCCCCGGCCCAACCTCGACCGGCACGATGTGCCCAGGCACTTTGGTGGCAAAGGAGACCACTCCGGGCGCTCCGTAAGCTCGGTACTCGGTCATGAAGAGGCTGCCGCCGCCTGCCACCCGCTTGAGTACACCAAAGATGCCGCCGCCCCCGCCCATCTGTGTGTGGGTGGTCATCTGGATCGAGGCGGTCATCCAGGAGAGCTCGCCGCTCTCTGAAAAGACGCTCTCGTTAGGTTCAAGCTGCACGTCGAGTACAGGCATCGTGGTGCCCTGAATCTGAGTTCGCATGGCGTGATCTTCCTTTCACCGACAGTCTACCTGCCCGGACCGGTGCAGAGTCGAGTTAGAATCTATTTCTTCATGAAGAATAAGAAAATCCTGCTCGCAACGCTGCCGGTTCTCTGCGTTTTTGCCACCTCCCTGGCAGGCTGTCACACTGACCAGCTACCCAAACTCGACCATCCCCGGCTCGCTCCTGGCGTTGTCATGCGAGATGTTACGTTCTTTTCTCAGGCACTCAACCGCCAGATGCCTTATCGAGTATTCCTTCCCCAAAAACTCACCGCTGGACAAAAGCTGCCCGTGGTCTATCTGCTGCACGGCAATGGAGGAGATTACAGAAACTGGTCGAATTACTCCGACGTGGCGCGCTACGCCGCGCCCAGCGGAGCTTCACGCGGCCTGATTTTGGTGACGGTGGATGGCGGTTCCTCGTAATACGCAAATTCCGTAGGAAGACCGGAAGATAAGTTCGAAGATTATTTTGTACGCGACCTTATCGCCGACATCGAAGCTCGATTTCCCGCAGCGAAGAACCGCGAGAGCCGAGCCGCGGTTGGCGTCTCAATGGGCGGATATGCGGCCGTCAAGCTGGCACTCGCTCGACCTGACCTCTATGTGTTTGTGGGTGCCATCAGCCCGGCGATTGATGTCCCCAGCCGACGATTCAGCCTTCGGCGGTGGGGACAGAGCATGCGGTTCCGCTCCATCTTTGGGCCAAACAACAGCGAATCGCGGCAAAAGAGCGACCCGTTTATCCTTGTTGACTTCGCCGATCCAGCGGAGACGCCATTTATCTATCTAACCGCTGGCGAGCAGGAGCCTCTGCTTGAATCCAACCGCCGATTTGCCGTTCGGCTTAAAGAGCGCGGCTTTTCCTACGAGTTCTATACCAAGCCCGGCGGCCACGACTGGGGCGAGTGGGACTCTCAGACTCCGGGCTGCTTCGAGAGCCTGCTGCAACACATCCAGCCGACCCGGTGATCCTTTGCCGGGTAGTTCCGTTTGATGCTCATGTCAACCGACGGTTTACCTGTCCTGAATACGTGACCTTTGGGCGTTACGCTCGTACCTGATGCCGCTAATTTCGATTGGAAATGGCCGATAGGGAGGAATCCTGATCAGAAAGGGCCTGATTCCGGGTTCAGTTTTCACCGTTGGTTCCCCTCACCCACCGCCGAAGCAGGGACTCTACCGCGAGCGAACATGAGGAAAGGCTCGGTTCTCTGGGGGGCAAACTCCTGCTGAGACTGAGATCTTCGATCCTTCTGGTTGTCGCAGGGGTCGTCCTCGCGCAACCTGCCCTGGCAGCCGATCCGGCTATTTCGACCACCCTGCTGATGGACTCCCGGCGCGATCTGGTGTTGGTGTTCTTTTGCACCTCGATGGTCTTCCTGCTGCTTTGGGCGATTCTGAACTATCTACTCGACCGCCAGCCAGAGGTGGGCCTGTTTGCAGTTCATCAGTCCGTGTATACCTTGTTTGGCATCGCCGCCACCGGTGGTCTGGCGCTCTTCCCTCCATCGCACCTTTCACAGCCCGGGCCTTGGGCCTACGCGATTCTCTTCTTCGCAATCAACTTCACGCCGGTGCTTTTCTGCCGCGAGTTCTTCAAGCTTTATGACCCGCATCCGGCCGCCGCGAGCGCGCTCAACCTGCTGCTGGGGGGCTTTCCAGTCTCGATTGTCATCTTTGCTCTCGGCTACAGAGACCTTGCGATCCACTCGAATGCCGTGCTTGTCCAAATCACCTGGCTGGCTCTGGCAGCGACGACCTTCGCCCTCCGCGACGAAGACTTTCCTCGGCGCTGGATGATCCAAGTCTTCTTCGTTGCGATCTGCTTGAGCAACATGGCCGTCTCGATGGCCGGGGGAGCCAGAGGAACCGCTTCAGCGCTCAGTCTCGGCGGCCTTCAGCTGCTGCTGGTCAACGGCCTGGCGGTCTCGGGCTTCTTCGTCGTCATACTGAAGGCGCGCGCGATTCACGCCCAACGGCAGACTCATCAGTCCTTCCTGAATCTGATGCGTGTACAGAGGAAGTTCGACATCGAGCGGGAGCTAAAAAGACAGGCGGAGCTTGAGGCGCAAACGGATTTCCTGACCGGGCTGTTGAACCGCCGCAGTTTTGTCGAATCCGCAGAGAGCGAACTGGAGCGCGCCATGCGCTTCCAACGGCCGATGTCGCTGCTGATGTTTGACATCGACCACTTCAAAGCGATCAACGACACCTGGGGCCACGCAATGGGTGACTTTGTCCTGCAGGAGGTCTCGCGCATTATTCGCGACGCGCTACGCAACCGTGACATCTTCGGCCGCATCGGCGGCGAGGAGTTCGCGGCTATCCTCGTCGAGACCGAAGGGAACTTTGCCTCCAGCGTTGCACAGAGACTCTGCACAACCATAGCGGAGGCCGTAATCGTCCCCGCGGGAGCCAAACGTATCCCGGTCACGATCTCGATTGGGCTGGCCCAGCTGAAGGGCCGAAGGATTTCATTGGACGAACTGCTGAATGAGGCGGATCGTGCGATGTACACGGCCAAGCACGCCGGGCGAAATCAGATCTCCATCGCTGCATAAGGACCATCGCCGGTCCGCGGCGATCTGAAAGGTTGCTACTCGACTACCTTCAGGCTCGTCTCATCGGTAGCCAGCGAGTTACCGCCAACCCAGATCTTGTAGGTCGTTGGCTCGACGGTGCGCTTGATCTCGACGTTATAGAAGCTCAGCTCGTCAAAGCCCAGCGGAAACTCCACATGCTTTGTCTCGCCGGGGGCCAGGGTGACACGGGCAAAGCCCTTCAACTCCTTGACAGGCTGCTCCACGCTCGCCCACGTGTTGCGAATGTAGAGCTGAACCACCTCGGTGCCCGCGACGCTGCCGGTGTTCTTAACATCCACGCCAACCGTGACGACAGCTTTGCGCCGCGATGCCAGCACCTCGCTAACTGGAACGTCGGAGCGGCTGATGGTGGGCTGCGAGTAGCTGAACTGCGTATAGCTCAAGCCCCATCCAAAGGGAAAGAGCGCCGAGTTCTCCTCATCCACGTAGCGGGAGACGAACTTCTCCGGGCCGTTCCGCGGCATGTGGCTCAGGTCGCCGAGCGCTGGGCGGCCAGTGGGCAGTTGCGCGTAGTAGAGCGGCTCCTGGCCGACGGCCCTGGGAAGGCTGGCCGGCAGCTTGCCCGAGGGGTTCACGTTGCCAAAGAGGACATCGGCCACCGCGTGACCGCCTTCGACACCGGGGCTCCATGCCTCGATGATCGCGGGCACGTGCTGGGCGGCCCACTTTAGCTCCAGCGGGCGCCCGGCCAGAACCACGAGAATGACCGGCTTACCTGTGGCGGCAACAGCCTCGAGAAGCTGCTGCTGTGCGCCGGTGAATCCCAGCGTCGTGCGGCTGGCGGCCTCGCCCTCCATCCAGTTTGTGGGCTCACCAAGAGCCAGGATCGCCACGTCGGCTCTCTTCGCAGTCTCGACCGCCTCGGCAATGGTCTTGGCGTCGTCGGGGATCGGCGCGTTGTCTTCGGGCGCTGTCGGGCCGATAAAGTCCACCCGGTTGAGCAGGTTGGCATCCTCGCCACTCAACAGGCCGCAACCCTCGGCATAGAGCAGCCGGTCGCCCAGGCGCTCCGTCAGAGCAGCTTTAAGCGTAACGGCATACTTGGGGTCGCCTGTCACCGCCCACGCTCCCAACAGATCGCGCTGATTGTTGGCCATGGGCCCGATCAGAGCAACCTTCTGCGCCGTCGCGACAAGTGGCAGCAACTTTCCGATGCCCTCCACCGGATCGTTCTTAAGCAACACAAGCGTCTCGTCAGCCACCCTGCGTGCCACAGCCCGGCGCTCCGGCGTTGCGTCATATGCCGGACCCTCGGCAGTGTAAGGATGATCGAAGAGGCCAACCGCATATTTGACACGAAGAATGCGTCGCACCGCCTCATCGACCACGCGCTCGGGAATCTTCCCCGCACGCACTTGCTCGGCGATCACCGTACCGAAGAGGTTGCCCTCCATATCCATGTCCACGCCTGCTTCGAGAGCCTTGCGGGCGACTGTGGGTCCGTCGCCGATCGAATGATTGATCAGCTCGCTGACCGCACCCCAGTCCGATACGACAAAGCCATTAAAGCCCCATTCCTTGCGCAGAACCTTTGTCTGGATGAAAGGGTTGGCGGTCGCGGGAACGCCGTTGATGGAGTTGAATGAGCTCATCATCGTTGCCGCGCCGGCCTCAACTGCGGCGCGATAGGGTTCGAGGTATACCTGACGCAGCGTAATCTCGCTCATGTCGACGGCGTTGTAGTCGCGTCCGGCGATGGCGGCGCCGTAAGCCGCAAAGTGCTTTACGCTGACGGCGACCGAGTCCGGCTTGGAGAGATCGCCTTGCTGATAGCCCCTCACCCAGGCGCGCGCCATGGCCGACCCAAGATAAGGGTCTTCACCGGCCGACTCGATGATCCGTCCCCACCGCGGGTCGCGCGCGATATCGACCATCGGCGAGAAGACCCAGGGAATGCCGTCGGCACGTGCCTCTACCGCTCCAAAATGCGCTACCGTCTCGGCAGCCGACGGATCCCAACTCGCCGCAATCGCGAGGGGCACAGGGAAGGTGGTTCGGTGGCCATGAATCACATCCTGGCCAAAGAGAATGGGGATGTGCAGCCTTGTCTTCTCCACCGCGAGGTGCTGGTAGTGATTGGTCGCCTCGGCGCCCACGACGTTGATGAAAGAGCCTATCTGGCCATTCGCTGCCAGCTCATCAAATCTGAGATTCGACGCGCCGGGCCCAGTCGCATAGCCGGCCGAAAACTGCGCCAACTGTCCGATTTTCTCGTCGAGCGTCATCTGTTTGAGCAGAGCCTCAACGCGGGCGTTCAACTCAGGCGAAGCCAGTTGGGCGTTCCAAACGGGCATGGACTGTGCCTCCGAGAAGAGAACAGCGAGGTTGGTCATCAGCAGGAGCAGCAAAACCGGACGAAAAGAGTGAACTGAGCGTGGTCTCATGACTCGGTCATGATAAATCGTTTGGCGCTGGTCGATCAGGTCCATGGAGCACATGTCTCAACCCTCTTCCGGCGTGCACCCTCCCGTTCAAAAGAGTTCCAACTACGTGATTCTTCGAGCTTATTCACAACCGTCTCTCGCCGCAGCCCGGCGCAATGCACTACTCTTGCTTGTGAGGATTATGACTCCCAATCTTCGATCGATGCGGAATGCCCTATGGCTGGCTTTTGAGCACGACGTGCTCAATACAGCCAAAGCCGCCGCATACTCCGGGATGCTGGCGCTCTTCCCGGCGCTGGTGGTTCTCACAGCGCTGCTGGCTCAGGTGCCGCAGGGAACCTCGCTGGTGGGCGAGGTGCGCGCCTCCTTCGAGCAGTTTCTGCCGGCTGACTCGATGGCGCTGTTGCAATATACGATGCAGGCCCGCCGATTTCACTCCGCGCAGTTGATCTTCTCTGCCGGCATTCTCTCAGTCTTTGCCGGTCTGGGCCTGATGCTATCGCTCATGGATGGATTTCGCCGCGCCTACCGGCAGCCGCGTGACAACTGGGGATTCTGGCAACGGCGTTTTCGGGCCTTGCTGCTGGTGCCCATCGTGCTGGTTCCGTTGTCGCTGGCAACGCTGGTGCTGGTCTTCGGCCGCCAGATCGAGAGCTGGATGATCAGCAACGCGGGCCATGAGTTGCGGCATTTTGTACTCTTCGTCTGGCGGTTAGCGCGCTGGGCCGTGGCGCTGGTCACGTGCGCAAGCGTGCTAGGCGCCCTCTATCACTTCGGCACGAGGCGCAAGGAACACTGGGCCTGGGTCGCCCCTGGTGCAGTCGCCGCCACAATCGTCTGGTTTCCGGCTACGCTGGCCTTCGGTTGGTATGTCACTCGGATCGCCGACTATTCGATGTTCTACGGCTCCTTCGGCGCCGGCGTCGCCACGCTGGTCTGGCTTTACATCACCTCATTCAGCGCCCTGCTCGGCGCGGAGCTGAACGGCGTGCTCTATCGGGAACGCCAGGAACAGTCCTCTGTAAGCCCTGATGCTGGCCATTCCGGTCTGTGACAGTTTTCACAGACCATCGCACCTTGCCTCCCGCATAATGAATGTACGGGTGTTGCGCTCCCAAACGCAGTGCAAAGTGCAGCGAGCCGTTCTCAACTTCGGTTCCTCAACCAGCCCAACCCCTCTGGAGCAAGTCCATGTCATTCGTTCCATTGAACTTGATCGATTCTGCCCGGCAACGTCGCGCCAAGATTGTTGCGACGCTCGGCCCGGCATCAAACACCGAGCCCGTGATCCGGAACCTGGTGCGGGCGGGTACCGACGTGTTTCGTCTGAATTTCTCCCATGGCTCCCATCCAGGCAAACTCGGGGTGATCCAGATCCTTCGCCAGATCAGTCGGGAGGAACGCAAGCCCATCTGCATTCTCGGTGACCTGCAGGGGCCCAAGATTCGCACCGCCGATCTGAAAGACCATCAGCCCGTGCTGCTACATGAAGGTGGACGGCTGGTCATCACGCCGCGCGAGGTTGAGGGCACGGCCGAGCTAGTCGGCACCACCTTCAAAACGCTGGCCGAGAACGTCGAACAGGGCTCGCGCATTCTGCTCTCCGACGGCTTGATTGAGCTGCGCGTCCATGACGTTCGTGGAGAGGATGTGGTCTGCGAGGTCATCAACGGCGGCATGCTCGGCGAGAAAAAAGGCATCAACCTGCCGGGCATTCCAGTCCGCGTGCCTTCGCTGACTGAGAAGGACGCAGATGATCTTGAATTTGCGCTCAAAAACGGCGTGGATGCCATTGCCGTCTCTTTTGTCCGTACAGCTGAAGATGTCCGCCTCGTACGCAACCGCGTCGCGGCTCTGGGCAAAGAGACCTGGATCATCGCCAAGCTGGAGAAGCCCCAGGCCATCGAAGATCTTGACGCCATCCTCACCGCCTCCGATGCCATCATGGTGGCCCGCGGCGACCTCGGCGTCGAGCTGCCCCCCGAGCAGGTTCCCGCCATTCAGAAGCAGATCATCCGCCGCGCCGGCGCGCTCCGCAAGCCGGTCATCACTGCCACTCAGATGCTCGAGTCGATGATCGAGAACCCTCGGCCCACCCGCGCCGAGGTCTCCGACGTGGCGAACGCAGTCTACGACGGCACTGATGCCGTGATGCTCTCCGGTGAGTCGGCCATCGGCAAGTATCCCGTCGAGGCAGTCTCAATGATGGCGCGCATCGTGATGGATGCCGAACGGAACATCAAGGAACTGACGGTCGATCGCCGGCAGCATCAGCACATTCACCTGTCGATTGCCGAGACGATCTGCGAGGCCACTGCCCATGCGGCCGATGATTTGGACCTGCGCGCCATTGCTGTCTTTACCGAGTCGGGAATGACCGCGCGACAGCTCTCAAAGTACCACCCAACCTCGCCCATCTTCGCGCTGAGCCCGATCGAGATCACCATCAATCGGCTCAATCTGCTCTGGGGCACCACACCCATACTCTGTCCCAAGGTCAACACCACCGAGGCGCTGGTCGAGTGCGCCGAGCAGTTGCTCGAGCAGGGCGGCTACGTGCGGCCCCGCGAGGTGATCGCCATCGTAGCCGGCACGCGCACAAAATCAGGCTCGACGAATTTCCTGCGCCTGCATGCGATGGGCGAGAAAAACCTGGGCGGGGCGAGGTTCTTTACTCCGAAAGCCGAAGAACCCGTTGAGGAGGCCGCCGCAAAACCGGAAGGCGCTGAGACAACCGCGCCAGCGGCTGCTCTGCCCACCACAAAGACGGCGCGCAAGCCCAGGGCCAAGCGTACGCAACTGGACACCGTCGCCTCACAATAAAGACGTCACCCGCGGATTGAGGTTGCGTCTGAGTGCTCCGAGCGCATTCAGCGAAGATTATTTTGCCGCCAACTGCCGCAAGACGTACTGCAGGATGCCGCCGTGCTCGTAATACTCGATCTCCTGCGGGGTGTCGATGCGAACGGTTACGTCGATCTTCTTTGCGCCTCCGTCCGGGGCTGTGGCCTTCACCACGAGCCTCTTGCCCGAGCCAAATCGGCTGGCAAGCAGGGCAGCGAGCCCCGCGAAGTCATAGACCTCTCCGCCAGTGAGTCCGAGCGATTCCACATTCTGGCCGGCAGAGAATTCGAGCGGCAAGATTCCCATACCGACAAGATTCGACCGGTGGATGCGCTCAAAACTCTCGGCGATCACCGCGCGCACGCCGAGCAGCTTTGGTCCTTTGGCTGCCCAGTCGCGCGACGAGCCCGATCCATATTCTTTGCCGGCCAGAATGATGAGCGGCACTCCGCGTTCGGAATACTTTGCACTGGCGTCAAAGATGGACATCTGCTCGCCCTCGGGCAGCAGGCGCGTGACGCCGCCCTCGGTGCCTGGAGCAAGTTTATTGCGCAGCCGCACATTGGCAAAGGTGCCGCGGACCATGACTTCGTGATTGCCGCGCCTAGATCCATACGAGTTGAAGTCAGCCGGCTTTACTCCGTGCTCGGCGAGATACTTGCCTGCCGGTCCGTTGGCCTTGATATTACCGGCCGGGGAGATATGGTCGGTCGTCACCGAGTCACCTAATACGGCCAGTACTCTCGCACCCAGAATGTCGGTCACTGGCGCAGGAGTCTGCGTGATCCCGTCAAAGTAAGGAGCCTTGCGGATGTAAGTCGAGTCAGCTTCCCACTGATAGACATCGCCTGTGGGATACTTCAGACCCTGCCAGTTCGCATCGCCCAGACTCACAGTCGAGTACTCGCGACGGAAGCCTTCGCTCGAGAGTCCCTTCTCGATTGCTTCGGCCACCTCAGCCTGTGTCGGCCAGATATCCCGAAGATAGACTGGCTGCCCGGCCTGGTCCTTGCCCAGCGGATCTGTCTCGAAGTTATGACCGATGCGCCCCGCCAGAGCATAGGCAACCACCAGCGGCGGACTCATCAGATAATTGGCGCGCACGTCCACATTCACTCTGCCCTCGAAGTTCCGGTTACCGCTCAAGACGCTGACAGCAACCAGACCATGCTCGTCGATGCTCTTCGAAACATCTGTCGGCAGCGGACCGGAGTTGCCAATGCAGGTCGTGCATCCGTAGCCCACAACGTTGAATCGCAGCTTTTCGAGATACGGCAGCAAGCCCGCCTTGGCGTAGTAGTCGGTGACGACGCGCGATCCCGGCGCGAGCGATGTCTTCACCCACGGCGGGACAGTGAGCCCCTTTTCGACGGCCTTCTTCGCCAGGATTCCCGCCGCGACCATGACCGAAGGATTGGATGTGTTGGTGCAGCTTGTAATGGCGGCGATCACAACCGAACCATGGTCGAGATAGGGATCCGGGTCGATGCCAAATCGCTCCTTCACTGTTGTTGTGACGCGGAGTGACGCCTGCTCGGCAACGGCAGTGTCGGTGACAGTGCACTGCTGCCACATTGCCGCGGTGCGCGCGCCAAGCGGCTTTGCCGTCGGCGCCAGCAGATTTGGCAACTGCTGCGCGAAGCTGGCCGCGGCATCTTTGAGAAGCACGCGGTCTTGCGGGCGCTTCGGTCCGGCGACACTCGGTTCGACCGTTGCCAGATCCAGTTCCAGCGTCTGGGTGTATTCGGCCACAGGCGTGCCGGCCGTGTGGAAGAGTCCTTGCTGCTTGTAATAAGCCTCGACCAACGCGATCTGTTCTTCGCTGCGACCCGTTAAACGCAGGTAGCGCAGTGTCTCGGCGTCGACGGGGAAGATGCCGCAGGTGGCGCCGTACTCGGGAGCCATGTTGCTGATCGTGGCGCGATCGGCGAGCGTCAACTCGGCAATGCCGGGGCCAAAGAACTCGACGAACTTGCCCACGACTCCGAGCTTGCGCAACGCTTGCGTGACGGTGAGCACGAGGTCCGTGGCCGTAGCGCCTTCGCGCAGTTTGCCGATGAGTTTGAAGCCCACCACCTGCGGAATCAGCATGGATACAGGCTGGCCTAGCATTGCTGCCTCTGCCTCGATGCCGCCAACGCCCCAGCCCAGCACGCCCAGGCCGTTAATCATCGTAGTGTGCGAGTCAGTGCCAACCAATGTGTCGGGATACGCAAATAACTCACCGTCAATTTCGGCAGTAAAAACCACCCGAGCAAGGTATTCGAGATTGACCTGGTGACAGATGCCCATGCCGGGCGGAACAGCAGAAAAATTGCGGAAGGCCGTCTGGCCCCACTTGAGAAATGCGTAACGCTCGCGGTTGCGCTCGAATTCGAGCAGCGTGTTGGCATTGAATGCCGCGACGGTGCCGAACTCGTCCACCTGCACCGAGTGGTCGATGACTAACTCGGCAGGCGCCAGCGGATTCACTCGCTCTGGATCGCCGCCCAGTGTGTGGATCGCATCGCGCATCGCCGCCAGATCGACGACCGCCGGTACTCCGGTGAAGTCCTGCATCAGAACTCGGGCGGGCATGTAGGCAATCTCACGGCTGGGTTCGGCTTTGGCGTTCCAGTTGGCCAGAAACTCGATGTCGCTCGCAGTGACATTCACGCCATCCTCGCGGCGCAGCAGGTTCTCGAGCAGGATCTTCAGGCTGAAGGGAAGCCGGTCCAGGTTGAAGCCGCGCGTAGCGAGTGCAGGGAGCCTGAAGATGGTGTAGCTCCGGTTGCCGGAGGTGAGAGTGTCCCGGCTGGCAAAACTGTTCATCTTAGGAGGCCTTTGGCCTTTCTATCCGCACGCAAGCGGATGCGCTGAGAGGAATCGAATGGGCAATCCGATGACTTGAGCTGCAGTTCCTGATTTCGAGAGCCACAACCTCATCGTCGAAGATAGCAAGCTCAGCGGGAAGGGTGTCGTCCACGGTCGGGCCGTCGGCGGCGAAAGCGCTTAAGCAAGGGTGCTTCCTGAACGGGGATGGCGGAGGCGCGGCACATCGGATCTGAGTCGATTCTAGCGCGTACTGGATGGAAAGTGAACCGGCCGGCTTCCCGGAATCCGGTGGTGTCGCGAGCCGGCACGACGTCTGGATTCCAGAACCGTTATCTAAAAAAACGCAAATTGTGAAAAATATCTTCGAGAACGCGCAACTTCATGGATAAGGCTGTGTTCTCTCCGTGCAGGGCAGCAGAGATAGCAATTGCTGCTCGGCCAATTAACGCCAAGTTGCTTTTCATGGCGTTGCAGTTTCTCTCTGGCAACCAACCCCCCGGACACCAATTCGCAGAGAATGAGAGGCAACTATGGACTTCAGGACACATGGCAAGTACTTGCCTATCGCATTGATTTCGCTCGCAGCCGCAGCGCTGACGATCGCAGGCTGCAGCGGCAGCTCAACCACCAGCATCACCAACCCGCAGACTGTAACCGGCTCCTCGTTTGTTGTGGGCACCGATGCCCCAATGGCGAGCGTTACCTCGTTCACAGTGCCGATCGAAGGTCTCTGTGGAGTCACGACCGATCCAACAACCAATGTTTCGCAATGTGTGCCTTTAATCAGCGGCACACCGAACGTCGATTTCGCCCGCTTCAACGGACTTCAGACTCTATTGGACATGAATGATATTCAGGTGGGCACCTATACCCAAATTCAGGTCACTCTGGGTGCAGCTACCATCGGCTACCTGGATATGACACAAACACCTCCCGCCATCGAGACTGAACAAGCGAGCTACGCGTCCTCTTGCTCCTCTACAACTTCATGCACCTACACAGCCACACTGGCCACGCCGCTCGTCGTTACGCAATCGAGCGCACCTGTTGGCCTGCGAGTTGACTTCGATCTGCGCAAGTCGATCGGCGTCGATGGGAACGGCAACATTACCGGCACCGTCACACCCACCTTCGATATCGGCGTGGTCAAGAACAGCGATTCTGGCGGATACATCGACACGCTGATCGCATCCGTGGTCAGCGTAAACACGACCGGGCAGTCCTTCGTAGTGGAGGGACCACACGGACGCCAGTTCACCATCAATGTCAGCGGAACGACTCAGTGGGAGAACGGCGATACCCTTAGTTCGCTCGTTGCAGGAAGCAGCATTGTTGAGGTTTCGGGCACGCTTGACAGAGTTGACGCCACGCTCGATGCCGACGATGTCGCGATCCTCTCGCAGGATGGCTTCTACGCGGGTGGACAAGTGACGTATGTGACTCCGGCAACTGGGACGGCTACCAGCTTCGACCTCTATGTGCGCGGTCTGCTGCCCACTTCTACCGGGCTCACGCTGGGTCAGATCGCCACAGTAAATCTGAGCAACAATCCGAAGTTCTTCATCCGCTGGACTCACAATCCGCTGACGGAGCTACTGTTCAACTCCGGTACGATGATGCCGGGTCAGCACGTCGCGGTTGGCGGACCGGCGAGCGGCGCACAAAGCGCAAGCGATGTCACCGTGAACCGCGTTGTGCTGCGGGATTGGGGCTTTAATGGCACGGTCGTCGCGCCGAGCACGGCTGTTTCGGCCGCCGGTGTCAATGGCGCCTTCCAGATGCAGATCAACGGCTTTGCCGGAGTTCTGGTGCCGCAGACAGTGACTGTTTACATCGTCCCGGAATGCGCATGGCGGAACGGCCTGACCGCTATGAGCGACCTGAAGGCGAACGAAAATGTCCGCGTCGTAGGTCTGCTGTTGAATGTCAATGGCAAGCCCGTGCTGGTCGGGCACTACGTCGACGAACTCAATTAACTAAGGGAATCCATCCACACGCCGGAGCCAGTTTTCAATTGGCTCCGGCTTTTTTTAGGGAGAGTCGCGGTTGGGCGAAATCGCCGGTGCGCCGGCTAATCATTCCATGCGCCTTTTTGTTGGAATTCCGTTGGCGTCCGCGGTGATCGACGAACTTTCGAGAACTGCGAAGAGACTGCGTTTGGATGGTGACGGCCTCCGCTGGACCGCGCCAGAATCGTGGCACATTACCTTGCAGTTTCTGGGCAATACAAGTCAAGAGCAATTCAAGTGCCTCGTCCAGCAACTGCGCACGCTGCATCTGCCGTCTGTTCCGATAGGCTTTGAGGGATTGTCGTGCTTCGACCGCAGCGGAGTCTTCTTCGCAGGTGTCAGAGTCTCACCGGAACTGCTCTTAGTTCACGAGCACGTGACCGCAGTGACTGCGCTCTGTGGTTTCGCGTCCGAACTTCGTCCCTATCAGCCGCACGTCACGCTGGCGCGCAGCAAAGATAGAGATCGGCGCTCAAGCCATGGTGAGCTGAAGACCGCGATAACTCATCAACCAGCCTTCACGCGCTTTGTTGCAAAAGAGTTTCTCTTGTACGAGAGCTTTCTTGGCTCAGGCGGCTCTCGCTACGAGGTTCGCGAGCGCTTTTCTTTGGGTGCGAGTTAGACATTTGGGCTGACGCCATACGTGTCCAGCACATCCTTTAGAGTGACCACACCCATCAACTTGTGAACATCGGCTCTGTGGACCACCGGCAAGAGATCGAGATGGAGTTCGCTCATCCGTTCCAGCGCGAGATACAGAGCTTGATCGGCGTGGACGTGGGGAAAGAGGTGAATATCCATCACGTCTCCCAGAGACGCCTCTCGCTGTTCCTCTGCCGCGGCACGCTCCAGGTCTGCTTTTGTCAGGATGCCCAGGAAGTAATCCTTTTCAACCACTGGCCAGGTATTCGATTGGCTGGAGCGAGTTTGCTCAAGAGCGTCGCGAACGAGCGTCTGCGCGGAGAGAACCTCGGGTGCGGTCAACATCACCTGACCGACGGTACGTCTGGCGGTCTCGTGAAGCGTGCCGCGGTTCGGCAGATGAATGCCATCCTGCAGAGCCAGCGCCTCGTAGATTGGCTGTTTCTGCAAGCGCTGCGAGATGTAAAGACTGGTCAGATTGGCGATCATCAGGGGAACGATGACCGCATAATCCCGCGTCATCTCGAAGATCATCAACACCGAGGTCATGGGAACGCGCACGATACCGGCAAAAACCGCTCCCATGCCGACCAGCGCATAGGCGCCGGGTGTTGCAGTATAAGCGGGCAACAGATGATGCGCGATAGTGCCAATCGCGCCTCCGAGCATCGCTCCGAGAAAGAGGCTCGGGCCGAAGATACCGCCGGCATTGCCCGATGCGTAGCTGACTGTGACGCCAATCAGCTTGAGCGCCACCAAGATCAGCATCAGTTTAAGCGCCATCGAACCATTCAATGCGCTGCCGACGTAGGTATATCCCACACCCAACACCTGGGGTATAAACAGCCCCATCAGGCCAACCGCGATGCCGCCCGCCACCGGCTGCCACCACTGCGTGCTCCGAGGCAGATCCAGAAAGAACCTGCGCATTCCCAGCAGAAGCTTGGTAAACGCCACCGAAATCACACCGCCCGCGATGCCCAGCAAGGCATAGATTCCGAACTCCAGCGGATGAACCAGTGTGTACTCGGGCACTTGAAAGAGAGGATTGTTGCCAAGCACCAGGCGTAGCACCGCCCACGAGGTGGCCGAGGCCAACACGACCGAACCGAGAATCGGCGCATTCAGATCTCCCATGATCTCTTCGAGGGCAAACAATACCGCTGCCATCGGCGTATTGAACGCCGCGGCAATGGCTGCGGCCGCTCCCACGGGAATGAGGGCCTTCACCCTTTCCTGACGCAAACCAAGCTTGCGGCCGAGGACTGAGGCGATGCCCGCGCCAACCTGCACGGACGGTCCCTCGCGTCCCAGCGGAATGCCACAGGCCAGAGTCGTCGCTGTGCAGAAGAATTTGCCGAGAACGGTGCGTAGCGAGATGAATCCCTCCCGCGCAAAGAGAGCGGCTTTGGTCTGTGGTACGCCACTGCCGCGAGCATTGGGGAAGTAACGGTAAAGCAGGAAGCCCATCGCCAGCGAACCCGCCACCGGGATTGCAATCCGTCTCCACGGAGCGCCGCCTACCGGGTAAAAGCGAATTCCCACCCGTTCCGTGAGGACGATGAACGCAACCACGGCAAGGCCCGTAAGCGCACCGATCAGCAGAGAGAGAAGAAGAAAGACCTCATTCTCGCGCTCCTGAAACGTTGCCATCAGTCGCGCCGCAACCGCTGCGCGCCACTTCGTGTCCGGTTGATTCCCGGTGATCTCAGACGCCATATGACTAGTTTATTTGGAGAGAGTCTTGCCTGTTTTGGTGGCGGGAGGCAGGATCGAACTGCCGACCTACGGGTTATGAATCCGTCGCTCTAACCATCTGAGCTACCCCGCCGACAACCGGGAGGCTCGGGTTGCTAAGGCCCGACCGGAAGACCGGCAGGCCAATCGTCTGCCGCATCTCCCTCATTCGATGATAAGGGCCGGTTGAGGGCAGGTCAAACTCAGCGCGTCGCAGTTAACCGGAATGCGTGGGCCGCGTGGGATAACTGCCGCGCTGCTCGTGTAAACTCGGCTCATATGAGCGTTTTTCATGTTGCCGGGGTCATTCCTGCCCGGCTCAACTCTACGCGGCTCAGCCGTAAGGTTTTACGCGTCATCGCGGGCCGGCCGATGGTGGAATGGGTGTGGCGGGCTGCAACTGCCAGCGGGCTTATGGACTTCGTGATCGTGGCCACAGATTCCGATGAAGTGGCCAATGTTTGCCGTGAAAGCGGGATTCCCGCGGCTTTCACTTCGCTCGAATGTCACAGCGGATCAGACCGGGTAAGAGAGATGGCTCGGCTGATCGATGCCGAGATTTACGTCAATATTCAGGGCGACGAGCCGCTGTTGACATCGGAGTTCTTTCCTCCGTTGTTGGCTCTGCTCGATCGTCCCGAGGTCGAGGTGGCTACGCTGGCCGTGCTTTGTTCGCCAGAGGACGTCGCGAATCCCAATGTCGTGAAGGTGGTGACGGATTTGAACGGTCGTGCTCTCTACTTTTCGCGGGCGACGATTCCCTGCGATCGCGATCAGGCAGGCTTTACCGGTTTC